>JAJYXP010000068.1 GCA_021801705.1 Pseudomonadota bacterium
ATGTAGGTGCGAATTCATTCGCACTTTCAGCCCGCCCTACGCGCTCGCTTTAACAAACAGCAAGCCCGACAGACTGCTAGCCAAAGCGCTGGTGCAGGTACTGGATGATGGCCGAAGACTCATACATCCACCGGCTATTGCCTTGCGCATCCGTTATTTTCAGACAGGGTACCTTGATCTGGCCGCCGCCCTGCAATAAGTCTGCGCGGTTTTTCTGGTTTTTTTGCGCGTCGCGCAACTCGATATTAAGCGACAGGCGGCAGATCTCCCGCCGTACCTTGATACAGAAGGGGCAGGTCTTGAATTGATAGAGGAGCAGGTGCCGGCATTGCCGGTCGACCTGCTGCTGCTCTTCCTGTTGGCGAACGACGCCCTTCGGCGTGGTCGCGACCTCCCAAAGCAGGATGAAAGGGGTGAGCAGGATGCGCAGAGTCTTAAAGAGAATTTTAATGGCCCATTTCATAAAGAAGTACCAGCTTTGTCATTGATTGAGAGGAAGGGTGCAGAGCGTAATGGAATACTTCGGATTTTTCAAACGCTGTGTTCTCTGTGGCTAAAATTTCAGCCAACCCATAAAAGCAGTTGAACCGCCAAGACGCCAAGGACGCCAAGTAATGGCGAAGAAAAGGCCGGGTTCGCCGAATCACCCGATGGGCGAGCTACAAGCATCCTGTAACGGCATGAATTTCTTGGCGATCTTGGCATCTTGGCGGTTTCAATAGCCGTTTTTGGGTTCAACGCTCTAAATTATACCCCCGCGCAGCGCGGCGCGCCTGCCCCTCAGTACATCCACCCCGCCCAGCAGAACCAGCCCGGCAACGAAGTAGCTGCCGGTGATGAGGATGGCAAGGCGGTGGTCGCCCCGCGACAGCCAACTGGCCAGGCCGTAGGTAATCGGTCCCAGGATGGCGGAGAGCTTGACTGCCAGCCCCCACAGTCCGAAAAATTCGGCACGTCGTTTTGCCGGGCTCAGCAGGCCGACCAGGGCGCGTCCTGCCGATTGGCTTGCGCCCATGGCGATGCCGGCAAGATTGGCGGCGACCCAGAACATCGGCGGACCCTGCGCGGCCCAGGCGAGCAGCACCATCAGGATCCACAGCACCAGGGTCAGGGCGATGGTCGGAATATGGCCGATCCGGTCTTGCAGGTGGCCGAAGAAGAAGGCGCCGGCTGCCGCCGTGATGTTGACCACGAAGACCATCAGGATGGTGTCGCGGGTGGAAAAGCGCATGGCCTGCTGGGCATAGATCGCGGCCAGGCTGACCACCGCCTGTATGCCCGCCTGGTAGAACACCGTGCAGACGAGGAAGCGGCGCAGGTCGCGGTAGCGGCCGGCGTAACGCAGGGTCTCTCCGAGCCGGGCGAAAGATGCCCGGATCAGGTTGCCTTGCGCGTGCGCCTGAGGCACTGCCCGCTCCTTGAGGAAAAGGAAGGTGGGCAGACTGGCGATCAGGAACAGTCCGGCCGTGATCAGCATGGTGCCGGGGACAAATTCCGCCGCGCCCAGGCCGCGGGCTTGTGCCCAGTCGATATAGGCGAGGCAGGCGCCCAGGCTTGCCAGCCCGCCGAGATAACCGAGACTCCAGCCCCAGCCTGAAACCCGGCCGAGTGCCCGGCCGCGCGCCAGTTCGGGGAGAAAGGCGGCGATCAGGTTTTCGCCGCTGCCGTAGAAAAAGTTGGACAGCACGACCAGGGGCACGGCAAGCCAAAGCGTCCCCGGCCCTGCCAGCGCGAGCGCAGCGGTGAATATGACGCAGCCGATGGTGCTGAGGAGCAGGAGCTTTTTTTTGGCGGCGTGAAGGTCGGCATAGGCGCCGACGACCGGCGCCGTGACCATGATCAGCGCATAGGACAGCGCCAGCGAGGCGGTCCAGGCCAATGTGGCCCAAGTGGCATTGCCGGCCACGACGCCGACGAAGTAGGCGTTGAAAATGGCGGTGATGACAACGGTGGTGTAGCCGGAATTGGCGAAGTCGTACATCGCCCATGCCCAGACCTCGCGCTTGGCGACATCGGGTGACAGGCTGCGCGCCATGGCCGGTACAGTGTGTTACTGCAGTTTGAACGTTTTTACGGTGTCGTCGAGATTCCTCGCCTGGACGGCGAGATCTCCGGCATGGTCGGCGCAGCCGCTGGTGTTTTCCAGGGTGTTTTCGATCAGCGCGCCGATCTCGGAGATGTTCTTCCGGACATTCTGTACATGATCGCTCTGCATATGGGTGGCGCTGGCGATTTCCCGCACCATGGCGGTGACCTGCTCGGCGCCTGCAACAATCTTGCGCAGCGAGTTGCCGGCCTCGCGGGCGTTCTCCACGCCATCCTTCACTTCCGTCGTGCCGGCTTTCATGGTCTTGACCGCTTCACCGGTTTTCTGCTGTATGGCCTGGATCATCGCGCCGATTTCAGCCGTGGCGCCGCTGGTTTTTTCCGCCAGCTTTCTCACCTCGTCCGCCACCACCGCGAAGCCGCGTCCCTGCTCGCCGGCGCGGGCGGCTTCGATGGCCGCGTTCAGTGCCAGCAGGTTGGTCTGTCCGGCGATGGCCTCGATCACCGCGACGATCGCGCCGATCTGGTCGGAGTTCTGCCCCAGTTCCTCGACCGCGCTGGCAGCTTCATTCACCGCCTGGCTGATTTTGTCCATGTCTTGTATGGTCTTATGCACCACGTCGCCGCCCTGGCGGGCATGCTCGGCGGCTTCGTTCGCCTTGTCGGCGGCTGCGGCGGAATTGGAGGAAATTTGCTCTACGGTGTCGGCCAGGTGATCGATGGAGCTGCTGATTTCATCGGCTTTATGGTTCTGCTCGCGCAGGTTGCCGCTGATTCCGTTCATGGCCGAGTGAATGCCGCTGCTGCCGGCGTAAACATTGCCGCTCAGCTTCACTGTCTGGCCTATCAACTCGTGCAGATTTTGTGACATGTTGTTGAAGCTGGCGATGATCTCGCCGATGGTGTCAGCGCTTTGCATTGAGCAGGTCTGGGTGAGGTCCTTGTTCGAGATGGCGTTGGCGACTTCGGAAATGCGCCGCAGCCTGTTCAGCAGGATTTTGTTGAGCAGCAGGTAATTCGCCACGCCTATGCCCAGACCCGCGATCAGGCAGCCGACCACGAACCACGGCAGCATGCCCGGCTTCCAGTTTACGAAGAAGTTGGCGTAGAAAGGAAAGACGGCTGCGACTGCAACGCCGAAACCAAGGAAGGTCATCAGCAGGGTGCGCAGTATGCTTTTTTTCATGTGGATCCCCGTATTATCCGTCAGGTTATATTTTTTATTACATTCTTTATCAACAAAGATGTTAAACCCGAATTCAGGGGTTGTGAAGCAGTATCTGGCGCGCATGTGTATGGCAAGCCGAGCTGTCCGGTTTCTCGTTTTGCCGCACGTAAATGATCAGATTGCAGCAGTCTGGTCCGGCGCCGGACGGAAGTGGCGGGCGTTTTCGTAAAAGGTTGCATTCCCGTTGTCCGGCCACCACTCTGGAACGCCCAGCAGCGGTTCATGGATCGGCGAGCGCAAGTGCCACTGCGCATCCCAGGCGGGAATCATTTGACCGGGGCGGCCTCCCTGTAGCATTGGATCACGCCCTGCGCCACCCGCTGCGAGCCGAGCGCGGCCGATTCGATGCCTTCGCTGTATTCCATGATGCGGTAGCCATCGAAGCCGTGCTCGGCGACGATTTCTCCGGCCCGGCGCTTGAACAGGAAACCGGCTTCGGAATTGCCGTCTGCCCTCAATATGTTCTTTCTCAGGGTGAGGCGGAACCGGTCGCCGCTCGCCGGAGTTTCTTCCACTGTCCAGTTGTCTTTGTAGAGATAGAACACGCCGGCGCCAACGGCTGCGACGAATGGAACCTTCGGGCTGTCGAGATGAGGCGGGAATGCCGCTGAACCGCATCCCGTGAGGATAGCCGCCAAGCTAAGGTATGTAAGGATTCGCTTCACGAAGGGTATCCCGGGAGCAATAGAAGAGCGCGTATGAGCATTTTATCGGCCTGCAAGTGGATGCTATCATATTCCGGGTATGATTTTGCGTGGAATTCAAATGTTGCCAGCAGTCCGCCGGACTTTCTGTTAAATCATGGCACGGGCTGACTGGCTCAATCTTGCGAACACGGTCACCTTGTTCCGGGCGCTGCTCGCTCCGGTCCTGGTTTACCTGCTTGTCAGCGGACTGTATTCACATGCCTTGTGGGTCTTTCTCGCGGCGGGCCTGAGCGATGCGCTGGATGGCCAGATTGCGCGCAGAATGAACCAGTTTACCCGCTTCGGCGCGCTGCTCGATCCGGTCGCCGACAAGCTGGTGATAGTTTCCTGTGTCATCGCCCTGGCGGCGCAGGGCTTGCTGCCGGTGTGGCTGGTGCTTGTCGTCCTGGCGCGGGATGCGGTCATCGTCGCCGGGGCGCTGGGTTTCCGTCTGCTGTTCGGGTACCTGGAAATGGCCCCGCTGCTTGCCAGCAAGGTCAATACATTCATGCAGATCAGCCTGATCCTGCTGGTGCTGCTCCAGGCTGCCGGCTGGCTGAACGTCGCCCCCTGGCTGCCCATCGCACATGGCGCGACCGCGCTGGCGGCGGTGGTTTCCGGTGTGCTGTATGTGTGGGTGTGGGGGCTGAAGGCGCTGAGAGGCGGATAGGCCGGTCAGGACAAGCGCGTCCGATTGTGGTATTTTTGCGTTTTGCAGGCTCCTAGACGGGAAAACGTTTGAAGAAGCAATGGCTGTATTTTCTGGCCGCCTTTGTCGTACCCCTGGTGAGTATTTTCTGGTGGGTCGGAGGTTTCGCCGGCGCACATATCGAAGAAAATATACTGCGAGGGCCCTACCATTATGCCTACCTGGAGCACAGCGGGGATTACGCCAAGCTGCCCGAGCGTCAGCTCCAGGCGCTGCGGGAATTGCAGGCCCAGGGCATTGCCCGCGGCGCGGCGGTGACATTGATGCAAAACGATCCGCGCACCACTGCCAGGGACAAGCTGGCCGCGCAGACCGGTTATTTGCTTGCACCGGGCGTGAGCGTGCGCGAGCCGCTCAAGGTGGCTGACGTGCCGGCCAGGCAGGTGCTGGTGGTGCAGGTGCGGGCCCATCCCCGGCTGGCTGCCGGAAAGGCTTATGCGGCGCTGCTGAAATACCTGGATGGGCGTGGCATGAAGCTCAAGCTGCCCACGCTGGAGATTTACCAGAACAATCAACTTAGCGTTGAAATGGATATCTGATGAGCCTGTTTTCCCTGATCGCCGCCCTGTTGTTCGAGCATTTCCGCCCGCTGGGCAGCCGCAACCCGGTCACCTTGCTGTTCACCCGCTACGCCCACTATCTCGAGCGCCATTTCAATGCCGGCCAGCGGGTGCATGGCATGCTGGCGTGGCTGCTGGCAGCGCTGCTGCCGACGATCCTGGTCGGCGGTATTTATGCTGCCTTGTATTACCTCAATCACCTGCTGGCCTGGGCCTTTGGCGCGGCCGTGCTGTATGCGGTATTGAGCCTGAAACAGGTCGGCAGCCAGGCCGAGAATATCGCGTTGGCGCTGCGCTCGGCGAACCTGGACGAGGCGCGGCGGCTGCTTGCGCAATGGCATGGACGTCCGGCCGACGAGTTCAGCGAGGCGGAAATCGCGCGTGTCGGCATTGAACAGACGCTGGCTTGCGCCCATAAGAACCTGTTCGGCGTGATTGCCTGGTTCGTCGTGTTCGGCCCGGCGGGTGCCGTGCTCTACCGCCTGTCCCAGTTGGCCAGCCAGAAATGGGGCGCCCTCACTGAGCCGGAATCCGGTGAATTCGGGAAAACCGCCACGCAGGTTTACGAAATGATGGACTGGGTGCCGCTGCGTCTGACCGCCGTCAGCTTCGCGGTTGTCGGCGATTTCGAGGACGCGGTGTATTGCTGGCGCTCGCAGGCGGCAGCATGGGTGCAGCAGGGCATGGGCATCGTGCTGGCGAGCGGGGCGGGCGCCCTGGGCGTCAAGCTGGGTGAGCCGCTGCGCTATGGGGGTACGATCGAGTTTCGTCCGGAGCTCGGTCTCGGCGACGATGCCGACGCCGATTACCTGGATAGCTCCGTCAGCCTGGTATGGCGCGCGATAGTGCTGTGGCTGGTGTTGCTCTTGTTGCTCACCCTCGCGGGCTGGGTGGGCGGGTAGCTCCCTTCTCAATTCTTCCATGCAATCGACTATCATAGACCTGATCCGCCACGGCGAGCCCGTTGGCGGACGTCGCTACCGCGGCCGCACCGACGATCCACTGAGCGAAAAAGGGTGGCGCCAGATGTGGGCCGCGGTGGGCGATTTCCGCGGCTGGCAGCAGATCGCCAGCTCGCCGCTTTCGCGGTGTGCCGAATTCGCGCATGCGCTGGGCGAAAAACTGGAAATCCCGGTGAGCGTGGACGACCGGCTGGCCGAACTCGGATACGGCGAGTGGGAGGGCAAGACAGCGGCAGAACTGACTGCGGGCGATGCGGATATCCTGCGGCGCTATCGCCGCGATCCGGTGCACAACCGTCCCGCCGGCGCGGAAGACATCGACCGCTTCGCGGTTCGCGTCAAGGCGGCATGGGGTCAGGTCGCGGAGCAGAACACAGGCCGCCATGTCCTGGTGGTGGCCCACGCCGGCGTGATCCGCATGGTGCTGTCGCAGGTTCTGGCCATTCCCTTCAGCCATATGTTCCGCATCCAGGTGGGCAATGCGGCGATCAGCCGTATCGTGGTCGAGGGCGCGGGCGCGGAGGCTTTTCCCAGCCTGGTATTCCATGACGGCAGGCTGGCGGGCTAGCCGGTTCGCCGCGCTGGCATTGCTTTTCCTGGCCGCGGGGCCGGCTTCGGCAGCGACTGTCAAGCTGGCGGACGATGGCGGCCGGGTTGTCGTCCTGCCCGCGCCCGCCCGGCGCATCGTCTCGCTGGCGCCTCACGCCACGGAACTGATCTTTGCCGCCGGTGCCGGCGACAGGCTGGTCGGTGTGACCGCCTACAGCGATTATCCCGCGGCAGCAAGAAAAATCCCCCAGGTCGGCAGTTATGGAAAGATGGACGCCGAGCGCATCCTTGCCCTGAAACCGGACCTTGTCATCGGCTGGAAAAGCGGCAATAGCGCCGCCGATATCGCCACGCTGGAAAGATTGCGCATTCCTGTCTTTCTCACCGAGCCGCTGCGGCTGGATGACGTTCCGCGCCTGATCAAAACCATCGGCGAACTGGCCGGCACGCAACCGGATGCGGCGAAAAGCGCGGACAAATTCAGTGATGAGGCGGACGCCTTGCGGCGGCGTTACAGCGGCCGTCGGCCGGTGCGGGTGTTCTATGAAATCTGGCACGAGCCGCTGCTCACCGTGAATGGAGCGCATTTCATCAGCGATATCATTGCAGCCTGCGGCGGCAGGAACGTGTTTGCCGGCGCCAGGAATCTGGTGCCCAGGATTTCTGCCGAAAGCGTGCTGGCGGCGAATCCGGAGGCGATTGTCGGCGGCGGCAGGCACATTGGCAAGCGTGGCCTGCTGGATGGCTGGCGGCATTACCCGCGCCTGGCTGCAGTAAGCAGGCATCATCTGTTTCTGGTCAACGCAGACCTGATTCACCGTCCGACTCCGCGTACGCTCGATGGCGTGCGGCAGATGTGCGAACAGATCGAACGCGTACGGCTAAGCGACTAGTAGTCAGTCATGTTGAATGTGCGTGATTTTCTTGTAGGGCCGAATTCATTCGGCCAAATGTGCGAATGAATTCGCACCTACAAAGAACGCACAGTCGCTTTAAGTTGACTGACAACTAGCGTTCCCGCCAAGTCACCTGTGCGGGCGCTGATTAAGCGCTCCTGCTTAGTAAAATTTTCGGGTATTATTTTCCGCTATCGGGATATTCGGATATGCCGGTATTCGGGAAAGAGGCCCATGGACATACACAGCAAGACCATCCACCAGCGCATCGACTGGGTGCTTGAAGTCGCCCAAAGACACTCGGCAAGCTATTGCAGCCCCGAGGAGTTCCTAGCCCGCGAGCGCTATCTGGCCGAGCATCCTTCCGCCATCGTCGTGCTCAAGTGCATGGACGGCCGCATCAACATCCCCGTCGCCACCAACACGCCGCCGGGCATCATCCAGCCGATCCGCAACCTCGGCGGCATGTTCAATCTGGGCTGGCCGCACCTCGGGGAAGTGCTTGCCAACTTCGTGCACGACAAGGTCACAACCGGCCGCCGGGTGCTGATGCTGATCACCTATCACTTTTCCAGGGGCGACAAGCACCGCGGCTGCGCCGGTTTTTGCTTCGACACCGAGGCGGCAATCGCTCACACTTACGCGATCAAGCGCCAGGTGGAACACGTCTTTGGCCTCGGTCACGGCACGGTCTATCCCATCGTCTGCGGCTTCGAGACCGACGACGATGCGCTTATCCTGCACGGCGCCAGCGGTGAAGTGCTCGACGCATCCCGGCTCGCCCCCGGGGCTGAGAGCACCCTGTCGCTGCGCTTGGAGACGCTGTTCCCCGACATGCCCAACCAGGTGCGCCATGATCTGCTGCCGCTCATTCTGGGTAACATCGCTCACATCGCCGAGGTGAAGCGCGCTGCGCGCACCCTCGATATCGAGCATAGGGAGTGGATGATGTGCGTCGGGCGCGGTTTCGATTTTCTGCACATGCCCAACCTCGCGCTGATCATCGGCCCCTACAGTCCGGACCTGGCCGATCCGTCAGGCGGCGGGGATTGTCGAGAACAATATGCGCGCCGGGCGTATTCCGGATGATGGTTTTCTGCTGCTGGCGTCGTCCCCATATGGAGAAATCGGCGTGGATCGGGCTCGCGCAGAGCTTAAGGCACGATTCCTGTCGCAGTTCGCCGCCGATGTGATCCGTACCGAATATCCCGATTTGGCGGGCAAGATGTTCATGCGCACGGCTGTGCTCAATGGGCGTTCCCGCGTTCTGGAAACGCTAGCCGCTGAGTGAGACCCTGCCGGTGTTCTCGGCAAAGGGCATTCGCTATTCTGAAGGGTTCCCGGCTTTGACGCCGCCGCTGATGGCGGTGAGTATGCCTTGCAGCAGAGCGATCGGCGCGGGCGGGCAGCCGGGCACGGCGACATCCACCGGGATCACGTTGGAAATTTTGCCGCAACTGGCGTAGCTCTCGCCCTTGTCCCCGAGAGAATTGGTCGGGGAGAAGATGCCGCCAGTACAGCCGCAGTCGCCGACGGCGACCACCAGCTTGGGCTCCGGGGTCGCATCGTAGGTGCGCTTGAGCGCAATTTCCATGTGGCGCGAAACCGGCCCGGTCACCAGCAGCATGTCGGCATGGCGCGGGCTGGCGACGAAGTGTATGCCCAGCCCCTCGATATTGTAGTAAGCGTTGTTGAGGGCGTGAATTTCCAGTTCGCAGCCGTTGCAGGATCCGGCGTCGACGTGGCGGATGGCCAGTGCCCGGCCGACGTGGCGCAGGATTTCCTTGTTCAGGCGCTGCGCCTCGGCGCGCAGGGCATCGTCCGGGCCGGGCGGGGCTTCGGTCTTGATGCCGGTTTTCAGGATTTGCTTGATGATCTGGTACATAACTTTTATAACCCAAAAGCATTAACCGCAAAGGGCGCCAAGGAACGCGAAGGAAACGGGGTAGGCAGGGATGGGCGACGTGTCGCCCAACTCGCAAAATCAATCAGGCCGATATTTCCATGAAAACTTGCTTTGCTTTCCTTTGCGTCCTTTGCGGTGAAAAAATTATAAATCAACCCCGGTGTAACTCAGGTTGAACGATTTGTTGATGAGCGGGAAATCCGGCACGATGTTGCCGATGATCGAATGCTCCAGTACGGGCCAGTTCTGCCATGACGGGTCGTGCGGGTGCAGGCGGTGTATGGCGTTGTCCTTGCCGGTGTGCAGCGCTATCAGGATTTCGCCGCGCCATCCTTCCACCCAGCCGACGCCGAACGCATTTTCCGGCGCATCCGCGACAGGCACGAGGCATTCCCCCGCCGGCAGGCGATCCAGGATCAGGCGGATCAATCGTATCGACTCCTGCACCTCCTCGAAGCGCACGGTGACCCGTGCCGCGACATCGCCATTGATGTGGGTGGCCATGCGCACATCAAGCTTGTCGTAGGGCTCACAGGGGAACTGGGCGCGCAGATCCCACGCCTGGCCGCTGGCGCGTCCGGCCATGCCGGTCAGTCCCAGTTGCGCCGCCAGGTCTGGCGTGACCCGCCCGGTGGTGAGGAAGCGGTCCTGGGCGCCGGCATGCTCGTCGTAAATGTCTTTCAGGATCCCGACCCCCTTTTCGAGGTGCCTGAGCACTTGCAGGATGCGTTCCCGGCCCTTGCCGTCAAGGTCGCAGGCAACGCCGCCGGGCACCACTCTATCCATCAGGTAGCGGTGGCCGAATGTCTCGTGGTTCATCCGCAGCAGGTCTTCCTTGAGAATCCAGAACTGGGCGAAGCCAAACGCCAGCGCCACGTCGTTGCCGAGGTAGCCGAGGTCGCCGAGATGATTGTGGATGCGCTCCAGTTCGAGCAGGATGGCGCGAAGTGCCGCGGCACGCGGCGTGGGAGCGGTGCCGGCGACGGATTCCACCGCCTGGGCGTAGGCCCAGGCGTAGGCGACGGTGCTGTCGCCGCTGACGCGTCCAGCCAGTTTGGCGCCTTGTTCCAGGGTCATGCTCTCGAACAGTTTTTCGATGCCCTTGTGCTTGTAGCCGAGGCGTTGTTCCAGCTTCAGCACGCGCTCGCCGATGATCGAAAAGCGAAAATGGCCCGGTTCGATGGTGCCGGCATGTACCGGGCCGACCGGGATCTCATGCACACCGTCGCCGGTGACCGTGACGAACCGGTAAGCGTCTGTTTCCGTGGGGAACACGGTGCCGCCGTCGAAGTTTTTGCGCAACGGGTGTACGCTGCCCGGCCAGGAGCCGTGGCGCAGCCATTTGCGGTGGTCGTCGTTGCCGCTGGCGTGCAGCCCGAGCAGGTCGGCCACGGCGCGCTGCATACGGTTGGCGGCCGGAAACAGGTCGCTGATATCGGGGAAGGAGGGGCGCTCCGCATTCACCGGCAGGGTCAGGCAGAGCATGCCGATGGCAGTGACCAGCGAGGTGTGGAGGGCGTAGCCGGCATCCCTTGCGAGTTCATCGCTGCCCCACAGCGCCACCAGTTTGCCGCCACCGCGTTGCACCTGTTCGCACAGGTTGCGGAATTCGGTGGAATCCACTGTGCCATGCCAGATCGGCATGGCGCCGGGGAGTTTTGGAAATTTTGCCGGGAATTCGTCTAGGCGCATGTTTTTGGCTTTAAATTAACCACGAATTACACGAATGTTCACGAATTCACACGAATAAAAACCAAGCTCAATGTGCGATCGTTGTATTTGCCTTGTTGCCATCATTCGTGCCTATTCGTGAACATTCGTGTTAATTCGTGGTTAAAGTTTTTAATCAACTCATCCGATCAACGCCGCTGCCTGGCGATACCAGTCCGCCAGGTAGGGCGGTATGTACAGGCCGAGCAGCAGCACCAGGCCCAGGTGGACGAATACCGGCACCAGCGCGGGCGGATGAGGCAGGGGCTGCTCGGTGGTTTCGCCGAACACCATGGTCTGCATGCGGCCGAAAATCGCGGCGAACGCGACGCCCAGCGCGGCGAGCAGGAACGGTGTGGTCCACGGGTAGGAGTGCATGGCGGTGGTGATGATCATGAACTCGCTGGCGAACACGCCGAATGGCGGCATGCCGAGTATGGCCAGGGTGCCGATCGCCAGACCCCAGCCGATGGTGGGACTGGTCTTGATCAGGCCGCGAATGCGTTCCATCAGTTGGGTGCCGGTCTGCTGGGCGGCGTGGCCGACGGCGAAGAAGATCGCCGACTTGGTGAGGGAATGCACCGTCATGTGCAGCATGCCGGCGAAAGTGGCGACCGGGCCGCCCATGCCGAAGGCGAAGGTCATCAGCCCCATGTGCTCGATCGAGGAGTAGGCGAACATGCGCTTGACGTCCTTCTGGCGCGACAGGAAGAAGGCGGCCATGACCACGCTGAGCAGCCCGAATCCCATCATCAGGTTGCCGGCGAGATGGCTGCCCAGGGCACCGTCCACCAGCACCTTGGAGCGCACCACGGCATACAGCGCGACGTTCAGCAGCAAGCCGGAGAGCACCGCGGAAACCGGTGTCGGCCCTTCGGCGTGCGCATCGGGCAGCCAGTTGTGCAGCGGCGCCAGGCCGACCTTGGTGCCGTAGCCCACCAGCAGGAAGACGAAGGCCAGGGAGAGCACGGTCGGCTCGAGCTGGGTTTTGACGACATCGAGGTGGGTCCACAGCAGGGCGGTACCGCCTGCGCCGAGCACCTTTTCCGCCGCAAAATACACCAGGATGGTGCCGAACAGGGCCTGGGCGATACCCACGCCGCAAAGGATGAAGTATTTCCACGCCGCCTCGAGGCTGGCCGGGGTGCGGTAAAGAGAGACCAGCAGCACGGTGGTGAGGGTCGCCGCTTCCATCGCCACCCACATGATGCCGAGGTTGTTGGTCAGGAGCGCCAGCAGCATGGTGAAGGTGAACAACTGGTACATGCTGTGGTAGAGGCGCAGCATGTTGATGCTGAGCTTGCCGTGGTGCTGCTCGATGCGCATGTAGGGGCGCGAGAACAGCGAGGTGGTGAAGGCGACGAAGGCGGTGAGCGCCACCAGGAAGACGTTGAATGAATCGACGAAAAATTGTTCGTTCAGGGCGGTCATCGGGCCGTCGGTGATGACACGGACAGTGAGGAATGCCGATGCCAGGAAGGTGCCGAAGCTCATCGCCGAGTTGAGCTCGGGCGCGAAGCGCTGGCAGCCGAAGAGCGCCAGCAGCAGGCCGCCGATCAGGGGAATCGCCAGTATCCAGAGAATTTCCAAGTCAATCTTCCTTAAGTTTTTCCATGTGCTTCAAATCCAGGCTGTCGAAGGTTTCCCGAATCTGGAAGAAGAAAATACCCAGAATGAACATGCCCACCAGCACGTCGAGCGCGATGCCGAGTTCCACCACCATCGGCATGCCATAGGTTGCGCTGGTGGCGGCGAAGAACAGGCCGTTTTCCATGGCGAGAAAGCCGATTACCTGCGGCACCGCCTTGCTGCGCGTGATCATCATCAGGAACGAGAGCAGCACGCTGGCCATGGCGATTCCCAGGGAGCTCTTGGTAATGGTGCCGGCCATCAGGGAAATGGGGGCCGCCAGGTTGAAGGCGAACACCACCAGTGCGATGCCGACCAGCATGGTGGTCGGGATGTTGATCAGCGTTTCGACATCCCATTTGACATTGAGCTTGCGGATCAGGCGATGCAGAATCCAAGGCAGGATGAGCACTTTCAGCACCAGGGTCAGCGCCGCCGAATAGTACAGGTGGTGCTGGTGGGAGGTGTAAGCGACGAACATGGTGCTGACCGACAGGACAAGGCCCTGCATTGCGAACAGGTTGATCAGGGACAGCACCCGGCGCTGGGACAGCATGCCGAAGGCGATCAGGAGCAGCAGCGCCGCGAACAGATTGATGAGTTGTCCGTAAAAGTTTTCCATTTCAGCTTCCGTGCAGGAAATGAACGAGCAGGCCCAACACCGCCAGCAGGAAGGCGGTACCCATGAATTCCGGCACGCGGAAGATGCGCATCTTCGCTGAAACGGTTTCGAGCAGCGCCAAGCCGGCTCCCGCTGCCGCGAGTTTCAGGAAAAGTGCGACAAGAGCCAGAGGGATTGCGCCCCAATTGCCGGCCTCGGCAATGCCCCACGGCAGGAAAACGGCGATCCCGATCGTGCTGAAGGCGAGCAGCTTGAGTGCGCTCGCCCATTCGATCAGGGCGAGGTGGCGGGCCGAGTATTCAAGGATCATGGCCTCGTGGATCATCGTCAGTTCGAGGTGGGTGGAGGGATTGTCCACCGGGATGCGGGCATTCTCCGCCAGCAGTACCATGATGAAGGCGATCGCGGCGAAGGCCAGGCTGGGATGGAGCACAAACTGCTTGTGGGCCAGGGTTTCGACGATGGTGCTCAGCGAGGTGGAATGGCTGATTGCGGCAGCGGTGAAGAACACCATCAGCAAAGCCGGCTCGGCGAGGAAACCGACCAGCATCTCGCGCCGTGCACCGAGTGTGCCGAAGGAAGTGCCGATATCCATCGCTGCCAGCGAGATGAATACCCGCGCCAGTGCGAAAATTCCGACCAGGACGATGACGTCGACCGCCGGGGAAAGCGGCAGGTCCGTCGCAATTACCGGCACCAGTGATGCTGCCAGCCACATGCAGGCAAACAGGATGTAGGGGTGGAAACGGAACAGCGGCGAGGCGTTATGCGCCAGTACTGCATCCTTTTGGAACAGCTTGAACAGGTTGAGGTAAGGTCGCAGTATGCCGGGCCCGGTACGGTTTTGCAGCCAGGCGCGGCACTGATTGACCCAGCCCAGCAGCAGGGGCGCGACCAGCACCACCAGCGTGTTCTGGAAAAGTTGGAGAAGAATGCCGGAAATATTCATCGGACAAAGGCCAGCAAAGCAAGCAGGGTCAGGAAGCTATAGAGCAGATAAATATGGATGCGGCCATGCTGCAGCCTGCCGATCAGCGCGGAGAGTTTTTCAGTGACCGAGGCGATCGGCAAGTAAGCGTAATCCCAAATGCGGTCGCGCGATTCGCCGCGGTAGTGAGGGTGCTTGTCAAACGGGGTGGGCACGATGCGGGTGACCCCGAAAAACGGTTCGAATATCTGGCGGATCGGCTGGCCGAAACCTTCCGCGGTATCCTGCATGCGCGCGGTCTGTTCGGGGAAGCCGCAATCCCATGCCGGGCCGTGGCGCAGGCGGCCGTGATAAAATTTTTTCACCGCAAGCATGGTAAATATGACGCCGACGATGACGATCAGGAACAGGATCAGCGGGCTGTAGCTGGCGCGCCCCGGTTCAAGCGGGGTCAGCCACAGCCAGCCGGTCTGGGCGGCGCTGCCGCCCAGGGTATGGCCGACCATCAACTGGGTAACCGGGTCGATGAGCAGGATGACGAATACCGGGAATACCCCCAGCAGGATGCAGCCGAGAGCCAGCCAGCCTAGCCCGATCCGCTCCCAGATGCCGATATCGTGCGCATCTTCGAATTTCCCCTCGCGCGGCTGGCCGAGGAAAATCACCCCGTAGAATTTGACCATGACGTAGCCCGCAAGCGCCGAAGCGAGCACCAGTGCCGCTGCGGCGATCGGGATCAGCATGTTGAGGTAGGAATGGGGCAGTCCCGGCGATAACAGGAAGGCCTGCAATATCAGCCATTCGGAAACGAAGCCGTTCAGGGGCGGCAGGCCTGCAATGGCCAGTGCGCCGACCAAAACCAGCAGGGCCAGTTTCGGCATGGGGTGAATCAGGCCGCCCAGCTTGCCCAGTTTGCGCTCGCCGGTGGCATGCAGTACCGAACCGGTGCCAAGGAACAGCAGCCCTTTCATGAATGCGTGGTTGAGGGCGTGATAAAGCGTGGCGGTGAGCGCCAGCGCCGCCACCGCATCCTTGCGGAAGACGTGGAAGGTGATGGCGAGGCCGATGCCGACCAGAATGATGCCGATGTTTTCGATCGAAGAATAAGCGAGCAGACGTTTCATGTCCGTCTGCACTGCCGCGAATATTACCCCGAACAGCGCGGTAATCAGGCCCAGCGTCAGTGCCAGCACGCCCCACCACCACAACTGTACGTCGATCAGGTCGAAAGTGACACGTAAGATCCCGTAGATCGCGGTTTTCAGCATGATGCCGCTCATCATGGCGGAGACCGGCGAGGGGGCGGCCGGATGGGCTTCAGGCAGCCAGACGTGCAGCGGCACGATGCCGGCCTTGGCGCCGAAGCCGAACAGCGCCAGGAGGAAGGTGACGCTGGCCCATAATTCGTTCAGATGCGCGTTGCGCATGGTGGCAAAGGTGTAGTCGCCATGCCCCCCCTGCATCACGCCGAAGCACATCAGGATGGCGATTGCGCCGACATGGGCGATTAACAGGTAGAGGAAGCCGGCGCGGCGGATTTCCGGGACAACATGGTCGGTGGTGACGAGGAAGTAGGAGGACAGCGCCATGGCTTCCCATGCCACCATGAACAGGTAGGCATCGTCCGCCAGGAATACCAGCGCCATGGCGGCGAGAAAAATGTGGTATTCGAAGCATAACAGTCCCAGTTCGTTGCCCTCGTAGTCGCGGAAATAACCTGCGGAATAGAGCGAGATGCCGATGCTGGCGGCGCCGAGCAACAGCATGAAAAAGGCGGACAGCGAGTCCATGCGCAAATGAAAGGGCAGGTCGGGCAGGCCGAGCGGAAGCACCGCCACGTTGGCTGGGCCACCCAGCCCGCTCAGGGCAGCCGCCGCCAGTACCAGGGCGCCGGCTGCGCCGGCGGGAAAGATCACTCGCGTGATGGTGCGGGTATTCTGCAGCAGCAGGCCGGCGAAGGCCAGCAGCAGCCAATAGACGATGACCCCCAATGCGACGTCGATGGGCAGCAGGGTTGAAACAAAGATCACGAGGGGTTCTCCAGCATCTTGTTATTGGCGGCTATTATAGCCAGGTTTTTACCCCATCGGCACCGCCAATGTGCCCGCCCTTCATCAGACGGCATTGCGCATTGGGGTCTGCCTCAAGCACTTCGGCGTAAATTGAATCCAGCGCCTTGTCCTCGTCGGGGAAAATGTTTTCCTGGCCGATGTAATCGAACAGGCCGGAATGGCGCATGACGTCGATCACCTGCTTCTTCAATCCGCTGAAGACCACCCGGATGCCGTTGGAACGCAGCCTTTCCACCACGTGGTGGATGACCTCGTCACCCGAAGCGTCGAGCTGGTTGATGCCATCCGACACGATCAGCAGGTGTTTGGCGCAGGGGCTGTTGGATACCGCCTCCAGGATGGTGTCTTCGAAATAGGGCACGTTGGCGAAATAGAGGGAGCCGTCATAGCGGATGGCGATGATGTATTCGCTGACCGGCAGATTGTGCACTTTGGCGTCGCGCAGGGTGCCGTCGTGATAACGGCCGAGGATGGCAACGCGCGGCGACATGGTGCGGTAAAGGTAGAGGATGATGGCCAGGCCGGCGCCGAGCATGATGCCGTTATCCAGGTGGGGCGCAAAAGCCAGGGTGGCGACGAAGGTCACGACCGAGGCGATGCCATCGTGCTTGTGGGTGTGCCAGGCATGCTTGATCGCCTTGAAATTGACCAGGCCGATGACCGCCATCATGATCACCGCGGCCAGCACAGCCTGGGGCAGGTGATACAGCAGCGGAGTGAGGAGCAGCAGAGTGACCAGCACGATCACCCCGGCGAACACAGAGGACATGCCGGTTTGGGCGCCGGCATTGAGGTTTACCGCGGAGCGCGAGAACGAACCGCTGGCTGGAAACGCCTGGCTGAAGCTGCCGACGATGTTGCCGAGGCCCTGCCCGATCAGCTCCTGGTTGGGGTCGATGCGGTCCCTGGTTTTGGCCGCCATCGCCTTGGCGATGGAGATCGCCTCCATGAAACCCACCAGTGAAATCACCAGCGCCCCGGAAAACATCGTCGCCATCATGTCCCAACTGAATTTGGGCAGGTCGAATTTGGGCGGGCCGGCCGGGATGGCGCCTACGACTTCGCCACCGCCGACCAGCTTGAGTTCGCCCTTGCTCACTTTCTTGATGCGCCAGCGGTAGCCGTCGGATTTTTCGCTCCGGGGCACCTGGCCGGCCAGATAAAGCTTGGCGGGTTGACCATCGGCTGCGGGCACTTGCTCGAAAAGGAACTTGCGCATGGAGCGGGCAAGCTTGCGGTTTTCGCCTCCCGCATCCTTGAGCTCCAGTTTGAGCAACTCGATTTCGTAGTTCAGCGCGGCGGTGCGCTGGCTGCTGCCTTCATGGCTTTTTTGATGCTGTTTGAGTTCGGCCGATTTGGCGCTGAGCTTGTTGTTCAGTTCGTCGATCTTGGTTTCGGTCTGGGAAAACTCGTTGGCGAGGGTCTTGACCTCAGTATCCATGATTTCCTCGATCTTGCCCTTGCTGTTGTGCTCGAAGCCGATAGCCCAGCTTACGATGGTGGTGAGGGCGACGGCGATCAGCACGCCGGGCATCTTGGGGGTGAATTTTTTCAGCCCCCACATGATGGCGAAGGCGGAGACGCCCATCAGCAGCGTTGGAATATGGGTATCGCCAACCTGTTGCAGCACGCCCCAGATATCCTGGATGAAATGTTCGCTGCGCCCCATCGAGACGCCGAACAGCTTGTTGAGCTGGGACAGGCCGATGATGATGGCGGCGGCGTTGGTAAAACCGACGATGACCGGATGGGAGAGGAAGTTGACGACCACGCCGAGCTTGAATACCCCCAGGGCGAGC
The DNA here is from genome assembly GCA_021801705.1 of Pseudomonadota bacterium. Taxonomy (GTDB): domain Bacteria; phylum Pseudomonadota; class Gammaproteobacteria; order Burkholderiales; family Sulfuricellaceae; genus Sulfuricella. Next base: position 18,303 of record JAJYXP010000068.1, read on the forward strand.
TGAATGATGCCCACCATCAGCGCCATCAGAATCGCCAGGGCGATGAACTGGCTGGAGCCGGTGGCTGCCAGGGGGGCGAGCGTGGATGCCGTGAGCAGGGAGACCACCGCCACCGGTCCGGTGGCGAGCTGGGCGGAAGAGCCCCACAAGGCGGCGATGATGCCGGGGAGGAATGCCGCGTAGAGCCCGTAATAGGGAGGCAGGCCGGCAAGCTGGGCATAGGCCATGGATTGGGGAATCAGGACCAGGGCGACGGTAATGCCGGCGATAAAGTCGGCCTTGACGGCATCGCCGCGCAGCGGAAACCAGTTCAAAAAAGGCAGGAAGCGCTTCAATTGCATGGTGTGACGCTCAATTCAGAGTTGCCGTATTATAAAACACAAAAAATCCCCTGGCGGACTCGGGGATATCTCTTCCGTACCCAAAGAACTGCTTCACAACCTGTTGGTTTATATGATGGTCAGTGGCGAACGGCACGTCTTGCGGGGGCCGCTTGGCCGCCGTGCGATGGTTTGATCGGGAGTTCTGTGGCTTGGCGAGCTGGAGTCGCAGTTTGATGGAAACTGCGCTCACACGCGTTTGGTTCTGATTCCTCCCGAAGCATTATGTTTTGCCGCGTCCAAGTCTCCCGTCTTTGCGCAAGCCAAGGTGCGGTTAAGCATTCTTGAATTCATAGTTGAATATCTTGAAATCTAGTTTACCAATTATCGACCCGGCCATCAAACAGTTTCAAGCCGCGTGCGTAACGGCAGACTGGACAGTACCGCAGGTTTGACGCGGGTGGCCACAGCGAGGGTAATCCAGATCGCCACGCCGTCGATTTCCTATACAGGGCGTTGCCCTTGCCGCCACCCGTCAGCAGCAGAGCGCAGGGCGGGATAGCATTTTCCCTTCATGCTATTTTTCTTTGAAAAGCGTCCATTCCTTGACCAGGGCATAGAGCGCCGGGATGACGATCAATGTCAGGATCGTCGAGGAGACCATGCCGCCCACCATCGGCGCGGCGATGCGGCTCATCACCTCGGAGCCGGTGCCGCTGCTCCACATGATCGGCAGCAGGCCGGCCATGATCGCCACTACCGTCATCATCTTCGGCCGCACCCGTTCCACCGCGCCTTCCATCACCGCGGCGTAGAGATCGGGCAGGGCCAGCTTGCCGCCTTCGGCTTCGCGCTTGGCTTTAAGCTCGTTCAGGGCATGGTCGAGGTAGATCAGCATCACCACGCCGGTTTCGGCCGCGACGCCGGCCAGTGCGATGAAGCCGACCGCCACGGCCACCGAGAGGTTGTAGCCGAGCGCCCACATCAGCCAGATGCCGCCAACCAGGGCGAAGGGCACCGAGAGCATGACGATGAACGTCTCGGTCAGCCGCCGGAAGTTGAGGTAGAGCAGCAGGAAGATGGTGAGCAGGGTCACCGGAATGACGACTTTCATCTTCTGGATGGCCCGCTCCATGTATTCGAACTGGCCGCTCCAGGTGATGTAATAGCCCGCCGGGAATTTCACCTGATCGGCCACTGCCTTGCGCGCGTCGGCCACGTAGGAGCCGATGTCCCGGTCGCGGATGTCGACGAAGATGTAGGCGGAGAGAAGCGCGTTCTCGGTGCGGATGCCCGGGGTGCCCCTGGCGATTTCCACTTTGGCGACCTGGCCGAGCGGAACCATCGCGCCATCCATGGTCGGCACCAGCACCTCGCGGGCGATCTGCTGCGGGTTGGAACGGAGTTCGCGCGGGTAGCGAACCTGCACCCCGAAGCGCTCGCGTCCTTCCACCGTGGTCGTTACCGTCTCGCCGCCCAGCGCGGTGCCGATGACCTCCTGCAGGTCGCCGACCGCCAGGCCGTAACGGGCCAGTTGCTCGCGATCCGGTTCGATGTTGAGGTAATAGCCGCCGGTGATGCGTTCCGCGAAGGCGGAGGTCGTTCCCGGCACGGTCTTCACCACGGCTTCGATTTGTTTGGCCAGCTTTTCCATCTCGCCCAGATCCTTGCCGAAGACCTTGATGCCGATCGGGGTGCGGATGCCGGTGGAGAGCATGTCGATGCGCGCCTTGATGGGCATGGTCCAGGAGTTGGCGACGCCGGGGAATTGCAGCGCCTTGTCCAGTTCGGCGATCAACTTGTCTATCGTCATGCCGGGCCGCCATTCCGACTCCGGCTTGAGGTTGATCACGGTCTCGAACATCTCGACCGGCGCCGGGTCGGTGGCGGTATTGGCGCGGCCCGCCTTGCCATAGACCGAAACCACTTCGGGGAAGCTCTTGATGATCTTGTTCTGGGTTTGCAGCAGTTCCGCCGCCTTGGTGATCGACATGCCGGGGAGTGAAGCCGGCATGTAGAACAGCGTGCCCTCGTTCAGCGTCGGCATGAACTCGCTGCCCAGCTTCGAAGCGGGGTAAATCGACACACCGAGTGCAAGTATGGCGGCGACGATAGTCGTTTTCTTCCAGCGCATCACCCAGGCGATGATCGGACGATAAATCCAGATCAGAAAGCGGTTCACCGGGTTCTTCGCTTCCGGCATGATCTTGCCGCGAATGAACAGCATCATCAGCACCGGCACCAGCGTGACCGACAGCAAGGCGGCACCGGCCATGGAGAAGGTCTTGGTGTAGGCGAGCGGGGAGAACAGCCGCCCCTCCTGCGCTTCGAGGGTGAACACGGGAAGGAACGACACCGTGATGATCAGCAGCGAGAAGAACAGCGCCGGCCCCACTTCCTTGCACGCCGCAATCATCGCATCGGCGCGATCCTGGTTGGTATGGCCTTCCTTCAGCCGCTCCAGATGCTTGTGGGCGTTCTCGATCATCACGATCGCCGCATCCACCATCGCACCGATGGCGATGGCGACACCGCCGAGGCTCATGAGGTTGGAGTTCATGCCCAGAGCACGCATGGCGATGAAGGCGATCAGCACCCCCACCGGCAGCATCAGGATGGCCACCAGGGCTGAGCGCACGTGCAGCAGGAAGATCACGCACACCGCCGCAACGATCAGGCTTTCCTCGATCAGCGTGCCCTTCAGGTTCTCGATGGCGCGATGGATCAGATCGGAGCGGTCATAGACCGCCTCGATGCTGACACCCTCCGGCAGGCCGGCGGAAATTTCGCTCACCTTGGCCTTGAGATTGCCGATGACCTCCAGCGCGTTCTGGCCGAAGCGGGCCATGGCGATGCCGGACACCACTTCGCCCTCACCGTTGAGCTCGGTCAGGCCGCGCCGCTCATCCGGCCCCAGTTCAACCCGGGCGATGTCGCGAATCAGCACCGGCGTGCCCTTGTCGCTCTTCACCACCAGCGCTTCAATGTCGCCCTTGCCGCGCAGATAACCCATGCCGCGCACCATGTACTCGGTTTCGGCCATTTCCACCACCCGCCCGCCGACGTCGCGGTTGGAGTCGCGGATGATCTGGGAGACCTTGGACAGCGGAATCCCGTAGGCGCGCAGCTTCACCGGGTCCACCGTCACCTGATAAGTCTGGACGAAGCCGCCGATGGAAGCCACCTCGGCCACCCCTTGCGCCTTGGTCAACTGATAGCGCACATACCAGTCCTGGATCGTGCGCAGTTCCGCCAACGTCTTGTCCTTGGCCAGCAAGACATACTGATACACCCAGCCGACGCCGGTGGCGTCCGGCCCGAGCTGCGGCGTGACGCCTTGCGGCAGACGCCCGGTGAGCGAGGATAAATACTCCAGCACCCGCGAGCGGGCCCAGTAGATGTCGGTGCCATCTTCGAAGATCACATAGACGAAGGACGCGCCAAAGAAGGAGAAGCCCCGCACCACCTTGGACTTGGGCACGGCGAGCATGGACGTGGTGAGCGGATAGGTGACCTGGTCTTCGACCACCTGCGGCGCCTGGCCGGGATACTCGGTGTAGACGATGACCTGCACGTCCGAGAGGTCGGGCAGGGCATCGAGCGGGGTCTTCACGACGGCGTAGATGCCGCCGATGACGACGAAGAGGGTGGCGAGCAGGACGAGGAAAAGATTCCTGCCCGACCATTCAATGATTTTGGCCAGCATGGCGTCTCTCCGTCAGTGTCCAGCGTGGGAATCGGCGGATGCGGGCGCCTGCTGGCTGGCCGTTTTGGCGCTCCCCATTGGCTTGATGCCCGTGATCACCCACTCGCCGGGCTGGCGTTCGACGAATTCAAAAACGACTGATGTCCCTGGCTTGAGATCCTTCAGCAGCGCCGCGTTGGCAACCTTGAACTCCATCGTCATGGCCGGCCATTTGAGCGTTTCCACCGGGCCGTGGTTGAGGCTGACGGTTCCCGCCCTGGCGTCCACGCCGTCCACCGTACCTTCAGCCTGGTGTCCGGCGGCAGCCGGTTTGGCGGCTGGCGAGGCGGTGTCCGTTTTCGCTGCGCCGCCGTGCCCGGTGTGACCGCCCAGGCCACCGATGGCGGCCCTGAGATTACTCTCGGCATCGATCAGGAAGTTGGCCGCGACCACCACCTGTTCGCCGTCCTTGACACCTTCGAGAACTTCCACGTAACTGTCGCTGCGAGCGCCGAGCTTGACTTCCCGCGGCTCGAAGCGGCCTTCTTTGGCTTGCACGAGAACGATCTGCCGCGTACCGCTGTCGATCACCGCCGAATCCGGGACGGTCAGCACCTGCCCCTTGCCGCCGACCGGCAGCTCGACCTGGGCGAACATGGCCGGCTTGAGCAACAGCCCCGGATTGGCGAGTTCGACGCGAACCGGCACGGTTCGCGTGGCGGCGTTGAGCATCGGGTAGACGTAGGTGATCGTGCCTTCAAAGACCTTGTCCGGGTAGGCGTTGATCTTCACCCTGGCTTTCGCGCCGATTTTGACGAGGCCGATGTCCTGTTCGAAGACGTCGGCGATCACCCAGACAGAAGACAGATCGGCGACCTGATACAGCGCCTCGCCGGGCATGAAGCGCATCCCCTGGACAGCCTTCTTCTCGGTAACGATGCCGGAAACCGGCGAGCGGAAAGTGAGGGTATGTTTCGCCTCGCCGGATTTCGCCAAGGCCTTCAACTGTTCTTCGGAGATGTCCCAGTTCTTCAGGCGCATCAGAGCCGACTCGGCGAGCTGCTTCATGCTGCGCTGGGCCTCGCTATCCGCCTCCTTCATGGCTTGCACGCCCTGGGCGGCTATGGCGTACTCGCGTTGGGCCGAAACCAGTTCCGGGCTGTAGACCTCGAACAGCGGTTGGCCCTTGCCGGCCGGCTGGCCGGTGACATTGACGTGCAGGCGTTCGACATAACCTTCGAACTTGGGCGAGATCGCATAGATGCGCCGCTCATCCGGCTCAACGCGGCCGGCGGCGCGGACGATCTTGTCCAGGGCCCGCAGGCCGGCTGCTTCGGTCCTGACGCCCAGCTTCTGTATCTTCGCGGTGCTGATCTTGATCTGGTTGGCGGCAGTTGGCTCGCCGCCCCCATCCTCGTCCCCGCCTTCATAGACCGGGATGTAGTCCATGCCCATCGGATCTTTCTTGGGTGTCGGCGAGGTGTCGGGCAGACCCATCGGATTCCGGTAGTAGAGAAGCTTGCGTTCCTTCTTCGCGCCTTCGCCTGCCGGCGCATTGATGGCGGTCGTTACGGGGGCTGCGGTGCCGCCATGCCCGGCGCCGCCCCGCGTACCCAGCCAGTAGCCGCCACCCGCGGCCAACATTGAGGCCGCAATCACGCCGGCTGCGATGCTTGCTCCCTTGTTCATAGGTCTTCTCCCAACAGTCGTTCGATTTCGGCAAGGCGCATTTGCGCCTCGGTCAGCGCCTTGAGTTCGTCCAGTCTGGCCTTGCGGATCTGGCGTTGCGCGTCGAGCAGAGTGGCGAAATCAAGCTTGCCGGTTTCATAGCCGGCCAGTGCCGCCTTGAAGGTCAGTTCGGCTTGCGGCAGGAGGCTGGTACGCACCAGGGTTTCGACCCGGCGCGCCGACTCCAGCGCGGAGAGATTTTCGGAGAGATCGGCGAGCAACTGGTTCTGGGTCGCCTCCTTGCGCGATTCCGCCGCTCCCAGCATCGCCTGTGCCTCGCGCTCCTGGGAGCGGCGGCTTTCCTGCTGCAGGGGGATGTTCAGCTCGATCATCAGTTCCCATTCGTTGAACCGGTTGCCGGTCTGGATCGGCGACAGCCCCAGGTTGAAATCGGGATAGCGGTTCTTGTAAACCAGCTCGCGGTTTTTTTCGGCGGCGGCGACGCGCGCTTCTTCGGAGAAAAGCTGCGGATTGCGGGCGCGCAAGCGCTCTTCCAGGGCAAGGTAATCGAGTCTTGCCGGCGCCGGAATCGGGCGCAGCCGTTCGGGTTCGGCCAGGTGGGCCATGGCTGGCCGCTTCAGCAGGGCGTTGAGTTTGACCATGGCATGGTGGCGTTCGGTTTCGAGCGCCACCAGTTCGCTGCGCATGCCGGTTTGCTCGACCTGGGCGCGGATCGCGTCCTGCTGCGGCACCAGGCCGTTGGCATAGCGTGCCAGGGTGATTTTTTCCAGATTTTCCGTCAAGTCCAGGTTTTCCCGCGTCAGCATCTCGGCGCGGGTAGCCGAGTAATACAGCGCATAGGCCGTTTTGATGCGCGCCGACAACTCAGCCCACGCCGCCGCGGCGCGCCCCTGGGCCTGATTGGCTTCGGCTTTGGCCACTTCGCGCTTGAGGTCGCGTTTGCCCCAAAACGGCACGGGCTGAATCAGGGTGTATTTAGTGCTGCCGATCCGGCCGGGCAGCAGATTGGGACTGGCATCCATGCCCTGATTGGTGATGTCGCGCAACTCGGTGCGCAACGTCGGGTCGGGCAGGGCCCCGGCGGGATAGATGCGCTCCGATGCGGCTTCCGCCTCGTGACGCATGGCGGCGAATTCGGGGTTCCGGCTGCGCGCCAGTTCGAGCAGGCTTTCCACGCTGGCGCCGGGCAAGCCCTGATCGGCCAGCGCCGGCATGGCGGCCAGCGCCAGAATCAGCGCGGCAGCCCGCAGTCCGCCTGCCTTATCTGGTTTGAGGTAAGGTTTTGTTCTCATCATAAACCTTTGTATTGGCATCAAAATAATAATTCAGTCGGATAGACCCCCGGTTATAATGCCGGGGACTCAAAAAGGTTTGACCTTTGCCGCGGTCGTGTTCCAGGTTATCCCCGCAAGGGGGGACGGGTTCCCCGCTGCTTTGCAGCGGCCCGTTCGCTCTTGCCATGAGCGCGGCGCTTTTTATCCCCCCCTTTGCAAAAGGGGGGCGAGAGGGGATTTGCGGACGGTGGGGCGCGAATCCGGCGTTTTCAAATCCCCCTCATTCCCCCTTTGTTAAAGGGTGAGGCGAAGATTGCAGCCGCCTTGGGCGGCTCATGGCTTTACCGGCGCCTTTGAGGCGCTCACACAATAAGCCTCCGGCTTTGCCGGAGGAAACCAGTTCTCAGAAACATTCAGGTTTGCCGGCTTGGCACAAGCGTACGCCGAAGTCGGCCGGGGATTGCGCTGCTATTTCGCCGCCTCGAATTGGACCACCGTGAGGACGCCGTTCACCTTGTCGGCGACGAAGCGGATCTTGTCGCCTGCCTTCATCTGGCCGAGCCAGGCTGCCTCCTTGACGCGAAAAACCATGGTCATGGCGGGCATGCCGAGATTGGTGAGCGGGCCGTGGGACAGGGTGACCTTGCCGGCGGATTTGTCCACCTTCTTCACCACGCCGTCGGTCATGGCGGTTTCGGTGCTGGCAGCAGCGTGGCTGCCGGAATGGGCGCCATGATCACTCTCGGCGTAAGCGGCCGGAAGCGCAAGGACGGAAAGGGCGAAGGTCGTGGCAAGCAGGCGTTTCATTTTCATGGGTCTTTCCTTTCTGGGTGATTAATGACGGGCGAAGATGCGAGGTGTGCCGCCGGATTGGACGAGCAGGGTGTTGTACGGCACGGGGTGTGGGCTTTCCATCCCCGGCGAACCGGGCGGCATGGAAGGAACGGCCAGCCCGAGCGCCTCGGGTTTCTCGGCCAGCAGGCGCTTGATGTCCCGGGCCGGAACATGGCCCTCGACCACGTAGCCTCCAACCTTGGCCGTATGGCAGGCGCCCAGGTTTTCCGGCATGCCGAGCAGCTTGCGCGACGCCGCCAGGTCGGCGACGTCGTGGGTCTTCACCTCAAAGCCGTTCTGCTTGAGATGCTCCACCCACTTGCCGCAGCAGCCGCAGTATGGGCTCTTGAAGACCTCGACGGTCGGCCGGGCAGCCTCCGCCACGGCGTTGAGCGAGATGGCAAGTCCCGCAAGGATTGCGGCCAATGTAGAGTGTTTCATCGTCTTTCCCTTTATCGCGTGGCTTGATGCAAGCAGTTTGCCTGAATGCTTCCTGCCGCGTGCTGACGCACGGATTACTTTTTTGTAATGAAGGACCCCAGCCCCTACCGCTTGACCACGATCTTCCCTCTCATGCCGGCCTCGAAGTGGCCCGGCACGAGGCAGGCGAAGTCGAAGGTGCCGGCACGGGTGAACTGCCAGACGATTTCGCCGGTCTTGCCGGGTTCCACCGCCACGGCGTTGGGATCGTCATGCTCCATCTCCGGGAACTTGCGCATCATCGCGGCGTGTTCCTTGAGTTCGGCAAGAGTGCCGAGCACCATTTCGTGCTTCACCTGGCCGTTGTTGCTGACGGCGAAGCGGACTGTCTCGCCGCGCTTGATCTCGATGCGCACCGGCGAGTAGCGCATGTCGTCGCCCATCATTACCTCGATGTTGCGAGTCACATTCGCAGGGCGGCCGGGTTTGCCGAGGCTCACTGCGTGACCGCTTTGCTCTTCATGCTTCATTTCTTGGCCGGCCGGCATCTCGTGCATCTCGCTGCCGTGGGCAAATGCCGGTGCGGGCAGGACAACTGCAGTAAAAAAGGCAACTCGCAGCAACGTGGCGCGGATGAACAGTTCATTTTTCATTTCTATCCCTTGTCGTGATGGCAAGACAAATCTACGTCTGTTATTTTGTTCTCGGGCATCCAACAAAAAGCTGACTGCACGATTACAAATCTGTAATCTTCGAATAAGGCGGATTCCCGTCATGCACAATTTGGAATGCATGAGCTTTGTTGCGAGGGACGATATAAAATCCTCATCGTCGAAGATGAACGAGGTCATACAATGAAGGCTCTGATCGTTGAAGACGAAGTCAAGGCCGGTGACTACCTGCGCAAGGGCTTGACCGAGAACGGGTTCGTCGTCGATCTGGCGCGCAACGGCGTGGACGGCCTGCATCTTGCCTCGACCGGGGACTACGCCGTCATCGTGCTCGACGTGATGCTGCCCGGCATGGATGGCTGGAGCGTGCTGCGCGAACTGCGCAAGGTCAAGGACACCCCGGTGATCTTCCTCACCGCGCGCGACGAGGTTGAAGACCGGGTCAAAGGACTGGAGCTCGGTGCGGACGACTATCTGGTCAAGCCCTTCGCCTTTTCCGAACTGCTCGCCCGGCTGCGTACCCTGTTGCGGCGCGGACGGAACTCGCAAGCGGACGTTTTGCGCATCGCCGATCTGGAACTCGACCCGGTGCGGCGCCGGGTGGTGCGTGGCGCCGCCCGGATTGATCTCACCGCCAAGGAATTCGCGCTGTTGTACCTGCTGATGCGGCGTCAGGGCGAGGTGCTGTCGCGCACCTTCATCGCCGAACAGGTGTGGGACATGAATTTCGACAGCGACACCAACGTGGTGGAAGTCGCGATCCGTCGGCTGCGCGCCAAGATGGACGACCCGTTCGAGCAGAAATTGCTGCAAACCGTGCGCGGCATGGGGTATGTGCTGGAGGAGCGGGAATGAAGCCGGGCTCGCTCACCCTCCGTCTCAGCATCCTGTTCGCGCTCACCACGGTTCTGCTGCTCGCCGGCATCGGCGCTTATCTCTACCGCTTTCTCGACGTTGAGCTGATGCAGCGGGATCATGCCGAACTGGCCGGCAAGGTGGCGCTTTTCCGCCATCACCTTGCGGCGGTGAATTCGCTGTCCCAGATCGTCGCCGCGCCCAACGAATTCCGCGATGCCCTCATCGGCAATCCCCACCTGCGCCTTGCCCTGCTGGACGAGGCCGGCAATGTCCTGCTCTCGTCCGCGGACTGGCGGCCCGGCGCGGAGATATTGAAAGTACCGGTCGCCGCGGACGATATGCCGCATGGCGCCGCGATCCAGATGCCGACACCCGGCGACCCCTATCACACCATCGCGGCGTGGGGTGCTTTGGGTGGCAGCGCAGGGGGGCGGGCGCTGATCGTCCTGTCGCTGGACTCGCGGGAAGCGCAGGGGCTGCTGGCGGAATACCGGCGGGCGCTGTTCGCCGCCATGCTGTTCGGCGGGCTGGCCGCCGCTGCCCTGGGGTTTTTCACCGCCCGCAACGGCTTGCGGCCGCTACGCCGGATGGCGGAAACGGCCGGCGACATCTCCGCCAGCCGCCTCGACCATCGGCTGGAAGTGGCGATCGCCCCGCAGGAGCTGAAGACGCTGGCCGCCGCCTTCAACGCCATGCTGGAGCGCCTGCGGGATTCATTTTCCCGTCTGTCGGATTTTTCTTCCGACCTGGCCCACGAGCTGCGCACCCCCATCAACAACCTGATGGGGCAGACCCAGGTCGCTCTGTCCCGCACCCGCAGCGCCGAGGAATACCGCGCCGTGCTGGAGTCGAACCTGGAGGAATATGAGTGGCTGGCGCGCATGATCGGCGACATGCTGTTTCTCGCCAAGGCGGATAACGCCCATGCGCCGCTCAATGCCGAAGAAATCGACCTGCGGGCGGAACTGGACAAGGTTGCCGAGTTCTATGAAGCGCTCGCCGACGAGGCCGGCCTGAAAATCGTTTGCACGGGGGAAGGCCGTATCGTGGCGGACCACATTCTGGCGCAGCGCGCCATCGCCAACCTGTTGTCCAACGCCATCCGCCACACCCCGCCGGGCGGAGAGATTCGCGCAGCCATCGTCGCGACCGACCGTGCCGTGGAGCTGCGCGTCAGCAACCCCGGCCCCGGTATTCCACCCGAGCACCTGGAAAGAGTTTTCGACCGCTTCTACCAAGTGGATGGCGCCCGCGAGCGTTCCGACGCGGGGGCGGGGCTGGGGCTCGCCATCGTCAAATCCATCATGCGACTGCACGGCGGCGATGCCAGGGTAGCCAGCGAACCAGGCCTGCTCACCACTTTTACCCTGCGCTTTTCTGCCGGCGGCGGGCAGGCTTGACGGGGGTTGCGCCGCCCATCCCCTGGTCGGTTATCATTACGAGCGTGATTTATACCCTGATTTTATGTGCCGGTGGCTGCATGCTAGAATCGTTTCAGCAAGTTAGCCGGGGACCGTAAGTGCTAGAGAAGTACCTGAAATTTTTCAAGGGTGAAAAGGCCGCTGGTGAAAAGCCCGGTGCCGCGCAGCCGATCGCGGCCAAACCTGCGCGTGCCGCTGCGCCTTCGGCCGCACTGAACAGCGCTGTTCCCCTGCTCGACGATACCCCGCCCGTCGCCACGGACGAGCTCATCGATACCGGCCACATTGCGGCGGACAAGGTGGTGGCCAGCGTTCTGGAGGTCCAAACTACCGGTCAGCGCACCAATGCGGAAAAGCTGCGGCAGAAAATCATCGGGCGCCAGCCGGTGCTTGACCGTTCCCAGCTCATCATCGGCTACGAATTGATGTTGCGGAGCAAGATGCTGCCTACCGTCAAGGAGCCCGACGCGGCATTGCAGTTGATGCAGGATGTAGCCCTGATTCAATGCCTGTCCAGGCTTGATATCGACCGCCTGCTTGACGACAAGCTCGCTTTCGTCGCCATCTCGTCCGCCATGCTGGAAAATCCGCTGCTGGAGAAATTGCCCTGCAAGGGGATGGTGATTGTCGTGCGCCCGCACAAGGACAAGCTGGAGGCCAATCTTGCCCGTTGCCGCGAGCTCAAGGTGCTCGGCTACCAGATTGCGCTCGACGATTATGAAGCCAAGCAGGGCCTGGAGTCGTTTCTGCCCCTGGCCTCGTTTGTTCGGGTGGACGTGACCCGGTTCAACGCCATCGACCTGGGCAAGCTGGTGGATTGCTTTCTGGACAAGCCCGGACCGCAACTGGTGGCGAAAAACGTGGCGACAGAGGATGATTTCGACGCTTGCTACAAGCTCGGATTTCATCGCTTCGAAGGCAATTATTTTACCCGTCTGCGTCCTTCCATGCCGCCGCGCGTCGACAGCGACCGCGTCCGGGTCCTCGAACTGCTCGACAGGGTCAGAAATGAGGAGAACATCTCCCAACTGGAAGCGGTGTTCAAGCACGATGCCGTGCTTTCCTACAAACTGCTGCGCTACATCAACTCGCCGGTCAACGGTTTCTCGCAGCAGGTCCGCTCCATCGCCCACGCACTGGTTATTCTCGGTTACAAGCAGTTGTACCGCTGGCTGACGCTGTTGCTGTTCAGCAGCGGCGTGGTGGATCCGCGCAGCAGGGCGCTGCTGCAAAATGCCCTGGTTCGTGCGCGCATGATGGAACTGCTGGGTCTGGACAAGCTGCCGCCCGCAGAGCGGGAGGGCTTGTTCATAGTAGGGATTTTCTCGCTGCTGGATGTTTTGCTGAACATGCCGATGGCCCTGGCGCTGGAGCGGCTGAAGTTGCCCGACCAGGTCACGGCTGCGCTGGCCCGCCGTGAAGGCGTCTATGCGCCATTCCTTGCGCTTGCCGTCGCTTGCGAGGAGGCGGATCAGAGCGGCATCATCCAGTATGCCGCCGCCAGCGGACTGGATGCCGACGAGGTCAATATCGCTCAGGTCAATGCGCTGATATGGGCAGAAGAGATCGAGCGCTAGTTAAAACGACGGTACGTTCTTTGTAGGTGCGAATTCATTCGCACATTTGGCCGAATGAATTCGGCCCTACAAGAAAATCACGCAAATTCAACATGACTGACTGTGTAGGTTGGGTTAGGCGCGGTTTTTTGCGCCGTAACCCAACCTACATGTCTTGGCGGTTTCAATAGCCGTTTTCAGGTTTATTTGTGCCGCTTGAAGTAATTGATCAGCCCGTTGGTGGATGAGTCGTGGGAAACGATCTGTGCCTTTCCGGCAAGTTCGGGCAGGATTTTCTGCGCCAGTTGCTTGCCCAGTTCGACCCCCCACTGGTCGAAGGAGTTGACGTTCCAGATTACGCCCTGGACGAATATCTTGTGCTCGTAAAGCGCGATCAGCGCGCCCAGCGTCCTCGGGTCGAGCTTCTGGAACAGGATCGAGTTGGTCGGGCTGTTGCCGGGAAACAGCTTGTGCGGCAGCAGTTCTTTCAGTGCAGCCGCTTCCATGCCGGAAGATTCCAGCTCGGCGCGTGCCTCCCCGGCAGTTTTTCCCTTCATCAGCGCTTCGGTCTGGGCGAAGAAATTTGACAGCAGGATGGCGTGGTGTTCGCCCAAGGGGTGCTGGCTTTCGACCGGGGCGATAAAATCCGCGGGAATCAGCCGGGTGCCCTGGTGGATCAACTGGTAGAAGGCATGCTGGCCGTTGGTCCCGGGTTCGCCCCAGATCACCGGGCCGGTGGTGTAGTCCACCAGCTTGCCGTTCCTCGCCACGCGCTTGCCGTTGCTTTCCATGTCGAGCTGCTGCAGATAGGCCGGAAAGCGCGCAAGGGATTGATCGTAGGGCAGGACCGCATGGCTGTGGGCATTCCAGAAATTGGCGTACCACACCCCGAGCAGGGCCATGATCACCGGCATGTTGCTTTCCGGCGGTGCGCTGCAAAAGTGCTCGTCCATTTCGAAAGCGCCTTGCAGCAGGGCCTCGAAATGATCCATGCCGATGTAAACGGCGATGGGTAATCCGATCGCCGACCACAATGAATAGCGGCCGCCGACCCAGTCCCAGAATTCGAACATGTTCCCGGTGTCGATGCCGAATTTTTCGACCTCTTGGGCGTTGGTGGAAACCGCGGCGAAGTGTCGCGCCACCGCCTTTTCGCCGTGCGCCGCGCGGAGCAGCCAGTCCCTCGCGGAAGCCGCGTTGGTCATGGTTTCCTGGGTGGTGAAGGTTTTCGAGGCGATGATGAACAGGGTGGATTCCGGGTCGAGACGTTGCAGCGTTTCCGCCAACTGGGTGGCGTCCACGTTGGACACGAAGTGGGCATTGAGCCCGGGTTTGCCGTAGGGTGCGAGCGCCTGGCAGACCATGGCGGGGCCCAGGTCGGAGCCGCCGATGCCGATGTTGACGATATCCGTGATCGGCTTGCCGGTGTGGCCGCGCCAGCCGCCGTTGCGCACGCTTTCGGAAAATTCGCGCATCTTGCCCAGCACGCGGCGAACATCCGGCATCACATCCTTGCCCTCTACCCGTACCGGCCGCCTTGAGCGGTTGCGCAGCGCGGTGTGCAGCACGGCGCGGCCCTCGGTGGCGTTTATTTTTTCGCCGTCGAACATTTTCCTGCGCCAGCCTGCGAGGCCGGCGTGGCGAGCCAGGTCCGTCAGCAATGCGAGCGTTTCCTCGGTAATGCGGTTCTTGGAGTAATCTAGCAGGATGCCGCAGGCTTCCAGAGAATATTTCTCGAAGCGCTGCGGATCGGCGGCAAACAGTTCACGCAGGTGGGCCGGTGCAAGTGATTTCTGGTGTGCTTTCAGCGCTTGCCAGGGTTTTGAGCGGGTGAGGGCGGACATAAATTTCCTTTACCCTAAATCAAAGATTAACCACGAATGACACGAATGTTCACGAATGAACACAAATTATTCAAAGGCAAACATCGTGTGGCGCCAAACAGATGGATCTGGCCAACCATGTGTCGCTGATAATTCGTGAACATTCGTGTTTCATTCGTGCAAATTCGTGGTTAATCGTTTTTTATAGGTTTATTCGGCCAAAGCCAATACGATCCCCGCCAGCGGAGGTACGGTGATGACGATGGAGTGGGGGTAGCCCATCCATGGGGTGTTCTCGCTGGCAACCCCTGAGCCGTTGCCCAGGTTGGAGCCGCCGTAATAGTGCGAATCGCTGTTGAAGATCTCGCGGTACGCGCCCGGTTCGGGCACCCCGATGCGGTAACCGAGGCGCGGCACCGGCGTGAAGTTGATCACCACCGCTACGAATGAGCCGTCGCTGGCGCGCCGCTGATAGGAAAGTATCGACTGGTCGGCATCGTGGCAATCGATCCAGGCGAAGCCCTCGAAGGTGAAGTCGAGCTGGTGCAGGGCGGGCAGTTCAAGGTAGAGGCGGTTGAGGTCGCGCGACAGGCTTTGCACGCCCTGGTGCCAGTCCCGCTCCAGCAGTTCCCATTCCAATCCCCAGCCCACTTGCCATTCCCGCCCCTGGGCGAATTCGTTGCCCATGAAATTGAGCTTCTTGCCGGGGTAGGTCATCTGATAGGTGAACAGCAGCCGCAGGTTGGCGAATTTCTGCCAGGTGTCGCCCGGCATCTTGTCGAGCAGGGAGTGCTTGCCGTGCACCACCTCATCGTGGGAAAACGGCAGCACGAAGTTTTCGGTGTAGGCGTAGAGCTGGCCGAAGGTGAGTTCGTTGTGATGGAAGCGGCGATGCACCGGGTCGTGTTGCATGTAGTAGAGGGTGTCGTTCATCCAGCCCATGTTCCACTTCATCGAGAAGCCCAGCCCGCCGAGATAGACCGGGCGCGAAACCATGGGCCAGGAGGTGGATTCCTCGGCGAAGGTGAGGGCGCCGGGGAACTCGTCGTGCACCATGATGTTGAGTTCTCGCAGGAATTCTATGGCTTCGAGGTTTTCCCGTCCGCCGTACTTGTTCGGCAGCCATTCGCCGGCTTTGCGCGAATAGTCTAGGTAGAGCATGGAGGCGACCGCATCCACGCGCAATCCGTCGAGATGGAGTTCTTCCAGCCAATAATGCGCGCTGGACAGGAGGAAGCTTTTTACCTCGTGCCGGCCATAGTTGAAGATGTGGGTGCCCCAGTCGATATGCAGACCTAAACGCGGGTCTTCGTGCTCGTACAGCGCAGTGCCGTCGAAATGGGCGAGCGCCCAGGCATCCTGGGGGAAGTGGGCCGGCACCCAGTCGAGGATGACGCCGATCCCGGCCTGGTGGCAGGCATCGACGAAAGCGCGCAGTCCGTCCGGCGAGCCGTGGCGGGAAGTCGGGGCGAAGTAGCCGGTGGTTTGATAGCCCCAGGATTCGTCGAGCGGGTGCTCGGAAACCGGCAGCAGCTCGATGTGGGTGTAGCCCATCCCCTTGACGTAGGGGACCAGGCTCTCTGCCAGTTCGCCCCAGGTGTAGAAGCGCCCGTCCGTGTGCCTACGCCACGAGCCTGCATGGATCTCGTAGATATTGAACGGCGCGTGCAGCCAGTCGAGGTTTTTGCGTTTTTCCAGCCAGGCGCCATCCTGCCACGTGTGGTTGCGCGGTGCGGTGACCCGCGAGGCGGTGCTGGGGCGCAATTCGAATTCCCGTGCATAAGGGTCGGCCTTGACCACCACCTGGCCGCTGGCGCGGTTGCGGATTTCGAACTTGTACAGGCTGCCGGGGAACAGCCCGGGGACGAACAATTCCCACACCCCGCTTGAGCCAAGGTTGCGCATCGGATGGATGCGCCCATCCCAGCGGTTGAAGTCGCCCACCACGCTGACACGTTCGGCGTTCGGCGCCCATACCGCGAAGCGCACGCCCGCGATGCCGAGGCTTTCCATGGGCTGCGCCCCCAGCATGCGATAGCCCTGGTAGAGCCGGCCTTCGCCGAAAAGGTAAAGATCCTGCTCGCTGAGGGTGCTGGGAAAGACGTAGGGATCGTGGCCTTCACGCAATTTTCCGTTTTCCATGTGGCGCAGCAGGTAAGGTGCGGGCGGCGCTTCCTTGTCCTGCCACTCGAACAGGCCATGCGGATGCGTTTTTTTCATTTCTGCCCAGCCAAGAGTGCCTTGCAGCCAGAGCTTTTCGGTGAATGGCGCAAATACCCGTACAGTCCAGGTGTCGCCGGTCTTGTGGCCGCCGAGGAAAGAGAAAGGGTCATGCAACCGGGCTTGAAGCAGGGCTTTCAGGGACGCGTTGACTTTCATGGGGATGTCTGTTTCCATTTTAGGGTGAAAGGCGAATACTCTAAAATTATAACGGCTGCAGCCCTCCTTGAGGGGAGTTTCAATCTGTTATAATAAAATCGCATAAATATTGAACATGGGTGGAGCCTCAACGGGTCTTGCCGTTTCCATAAAGAAGAGAGAGGTTGTTCGTGCACAAAGAATATCCCCGTTTTGTCAGTTTGCTGACAAAAAACACTGTTGCATTGATCCTCGCCGGCGGCCGTGGCAGCCGTCTGAAAAACCTGACCGACTGGCGCGCCAAGCCGGCGGTGCCGTTCGCAGGAAAGTTTCGCATCATCGATTTCCCCCTTTCAAATTGCGTCAATTCCGGCATCCGCCGTATCTGCGTCATGACCCAGTACAAGTCGCACAGCCTGCTGCAGCATTTGCACCGCGGCTGGAGTTTTCTGCGCGGCGAATTCAACGAATTCGTCGAACTCATGCCGGCGCAGCAGAGGGTCGCGGAAAGCTGGTACAGCGGCACCGCCGATGCGGTGTTCCAGAACATGGACATCCTGCGCAACTACGATGCGTCCTACACCCTGATTCTGGCGGGCGACCATGTTTACAAGATGGACTATGGCGAGATGCTGGCTTTTCACACTGCCAGCGCCGCGGATATGACGGTGGCCTGCATCGAAGTGCCGATCGGGGAGGCCAGGGAATTCGGGGTGATGTCGGTGGACGCCGAAAACCATATCGTCGGCTTCCATGAAAAACCGGAGCATCCCGAGCCGATTCAAGGCAACCCGGACATGGCGCTGGCGAGCATGGGCGTTTACGTGTTCAACACCGAGTTCCTTTTCGAGCAATTGAACCGCGACGCCATCGAACCGAATTCCTCGCATGATTTCGGCAAGGACATCATCCCCTACATCATGTCGCGCTACCGCGTTTTTGCCCACCGTTTTTCCGACAGTTGCGTTGCCGCGCCAGGCGAGGCGCCGTATTGGCGGGACGTGGGGACGGTGGATGCCTATTGGGAAGCGAATATGGAGCTCACCAAGGTTACGCCGGACCTCAACCTCTACGACAAGACCTGGCCGATCTGGACTTACCAAGCGCAACTGCCGCCGGCCAAGTTCGTGTTCGACGACAGTGATCGCCGCGGCTTTGCGGTGGATTCGCTGGTGTCGGGCGGCTGCATCATCAGCGGCGCTGCGGTGCGGCGTTCGCTGCTTTTTTCCAACGTATATGTTCACAGTTATGCCGAGGTGACCGATTCGGTGATACTGCCGGACGTGAACATTGGCCGCAACGCGGTGCTAAACCGGGTGGTGGTGGACAGGGGCTGCGATATCCCTGAAGGGCTGGTGGTAGGGTTGAATCCCGATGAGGACGCAAAGCGCTTTCATGTGACGAAGAAAGGGGTCACCCTGATTACGCCAGACATGCTCGGGCAGAGGGTGCATTATGTTAGATGATAGGCAATAGGCTAGAGGCGATGGGCAATAGGCGTGGTCGCTTCGCGGTTTTCCTATCGCCCCCAGCCTCTAGCCCCTGGCCTGCTTTCCTATGACTGAAAAAAAACTCCACTTGATTCTGTGCTGGCACATGCACCAGCCGGATTACCGCAATCTGACCACGGGCGAATACATGCTGCCGTGGACTTACCTCCACGCCATGAAGGATTACACCGACATGGCTTATCACCTGGAAAGCCATCCCAAGGCGCATGCCGTGTTCAACTTCGTGCCGGTGCTGCTGGACCAGTTGGAAGATTACAGCCGGCAATTCGACGAAGGCAAGCTGCGCGACCCGCTGCTTGCCTTGTTGGCCGAAGACGACCTGAATAGCCTTACTCCCGCCCGGCGCAAGCTGATTTTCGATAGCTGTTTCCGCAGCAATCATGCCAAGATGATTGATCCCTACCCGCCCTACAGGCGGCTGAGCGATCTGTATAAGTATCAGGAGGCGCACGGCGAGGCGAACCTGGATTTTCTTTCCGGGCAGTACCTGGCGGACCTGCTGGTCTGGTACCACCTGGTGTGGTGTGGCGAAAGCGTGCGGCGCAACAACGAACTGGTGGTCAGGCTGATGGCGAAGGGTTCGCATTTCACCCTTGCCGACCGCCGCCATCTGTTCGATCTGATCGGAAAAACCGTCCAGGGGCTGATTCCGCGCTACCGCAAGCTGGCCGATTCCGGCCAGATCGAAATTTCCACCACGCCTCACTACCACCCCATCGTGCCGCTCCTGCTCGATTTCAAGGTGGCGCGGGAAAGCATGCCCGGCGTCAGCCTGCCCGAGGCGGCATGCTATCCGGGCGGGCTCAAGCGCGCTTCCTTCCATATGTCGTCCGCGATAGAGAGCCACCGCAACCGTTTCGGCACCGCTCCACAGGGGGTCTGGCCGGCCGAGGGCGGCGTGTCGCAGGCGGCGGCGACAGTGTTTGCCGAACATGGCTGCCGCTGGATGGCGAGCGGGGAAGCCGTGCTGGCGAACAGCCTGCGCGGACATGTTGGAAAGCAGCCATTGCCCGGCCGGATGAACTACCTTTATCGCCCTTACCGGCTTTCCCTGGGCGATCATGAGATCGTTTCCTTCTTCCGCGACGACAAGCTGTCCGACCGGATCGGTTTCGAATATGCCAAGTGGTTTGGCCGGGATGCGGTGGCCAATTTCATCAACGCCCTGGAGGATATCTGGCATAGCACACCGGAAGACGAGAGCCCGGTGGTCAGCATCATCCTGGATGGTGAAAACGCCTGGGAATACTACCCGTACAACGGCTATTATTTCCTTGCCGAGATGTATGAAGCGCTGGAAGAGCATCCCTATATCCGCACCACCACCTTTAAGGATTACCTCGACGGCGGCGCGGAACAAAATGATATGCAGGCACAGTTGCCTTTTGGCATAAGCAGCGAGGGAACGGGGGCCAATCCGGTAATGGGAGAGTTGCAGCATCTGGTCGGCGGAAGCTGGGTGTATGGCACGTTTTCGACCTGGATCGGGTCGCCGGAAAAGAACCGCGCCTGGGATCTGCTGTGCGCCGCCAAGCAGAGCTTCGATCTGGTCATGGGCAGCGGCCGCCTGGACAAGCGGGAAGCCGAACTCGCTCATAAGCAACTGGCCGATTGCGAGGGCTCGGACTGGTTCTGGTGGTTCGGCGATGAAAACCCGCAGCACAGCGTGGAAAGTTTCGACAAACTGTACCGCGAAAATCTGGCGAATTTATACCTGCTGTTGAAACTGCCCGTTCCCGATGAACTCGGCGAGCCGATCAGCCATGGCGGCGGCCACCCCGAAGCGGGCGGCGCCATGCGGCGGGCGAGCTGATTGTTTAAACCGCCTAGACGCCAAGTACGCCAAGAAAACCCAATTAAGGGATTTTGATCTTTAAAGCCGCCCAAAACCTGCGGTGGCATTTGTTTGATGTTATTTAGCAAAGTAGGGTGGGCACGGTTTTTGTGCCCACGCGGTCAGCCAGATTTTCGCGTGGGCACAAAGACGTGCCCACCCTACCAAACTTGAGTGCTGAGTTCAGAGTTCTGAGTGCCGAGCAAAAAACACCCGCGAAGCGCCAACTACTCAGGACTTTCCGCTCAGGACTCAGAACTTTCCTGATCTGACCACTGACTACTGAAAACCAAATAATGACAAAACCCATTTCCCTTCTGCTCGGCGTCCATGCCCACCAGCCTGTCGGCAATTTTCCGGAAGTTCTGGAAGAAGCGCACCTGCGCTGCTACCGCCCGTTCATCCACACCCTGCACCGCTATCCCGGTTTCCGCTTTGCCGTGCATTTTTCCGGCTGGCTGCTGGACTGGCTGCTGCAGCACTACCCCGAGGACATGGCGCTGCTGCGGGAAATGGTGGAGCGCGGCCAGGTCGAGCTGTTCGGCGCCGGCGATACCGAGCCGGTGCTGGCGGTGATTCCCTACCGCGACCGGGTCGGCCAGGTGACGCGCCTGTCGGACAAGCTGGAAAAGAAGCTGGGACAGCGGCCGCAAGGCGCCTGGCTGACCGAGCGGGTGTGGGAGGCGACGGTGGTGCCGGCGCTGGCGGACACCCGTATCCGCTACGTGACGGTGGACGATTATCACTTTCTCTGCGCCGGCAAGAGCGCGGCTGAGCTGGACGGTTATTACACCACCGAAGAAGACGGCCGCAGGCTCGACCTGTTCCCGATCTCCGAGGAGTTGCGCTATCGCTTCCCGTTCTCGCCCGCCGGCGAAGCCGTCGCTTATCTGGAGAAGCTTGCCGACGAGGGGCGCGATGCGGCAGTGTATTTCGACGACATCGAGAAATTCGGCATCTGGCCCGAGACCTACGAATGGGTCTACGAGAAGGGCTGGCTGGTGAATTTCATCGAGGGCGTGCTCGACTCGCCTAAAATCCGCACGCAACGCTATGCCGATTATCATGCCGCAGCCAGGACGCGCGGCGTGGTTTACCTGCCCACCGTCTCCTATAGCGAGATGAACGAATGGACCCTGCCTGCGCCTGCCGCCAACGAATACGCCGACCTGGTGGCCCGGGCAAAAGCCGAGGGCCGCTTCGGGCGGGACAAGGCTTTCCTGCGCGGCGGCATGTGGAAGAATTTCCTCTCCCGCTATCCCGAGTCCAACTGGATGCACAAGCGCATGCTGGCCTTGTCGGCGCGCCTGGAAAAATTGCCGCCGGACAGGAGGAAGCCTGCGATGCTCGATGCGCTTTACCGCGCCCAGGCCAACGATGCCTATTGGCATGGCCTGTTCGGCGGCCTGTACCTGCCGCATCTGCGGCGCGCGGTGTACCATGCGATCGTCGAGCTGGAGGGCGCCCTCGATCAGTGCGATACCCGTCCGGCCAGGGAGAAGCACGACATCGACCTGGACGGCAGGGACGAGGTTTTCCTGCACAATGCGGCCCTGCAGGCGGTGGTGCGTCTGGATGGCAATGCCAGCGTGATCGAGTTCGACAGTTATCCGCTGCGCCACAATTTTGCCGATAGCCTGATGCGCCAGACCGAACACTACCATCGCAAGATCCATCTCGGTGAAAACCACGGCCAGCATGAAGGATCGGGCATCGCTTCGGCCCACGACCGGGTGGCCTTCAAGCACGAAATTTTGCCGCATGACCTTGCCGCCGATGTGCGTCCGCGCGGCTTGTTCGTTGACAGCATACGGCCATGGGATGGCGCGCCCGCCGCTTTGCAGGATTACCGGATCGAGGCGGAGCGTGGTTTGGCCCTGAGCTTTACCGACGGGACAGTGGAAAAGCGGGTGCGGCTTGAGGAGAATGGACTGGATGTGATTTACCGCTTCGGCCCCGAGGCATGCGGCGTGTTTGCCACCCGGATCAACCTCGCCATGCCGAGCTGCGACGGCCCTGCCGGGCGGTTTGTTTTCGAAGGCCGGGTGCCGGGCGGTTTCGGGCAAGCCGTGGTGCTGGAGGCGGCACGGGAATTGCTGCTGGAGGACGACGTTCTGGGGGGGGCGGTGAAGCTCACCCTGAGCGAACCGGCCCGCCTTGCAAGCAGCCCCCATTTCTCCGTGTCGCAATCCGAAGCAGGTTTCGAGAAGATCATGCAGGCGGTAACGCTGACGCTGGAATGGCCACTGGAGAATATCCGGCGCGAACTGCGTGTGTCGCTGGAAGTGATGCATAAGCCTTAGGAGCCGTCATGTTGAATGTGCGTGATTTTCTTGTAGGGCCGAATTCATTCGGCCAAATGTGCGAATGAATTCGCACCTACAAAGAACGTGCCGTCGTTATAAGTTGACTGGCTGCTAGGCTGCTATACTGTCACGCTTTTTTATAGAATCAGGAATGGCATTCATGGCTGAGCAGAAAATCGGTAAAAACAAGACGGTGCACGTTACCTACGTTATCTTGGACGAGCGCAACAACGTGTTCGAGCAGTACGACATGCCGATTGGTTATGTGCAAGGTGCCCGCAGCGGCCTGTTCGAGAAGATCGAGGCGGCACTGGAGGGGTGTGTTGCCGGCGACAAGGTCGAGGTGACGCTGAATCCGCGGGAAGGCTTCGGCCTGCATCGAGCGGACCTGACCTTCACCGACGAGATCGACAACGTGCCGCCGGAATACCGGCGTATCGGCGCTGAAGTGGAGTTCGAGAACGATCGCGGCGAGGCGATGAAGTTTCTCGTCACCAAGATCGAGGACGGAAAGCTGACTATCGATGCCAACCATCCGCTGGCGGGCCAGACCGTCACCTTCGTCGTGAACGTGGTATCGGTCCAGGATGCGACGCCGAGCGAAATCGCCAGCGGCAGGCCGGATGCGGAAGGCATGGCCGGCTTGCACTGAAACGGGTTTTCGCGCCGCACTGGCTTTGCGGACGGCTTAAGAGGCGTGTTCGCGGCGCTCGAAAGCCAGAATATCCGCAGAACGGAAGTTTTTCGCGGCCTCGGGTGGAACGGCTCCGGTGAGCATGCCGATAGCCGTCACGAGGCCATTCCTCCCGTAAACCATCTTCCACATCATGTTGGACAGCCGGATGCAAGCCGAAAGCGGGTTGCTTGCCCTGGCGCGCTCCATGTCAATACGCCATTGCAAGGCATGCAGCCTGGGTTGCATGTGCTGCGGAGCCTGGCCGATGGTCTCTGCGATCATACGCTTGCGCCGCACTTCGAAGGCATCAGGGTCGAATTGCGCGAGCGCTTTCCATTCGTCGAAATCGAAGCGGATGTTGTGCTGTACGTTCATGCTCACTCCTTCTTGCGTGCTAAAGTCAGTAAAAGAGAGTCATGCAATTTCCATTCCATTTTTATTATTGTTCATTAAAACAATATGTTATATTAAAACAAGTTATTGAACTGCGGAGGGTGCGGAGGAATTCAAAGGCTCGCTCGCCAGAAGGGGGGGGCGGTTTGATACGCTAACTATTTGTTTTTATGGTTAGTTCTCCGCGGTGAGGCAGGGTTTTTAAAATCAAGGATACTTTTGGTTTATTCTGCAAGCGCATTGTAAAGATTGTAAAGATGGTGTTGCAACGAAGCGGTAAAATTCTCTGCATCGGGCTCTGCAGGGCGCCAAATGGACCGATAGGCGGGTAAGGAAGCTGTAAAGATTTTAATGCAGGATGTTGCGTAAATCTGCGCTGCGGCGCATGGTGGCGTTGTCTCGTCGGAGCGAACAGCTTTGCAGTCGCTCACGGCATGGATGGCCCGGACTAAAAAATTTCGGGATGTCGAGATCGTCAATACTTGTATAAGATAGATCATGTGGATAACATGTCGAAAGGGCTGGATGCCCCCAACCCGCTTGGGTCGGTTTATGAACCCGGTGGGAAGCGCTGTGTCCATACAACTAGTTGTGGTTGATCTTTGAAGGGGTATCAAGATGTCACAAGCACGCATGGTTACGATTGACGGCAACGAGGCCGCTGCCTACATTGCGCACCTGACCAACGAGGTGATCGCGATTTACCCGATCACCCCATCCTCGCCGATGGGGGAATATTCCGATGCCTGGTCTGCCGAAGGCGTCCGGAATCTGTGGGGCGCCGTTCCGGAAGTGGTCGAGATGCAGAGCGAGGGCGGTGCCGCCGGCACGATACACGGCGCATTGCAGTCCGGCTCCCTGGCGACCACGTTCACCGCATCGCAGGGCCTGCTGCTGATGATCCCCAACATGTTCAAGATTGCCGGCGAACTCACGCCCTTTGTCATGCACGTGGCGGCGCGCTCGCTTGCGGCGCAGGGCCTGTCGATCTTCGGCGACCACAGCGATGTCATGGCGGCGCGTTCAACCGGCTTCGCCTACCTTGCTTCCAACTCGGTGCAGGAGGCGATGGACATGGCGCTGATCGCCCAGGCGGCGACGCTGGAAGCGCGCGTGCCGATCCTGCATTTCTTCGATGGTTTCCGCACTTCCCACGAGGTGGCCAAGGTCGAGCAGGTGCCGTTCGAGGTGGCGCGGGAAATGATAGCCGACGAGCTGGTATTCGCTCACCGCGCCCGCGCCCTGTCACCCGACCATCCGGTCATCCGCGGCACTTCGCAAAATCCCGACGTGTATTTCCAGGCGCGCGAGACGGTCAATCCGTTCTACGACCGGATGCCGGAAATCGTGCAGAAAACCATGGACAAATTCGCCGGACTGACCGGGCGCCAGTATCGTCTGTATGAGTACGCCGGCGCGCCCGACGCCGAGCGCGTGATGATCCTGATGGGCTCCGGTGCGGATGCGGCAGAGGAAACGGTCGCGCACCTGACCGCCCATGGCGAGAAGGTGGGACTGGTGAAAGTGCGGCTCTATCGCCCGTTTGCGGCCGATGCGCTGCTCCAGGCCATTCCGGCCACGGCCAAGCGCATTGCGGTGCTCGACCGCACCAAGGAGCCGGGCGCCGGCGGCGAGCCGCTGTACAAGGATGTGGTGACGGCCGTGGCGGAAGCGGCGGGCGCGGGAAACCTGCCTTTCGCTGCCGTGCCGCGCGTGGTGGGCGGACGCTACGGCCTGTCCTCGAAGGAATTTACGCCGGGCATGATCAAGGGCGTGTTCGACGAGCTGAAGAAAGAGCGGCCCAAAAACCATTTCACCGTCGGCATCATCGACGATCTTACCCATACCAGCCTGGAGTGGGATGCGGATTTCCGCACCGATGCCGGCCTGGGCGTGAACCGCTGCATGTTCTACGGCCTGGGCTCGGACGGCACGGTAGGGGCCAACAAGAACACCATCAAGATCCTGGGCGAGGAGACCGAGCTCTACGGCCAGGGCTATTTCGTATACGATTCCAAGAAGGCGGGCGCGGCGACCATTTCCCACCTGCGCTTCTCCGCCCAGCCGATTCATTCTCCCTACCTGATCGGCAGCAATGAGGCGAACTTTGTCGGCTGCCACCAGCCGGTATTCCTCGATCGCTTCGACATGCTGGAAAATGCCGCCGAAGGCGCGGTGTTCCTGCTCAATTCGCCGGAGCCGGCGGGCCGGGTATGGGACACGCTGACGCGCAGGATGCAGCAGCAGATCATGGACAAGAAGCTCGAGTTCTACGTCATCGACGCCTACGCCATCGCCAAGGCGACCGGCATGGGCAGCCGCATCAACACCATCATGCAGACCTGCTTCTTTGCCATCTCCGGGGTGCTGCCGCGCGATGTGGCGATCGAGAAGATCAAGCACGCCGCCGAGAAGTCCTACAGCAAGAAGGGACGGGCCGTGGTGGAGGCCAACTGGAAGGCGATCGACGAAACCATAGCCAACCTGCACCGGGTGAACGTGCCGGCGCAGGTTTCCAGCACTCGCGAGATGCCGCAGCCCGTGCCGGCATCCGCGCCCGAATTCGTGCGCAAGATCACCGCCGAAATCATGTCCGGGCGCGGCGACCTGCTGCCGGTGAGCGCGCTTCCCAACGACGGCACCTGGCCCAGCGGCACCGCCGTATGGGACAAGCGCAATCTGGCTCAGGAAATCCCGGTATGGGATGAAGAATTATGCATCTACTGCGGCAAGTGCCCCTTCGTCTGTCCCCACACCGCCATCCGCTCCAAGGTATTCCCGGCCGAAATGGCCAAGAACGCCCCGCCCACCTTCAAGCATATCCAGGTCAAGGGCAAGGAATTCGAGCAGGGCATGCACATCAGCTATCAGGTGGCGCCCGAAGACTGCACCGGCTGCAGCCTGTGCGTCGATATCTGCCCGGCGGTTTCCAAGGTCGACGGCCACAAGGCACTCGAAATGCGGCCTCAGGCGAAACTACGCGAGCAGGAGCGCGAGAATTTCGGGTTCTTCCTCACCCTGCCGGAGTTCGACCGCACCCAGTTGCGCACCTCCACCATCAAGGGGGCGATGGTGATGCAGCCGCTGTTCGAGTTTCCCACCGCCTGCGTCGGCTGCGGCGAAACGCCCTACATCCGCCTGGCAAGCCAGTTGTTCGGTGACCGCATGGTGGTTGCCAACGCCACCGGCTGCTCCTCGATCTACGGCGGCAACCTGCCCACCACCCCTTACAGCAAGAATGCCGAAGGGCGCGGCCCGGCCTGGAACAACTCGCTGTTCGAGGACAACGCCGAATTCGGTTTGGGCTTCCGCGTCAGCATCGACAAGCATGCCGAGCATGCCGGCGAGCTGCTGGAGCATCTGAAAGACAAGGTTGGCGGTGAGCTGGCGGAAGCCATTCTCAACGCCGACCAGTCCACCGAGGCAGGTATCTTCCAGCAGCGCGAGCGGGTTGAGGCGTTGCGGCGGAAGCTGGCCGGCATCGATTCCGCCGCGGCGCGCCAACTGGAAAGCCTGGCCGAATACCTGGTGAAGAAAAGCGTGTGGATCATCGGCGGCGACGGCTGGGCTTACGACATCGGCTTCGGCGGTCTCGACCATGTCATCTCCACCGGCCGCAACGTCAATATCCTGGTGCTCGACACCGAGGTCTATTCCAACACCGGCGGGCAGATGTCCAAGGCCACGCCGCGCGGCGCCATCGCGAAATTCGCCGCCGGCGGCAAGCACACCGGCAAGAAGGATCTGGCGCAGATTGCCATGAGCTACGGCCACGTCTACGTTGCCCATGTCGCCTACGGCGCGAAGGATACGCATACGCTGAAGACCTTCCTCGAAGCGGAGTCCTTTGACGGTCCGTCGCTCATCATCTGCTACAGCCCCTGCGGCGAGCACGGCTACGACCTGAGCAAGCAGCACCAGCAGCAGGAGCTGGCGGTAGCAAGCGGCCACTGGCCGCTGTTCACCTATGATCCGCGGCGCGAACAGGAGGGCAGGAACCCGCTCAAGCTGGATTCGCCGAAACCGTCCGTGTCCTACCGCGAGTTCATCCGGAACGAGCCGCGCTTCCGCGGCTTGATGAAGGAACTGGACAGCGATGGCGGCGAGGTGCTGGCGTTCTACGAGAACGAGCTGCAGAAGCGCTACGCGATTTACGAGCAGATGGCGGGGAGCCCCGGCAAGGGCGCCGAAGCGGGAGCCAAGAAGGAGCCGACTGAACCTTAATCCCTTTTTTGCCCGAGTGTTATTCTAGAAAACGTCTATTGAAACCGCCAAGACGCCAAGATCGCCAAGAAATTCATGTCCTCACAGGATGCTGGACGGTCACCCGTCGGTGATTCGGCTAACTCGGCCTTTTCTTCGCCATTACTTGGCGTCCTTGGCGTCTTGGCGGTTCAACTGCTTTTTATGGGGTTATTTGCGGTGCAGGTAGCGTGCGTCGTCGAACGTGCCGACCCACTGCGGGGTATACACCACCATCATGGTGATCGCCATGCCGGTAGTGACCGCCTCCGACCAGGCCATCAGGATGAAGTAGGGCAGGTAGTCGTGGAAGAGATAGGCTGCCGGATAGGCGCCGGACAAGAGCAGGAGCAGCGTTGCCCCCAGGCCGGTGGCGGCCATGGCCAGCGCGCCGCCGAAGAAGGCGTTGAGAAAAATGTAGACGAACAGGTGGTTGGGCAGTTTCCGGTCCGCCAGCCAGTACATGCCGTAGCTCACCGCGATCGGCACCGCGCCCATGACAAGGGCGTTCCAGCCGTATCCCTGCCAGCCGCTCATGCCCGCCAGGGTGACGGCGGTAAGGACGATAATGATGCCGAGGATGGCCAGTTGCGGCCCGAACATCAGCGTCATGGCGGTGGCGCCGAGCAGGTGAAAGTTCAGCCCCGGCTTGATGCCGGTCTTGATGCTCCACAGCGCCATGAGAACCACGCACGCGCCCAGCCAAAGGTTGAGCTGGCTCGCGTCCTTGAGCCTGCGCCAGGGTGCGGTACGCAGCGCCCAGACCAGCAGCGGCACGAGCAGGCCGGATCCGGTCCAGTACCAGGCGGAGGGCAAGAGCAGGTCGGGAAAATTCATCGCACTATTTTACGTTATACTCCACGATTATTTGTAAGAGCGGAGTATTGAATCTTGAAACTGGTGTTATTCGATCTGGACAACACGCTGCTTTCCGGTGACAGCGATTTCGAGTGGGCGCAGTTCCTGATCGAGCGCGGCGTGCTCGACCGCGAAGTATACGAGGCGCGCAACCAGGCCTTTTACGATCAATACAAGGCCGGCACGCTGG
This sequence comes from Pseudomonadota bacterium, assembly GCA_021801705.1. Taxonomy (GTDB): domain Bacteria; phylum Pseudomonadota; class Gammaproteobacteria; order Burkholderiales; family Sulfuricellaceae; genus Sulfuricella. The sequence continues at coordinate 47,222 of JAJYXP010000068.1, forward strand.
ATATCCACGAATTCCTCGATTTCCAGTTGAAGCCCTTGTCGCGCCACCCGCGCGCGCAACTGGACACCTGGCATGCGCAGTTCATGCAGGAAAAGATCCTGCCCATCATCAACCGCAAGGCGCGCGAACTGGTGGACAGGCAGTTGCGCGAGGCGGACCTGCTTGCCATCATTACCGCCACCAACAGCTTCGTCACCACGCCGATTGCACGCGAATTCAGGGTCGAGCACCTGATCGCCACCGAGCCGGAACAGAACGGCGGCGAGTTCAGCGGCAAGGTGGCGGGAATCCCCTGCTTCCGCGAAGGGAAAATCACCCGGCTCGATGCCTGGCTGAAACAGCGCGGGGCAAGCTGGGCGGGGGTGAAGGAAAGCTGGTTCTACAGCGATTCCCTCAACGACCTGCCGCTGCTGGAACGCGTCAGCAACCCGGTGGCCGTGGATCCCGACCCCACCCTGCAGGCGCATGCCGAAAAGCGCGGCTGGCCGATCATCAGCCTGCGGTGAGCGGGGTGAAAATCGGGCGGCTGGATCATCCCGTGCGCGACATCGGCGCAGGCCGCAAGGCGCTCTCCTTCGGAATTCGGAAAATCAAGCAGCACCGCTACTTGTATATCGTCACGCCCACCCGATGTGCGAATGAATTCGCACCTACATTCGTCACGCTCATCCAGTGTGCGAACGAATTCACACCTACATGTAGGGCCGAATTCATTCGGCCAGCCAAGCTGGAAAGAGCATGACCTACGACGCCTTGCGTAAGGGCCGTTTTCCTCGCCCTCCCAGGTATATTTCGTGACAACCGTCACTTCGAGACGAGAAGCCTATTTTGACTTCGCTTGCGGCAGGCATATTGTGCAGGAGATGCGCCATTTGCACGACGCGGGGCTGCTTGAGTCGTTGGCTTGGGTGCTTATGCCGGATCACTTGCATTGGTTGTTCCAATTGGAGGAGAAGGCTGATTTGCCCGGCGTGATGAAATTGTTCAAGGCCCGTTCCGCGAGGCGGGCAAACCAGTTTCTGGGGCGAAGGGGAACGGTTTGGCAAAGGGCCTGCCACGACCATGCCTTGCGGAAAGAGGAGGACGCGCGCGAGATTGCACGCTACATCGTAGCCAATCCCTTGCGGGCCGGGCTGGTCAAACGAATTGGGGATTATCCGCTATGGGATGCGGCGTGGTTGTAGCGCATTGGCCGAATGAATTCGCGCCTTCACGTAGGGCCGAATTCATTCGGCCAGCCAAGCTGGAATTGGTCGAATGAATTCGACCCTACATTTCCCCGCAACATGGCTTGTACTCACGGTCGTCGCGCCTATTGCTTCCGTAGTGACCGGACTCGCCTTCGGCAGCGTCGACCTGCCGCTGGGCGATGTGCTGCGCGCGCTGATCGGGAAGGAAGCCACGCTGGTGACGGATATCGTGTGGCAGTTGCGCCTGCCGCGGGTATTGAGCGCATTCGCCTGTGGCGGCCTGCTGGCCCTGGCCGGTGCGCTGCTCCAGGCGCTGCTGCGCAATCCCCTGGCCGACCCTTATATCCTGGGCATTTCCGGCGGGGCGGCCGTGGCGGCGCTGAGCGCGATGATTTTCGGCCTGGCCGCCGCCGCGGTGAGCTTTTCCGCCCTTGGCGGCGCGCTCGCCGCAGTCGGCCTGGTATTCGCCCTGGGCTTCAGCCGCGGCGGCAACATGGTGCGCCTGCTGCTCACGGGCGTCGTGCTGTCGGCAGGCTTTGGCGCCCTGATCAGTCTGCTGCTGACCCTGGCGCCGGATGCGCAGGTGCGCGGCATGCTGTTCTGGCTGATGGGCGACCTTTCCCAGGCGCAGGCGCCGGGTCCGGTTTGGGGTATCCTGCTGGCGGCGCTGGGGTTCGGCTGGTGGCAGGCCAAAAGCCTGGACATCCTCGGGCTGGGCGAGCTCAAGGCCCACTCTTTGGGCATTGCGGTGCGGCCGCTGCAAATCGCGATTTTCTTCGCTGCCTCCGCCGCCACCGCGGCGGTCGTGGTCGAGGCCGGCACGATCGGCTTCGTCGGCCTGATCGTGCCGCACTTTGTCCGCCTGCTGGGTTTTAGCGGTCACCGCCGGCTGCTGCCGCTTGCCGCGCTGGCCGGCGGCTGCTTCCTGACCCTGGCCGATACCCTGGCGCGCACCGCCATCGCGCCGCAGCAGTTGCCGGTGGGGGTGCTCACCGCCCTGCTGGGCGTGCCGCTGCTGTTGTTCCTGTTGAGCCGGAAAGCCTGATGCTGCGCGCGCAGAGGCTGAACCTGTCGGTTCCCGGAAAAACGCTGTGCCGCGATCTGGATGTCGTGGTCAAACCCGGCGAATGCTGGGCGATTCTGGGGCGCAACGGCAGCGGCAAGACCACCCTGCTGCACGCCCTGAGCGGGCTGCGCATGGCCGGGAGCGGCGGGGTTTCCTGGGACGGCAAGCCGCTGGCGGATTATCCCCGCCGCGATCTGGCGCGGCAGATCGGCGTGCTGCCCCAGGACGAGGGCCACGAATTCTGGGGAACGGTGCTGGAATACGTACTGCTTGGGCGCTATCCTTACTCCCGCGGCTTCGGCATTTCGGGCGAGGATGAGGATGCGGCGGCTTCGGCGCTGCGGCAGGTGGGCATGGCCGAGATGGCCGGGCGCACGCTGGCCACCCTTTCCGGCGGCGAGCGGCAGCGGGTGCGGATTGCCATGCTGCTGGCCCAGGCGCCGCAGCTTTACTGTCTTGACGAGCCCCTGCAGCATCTCGATCTGGGCCACCAGGCGGAGGCTCTGCGCCTGTTCCGCCGTCTCGCTGCGGAGGAGGGGAGAACGGTGCTGATGGTGCTGCATGAAACCCTGTGGGCCGGGCGTTTTTGCGATCACGCCCTGTTGCTGTATGATAATGGCGAAATTGCCAGCGGCACGGCCGCCGAACTGCTTACCGGCGAGAATCTGGAGCGCCTATACCAGTGCGGTTTGCGGGAGCTTTCGACAGAGGGCGGGCGCTGTTGGGTGCCGGCATGATATGGGTTCTAAACGGCTGAACCGCTTTTTCCAGGTTGATATTTCCTTTTCCCGCTTTTTTCCGAATCCAGAATAAATGATCCGCAAGTTCATCCGCCGCGTTTTCAATAAAAAATCCCCGACCGGAGGCAAGCCGCGCATTTTTCCGCTCATGAAGCATGGCATCACCGCCGACCACCTCAGTCCGTGCGCGCTGAAGACGGCAAGAACATTACAGCAGGCGGGCTTCAAGGCCTTCGTCGTGGGCGGCGCGGTGCGCGACCTGCTGCTCGGCCGGGAGCCCAAGGATTTCGACGTCGCCACCGACGCCGAGCCGGACGAAGTGCGCGATCTGTTCCGGCGCTCCCGCATCATCGGGCGGCGTTTCCGCATCGTCCACGTCATGTGCGGTGCCGAAACCATCGAGGTTTCCACCTTCCGCACCGTCGCCGTCGCCAGCAACAACGAGCACGAAGACCGCCAGACCGACCAGGAAAGCGGCCGCATCCTGCGCGACAATGTGTTCGGCTCCCAGGAAGAGGATTCCATGCGCCGCGACTTCACCGTCAACGCGCTGTATTACGACCCGGTCAGCCAGGAAATATGGGATTACCACAACGGCGTGGCCGACCTCAAGGCAGGGGTGCTGCGCATCATCGGCGACCCGGCCCAGCGCTACCGCGAGGACCCGGTGCGCATGCTGCGCGCCGTGCGTTTTGCCGCCAAGCTCGGGCTGAAGCTGGATCCGGCGGCGATAAAGCCGATCCGGGAACTGGCCGAGCTGCTGGAGGATGTTCCCGCGGCGCGGCTGTTCGACGAAATGCTCAAGCTGCTGTTTTCCGGCCACGCGGTGCAGAGCGTGCTGCTGCTGCGCAAGAAAGGCCTGCACCACGGCCTGCTGCCGATGCTCGACGTGATCCTGGAACAGCCGATGGGCGAGCGTTTCGTCATGCTGGCGCTGGCCAAGACCGACCAGCGCATCGTGCAGGGAAAGCCGGTTTCACCCGCTTTCCTGTTCGCGGCCCTGCTCTGGCACGAAGTGCTGGCCGCCTGGCAGCAATGCCAGGCCGACGGGGAACGGCCCATTCCGGCGCTGCACCTGGCGATGGATCTGGTGCTGACGGCGCAGAGCGAGAAACTGGCCATTCCCCACCGTTACGATGCGGTGATGAAGGAAATCTGGACCATGCAGCCGCGCTTCCTGCAGCGCGCCGGCCAGCGCCCTTTCCGTCTGCTCGAGCACCCGCGCTTCCGCGCCGCCTACGATTTCCTCGTGATGCGCTGCGAAAGCGGCGAGGTGGATGCCGAAGTCGGGCGCTGGTGGGAAGATTTCCAGAATGCCGGCGATGAAGAGCGCGGACGGATGCTGATCAAGGATGAGGGTGCTCCGAAAAAGCGCCGCCGGCGCAAGCCCAAGGCCGCCAGACCGGCTGGAGAAGATCAACCTGTAGCCACGGATTAACACGGATGAATTCATGGAGGTTTTAATCCGTGTAATCCGTGGCTGATTATTCAATCTAACATGCACTCACAAAACCCCGTCAAGCGTGCCTACATCGGTCTCGGCAGCAATCTGGCCGATCCGCGCGGCCAGATACTCAAAGCTTTTGCCGAGCTCGGAAAGTTGCCGCAAACCCGCCTGCTGTCGCGCTCTTCCCTGTACCGCAGCGCGCCGGTGGGGTATGCCGGGCAACCCGATTTCATCAATGCCGTGGCGGAGATAGCAACCGCTCTCGGCGCGCATGAATTGCTGGCGTCGCTGCTCGACATGGAGCACCGCCACGGGCGGGTGCGCGAGTTCCGCAATGCGCCGCGCGTACTCGATCTGGATATACTGCTCTACGACGACCTGAGCTGCCACGAGAACGGGCTGACCTTGCCGCATCCGCGCATGCATGAGCGTGCCTTCGTGCTCCGGCCTTTGCATGAAATCGCGCCAGGCCGCATCATAGGCGGGCATGGACCGGTGGGCGAGTGTCTGGAAAAATGCGCCGGCCAGCGGGTGGAACGGGTGGAGGAATAATCCTAGAAACGGCAGTTGACCGCTCCATTGAGTGCTTAATGTAATGAATTTAATAAATTTCTTCGTAAATTATGGGTTCGCTCACTTAGTAAGGCCGCTACGGGGTGGATTGCACGATTTTTGCGGCGCATGGCGGCAGCCCTCTCTCCAACTCTCCCCCAGAGGGGGAGAGGGCGATCGTCCCCTCTCCCTTTGGGAGAGGGTTAGGGTGAGGGTTGGCAACTCCTTGGAATGGAACGACCATTCCGTGTCGTTGCGCCTTGCCCTGCACCCCAAAAATCGCACACTCCACCCCGTCCAACTGCCGTTTCTAGGATAATCCAGGATGCTGTTCGGAAAATATCGTTATGTGGTGATCGCCGGGCCGATCGGGGTTGGCAAGACCAGCCTGGCGCGGCGCCTTTCAGAACGTTTCCAGTCTGCTCTGATGCTCGAGAATCCGGACGCCAACCCTTTCCTGCCGCGCTTCTACCAGGATGCGGCGCGCTATGCCCTGCCCACCCAACTGTCTTTCCTGCTTCAGCGCGCATCCCAGATCCAGGCGCTGAAGCGGATGGGGGCGTCCGGCCGTGCCGCCGTGGCCGATTTCATGCTGGACAAGGACCAGTTGTTTGCAAAACTCAATCTGAGCGAGGAGGAATACCGCCTTTACCAGCAGATTTACGACAGCCTGCAGCAGCAGACGCCCAGGCCCGATCTGGTGATCTATTTGCAGGTGCCGCCGGAAGTGCTGGCCGAGCGCGTGCGCCGCCGCGGGGTGGAGTACGAAAGCACGGTCACGGTGGAGTATCTGACCCGGGTGGCGGACAGCTACAGCGAGCATTTCTACCATTACGAAGCTTCGCCGCTTTTGATCGTCAACAGCGAGAACCTCAATTTCGTCGACCAACCGCAGGATTTCGAGCTGTTGATCGAGCGTGTCGGCCAAATGCGCGGCGGGCGCGAGTTTTTCAACAGGGCGGGCTAGCCGGTGAGAGCGACCCTGAGCAATTTGCGGAAGATGGCGCGGGAGGGCGAAAAAATCGCCGTGCTCACCTGCTACGACGCGAGCTTTGCCGCCGTACTGGAAAATGCCGGTGTCGACGTGCTGCTGGTGGGCGACTCCCTCGGCATGGTGGTGCAAGGCGAGGAAACCACCCTGCCGGTGAGCCTGGACGAGATGGTCTACCATACCCGCTGCGTCGCGCGCGGCGCGAAAAAGGCTTTCATTGTCGCCGACATGCCGTTCGGCAGCTACCAGCAAAGCCCGGCGCGGGCCTACGCCAGCGCCGCCAGGCTGATGGCGGCGGGGGCGCAGATGGTCAAGCTCGAAGGCGGCACGGTGATGGCGAAGACGGTGGCCTTCCTGGTGGAACGCGGCATCCCGGTATGCGGCCATGTCGGCCTGACGCCCCAGTCCGTGCACCAGATCGGCGGCTACAAGGTGCAGGGCAAAGGCGACGCGGCGGCGCAGAAGCTGATCGAGGACGCCCTGGCGCTGCAACAGGCGGGCGCCGGCCTGCTGGTGCTGGAGGCGATTCCGGCGGCACTGGCGCAACAGGTGACGCAGCAGTTGGCGATTCCCGTCATCGGCATCGGCGCCGGCCCGGATTGTTCCGGCCAGGTGCTGGTGCTGTACGACATGCTCGGCATTTATCCCGGCAAGACACCCAAATTCGCCCGGAATTTCATGGCGGGCGCAGGGAGCATACAGGCTGCCGTCGAGCAATACGTCAGGGCGGTGAAAAGCAGCGAATTCCCGGCGCCAGAGCATTGTTTTTGATTTGTCATTCATGCAGATCTTCTCCACCACCCAGCAACTGCGCGACTGGCTGAAATCGGAGCTTAGCGTTGCCTTCGTCCCCACCATGGGCAACCTGCACGAGGGCCATCTCGCCCTGGCCCGGCAGGCGCGCGAGCATGGCCGCTGCGTGGTGGTGAGCATCTTCGTCAATCCCCTGCAGTTCGGGCCGAACGAAGATTTCTCGCGCTACCCGCGCAGCTTCGAGCAGGACTGCGCAAAACTGGAAGGGCTGGCCGACGTGGTGTTCGCGCCGACGGTGGAAGCGCTGTACCCCGAACCCCAGCAAGTGTTCGTAGAGCCGCCGCCGATCGCGAGCGAGTTGTGCGGCGCCGTCCGCCCCGGCCATTTCCGCGGCGTGGCGACGGTGGTGCTGAAGCTGTTCAACATTGTCCGGCCGCAGGCGGCGGTGTTCGGCAAGAAGGATTACCAGCAGTTGCACGTGATCCGCGCCATGGTGCGGCAACTCAACCTTGCCGTCGAGATCGTGGCGGGGGAAACCCTGCGTGCCGGGGATAACCTCGCCCTCAGCTCGCGCAACGGCTATCTCAGTGCGGAAGAGCGCGTTGAGGCGGTGCGGCTTTACCGGAACCTTGTGCAGATCCGCGAGTCTATGCTTGCGGGCAACCTCGATTTTTCGGCGCTGGAGCGCGCAGCCGCTGCCGACCTGGAAGCTCACGGCTGGCGCGTGGACTATGTTTCGGTGCGGGCCGCCGCATCCCTGGCACCGGCGCTTGCCGAAGACCGGGACCTGGTTGTGCTTGCGGCAGCCTGGCTGGGAAAGACCCGGCTGATCGACAACCTGGAAATTTGTCTCAGTGCGGACAAAGGCTTATAATATTCCTCCTTTTTCTCCGAATTGACGGAAATAGGCTCTCAATGCAAAGATTGATGCTCAAGTCCAAGCTTCACCGTGTCACCGTGACCCATTCGGAGCTGCATTACGAAGGCTCGTGCGCGATCGACGAGACGCTGATGGAAGCGGCGGACATTCGCGAATACCAGCAGATCGACATATACAATGTCAGCAATGGCGAGCGTTTCACGACCTACGCCATCAAGGCGCAACGCGATTCGGGCGTGATTTCCGTGAATGGCGCCGCGGCTCACAAGGCCAATCCGGGCGATATCATCATCATCGCCACCTATGCCATGTTCAACGAACTGGAACTGCAGAAATTCCGGCCCGACCTGGTTTATGTGAACGAGCGCAACCAGATTGTGGGGCGGCGGCACGAAATCCCGGTGCAGGCGGCCTGAACCTGCTGAATTCCAGAAAACAAAGGGCGGCCGAGGCTGCCCTTTGTTTATTTGGTACCGGGAGTCGAGTATGCTCGACAGGCCAAGTTTGTATATTAAAAACCGCTTGGCCCGCATGTTTCATAAACCTAAAAAATGCGATTAACCACGAATTTACACGAATAAACCTAAAAACCTCTTTTCCAACGCAAAGGCGCAAAGAACGCAAAGTAATAACAATGGGTTGCCTGGATTTGCTGGTTCACCCATCGGGTGCTGGCGGTTGGAGAATTAACCTGAATGTTGCATAAACTTTCAACCGTGTAATTTCCCCGCCCCGTTAGAAAGTTTTTCGATTTTCAGGCAACAGCCCCCTACCCCCACTGGCGGGGTTAATCGTGAAGTCGTTGCTGGCAAG
>JAJYXP010000039.1 GCA_021801705.1 Pseudomonadota bacterium
TTGCCAGCAACGACTTCACGATTAACCCCGCCAGTGGGGGTAGGGGGCTGTTGCCTGAAAATCGAAAAACTTTCTAACGGGGCGGGGAAATTACACGGTTGAAAGTTTATGCAACATTCAGGCTAGTTCGGTGTGGTCGATATGGCCGATCTCGAATGGACGGTCGCCATGCCGCGGGGTGGTGCGCTCCAGCCGCCAGAAGAACTCCGAATCGGCATAGGCCGCCTTCTCGCCCTCGCGCGCCACGGTCATGGCATTCGCCGAACGGCGCTTGATCTCGTCGCGAAAAGTCCGTTCCCCTGGCGGGAGCAGGCCTTTCTCATTGCATTGCGTGCAGACCTCACCCCAGCAACTGGAAAATGATTTCTCACCCGGCTGGGCATAAAGCTCGTCGATCACGCAATTCATGATGTCAACCACCGCTTGGTCTATCTTTCGCTCCCGGTTGCCGCGCAGATGGATTTTGGGCAGCAGCCCCAGAAACCCGTTGCCGTGGGCCTGCTCGCTCTTGCGGTACCACGAGCGCCATTTGCATATGGCGCGAACGCTGGCACGAGGTGCCGGACCGTCGGACTTTTCCGGGAAGACGCAGTGGAACCGGAACATGGCGTGCTCGAAATCCTTGGGGCTGGCACTCCGCACGATCCGTTCGGTTTCGGCGTTTCCTGAACATACATCTTCCGGCAGGCCGGTGATGATGCCGTCCCTCACCATCTGTTCGAGAACGCTCTTGCGCAGGCTGCTGATAACCCTTTCGGCATCTTCCATGAACACATCTTCTTCCCCGACATTCAGGATGCGCCATGGCTTGCCGTCCCAGACCAGGGGTTGTCCGGCCATCACCTGGATCGGGCGTAACGCCGAGACCGCCGGTAACCGCTTCGATTCCAGATGTATGCGATAGGCTTCAGCCGATTGCCGGTCGCGAAACAACATCGTGCGCTCCGGCTCGGCAAGCAGGTCCCGATCAAGGTTTGCATGTAACTGACGATCCGCCACCATCTTGTAGATCACGTCGGAATCGCACCCCGAATCGAGCAGTTCCTTGATCGGTATCCATGCCTGGTTTCCCATCGTCGCACGGACAAGATCGACGCCCTCTTGCGGTGCCGGCGGGCAACGTTCGTCCAGGTAATCGGCCAGGAATTCGATGTTGCGGCGCTGGTTCCAGTTAGTTTCGGCGGAGGAACGTACCCGGAACCCCAATCCCAGAGAGGCGGCATAGCGTTCGCCCGGCGGGCAACGCCAGGCGCCACTGGCGTCCCGAACGTAAAGTTCGGAACCTTCAGCCGCGCGGGCCTGCAGCCACTCCTCGGTTTTGCATTCGACCCAACCGGCGAATTCCTCTTGCAACAGGAAGAAATCCGGCGTGGCCATGTGGTTGGCCTGTCTACCGTTGGCCGCTCGGTACTGAAGTTTGACCTTGGGCGGCTGGTCGTAAAATTCATGTGTGATGTTGTCGGCATCCCATATCACCACCGCAGGCAGTTCGTTCTTGTGGCTTTCCGCTTGGATGACCATACCCATCTTGCGGCTGGCGTAGCGGCAGGCCACGTTGGCCGTTCCGCTTTTTACCCGTCGCGTTGGCGGCGAGTTACGTACGGCGTGGATGGTTTGCCGCGCCTGTGCCGACAAAGCATGTCGATTGAAATACGATTCCAGTTCCGTTGGATTCAACATTATTGATACTCCTGTCTTTGGATTAAAAAACGGAGGGAACCGGGAATTTCGGCGTGAGTTGATCCGCGCCCCCTGGCGGCATTTTTTTGCCGGAGCAGGTGGTTTCGATTTGCAGGGGTGAGTTGTACCGTTCGGCAGAATGCCCTATTGACTCCTGGCATTACTGACGTAGAATGAATTCATCTGGTCGCGACAACTAGATAGATTCATTAAACGGCTCGGACTTTCGACGGTTCCGGGCCGTTTGCATTTTCGCCCTTGCGGGACGTATTACTCTCGCTTTTCCTTCCTGGTTTTCCTCCTTCATGATCGCCACCTTTTTCGGCGGCGAAGTTTTTTCAGGTCATCCGCAAATCTATTTCGCGGCACCCGAAATCCAAAATACAGCAGGTCAATGTATAGTCAAGAGCATCATTTTTGTGTCATATTAATATTCCAATTCTTGACATTAGCAAGAAAACCCTTTGTTTTTAAATGCAAGCATCCATTGTTACCGTTTGTTTTCCAGTCTCGTCCGTCTGATCAATGAAAAAACTCTCTTCCAAAGGACGTCCGCGCAAAAGCGAAATCACCCGGTTCAAGGTAATGGCTTGGTTCAATGCAGTTGCGGAGGCAAGCGGTAAAACAGCGGCGGAACTGGAGCGTGAATTTGCCCCAGCGGAGCACGTTCGTTGGGTGAACGGCATGGAAATAAGGCCGAGGTTGTGGGAAAAATACCGTCGCGGAGAGGTGGAGCCAAGAAGCGGCTGTAGCCCTAAAGGTGCACCCAACCTAGTAGAGCGCGTCGAGCAGCGGTACCCGGAAACGGCGGTGTGGTTATCCTCACCACTATGGCGCCTCGCGGATAAAGCGCCTATGGAGATGAGCGATATTCGTGGAATCTATGAAGGGCTACCGAAGTTGTTGCGGTCGATCTTTATTATGGCGCCTCATGAGGAAGGAGAAGTGTTTTGGCGTAGGCCGGTAGCCGTTGATCACGTCTGCGAAATCCTTCTCCGGATAGGCGGCCTAGACGCCTTGGTAGTCGCGCTTGCATTGGTGAAAGAAGCCGAGATCACTCAATACCAAGACCAGCATGAAATTGGTGTCGATACGGTTCGGCAATGCCTGGCACTACTGCAACACGATCAAATTCTAGGTGGCAAGCTACTCAGAGAACTTTATAGATATCTTGAACACCGGTGGAAGAAGGTAAAGTATTATCGGATACCAGGTAAAGAGGACGAATAGTAGGAAGATGGGATGTTAACTACCCTCGCCTAAAGGCGAGAGCTTAAAGTTACGGCTCAAACCGGTACTCATGTTGGCCTTTGGCCGACTCACACCGGGCGAAATCATCAATGCGCATGGCCGCAAGCTGTTTGAAATTGGCCTCATCAACGCCGCCAAGAAAATTCTGATCATATGAGTTGTTGCCCCAACATTTATAGCGCCAAATTTCCCAGTAGCAATCCTGCAACATTCAGAGGTCCCTAATAAGGCGGAAACGTATTGCGTTATGACAATAACGCACAAATCTGTGCTAAATTACACGCAGATTTGTGCAGAGGGTTGTATGCCAAGCATTACCTTTACTCGTAAACATATACTGGAAGCGCTAGCAATCAAGGGACATGTCCACCGCAAGTGGCTGGAAGTGCTGCCGCCTTACGCCTATGAGAACACGCGTGAACGACAGGGGCGCCGTTACAACGGCAGGGACTTGATATTTTTCCTCATCGTGCAATTTTTGATAGAGCACTATGGCATGAGCCTGGACATCATTGCTCGATTTTCTCAAAACCTGGCAAGGTTTCTGGACAAACCCCTATCGATGTCAGCTACTGGCTACTTGGTTATCAACATCGACATGGGTGAAATTAAGGTCGCGCAAACCGGGCTGACGGTCGAGCCGTCCATCATTATGCCCTTGGAAACGCCCTTGAAGCGGTACAGGGCCTATCTCGGCCATGACATTGATGAACCTAAGCAGTCTACTTTGCCTTTCGCTTTCAAGATGCTCAACAATAGAAAGCGCGGTTAGGAGTCGTGAATAACCAGCAACAGCAACATTTACTAGCCGACGTTAAACGCGCCTTCCACGATATTGGATACCACCGGGACTGGATGCGCGAGCGGTATCATTTTGCCGACTTGTACGCTGCAAATACGCGGGAGCAGGAGGTTGCTCTGGGCGTATTCGGCCAAGAGCCGCTGGATTATCGTTCGGCCTGTTTCGGACTCGAATTCAAACGTGCGGATGAGCCATCAGAAACCGTCCTCAACAGGATGCGTGCGCTCGGCGCGCCGCAATTGTTCTATGTCGTCAATGGCACGACCCAGCGCTGGCAGATCCATGCTGATCATGTCTCCATGGCGGAGACCGTGCCAACGCACAATCTCGATAAGCTCATCAAAGATCATCAGCCCATTTGGAATCCACAAGCGTTCTTGCGTGCCAAGGCTGGCTTCGCGCCGCCGGGGCCACAGCAGATCGATTTCATCGACATGGGCCTTTTGCCAGCGCTGGAACATGAAGCTTCCCGTAAAATCGACAGACTCGTGAAAAGGGTGTGCTCGCTGGCCGAAGGACTCCACCAAGAGCGCGGCACCGAGCTCGACGTGGGCAACATGTTTAGTCTGGTCTTCCAACTCTTGGTCGGCAAGCTGCTGCTGGACCGTGGTATCGCGACGACACAGACGATCGATTTCAGTCACGTGGAGTCAGTGCTGGGCGCAGTACGCAACCATTACCCATCGGAGGATCAGGCGACCCTAAAGAATAAAGGGCTGCCGCAAGACATGCTGCAAAAGATCGCCGGCGAAGTGGCGACAAGCTTCTCGTTCGCTAACCTGTCCGCCGAGACGCTGACCTATGTCTACGAGAATACCTTCGTGTCAGCATCCAGCCGCAAGGATCTGGGCATCCACAGCACGCCTTCGTATCTCGCCGACTATATTCTGACGCAACTGCCGCTCGAACAAATTCCTCAGGAACGGTGGAACGTGTGGGACCCAACCTGCGGCCATGGCATTTTCCTGATCGCGGCCATGCGGAGGATGCGAGCCTTGTTGCCCGACGACTGGCTGGGCCACCAACGCCACCAATTCTTTTTGAAGCGTCTACATGGTGTCGACATCGAGAAGTTTTCCATCGAGGTCGCCAAGCTGTGCCTGATGTTGGCGGATTTCCCTGAAGCCAACGGCTGGGACTTGCTTAACCAGAATATCTTCACCGGCACCCTCATTGAGGAACGTGCCAAAACCGCGAGCATTGTTGTCGGCAACCCGCCCTTCGAGGCGCTTGAGCAGACTAAGCCCTTGGTGCGCAAGCCTGCCGAACTGCTGCGTCGCATACTACCCCACATGCCACAAGGCGCCATGCTGGGCATGGTGTTGCCGCGCGCCTTCCTCGATGGCGCCGATTATCGCAAGGAACGCGATGTGCTGTTGCGACAGTTCGACCTCATCAATGTTACAGCGCTGCCGGACCGTATTTTTACCCATTCCGATGTCGAAACCTCCATCGTCATAGCCCGAAAGCAGAAGGAAAAATCTTCGTTTTTCCTGTACCGCGAGGTGCATGACAATGACAGGCTGGCTTTCCAGAGCAGCTTCAAATCGACTTGGGAAGAACGCACCCCCAACGCCTACTTTGCGGAGATGGGCCGCAACAAGATTGCTGTTCCACGGCTGCGGCACGTCTGGCAGGCGCTCGCCAACCAGCCGACGTTGTCCGCCATCGCCACGGTGCGTACCGGCATCCGCTACAAGGCGCGCAAGCACCATCCCAACCTGGGCACAACATTCTACAAGGAGGCAGGCGAGTCGCGCAGACTGGGCATAGAAAGCGTCACTGATTCGTTCATGCAATACACGGCGGCGGGCCAGAAGTATTTTTCCATGGATCCCGAACTACAGCAGAACGGGGCCTATCTGTATGCTTGGGACGAAGAGAAAGTCATCGTGCCGGCATCGCGTAGCGCGCGCGGCCCTTGGCGCTACGCCGCCGCGCTGGATCGAAACGGCCTCTGCGTTTCACGCCGGTTTTATGCTGTTTGGTCTAAAAAGGTTGATGCGGCGCTTAAGGTGCCGGCCAGCGTGCTCGCTGCCATTCTCAACGCACCTGTGGCGATGGCCTACATCTATACGCATACGGCCCAGCAAGACATCGCGACAAAAGCTTACGAAGCCATCCCCCTGCCGCGGCTGAATGATCTTGCCCAAGCCCAAGACAGGCTAGCAGGTCTCGTCGAGCGTTATGTGGAATTGAGTCAAGTGCCCAACAGGAATGAAACCGCGCTCAAGACGGCATTGTTCGACATCGATGCCGAGGTCATGCGCCTCTACGACCTGTCGCCGCAACTGGAGCGCCAACTGCTTGACATGTTCTGGGGGGATACAAGACGTCGCGTGCCTTTCGATTTCCAAGGATATTTTCCGCCTGACTTCGAACCTTGGATTCCCTTACATACGTACATTTCGCCGGGCTTTGCCAAGTCGTATGCGGAAACCATCCGTGAATCGCTACCCAAACAGTTGGCGCCTGAGACGCTGCAGTTTTTCCAAGACCTGACGGAACAGAATAACGATGACTAAAGGGTATCTGCTGGACACCAATATCGTGAGCTACCTGATTTGCGGTCTCAACCAAGACGGCTCAGCCAACGGCATCAATGTCCTCAAGCACTATCAAGAGCATGAGAAAAATGCCTCCATGTTCATCTGTGCGGCCACCACCGGCGAGGTCGAGTATGGGCTTAAAGTAGCGCCTTCACCCTCCGTAACCATGCAGCAAGAAGTGCGCAATGTATTAGACGCATTTCCCGCAGTAATGGCTCTAGACAAGCACGTAGCTGCCGATCATTACGCTGCATTACGTGCGAAAATATTCAAAAAATACGCGTCCAAAAATCAGAAGGATCGCGCCAAAACGCGCTACATTGAGGAATGGTGTGATCCGTCCACGGGCAAGAGCTTAGGCATCAACGAAAATGACGTCTGGATTGTGGCGGTGGCGCTGGCCCATAACCTCACACTTATCACGGCTGATAAGATGGATCACATCAAAGCCATCGTGCCTGCAGGGTTCTCCGTGTTCAACTGGACGAACCCCTGAGTTAATCCGAAATAGAATTGCGTTTAATTACATCCATGGAGAGCGTAGATGTTAACAGCCATGAAAAAGTTCTCAGGGTGTCCTTGCGAGGCGTTCAGCTAAAGTGTTGAAAATGGCTGGCCTGAACTCAATCTGACCAGCCTGAAGATATTTGCTTTCGTGAAGTTTCCTCATCCTGTCTCCTCTTTTTGAAAGTCGAACTGTCAAAAGCCATCGCGTTGGCCGCCAATGTCATGCACATTTAGAGTCGCCTTTAGGGATCCGTAAACCCCCCGCCTTTAGGCGGCAGATTTGCCTTTCGTTCTGCAACCGCCGGCACATAATCATTGTTGCCGGTTTTGATTTTGACTTCAGTCGACCAGTAGGTCGACTATTACCGGCTTGAGCCGTAATGTGAAACCCTCGCCTTTAGGCGAGGGTCGTTCATTGTGCATATTTGAGTAGGAAATCAGGCATTATGCGTCTATCGCCAATACATGATGCGCAAGCGATTCGATGTCCAAAGACGACACCTGTTCCTGATCTACCCCCCGTGAAACGCAGAGATCGAGAAGTGTGGCTGCTATGGGATCGTCCTTCATAACCGACTTAGGCATCGATGGCTGCAGTTCCTTGCCGACTGATTGAACATATGGGTGCGACCTTGCTGGATCCGTGAGTGATTTAATCATCGGCCGGTAAGCCGCACTCAGCCGAAGGCCGGGGATTGCCTTCTTCAGCCTCAGATATATCTCGATACCTGCAGGATCCAGATCACCCCAGAACATGACGTTACGGTGACTTAGGAGTTCTGTTACACCAGGACAGGAAGAGCCGTCTCTTCTTAGGGTAATCGCGTGGGCAAAACGATTCTCAACCATTCCGGCCAATTGATTTCCATAGTCCTCCTTTGATTTGCTTAGCCCGAAACCGAAGGTTGCAATAAATGCGCACCGAGTTATCGCGTTGGTTGAGATAGCCATCTCAAATGCCGCTGGATTTTCCACGAGGATAACCGCCTCAGGAGATGAGCATCCGGCAACCACAACATAGAAGGGATGCGCAGAAAACTGCCTGCGATCAATGCCAAACGACTTAAGTGACCGACTTGGCAAATCGCCGAGCAGCTTTGAGGACCCCAACAAGTATCTGGCGCTGACCAGGTAGGCCGGTTGCCCATGCAGACCACTCTGGTCATGGCGCAGCCTTACGAGGCCATCCAGCAATCGCTCCATATCGTTCTGCGAGAGGTCAGAAACCGCATCCGCAGCCGGCATGAGCGCCTCGATGTCGGTATATGCGAGGCATTTCTTCTTGAGGACGAATGACCAACTCTGGACATGCGGCAGAACTTCTTCTGCAGGCTTGATCACCGTGACGTAGCTGCTGACAGGTTCACCGCGTTCGTCAGGAGTGAACTGGATATGTCCATCCTCCCGCAAAAGCATGAGGGCTTTTCGGATCGCGACTGGATCGTTGATCACCCCCGAGCGCAGCTTGGCCATGAGGCCTTTTGTGAGCACTTTGCCGGTTGCGCTGCCTTTGACCCGCTTGAGGAGCCATTGCCGGACCCGATCCTCGAACTCAGACATCAAAGACCTCCTCGGCGGCTAATCGGGCCTTGTGCTTGTAGGCACTGGTGTAGAGGATCATCCCGTTGTCGTCTTGCCAGGGTTCAATGGAGACAAACACGCGCTCGCGTTCCGGATGACCTTTGTTGGCGACCTTCTTCTTGCCAACCAGATGCACCGGGAAGATATCCTTATTGTTCACATAGTAGGGGTTGTGGATCAGGCCGATGAGCTGGAAGTTCTCGCCGATGCCGCGCAGTCCCTGGAATGCGTCGTTGATGTAGTCTTCGTTGGACAAGTTGGAGAACAGGCCGTCGAAGAACATAATCCGCTGCGCCCCCTTCATGGCCGCCTTCTGCTCTTTTCGAGTGCTGTATAACGCCGCAGCCCGGGCGATGGCGAACTCCGCCTGTTTGATCAGCCACATCATGGCCAGGGCCGTTCTCTGGCCGGTCGAGAGGCCGCGATCCGTGAATGGGACCTTCTCCATGCCACGGATCGAGGCATGCGTGAAATAGACCTTCGGCATGACCAAGTTTTCATCCTGGTCACGGGCGGAGAAGATCTGCCGGTAGATCGTATCGTGAATCAGTTGCTTGTTGTCGGCGGTCTTGCGCTCGATGTCCTCGTTGAGGAGGGCAACGCCACGCTCACGTACCAGGCGCTCTTTCTCCTCAATCTGTCCGAGCAGACCCTCGATGATCCGCTCGATCTGCTTCCCATCAGCCACGGGGGCTTCTACATGGAACCTGGCCTTGGGGGTGTTCCTCATGACGCGGTCCATGATGTCTAGGCTCAACGTGGCCTGACGCGCAAAGCTCGCGAGGCTGTTGATTGAAGCCTTTTTATTGGCCTCCATCGCCTCACGGATCTTGCCTAGGTTGGATTCAAACTCGCTGATCTGGGCCTCGATCTTATCTCTGGTTTCCTGGATACGTTGGAGTTTCTCAATGGTTTTTGCCTCCGCAATCGTCGAGATCTCAAGCTGGTTGAGCCCTTTGATCTCCCCCCTCCTGGCACGATCACAGAATTCGTCACGACGCTGGGCGTATTCACGGGAGTGCCGCTTCCTGGCTTCGTCCAACCTCTGCAGATTGCCGGTGTTGATTTCAAGCTCACTGACGCATTGCTTCAGGTTCAGCATCGCGGCGCGGATGCCCTGTTCGATGCCGGGGATATCACCCAGGCAGGCAATGCGGATTGTTTCGGCGTAACCAAGGATCTCGGGGTCAGAGATGGTCGACGTTTGCATGAGGCGTCGTATGTCCTCGGAGAACATTGAAACCTTAGCGTGCTGGGTCCGGATGGCGGCCACCATCTCGTGCATTGCTTCCATGAAGGGTGTCATGAAGACCATGTCCCCTTCGATCCGAGCGATCTCCTTGTCAGCCTCTTCTTCGGCCTTCCTGGCTTCATCACGTTTGCCCTGGGCCTCGGCGATGAGATCGGAAAGGCTCCGCTCTTCTGTGCGGGTTGATTGGATATAGCGCTCGGCACGGTCGAAATCGATGCCTTGCAGGCGTGCCTGTGCTGTCGCGATGGCCGTGTCCAGTTCCTGCTGCTTGGTAGGCGAATCCTTCATGAAGGCAACAAGGCCTTCCTGCTCGAAAAGGATGGCAGTATCCAGGTCGCGCTTTTCCAGCTCATAGGTCTTGTTGATCAGACCCAAGGCCGCAGCCGCATTGGTGGCGGCCCGATTAAGCTCGCCATTCACCTGTCCGTCCAGTTCGCTCACGATTTGCCCCAGCGACTCGACGATCTGGCTTAGGGCTGCGGCTTCGGCTTGGGCATTGGCAAGGGACGCTTCGCCGCCTTCCCTCTGGAAATCCTTGGCCAAATGCAGCGCACGCAAGGCTGGTTCGGTCGTCTGGTTAGCCAGTTCGCGGAGTCTGCTGTCGTTCCGGATTTTCTCCTCCTCGAATCCCGGGATGATCTCCTCGGTCAATTTCTTGTACTGAACGTCACCACCGGCCTTGAGGAAGCGCTTCATTGACGAGATCGCCTCCTGCGCCTCCGTTGAGGCACGACGCTCGAACCCCTCCGTATCCTTCTGGAGTGTGTCACGCCTGGTCCAAGCCTCGGAATGAATACGCTCCGAGTTGCGGCGGATCGCCTCTTTGGCGTCTATCGCTGTCTTGATGGCATCGCTTTCCTCGGATATTTCGGCGAGCAGCCTGGTGATCGCCCCGTTGCGGTTGACGAGGTCATTGATCTGTTCCTGGATACGGCCAGTCTCCTCCTCGATAAGCGAGGGATTGAGCAGGATTGCGACCTGGCGGGTGTGTCGGCCGACCCAGAGAGTGTGGGCGATTTCACCCGACAGGTGAATCTCGCCGTCGCTCAGGAACCGCTCCAGGGCCGGCTTGAGGAAGATCGGCACCGTCAGCTTGGCCTCCTCCAGCAGGCGGGCGGCTTCTCCTGCCACGTCGATGGACTCGATAACAGGGGCGGACAAGGCAGCTGAAAACAGGGTCAGGCATTGTTTCAGTCGATTACCAGTCACTGTCATGGAAGTCAGGTCGTGCAGGCGGTCGAAGAGGATGCCATTTTCGCCAAGCAGTTTCAGCGCCTTGGAGTAGACCCGGTCATCGGCTGCCCCGAAGGCGGCTAGGTCGGCCAGCTCGCCATTGAGGTCGCCGAGCTTGTTATCGTTTCCAACACGCTCCTCGTTGAGCGCTCGGCGTTGATCAGCGGCCTGCGCAAGCCATACATCAGGGGTCAAACCCTGGTACTGCTCTCGGAAGTAAGCCAAGGCCTCAATGAAAGGCTGATGTTCAGACACCAGGCTATCTTCAATGGTGATCGCCTGGAGATGATCTTGGAGATCCTTAGATGGGTTGAGTGATACTGGGTCCACGTCTCCAAAGAGATCAAGAAAGCTTCGGACCTTCGGTTGCAGATCCGCCAGCTCCTGCTTGTTGGCGTAGGCATTTTCCAGGAGGCGTTGGTTTTGGGATAGTGCGCCCTGCAGTGATTGCATTTCACCCTGCGGATTTAGGTTAGCAGGGTCCGCATCCCCGAATATCTCCCGGAAGGTCGGCATGCTGGCAGCCAGTTCATCCAGCTTGTTCATGTGCTTCTCGGCACGGACTAACTTTTCGCTCTCTCTACCAAGCTCACCTCGCTTCTCGCGAAGGCTTGAGTTGGCCTGTTCGAGGTTTCGATAGGCTTCCTCGTCAGTTCTGGAGGCATTCGTATGCCGCTGAACCAGAGCATCTCGCACTTCATTCAACGGAATCAGGTCTTGTGCTTTGGTGAGCCGTTGCCACAGCGCAAAGCCAGCCTGACATTCACTGCTCCGCTTGATGTGTCCCGTCCGGTCGGCCTCGGCCTGTTTTGCTGCCTCATTTGCCCATTCGCGCGTGGCAACTGGGGATGCCCAATACTGCTTGGGGAATTCGCCCTTTCTGGCGGCGAAGGTTTCATAGGCGATCTGGTTTTCTTTGGCCTCCCGGTTTTGTGCGGTTAGACGCTCATGCTCGGCATGGAAGTGCACGAAATCAGATTTGGCCTCGACCTGGTGCTTCTTCTGGCCTTTCATCTCTGCGGCAAGCGTTCGCAGGCGGGCGCGGTATGGATTGGTGTCAATCTCGCTGGCCGCGATGCCGAAGGCGCGGGTAAGAACATCATCAAGACCGGCGGTTTTTGCTCCAGTCAAATTGGCGGATGCTGGCACGATTGATAGCGCCTGATCCAGGTCATAAAACTTAGTCTCATAACGCCTACCGCCACGGCCGTCTTTTTTGAGGTGCCGTTTATTATCAATAGGTTGCAAAATCTCTTCGGCGCTTTTTGTGGGAGGGTAATCCTCCCCGGAAATTTTGAGATGCTCTTCGATTTCAATGACTTCCGAGCCAACAATAATTCCTGTACCCGGCTTCGCTCTTTTGTTGATCTCCTTGGTGGGCACGTTAATCAGGTGGGAAAGCCCTTCATCAGAAATCATGGCGCCATGCCTCATGTCGATGACCATGTGGGCCAGCGCAGCCATAACCCGCTTGTCGCTGGCCCACTGTGTCCCGGCTGGTATCACGGGAATGCCCGGCAATGGCGCGGCCACAGCCAGGGAGTGAACGATGGCCGCGTTTCGAGCGAGCGCATTCATCTCCATATCGTATTCCGCATTCGCCTTGATTACTTCGTTCGCCTTCTCTAGAACCGGCTCAAACTTCTGGAGCGCTTGCTTCGTGTCGTCAAGCTCCTGCTGACTCCTTTGAATGTCCAACAGGGCGTCGGCCGCTGGTTTGAGCGTTTTAAGAATTGTGTTTTCAAAGCTGGACTCATCCTGGTCGCCTTCGACTCCCATAGTGTGTTTGAGCAACTCGGGCGCGACAAATTGCCGGAAAAAAGCAGTGTCATAGGACTCTCCAGCCTCCTGCTTTACCCTGTTGATCATGGCGGAATAGTCGCCTGCCCCTTCGAGCTGGAACTCGACGTTCTGCTTTAAGACCTCGATGTTGGTGAACTGCTTGATTTCCTCCAGCCAATCCGCCTGGTTCCGCCAACGGTTCCACTTGGCGCCAGGCATCCGCTCCACGGATTTCCGGAAGCTGTCGTTGGCGACGAGTGACAAGCATTTCTGTTCCTGCATATAACAGGGGGCATCGTCCAGGGACCCCTGGTAGGAATAGAAATAGGGGTCTTTGGTGCGGCTCCAGCACATGCCAACCACGTAAGGAATGCCAGGAATGTCTACAGGATCCAGTGTGATCAAGTCGGCCTGTAGGATGTCCTCGTCATGGGGCTTTTCGATGAACTCGATCCGGAGGTGGGTCCAGCCTCGGTCTATTGGCGCAACCCGGTCCTCCACCCGGGGCTTCAGCCGACGGTCGCGAGTCAGGGTGTATAGGCATGCCTCAGTCAGACTAGTCTTGCCACCGCCGTTGTCGATCTGCATGGCGGTGGGCTGGCCGAACAGCCGGAAGGTTTCTCCCCGGTAGAGAGGACTCCATTCCTTCCCCGTCGTGAAGCCTTCCGTAAGAAAATTGGCTACCTGAATGCGGGATATCGCGGCCATTACTTGTCCTCCGTATCTTCTTCCATGTGTTCGATCAGGATCTCGGTCGCGGCGGCAAGCAGGTCTTGCGAAGGCAGGAGCGGGGCAAGCTGCCGGTCGAAATTGCTCTTCATCTCATAGGCGAACAGCAGGCTTTGCCTGAAAACATCCCCGCCAACTTCTTCCAAGAGGCTGGCGTTCGCCATCAGTTCCAGGAATGCATTGCATACCTGAGCTACTGCACCTTCTTTCAGCCCGGTCAGAGTTCTGTAGACCAAGCTTAACTCCAAAGTGGCTGGGTCGATTTTTCTGACCTGATCGTTCAAGTAGTCCCTGACCGCATCGATGAGGACCTCCTTGGAGAAGGTAGTGTCCACCCAGTCCTGCATGGCGTTTGGGCTCCGGTTCTTGCGCGTGTAAAGCAGATCCAGGAGCACGAACCAGAGCTGGGTGAACCAAGTCTTTGCCTCAGCGTCGGTGTTGATCCCTCGCACCAGTTGCATGCGGTTCACGAGTCGCTCTGTCCCCCAGAAGGGCGGTGCCGAATCGGGCTTCCTGACCAACATGAACACCGTTGCGCCGGATGCGATGCCTTTGGCATCGAAGGAAGTGAGAGATACCAGTTGCAGGCCCTGTCCGTCGAGGATCTCCTCGAACTGCCTGCGGACAGCATAGTCAGCGTTGAGTAATAGGGCCGCCATCTCGCGCTCCTCCCTGCTGACGCCGCGCCGACTGGACTTCGTTTCGATGATTCGATGGCGCAGCAGATAGGCGTGAACACGGCCCATATCCGAGTTGTTCATACTATTTCCTCTACTGCGGTGATTTCAATATCCGTGAACAAGAACTCGCCGTCTCCGGCATCTTTTATGTCGAGTGTCTGGCTTACGCCGATCATGATTCTTGACGCTATCGGGATGCTGCTGGGTGCCACGAAGATTCCTACCAAATCACCCAGCATCATGTCGTCATCCACCATGAACCAGCCATTCTCGATGGCGTCCGACAAACGTAACGAGCCCGCCCTGAGCGCCTCTGCAATGTCCTGGCCGTGCCTCTCCAGAAATTTCGCCTTGCCAAGCTCGGCGATTGGCTCCACCGTCTCATCCGTGAAGGCCATGCCCTGCACCGGATCCAACGCCGTGCGCAGCTTCACGGCACCCAGCCCGTCCAGTAGCGAATGGAATGGCGTCTCAAGACCCATCGCACCCCATTGACCCAGCAGAAAATTTTCCTGGGCCGGCTTGAGGGGGAAGCGCACGAAGTGCGCCGCGGCATCGATGAAAGATGGCGGCGGTACGGCCGATCTCGATCCCTGGAGCGCCAGGCTCACCAACTCCGAGAGCAAACGCCCGAAGATCACCAGAACTTGGCGCACATGGTTGATCTGGTTGCGCAGGTACTCGAACGTGATATCCAAGTCCGAGATTTCCTGCCAGTGCTCGAAATCCTCCAGCACCCCACTGTCCTCCAGCTTCGCCTCAGCAGTCTGGGCGATATCAATCGTTTCTTCGACGACCTTCTTGTACTGATCCAGGCGGCCAAGGTATTTCTCGATGCCCTCGGTCCGTCCAACTCGCTCTAGCGCGGATCTGACCTCCAGGATCTCGTTCCGGAGCTGGCTTATGATGCCGTCGGAGAATATAAGGATCTTCTGGAAATCGCGAAATTCGATGGCATGTAGCAAATTGTAGGCATCTCCGCGCAGGTAGGTGGCGTCGCGGGCCAAATTCGAGAGAGACAGCAGCATCCTGCCAGAGACGGACAGCCGGTATTCGTCGGCATAGTCGGTCTTTTCGATCAGCGAGGTCTCGCGCTTTTCCGAATGGCACACCTTCGCCGGGTAACCAGCAACACTCGTCAGGTAGAACAGCTCCGAAGGGCGACGTAACACATTGAGAACGTACTGCACATCCACTTCGGCAACGTCTGGACGGTCCTGCCGGATGGCGGCCAGCATGGCGGAGAAGGGCAGGTAGTCCTGATTGGCGCTTTGGTCCAGCAGCTTGAGCCGATGGATGATGTGGAAAGCGATGTCGAGATAAACCCCGTCGGCGTGTCCTGTTCTCGACTCGCGAGTGAAGCTGGGCGGACTTCCATATGCGCGGTCACTGTCATGCAAGTCGACCAACCGTAATGTTGAGGAAATTAGCGGAATCCAGTCCATCATGATTACCTGGGGGGTCTGGGGATGCATTGATTATTAGATTGCGCCAACACTCTCTCACCTGCCTTTATTTATTTGTAGCGACAGCACATCATAATAGTTATAGTGGCTCACCAGATGAGCTACGCATACCATTAAAACGCCCATCTGGACCAGTCTGGCCCGATGCGGTTATTCTGTCCCTTTCAATTTCCCCAGTGGTTCGTATTTTCTATGTGAGCCAGTAGATTCATGTACGCCTCACGCAGGTCTCGGAACAGCGGGCGTCTCCCCGCTCACACCTGCCACAGATCGTCGGGGCCAAGATAGCTCAGGTCGATCCTACCGATTTCTTGGGATGTTGTGGCGCGAACCACACCACACCGGTTGGGATTTGGTGTAGCCAGCAAGGCTCCGAGTGGTAGCCCGTCTGCGGACAGGACGATCGGTTGGCCGTTCAAGTGATAGAGCCTGACAGGAGTGCCAGGTGAGGGTGACGCGCCATACCAAGCGACGCCGGCCAAATAGCGGCGATCGGTCCAAGTTCGGCTGTTGGGTGGCGCGAAGCTTTGCGCGAATTTGACCCACATCGCCTTGGTCTCAGCGGTAGGCCAGGCCGGCAGTGCGTCCCAGGCGGCGACTGCTTCTGAATTGAGCCAGAGCCTTAATTCCTGGCCAGTGGTAAAAGTTGCCGCCGTGTCGGTGACGGCCTTGATGGCCGCGAGTCTGGAGTTGAAGCCGGCCTGGATTAGGATCGAGGCCGAACGGTTCAACGTACCCGTTTCGACGGCGGGGACGGCTAGACCAAGCTCATAATCCTCGAGCGCTAGACCCCAAGGGTCGACGATATCGCCGTTGGCGGCAGCCCGTACGCGTAGGGCTTCCATGGCCCACGGCAGACGATAGACGAGGCCGCCCTCAATGAACTGAAGCGTTTCCGATTCCTGGCCGGCAGCGATACCCGCGAGCGACTGTCCGAGCAACCAGCAGCGCAGGATATCGCGCCAGTTGTCCGGCATGGGATCCGGAGTGAACGGGTAAAAGGTTAAAACCCGCTCGGCGAGGCTGGTGATCGCGGTGATCACCCCCTCGGCGTCGCCGATAAGGAGCGAGGCATTGGCCTGGACAAGAAGGAGGTTGGCGTCCGCCGCGATCGCGTCGAGAGCATGGCCCGTCGACAATCCGACGCCGGCGAGGTAATAACCTCGCCGCAGCGATGCAGTGGACTGATTCCAGATCAACCGACTGCGCGATAGAAGGCCCGCCTTGAGAACCTGTTGCACCTGTTCATTTTGACGCAGTAGGCGACGCTGCCACAGGGACGACTGAAGGATATCATCGAGTGCGGCTTCTATGCCGTCGTCGGGGATGTCGTTTTCGCCAATCAAGCTCAAGATGGCGGTGTCGAGGGTCGCGATGTGGCGTTCCCATCCCGCGAGCGCGCGCTCGCGGTCCTCTGGGTTCTCGTTGGCAACCTCGGGGAAAGTCCAAGCTGCGGCATTGTTGACGACGTACTCGACAAGTTGGGGGATATCTCCGCCGATGTGTGCGCTCATCCTAGTCAGCAGCTCCGCGACAAGCAGAACGAGGCCGCTCTCCATCTCTCGAGCGCCCAGATCGGTAATAAGCCCTTCCCAATTGCTCCGCTTTCTCGCGACATCATCGAACATCGGGAAGAGCACGATGCCCTCCACATCGACGTAGGCCCGACCGGCCCGGCCGATGACGTTCTTGAATTCCGATATCTTTATGCGCTCGCGGTTGCGATGCAACGAGTGCATAACAACGGCTGTGGCCGACAGATTGAGTCCTTGAGCAAGGGTCGGCGACGAGATCGTGACTTTCAGAACACCGTCCTGAAGGAGGCGCTCGACCTCTTTGCGATAGGCGGTCGGCAAGGCGCCATGGTGTAGAGCGACACCCAATCTGAGACATTTTAGGATCGCACTGTTCGGCCCAAGCCATTCCTCGCCGAGCGCGATCGCAATATTCAGGACGTTCGGAGCGACCTCAAGGAGCGAGCGAAGCGCGCCGCGCTCGTGCAGATCGACGACAACGTCGGCGAACGGCTCAACACTTCGACGTTCCGGGCAGAAGATGAGGACTGTCTGCCCGTCATCAACGAGCCGCCACGCTGTAGCCAAGCAGAGCTCGCGTTGATTGTCCGGAAAGAGGCGTGTGCGGCGCCGCTTCGGCGGCACGAAGTTCGGAGGCGCAGATCCGGCAAGAAATCGTTGCACCCATGGACGCTCGTCTCCGATGCGAAGGTTGAGCCGAGCTGAGGGCGAGTTCCAGATCACCTCGCCGAACCACAATCGCGTCGGCCTCCAGTCTTTCTTGATCACGCCTCCGGGATGGTCGCGCCGAAGCCAGGCGGCAAAATCGTCGAGCTGATCTCCATCGGGCAGGATCGCAGATAGGCAGACGATGCGGCGTTCATGCGCATCTGCGCGCCGGAGGAGCCGCTGGATCTGCACCTCGTAGCGAACCTCGCGCTCGTTGAGCCCGATCATATGGCCTTCGTCGAAGACAAGAAGGCCGACGTCATCGAGCAGCGACGGATCGTTTCGCAGTGCGAAGTCAAGCTTTTCGGGGGTGGCGACGACGATATCGCGCTCGCGGATCGCATCCTCGTCGAAACCGCTCACGCCGATGCTGCCATAGAGGGCGGAGATGGTTTTTCCAAGCGGGCCGAAGGTTCGCTGAAGCGTCACCTCGGTCTGGGCGGACAACGCCCGCAACGGCGTCACGAAGACGACGCGCTTACCGGCGGCGAGGCAACGCAGGATGCACAGTTCAGCGATGCGAGTCTTACCCGCGCTGGTGGGCAGCGAAACCACCAGGTCGTCGGATTGATCGATGGCGCGCGTTGCGGCTTCGATCTGTGATGGCCAGAGATCGACCTCGGCTTTGGGCCGGCGCAGCAGGGACGCGATGAACAGTTCGCGGAGACGAGACCAGTCGGCAGCTTCTCCGCCAGCCGGCAGAACCGGCACCTTCTCGTGGAAGGTGTTAGACCAAAGGTCGGACAGGAGATGGATCGCAACACGATGCGCCCACCATTGGGGCAGCAGGTTCATTTCACTGCAGATGTCCAGACCTTCTCTGAGGCGAGCCAGAGCCAAGTCGAGCAGATGACGCTCGCCACGCTCCAGTGCTTCCAGAAACAGGGCCATAGCAGCGAAGAAGGCGTCGGTAAGCGCAGTGTCCAGACTGTCGAAAAGAAACGCGTCTGCATCGGGGGCGTGATCGCCGCCTGCTTCGGCTTGATCCAGATGCGCCTGAATCACGGCGGCGATCTGCGCATCGCTCCCGACCCCTGAGACCCTGTAGTTCAGCGCAGTGGACTGGAGAGTGCTGATGTTGCGGCGCATCAGGAGCGCCAGCGCCCGCTCGATCGGTGAAAAATTCTCGTCGGCTTCGACGATGGCGAGAAGCGAGTAGGCTCGCGCCGACAGATGAGAGAGATGGTAGCTCGCTGCTGCCATGACAAAGTGGAAATCCCGATCAACCTCCTCCCGGTCGCCTTTGGCGATGACCGCTTCGAGCGCGGTCGCAGCCTGCTCGAAGGCGATACGGGCATGTGCGACGTCACCGTCCAATTCACGAAGGCGCATGCCGAGCCCCATCAGGGCATAGCCATAGGAATGCAGATCGTAGCTGAGCTGTGTAGAGAAGGCAGGGGCATCCGGCGGCAGGACGCCATCGCGCCAGATCATGGCTCGCGCTTGGCCGCGTGCGATGAGCCTGCCCCGGAAACCTGTCGCCGCCGCCTCGTTGATCTCTGTGACAATCGCCTCAGGCATTGTTGGCATTAGCGATCACTCGATCATAGACGGCGCCGACGAATGCCGCGTGCCCATCGACGCGCAGGCCGACGCCCAATTGCGTGATCGCCCCCGGAGAGGCCTGCAGCGATGCGGTGAGAAGCGCGTCCGGGGCATTGCCTGAGAACGTGAACAGCAGATGGCGGACGCTTTGGGTTGAAATGCCGTATCTCAGGAGCGCGTCGTCGATGGCGTCGGCGAGGGGGGCATCGCCGAGTTCGAGAAGCCGGGCGGAAATGAAGGAGAGCGCATGGGCCGAGGGAAGTCCGCCATCCTTGTCCAGTCCGGCCCGAGCCTCGGTGAGAACCTGAGCTGTCAGCGTGATGCGGCTCTTGGCCTCTGCCTTCAGAAAGCGAAGACGGTGGGTCTGTGGATCTTGGAGAAGCCCGATCACATCGTCACCGCGCATCGCCATATTGCGATGATCCTTCCAGCGCAGGCGCTTGATCGGCGCATGGTAGCCACCGCTGTGCGCGTCGATCCATTCGGTTGCGTATATCTCGCCGAGATCGCCGGAGCGGATCGCCTTGGTGGTCGGCAGCTTGCCCTGGATCAGCGCGGCCGCAGCCTGTTTTCCGAGACGGGCGAGAGCCCGCGACACCTGTTCCTCGGCGGCATAATGGCTTGGTATGATCACGGCCGTGGCTTGGATGCCGGTAGCCAAATCGGCAGGATTACCGGTCAGGATGCGAAGGCTGTGGTTGCCAACGGCTGAGTCGACCACGCTACACCAATCATTGAACTGCACCACCTGCGTCCCCTTTACGAATCAACGTGGAAAGAGCTCGTGAACACGTACAAAGGGCGAGCCGGTTTCGGCCACCCGGCGCACCTTGTGTTCGAGGACATGGTTGAGGTGGATTCCCCGGTCCAAAGCCTCGTTGAGGTCGTATCCGTCCATACAGACGCAGACTTCTTTGCACTTCCGCCTTGGGTCGATAATAAACCTTCAGGAATGCTGAGGCAAAACTTTACATAAGCCGTAGCGAGCGAACAACAGGATGTCTCCTGTCGTCATATTACATGCATTGGGATTAAGGAGGCTACCATGCCTACTCGTACAGGAAAACGGCTCACTATATGGATCACTGATCATGTGCATGAAAAACTGCAATTGGCGGCGGATATTGTGGGAAAGACGACGAACCAGTTTGTCGTGCAGGCGGCCTTGGAGAAAGCGGGAAAAGTCATTGAAAGCGAATCCACGATTGTACTGACACGAAGGGAATCGTTGCGGATACTTGAATTGATGGAAAATCCGCCGCCCATGAATGAAAAACTCAGGAAGCTGATGGCTGACTACAATAAGAACTGATAGGTCCCTCTTGCGCTGATCTGGCGTTAGTTGCCGCGATGCGGTAGTGATTCGCTTCAACCCTGACTTTCTCATTTCCGCTTCCTGCGTGAACCGGTGCACTTGCACCGTGACACACAGCATCCACGTCAGAGTGGATCACCAGACGAGCTACCAATATGATTTACGAACACAGCCATATTTTTATATGCCTCTGTACCATTCTCAGGCGATTATTGCGCAACTCCACTTCCCCCTTTGAAAAAGGGGGACTGAGGGGGATTTTCATATTCACGCAAACTACAAATCCCCCCTGCCCCCCTTTTTCAAAGGGGGGAATTCCCGCTACCTGAAAATTGTTCATAGGCATATATTTTTATGCCGGGTGCGGAATTATTGCGAATTATTTGAAATTGAATAATTATTGGCGACCAGTCGACAATAGCTTATCAACCCTATTTGGACTTGGCTGGGGCATTCTGACCGCCCATAACAACGCCGCCCAAGCAGACAAACTGCAGCACCAGCAACGAAGCAGACGGAACAGACGGAACAGAACGGATCACCGCCGCTTCCTCAGCCTGAAATATTTCAGCATCGCATCCAGGTCGTTCTGGAGCGTAGATATGAACACTCGCCAATTCTCTGAGCGGTTGTCAGGGGATAGAAACAATATGGCAACCAGCAGTATCAAAATCATTCCTGTTGCCGCTCCGCCCACTACAAGAACCGCCTGCCACGGCGCCCATTTTTCCCAGAACACCAGATATGCTGAAACGAGCGCCAAGGTTGCAACCGTCAAAATCACGGCCCATGGTATTGCTTGAACGCTATTTTCTTCCTGGGCGCCGCTCATCCGCTGCCTTCTGTTCCATCGCCTCGATGCGCTGGTTGGATGCATCCACAAAAGCAATCGCTTCGTCGATGATGTGGGCGCTCACCTGCTCGGTCACACGAACCCATGGACCTAGCGTATCCTTGAAGCAATGCTGGCAAAGATCTAACGCAATGTCGTTGCCATCGCCAAAAACGGAGCCATATGCGCTGCGAAAGTCGATGGATATTTTTTCTTGCCATTCGCCGTCAAAGGCATCCTTCTGCATTTCGCGGCCGCAGCGGTCACAAACGGCAGCAACGGCCTGTTCTGTGGCAACGGCTTCGAATCTCAGCATGTTTGGTCCCCAGGTATGGTCAGCCCTGATCGCACCCCGACAGGCGACAGCATATCTGGCAAGTTCCCTGTACGCTCAGGTCCTCTTCGCACTGCCAAGAGCAAGACCAAGGCTCAGAAAAAACTCCATGATAGCTAAAAAGTAATGTCGCTGTTCATGCGCACGTAGCAGCGCAGTTCCATTCCGGTCATACCGGAGAACTCGGGTTTCAGACGAATATTGGAACTCAGTTTCTCTTGCAGCACCGCCTCGGCATTGTCGTGATCGCCTACCCCCTGCAAGGTATCGTAAAGGTCGCCGGGCGCGTATTCCGCAGTATCGGTGAAGCACGACGCCAAGGTAGTCCTGTACCCAGCGAACAGATCGGCAGAGCGATGCGTCACGCCCTCCCCGGAATGCACTTCGTCAGCCAGACTTTTGAGCTTGGTGCTTTCCTCATCCCTAGATGCCGGAGAGCCATGGAAGGACAGTTCCCACAGCACGCCATCGATCACCTGGCCCAGCGTGACGCCCGGATTCAGCATCCGGGCGATTTCCTTGCCGTTATTGATGGAGTCCGCGTTATCCTCACAAAGGATGACTTCCGGGTTGAGACGGATGGGAAGGTACAGCATTTCCAGCGGGGAGATGAAAGACACGCCCCACTTGATCCGTTCGTCGGCGCGGTAATCAATGC
Organism: Pseudomonadota bacterium; assembly: GCA_021801705.1. Taxonomy (GTDB): domain Bacteria; phylum Pseudomonadota; class Gammaproteobacteria; order Burkholderiales; family Sulfuricellaceae; genus Sulfuricella. The sequence continues at coordinate 22,440 of JAJYXP010000039.1, forward strand.
GGCCGTTCCGCACGACATCCTCCCGAAGCACAAACCCGACGCCGTGGAAGTCGAGGCGGTGGATGGGTTGCAGTTCCCCGCTGAAGGAGTCCTGGCTCCAGATTTGGTATAACTCCAGATATTCGATGCCCTCCGGGTCGTACTCGATAGTGGGGGCTGTGGTGACATTTCCGCTCAGCATCTCGGCCAACAGTTCTTTTGCCCAGTCCCTGGCGAAGATTTCCTGCAGCAGCGGGTCGATGTCCAGCAGCAGGAAGATGTCGCGCAGGGTAATCTCAGTATCGAGCGCAACGGTGCCGAACAGGTAGCGGGACGCATCTTCCGTCACGTCGCGATCCACGTAGGCGCCTTCCCCGTGCGACCCGTCGTATTCCCAGTCGCGGCGGATCAGCCTGGGACCGGGGATCAGGGTCAGTTGCATGACTTCAGCTTATTCGTTGCCATCGTTCGCCAGGACATGGGCCCGCCCCCTACTCCAGATCCCGTATCACCGTGGTGCCGTCCGGGAAATGCGCGGCCCTCGCGAAGTAGTCAGCCATCAGCTTCTTGAGTTTCTCGTTCATCGGCGGCGGATTCTCGAGCGCTTCCATCAATCGCAGCGACTCCCGGCGGGTGAGTCTCACTGTTTCGCTGACCTTCCAAGGCAAGCCCGCCTGTTCCAGGATGACGCTGGATTCGGCCAAATCCATTATCTTGTCGCTCGTCCGCTCCATCGCGCTCCGCTCATGTCCGCCCAACTGACCCATAAAGAATACGCCCTCTCCGGGCAATCTACAACAGATTGAAATAAATAGATATTTTCATTAATGCACAAAGTGCACGGATATGAGTACATTTCTGACAAAGAGCAAAGATATGATTCCCCCCATCGTTATGACTGACCATGAAACCGCTGTAAAATAGCGGCCTAACAGCCCCTTATATGCGCCCTGTGTGAGGAAAATTTATCATTCCCGTCACACGCCCTGTAGCGGCTCAATTCACCGAAAAGAGGAAATGCGGGTAGCAGCGCAGTTTCAGCCCGCAACATCCTGATCGCGCAAATTGGGTGTAAATGGGTGTAATATTGGTTCATGCCGAGAACCGACACCATCCAGATCACCCCGGAGATCTTGAGTCTTATCGCCCGGATTGATGAGTTCAAAGGCGCCTGGCGCGCCTTGGGCACGCTTGCGCCCGATCGTCTGTCGGCTCTGCGACGCGTGGCTACCATCGAGAGCATCGGCTCCTCCACCCGTATCGAGGGCAGCAAGTTGTCCGACCGAGAGGTCGAGCAACTGCTGTCGAATCTGGAAATCAAATCCTTCGCCACCCGCGACGAGCAGGAAGTAGCCGGGTATGCCGAGCTGATGGATCTGGTGTTCTCGTCCTGGCAGGACATCCCGATCACCGAGAACCACATCAAGCAGTTGCACCAGATCCTGCTGCGCTACAGCGAAAAGGACACCAGGCATCGCGGCAATTACAAAAGCAACTCGAACAGCATCGCAGCATTCGACGAGACCGGCGCGCAAATCGGCATCGTGTTCCAGACGGCAACGCCGTTCGATACGCCACGCCTCATGACAGAGTTGGTGGCATGGGTGAATCAGGAGCGAGAAACGGCCCGCCTGCATCCGCTGCTAATCATCGCGCTATGCATCGTGGTGTTTTTGGAGATCCATCCTTTCCAGGACGGTAACGGCCGACTGAGTCGGGTGCTGACGACGCTACTGCTCCTGCAGGCCGGCTATGTCTATGTGCCGTACAGTTCTCTGGAAAGCGTGATCGAACAGAGTAAGGAAGCCTACTACCTGGCGCTGCGGCAGACGCAAGGGACGATTCGCACCGAGGCGCCCAACTGGCAGCCGTGGCTCATGTTCTTTCTCCGCTCTCTGGCCGAGCAGGTTCGCCGACTGGAGAAAAAGGTCGAGCGCGAGAAAATCGTGCTGGCGTCCATGCCCGAGCTGTCTTTACAAATCGTCGAGTTCGCCCAGGAGCATGGGCGCGTCACCATCGGCGAAGCCATCAAACTGACCGGGGCCAGCCGCAATACGCTCAAACAGCACTTCCGGGCACTGGTCGAACGCGGCACGTTGAACCAGCACGGCAGCGGTCGCGGGGTCTGGTACGACTTGCGCTGATCGGGTCGTCGGATATGGGTGGGTTCCGCAAATGGGAATTGAACTGACGCGGTGAAGCATACGAAGTCGCGCGACGAATAACATCTGCAAACCGTCAAAGAATGAGATCAATGGTCGCCAAGAAAAACAATCCGAAGCCGACCCCTTTAGCTCCTGAAATACAAAGCCGCGATATGGTGCGTAAAAATACACACGCTATACTTTGCCATTAGAATTATCATGCCAAGGGAGCTTGGCCCGCATCGACACGGGCTTTAACTACTTTGGCCGAGGGCACATAAAACCAAGCCAATGGCTTAAATTTGAATTTTTTGTTAATTATTACAGCATGTTAAAAACCATCGCCTAATGTTAAAAATAGATCATCTAGCTGACTTCATGTTTCAGCGCGGAATTGTTTGGTCTAACTCGCCAGTAGGTTTCGTGTTCGCCTTGATTGCCGGTGGTCTAGGCATGGCTGCGGTCGCTACTTTAGGCATTGCCAAGTCCCCAGTAGGTCTTTTAGCCTCTACATTTCTTTTCAGCTTTATCGGGTTTCTTCTTTGGTTGGCGAGTTGCCGTGTACCTAGGAACACTCCGGGGTGCATTGGAATAGCCTTGGCAATTCGGGCTGAAACTGAGGCAGAACGAAAGCGGATCAGATCCGATTTTATCGCGGAAATAGCCGCCGCATTAAAACGTGAAGATGTTGCAATCCCCTTTAAAGTTATTGAGATTCCTAGCTATCTTTCACCAGACGTAAACGATGACAAAGCCGCAATTGAATTTCTGGATAAATCCAAGTGTCAACTAATTATCTGGGGAGGTATCCGCACAAGGAAGCAAGCTAAGGAAGATGTCTACTGTTTGCGACTGGAGGGCGTTGTAACGCATTCCATGATTTCGAAAGAGATAAGCCATGCACTTGCTCAGGAGATGCGCCAAGCCTTACCCAAGCAAACAGAGATTGCCCTTGCGAACGAATTAAAAGGCTTTGAAAGTGCATCGCAATCCACCGCATTAGCCGCAAAATACATTGTTGCTCTAGCTGCTGCCTTATCGGGGGACCTTCGTACGTCGAGGGAAATCCTTGAAGAACTCGCTGAAATGGTGAAGGTGGCATCTAAAAAAGGCAAAAAAGGGTCAGGCAAACTCAAAGATACCCTTTCTAAGCGACTAGCGGTGATCTTGCCCCAAAGGCTTGCAGACGTGTGTTTTGCTGACTACATGAGGCTTGTAACCAAGTGGCAAACAGATAAATCCAGGCTGGAGCTTCTCCAGGAAGCAGAAGTTCAATTAGAAGCCTACTTGGTAAGTTTTAAGAAATTCAATAAAGAAGGCCCAGAATATTGGGTTGCCAAGGCTTTGCTAGAGGTCACTTTAAGGAATAATTTAACTGGTGCTGAAAGGCTTTTGCAACAATGCACTGCAAGAGCGATTAATAACCCGGTATGGCGCGTATCCTTGGCTTTTGTAAAGATGTTGGAAGGTTACCCCCTAGAAGCATTGCGTCTCTATGACGCAGCATTGGCATTTGAATTGCATATTCAAACAATTTTTCAAGTCGAGGATTATGTCCAGTGGTGGCTCTCAAAGAATCAAGGTCCAATTCCATTGTATCTCTTATCCGCACTACTTAACGCGATTGCCAAAAAAGATGCTCAACTAGCTATGCAAGATTTGGATCTGTTCGAAAAGCTTGCTGACCGGACTACAACGGATAAAGCATTGCTAGACCGAGCTACGTCTTTGCGGGTGGAACTAGAAGCAAGGGCCACCGCCCAAATCACGCGTTAGCGGATAAAAAGAAGTAATTGCAGGGTAGGCCCTTAATCGTGGACTGTTGCCGCATGATGCAAATGAGAGCGACCGATATCCCGGCAGGCGCGGGCCTAAAGCCCATCAGGAGAAACAGGGCATCGAGCTTCGGATATCGGACACGCGAAAGGCCGCGCGCGCTTCAACGCCCTGCAGCAAGACGCTGCCCGGGTCGTTGCTGCGCTGTGCACCTTACCTGCCAGCAAGCAAAGCCGCAGTCGTCATGCCCGAAGCTGCTGTCTCGCCCAGGCCAGGATCGGCTGCAGGCGCGGCAGGAGAAGCTTCGCTGCCTGGTCGAAGCTCGCCCAGCGCCACTCGTGGTGCTCCGGGCATCCGAGTTCCGGCGAGACCGGCAGCGTAATGGACTTTTGTGCGGTTTCCGCCAGATAGTAGCGCGCCACTTTACCCGGGCCATAGGGCGCGGTCTCGCAGTATGCCTCGCCCCAGCGAAAGACGAGATCCGTGATTGAAGTCTCCTCCGCCGTTTCGCGGATGGCCGCGTCCAGCGGCGCCTCGTCCGGCGCCACGGCGCCCTTGGGAAAATCCCAGTTGCGGTAGGCGCGCAACACCAGCAGGCGCCACTCTCCATTCTCCCGCCGCACGACAAGCACCCCGGCGGAGAAGGCGGGAGGCTTGGCGTGTGCTGGCATGCGCGGCGCGGACATAGGCCGATGATGACACGACGCGTGCGGCGGCGCCATGGGGCGCGGTCTCGAATCTGCCGCATGGACTACCATGAGAGGTGAGCATGTACCATTGCGCCGAGCCGCCTTATGACGATCCCCGTGCGCGACAGGGACGAAGTCAGTCTGTCTTGCAGGCGGCCAGGTGCGCGCGCCATTGGTCGAGGAGCTCCGCCCTGGCTGCCGGGTCGCCGAGGCCGGCCAGAAGTTCAGCGCCGGCCTGCAGCTCCGAGCGCTGCCAGCCGGAGTCGGTGGCGCATTCCACGATGACCGCCCAAGCGCCCTCTCGCGGTTCGACGGCGAAGAGGTAGGCGGAAAGCCCCAGCTCTTCCAGCAGCGCTCCCACGGCGGTTTTGGCCTGTGCCAGGTCGGCTACACTGACATCCGCCATGGCTCAATCGCGCCCATGCAGGTGCGGCAGCGGGTGCATCCGGTAACAAAGCGCTTGCATGAGGGTCCCCCAGGAAACGAGTAAAAAGATCCGTGCTGTTTCAGCATAGTCGATGCGCGGCTGCGATGCAGCGCCAACCAGCAGGCTGCGGCTAGCTGATCCCCAGTCGCTTGTCGTCGTCGACCTGCGCCAGCAGTTCTTCGACACGCCGGGCACCGCCTTTAGTCGACAGCACCTCCATTGGCGTGTGTCCACCGAGCTGCAGGCGAGGTTGCTCGAGCCACTCGGCCGCCTTGGCCGCATCGCCGAATACCCGGACGGCCAGCTCCACTACGTAGTTGGGGTCATGCCGATGCACGATCAAACCTTCCTTCCACCTGACAGCGTGGGGTTCATAACCAGGTTTTCCAGTATTGCATCAGGGCGCAGGCAAGCGGAGCGGATCCCTCAGCAGCAGGATGTGGTGCTCGCCCTCGGCGTCCACGGCTTCAATGCTGTAGACGCTTTCCATGTCCCGTTCAACATGAATCTGCTTCGGATGCTGGATGTTGTGCTCGATCCCCTCCAGCGCCACCGCCAGGATGTCGTTCCTAGGGTCGTAGCTGATCCCGATCAATGGCAGCGATTCCGCCTGAACCTGGTCACCCAGCCCCAAGCCGGTGATTTCCACCTGCACCAGCTTTGCGCCGAGCGCCTTCGCGACGCGGTCGAAGTAGGACTGCCACTGGGGTTTTGCGAGTTGCGTCAGCGTCATGATCGGATCTCCTGATGTGAACGGCGATGCGCCCCTACGATTGCCGGGGCCTATAACATACAGCTTAGCCTTCGAATCACGCGGGTCAAGTTGCGGACGGTCTCGTGCGCCGCAAACCGCTTCCTCAAGTCCATTCTCCTTCTCGAAAACGGCAGACCGATCGATATCCCCATGAAGGACTTGCCAATCATTCATGGGCTCCTCGCGAGTGGTGGTCACTGGCTTCATGCGCATGACTCAGAAATGCCCCAGCCGCCCCAGGTGCAGCTCGCGTCCCTGCCGGTCAAGATACATGTCGCCGAACTGGACGAGGCGGATATGCGCCTTTGGCACCGCGGTGTAGAGCGTGAGCCCGCGAGCGGCGAAATCGCTACCGCCAGCGATGCCCAGCCCCAGGCACGCACCGGGGCGGACAAATCAGTGAAGTTACATATTGCTACAATGAAAAAGTCATCGGCTCGTCTCTTCATGCGTTAATCAAGAATCACTGACAACAGGAGACTCAACATGAAACGATTTGTTCTCGCAGCCGCAGTTGCCGCCACCGCCGCCAGCCTCGCCGCTCCGGCACTGGCTGCCGATGTCGGTGTTTCCATCAGCGTTGGCCAGCCCGGCTTCTATGGCCGGATCGACATCGGCGGCTATCCGCCGCCACAAGTGATTTACAGTCAGCCGATGGTGATCGGGCGCGTGCCGATGAACCGCCCGCCGATCTATCTGCGCGTACCGCCGGGCCACGCCAAACATTGGAGCAGGCACTGCCACGAATACAACGCCTGCGGCGAGCGGGTCTATTTTGTGCAAGACAACTGGTACCAGCGCGAGTATGTGCCGCGTTACCGGGAACAATATCGTGACCGCCGGGATGACCGCCGTGACGAGCGCAGGGAGGATCACCGCGGGGACCAGGGGAAGGGGCGCCACGGCCACGACCATGGCCATGATCGCTAAGGCGCTGGCGAACTGAAGGGGGGCCTTTCCCCCCTTTGGCTCAAGGCTTCGCCGTCTTCTTCAGGCGAGCCGCATTCAGCCTATGCTCGAAAGCATCCACGCGTTGCTTGTCGCGCCCGTATGCGCGCAGGTATTCGAGGACGTGAGCCGCCCGAGCCAGGTCGCCCGCGGCAAGATAGAGTTCGCCGGCTTTTTCGAAATTGCCGAAAGCCATCGCCGGCTCCCGGTCGGCATCGTGCGCGACTGCGAGCATTTCGTAGAACCGGGCGTCGCCCGGCCGCAGGGTCGAAGCCTTGTACAGATTGTCCAGTGCCGCGGGATAGTCCCCCTCGGTGAGGTAGCGGTCGGCCGTTCGCAACAATCTGTCATACTCTAAAATTGTCTCTTCCGCATGGGCTGTCGCAGCGTTGGATGCCTGCGTGGTTGCAGGCCGGGGAGCCGCGGCGAAGGCATGGATACCGAAGAGGGCCGCAAGTCCCGCCACGGCGACCGTTGGCAGTCGCTTCACTTGCGCTTGCTCACGTCACGCGCCCGTCCCTCGAACTGGGCGATGTATTTTGATTTGGGATTGAGCGCCGCGAGCGTGCGGATCGTTGAGTTCGCCGCAGTGACATCTCCCTCGTCGAGCGTACGGACTGCGGCCTGGTAATATTCCTCTTCCGCCGCGGCGGTGCCGCCGCCCGGAAGCCCCTGGGCATACACTTTCGCGAGTTCGTAGTGCGGGGACGGGTTGGCGGGATCGATCTCGATAGCCTTGCGGAATTCGTTGACCGAGGTTGCGCTCAACCGGGCCGATTCTCTCTCGACAGCCAGTTGACGTTCGATATCGACCTTGTCGATCTTGCCGTGACTGCCGGCGAGGTCTTCCATCCGCCTGGCCTTGCGCCTGCTCTCGTCGTCCAGGAGTTTCATCGCCTTGCGCTGATCGAGCATCCCGAGCAAGGTGTGAAGTGCGGAGGCAACCTGTTTGACCTTTTTGGTCTTGAGGTTCGGGTCGGCAATTTCCATCTCCGGGTTTTGTTTGAGATACCCATCGAGATCCGCCAGGGACTTGCTGGTCAGTGCGATTCCCGCATCGACCTGCCAGTCGTGAAAGGCTTGATAGATGCCGGCGATGAGTTTCGCCGGCTCTTTGACGATCGAAAGTTTCGACAAATCTTCCGCCGCTTGCGCGGGTGACATGCCCAGCGCAAGCATGCCCATGATGATGATCAATGCAAGCCGTCTTTTCATACCCGGAACTCCGCTCGTGTCGTCAAATCAGGAATGCCGCGGGGGAGACGAATCTCCCCGCGGCACGGCTGCGCTAAACAGCCGGCGCTTATTGCCCGCCCTCTTTGCCGTATCTCTGCTGATAGAACTCGATGATCTTGCCGGCCTCTTCCTTGGACATGCCCTTCTTCCACTTATGCTCGGGGCTATCCATGATCTTGGCCCTGAACGCTTCCCACCTGGCGCTCAGTGCGGCGTCCTTCCTGGCGGCGACGGCTTCGTCAGCCGCGGGCAGCAACATGAAATAGAAGTTGATGGCAACCTCGTACATGCCGTGCCAGTGCGAGTAGTCCGGCGCGTTCATGGCGGCGCCATGCCGGCCTCTTCTGCCTTCGTGGTGCCACAGATGCCAGTAGTGAATCTCTACTATTTCATTGAGCGGCGTGGCGTCGGTCACCTTGTTTTCGGCAAGGAACTTCATGATGTTGGTCGCCGGGATGGCAAACTTGTCGTTGTAGAGTTTGACGTAATCGTCAAACTGCTTGAAGAACCCGTCGACCCACGGCTGCTGATGACATTCGGAACAGACTTTCTTCATGTCCGCCCGCTTTTTATCGCCGTTTTCGAGAACCTTGGAAATGGGCGGACGCAGGGTCCACTTGATGCGGGCACCCACATCATGCGTCGAAGGCAACTGTCTGGTCGCGCCCATGTGGCAGGTCGAGCAGACCGGCGCCTTGTCGTAATCCTTGCCGAGGACGAAATTTTTGGACTTGGCCTTTGCCATGATCTCTTCGCGGTAAGTATCGAAGGCTATGCCGTGCTTCGACAGTTCGTAGATCTCGATCTGCGGATGGTCCGGTCCCTGATGGCACTTGCCGCAATTCTTCGGATTGCGCGAAACTTCGACGGCGAAACCGTGCCGGTAATGGCATGCCGTGCAGTTGCCCATACTCCCGTCCGGATTGATACGGCCGATGCCGGTATTCGGCCAGGTGCCGGTCTTGAGCTTGCCGTCGGCGAGAACCTCGACGGTGGAGCCGTGACACTGGGCACAGCCCAGATCGAAGTTCTGTTCGCCGGTGACGATGCGGCCGAGGAAATTGTCGAGCGAACCTGTGAACTGGTGCGCCTTGGCATGGTGCGACTCGGTCATCTCCCTGGTTTCCTTGGCGTGGCACCGACCGCAATCCTTGGGCGAAACGATGACACCGATGGTGAAGTTGTAGTGCTGCTGCGCATCTTTGCGTGACTTGTCGGCTTTGTGGCACTCGTAACAGGAGACGCCTTTCTTGGCGTGACTGCTCGCAGCCCACGGCCCGTAGATGCCGGGGTTCATCGCCTTGTGACAGGCGATGCAAGCCTGGGATTCCTTGCTGATTGCGGGCGCTTTCGCGACCGCCTTGGCCGGCGCGGCTTTCTCGGTTACTGCAAAGGTGTTCCCTGTGATCGCCAGACAGATTAGCATGAACATGCTGTGCAGACTTAACATCTTTACTTTTTTCACAATGGAGCCCTCCTCTCAGATAACTAATCCTAAATTCCTCAACGCAAAGGCGCAAAGGACAGCAGAGACAGGCGGTTAACTCTCGAACTGCCAGCACCCGATGGGTGAACCAGCAAACCCAGGCAACCCATAGTTATTACTTTGCGTTCAGCCCCCATCCAAACCTTCCCCCAGGGGGAAGGATCGATTGCCCCCTCTCCCGCTTGCGGGAGAGGGTTGGGGTGAGGGTTGGCGCCTTTGCGTTGGGAAAGCGGTTTTTAAGCTAATAGCAGCAAACCGTCCTATCTCATTGCGCTACCTTTTCTGCCCTGCTCCAAAACCAGGCCACATCAAGCTCAAAATCGGAAATGGATATTTCTACCTTTCTGTAATGCGTCAGCGGATCGGTAAGTATACGCTTGCGGTAGTAATAAATGAGGCCTCTTCGGATAAGGCCGGTTTGGTCTTTCACTTTGGCTTCCATTCCCAGATGATACCCGTTGTGTAGCAGGTCTGTGTAGCAGTTCGGGAAGTGAAACCTTAAAAAAAGTAAAGGGTTGCAACGAAAAAAGCCCTTAGAGAATACATGGCGCGCCCGACAGGATTCGAACCTGTGACCCTTGGCTTCGGAAGCCGAAATTATACTTAATAAACACGTGACTCTCAAGGCGATAATTGAATTATTGCCACAATTCTGCCACACTGGACTTAAATTTTGGCGGGGGTTACATGGCAACAATCCGGAAGCGCGGCGAATATCAATGGGAAGTCCAGATTCGGAAAAAGGACTACCCGGTTCAATCCAAGACATTCAACGCAAAGGCCGATGCAGAGAAGTGGGCGCGGATGGTTGAATCTGAAATGGATCGAGGCGTTTTCCGCTCAACTGCCGAAGCCGAGCAAACCTCACTGTCCGCCATCCTGGAACGGTACGAAAACGAAGTGCTGCCATCGAAGAAGGGCCAGGCGGCAGACAAGAGCCGGGTCAAGACGCTCAAGGCTCGCCTTGGCACCTTAAAGCTCGCGGCGATCACTTCGGCCACCGTGGCATCATTTCGGGACAGCCGACTCAAGGAAGTGGGTGAACAGAGCGTTATTCACGAGATAAACCTGCTCAACCGAATTCTGAAAGCAGCGGTTATTGATTGGGGTATCGCGTTGCCTGCCGGCATCCCGACAGCACTTGTTCGGAAACCGAAGAAACCCCAGGGGCGCGACCGTCGTGCCAGCCAAGCCGAGATTGATGCGATTGTCGCTGCCACAGAATCGAATGAGCTGGCTGGCATTGTACTATTGGCCGCCGAAACCGCTATGAGACGCGGCGAGCTCGGGGGAATTCTGTGGCGTGATGTTGATCTAAAAAAACATGTAATCACGCTGCATGACACGAAAAACGGGGATCGCCGCGACGTGGCGCTATCAAGCGCTGCTGTAACGGTGCTTAAATCCCTGCCGCGCCGGATTGACGGGAAGGTATTCGGGTTGAGACCGGAGAGCATCAGCCAGGCGTTTGAGAGGGCGCGAGATCGAGCTCGCACCAATCATGAAACGGAATGTGGAAAAGCCGGCAGTAAGCCTGATTGCGACTTCCTAGTCGGTCTCAGGTTTCACGATATCCGGCATGAGGCGGCAAGCCGACTGTTTGAAAAAGGGCTGAACCCGATGGAGGTGGCCAGCATCACCGGCCACAAGACATTGCAGATGCTCAAGAGGTACACGCATTTGAGGGCTGAGGATCTGGCGAAGAAGCTTGGTTAAATGCCGGCGAGCCGTTCCACAGTATCCGGATAGCGTTCGACCATGCGGATTAGTAGGGCAGCCTGGGCGTTGGGTTTTACTCGGCCCTGTTCCCAATTCTCTAAGGTGCGTTCATTGGTGCGCAGATAGCGGGCAAATACAGCGCGCGACAAGTGCAGACGCTGGCGCAGATTGGTCACTTCTTCCGCCGTCACTACGGGCGCGGGATTCATTGCCACAGCGTGGCTTTTGAGGGTAACCTTTCCTTGGCGCCCTTCTTGCAGAGCATCAAATCCTTCCGTTAGTTCGGCAAATAAATTGCGTTTCATTTTTGGCTCCTTACTTCCAGTTCACGCTTGAGCAGGGACTTCAATATCCCACGCTCGTTGTCACTCAAATCGCTCAACTCGTCCTTGTTATACACGGTGAACAGCCAGAACTGAGCGCCGCCGATCCACCAGTAGTAAATCACTCGCAGCCCACCACGCTTGCCCTTGCCGCGCTTGGCATCACCATGGCGCACTTTGCGTAAGCCGCCCGTCCCTTCGATCACGTCGCCAGCTTCAGGGTTCTTCAACAGAGACTGTTGCAATCCGATAAAGGCGGCGTCATCAAGATAGCGGTCACGGTAACGCGAAAAGGCTGGCAGTTCGACAAACAAGGCTTTCATTTAGTTATTGTACGCAATGTGCGTATAGATGCAAGTAATGTCAATCATATGGCACATTACTGGTTATGCTTCACATTCATAACCTTTGCCTTCCCCGCAGGCTTCTGAGTTTTATCATGGCAACCGCCCTGCGCCAAGGCGGTAAGCACCGCCAGGATCAGCACCCACTTTAAAAGCTTCCAGGCCAGTTTCCACGCCAGCCACAGCACCAGGACGCCGATAATGATGGCCATGATTTACCTCCACAAGTGAACGGCCCAGCCGATCAGTTGCCAGGCATCCATAAAAGGATTGAGCTTTTCGTAAACGAGCCAGGCGAGGCTGGCTGTTTGGGTTAGCTTGCCCATGTCACTTCGCTACACGTCATACCCGTGCGAAACCAGAACTTGATGCAGATTCGATGCTTCCCAGCATCCTGGACGCGTGATTACCATGCCTGCATCCTCGGCCAGCATTGCCAGCAGCTTGGCCGGTGTCAGTGGGCCGTGCGTGGTAGCACCGTTTCTTGCCTTGTCTTCATCGCTGCAATACGCCGCCAACTTGGTCAGGGCTTCGGCGGTGTCTTCATCGATTGTGATGGTGATGCGTTTCATGATTTTTCTCCTCGAGCAGGTTGGGTTTGAAAATTTGCCCTTTGGTGGGCCTCGGGGGTGCAGGGGGAACACCCTGCGTTGTTATCTGTGGTGCTGGTTGTTTTTGTTGCCATGGTTGTTCTCCTTTTCTGTGATGTTCTGCCCTTCGGAGCCGCCTCAAAAAGGGTGGCCAGGGATGGGCGTTCAGGCGGTTGCAAGCTGGCGTGACAGCCGGGGTTTCGGGGTCGTGGAATACCGGAACCGGGCGGCCTTTTGCCCGGTGAGGATATGCCGCGAAAGCCCCGCCGTCTGGCGCGACAGCTTGCGCCTTTAACCGCCTGCCCAGCCCTGGACGCACTGGGCGGCTTTGAAGGGCAATCATGGGGAAGGGGAACGGCGACAAAAACGGTTTCCTGCACCACGGCGCAGGGCCGGCCTCTCCGGCCCGGAGCAGCCAACGCGACGGCGAAGCCGTGGCGTTGTCAAAACCGTTCTTGTGCGTGACACGATCGAGCGGCATTTTGCGAGATGGTGTTGCGCATGCCTTGCAGATCACGCATGACCAATCCCTGATTGCTTATTCTTTCCTTCTTCCTCCACTTACCCATCAGCTCGGCTTGGTCGGTCGCGTTCTGTTTTTATAGCGCGGCCCGGTCGTCTATCAAGCCCCCTGCTGCCTGCTCGCTGCCGGAGGCAGCGGCAAGGCAGTCTCAATAAAGACGCTTGGGCGGTAACGCGGATTTCGTCGCCCAGGCATCAGGGGGCTTGACAGCCGCCCTTCTAGGCCGCGCTCTTTGTTCAGCAACGCGACCGACCAAGCCGACCCGACGGGCAGGATAGCCAGGGGAAGATTGTTCCCGTTGGGAACGGCCTGCCGGTCTTCCGCTCCCTCCCTGCCTCGCCTCTGGGCAGGCATTTAAAAACGGACACCATGGGGAAGCGAATATGAAACATGCTGCAACGATTGCGACGGCGGGTTGGCAGATTTACGAGAAGGTCAACCCTTTTATGGATGCCTGGCAGATAGGCAGCTGGGTGTGGGAGCATGTTCATCTTCTTGGCTGATCGGATAAGGCGCCGAGGGAGCACAGCAACCGCTATCCGAAAGCCGAAGGCTGAGAGCCGCGACCGCAGGGAGCGAATGGAGCGGCGCAGCGCGACCGGATCCCGAAAGCCGAAGGCTGATGGGGCAAGGCGAAGCCGCGCAGCTGAGGGAGCATAGCGACCGGAACGAAGAGTGAAAGCTGGCAGGGATTAAATCCGGTGGTTCATTGCTGCCGTGACTATCTAACACACAGCCGGGTTGCCAAGTTCACCGGGCCAGCGCAAGCGGCCCGAGTGAACGCGGAGCGCCCCTGGCGCGGAGGGGCGGAACGCCTCGCCCCAAGGCGAGGCGAGACGAAGGCACCCCCCCAGGGGTGACTGAGGCGGTTCCGGTGAGGCTGGCCCCACGGGCCAGACGAACGAGCGCAGCACACCGGCCCCCAGGCCGGTTGCGAAGCGACCCAAGGGGAAATGACGGGCGCCCCAGCGCACGGCAAGTCGCCGGACGCCCCCCAGGGCGGACAAGACGGTTTCCCCTGCCGGCGTCGTAAGCCAGCTTCGCTGGCGCTCGACCCCCCCGGTTTGGAGCGAAGCGTGGTGCGAGCAGTCGAGGTGAGAGGCGGCGAAGCCGAATCGAGCCGAGCGTCGCGAGCAGTCATGCGGCAGCATGACCAAGTTGAGGATGGATGCGAAGCAGACAGCCGCAACGCAGCCCCAAACCGGGGGGGTCGAGCGCCAGCGAAGACGCCGGCAGGGTGAATTTTCCGAAGGGGCGGCGTCCAGCCGACCCGTAGGGAAAGAGGGGGCAACGCCCCCTTGAGCAAGCGCCCCCTAGGGCGCGCGGCGACAGTGAATTGGCCGTAGGGCGGCGTACAGCCGCCCGTAGGGCAAGAGCGGAACGCTACCAGGGGGATTAGCGGGCGTCCAGCCCGCCCCCCTGGGGTTCTTCTGTTGGCTCGCTGACGGCGTTCGTTGCCGTGCATCGTGGGCACCAGCATAGCCGCAACCTTGGTTGCGAATGGTGTCAGCGATTGCAGGCGATTGACCGTAAACATTTTGTTTGCAATATGTTTACGGACTTATGCGCCTGCTGCCGGGCTTGCCTCAAGCTCGGCGCGGGCGGTCTTAATGGCGGATGAAACGGCCTTTTCGACAATTTCCGACACGTCGAAAAGCAGGCCGCGCTCGTCGGCCAGCCTCTTCACCTGCTCAACTTCCTCAACAATGGGAGTTGGCAGGCGCACGGACAATGTTCGGGTTTTGTTTGCAGACTTGGGTTTGAGAATAGCCATTATTGTTTACCTTTCTTGAAGAATTGATAATCACCGAACATCAATGTACCGGGTTTTAAACCCTGCTTAAGCATTAACAAATCCGGGGTATCTGGAATGCTTCTGATGATCGCCTTTAAGCGGTTCGACTGTTCTTCTGTCGGGCAGAGCCAGACAACTTTGTTTACGGTTCCTTGCTTGATAGCGAGCAACCGATCTTTCAAAATCGCCTCATACCGCTTGCGGGTTTTGATCGTCCGCTCGCACTCGATCCCCCACTTGATGCCTTGCGGGTCTGCAACGATTGCGTCCGGTCTGCTCTGGTTTTTTGCCCACTTCCCCATCCGGTCGCCAAGCATCCAGCCGGCCCAGCCGGCGACTTCAGCTTGTAAACGGAGTGTTTGCAAATCCATGGTGTGCTGGAGCACGGTCAAGCCTACCCGTCCAGGCTCAAAATACCGCTCTTGAGGCACTTCGCTTGCTGGATCGAACGCGAATGCCTGGCCGTGCGAGGTTATACCCCACAGAGTCACCCGCCGCCCCGCTGGCGTGGTGACAGTCTCACGCCTCACTAACTCGTCCCGCTCCATTGCAGTCAGGGTAGTGTGGATGGCCTGCCGGCTGTTGAGGCCAAGCAACTGTCCGACCACCGTGGCGGTGGTGTAGAGCTCATCGCGCAGAAAGCCCAGCAGCGCAGCGCGTTTTTGCGCAACACGCGCCGCGCGCTCTGCTGGGGGTAACAATCGTGCGCTCATTCTTCAATCCTTCTTGCCACGAGCTACCGCCGCCATATCGGCCTGCATTTGCTTGGCCGAACAGTCGTGCAGGCGCTCGGCGTCCGCTGGTGCAAGGATCAGGCGGTATTGATCTTCGACCTGGCGGATCTCGGCTTTTACCCCCATCTTCTTGCTGTCGCCAAATGCGCAGCGATTAAACGTGTCGCCAGGGGGCAACGGGACGTTAACGGATTTTCCATCCCAGTCCAGATCGCATAGGAAGCAAGCTGAAGCAGGGAAAGCGATGACGGCGAGAGTTGCTGCGAAAATAAGTTTTTTCATGTTCTTCTCCTTATTGATTGAAAACGGCTTGTACCTGGCGATCCCGGCAGTTTTGCACCAGGGCGTAGGACTGCTGGTCAACGGTCATTTTCCAGCGTCCGTCCTCCAGCGTGAGTGTGCCCGGTATTTCCGTCTTGCCGAGGCATTGCTGCATCACTTGTCCAGCCGGTGTGCCGACTGGCAACAAAATGAAGTCGTGTCCACCGGCAACCATCAAAATCAAACCCGTTATGAAATCCATTTTTAAGCTCCTTTAGATTGAATTACCCGAAAATATCGTCTGCTGCCTGTACCGGCGCAGGTTCCGGTGCAAACGGATCTCCGCCGACGAGCACCGTGCTGCCAGCTGCCTCTATCGCCGGCGTTGCGGCATGTCCAATAGCCTCCCCTCCTACATCCCGCCAAACTGGTGCAGGCTGCACCAGCGGCGGTTCACCAGCTGGCAGGTAACGGGTGGAAATAAAGAAGGCTGGTCCCAGGCCAAAAACAACGCCCACCGACGCCTCCCCGCGATCAGGTTTTGGCAAGTGCATGATTTCTTGAGCGCTGATTCTTGCGCGACTATCTTCCTTCCACGATCCCTGTTCGTTCCCATTCTGATCCGTGGTCTTTGATGCCGATTCTGTCCAAACGCGAGTGTCGCCCGAACGTTTTGCAAAGTTTTCTGCGGTCGCCACGTCTTCTGTCCGGTAGACAAATTTCAGTGCAGTATTTGAGACGGCACCAATCACCGCCTTTGCCGACAAGCTTCCGCAATCCTCCAGATCTCCAAAACTTTGGTGAGCCAAAATCAGGTTGCAGCCTCGGTCGCGCACGATTCCCAAGGCACGCAGGGCCGAATTACTCAGCATGTACTTGAACTCGTCCAGGAACAGGGTGACGGGGTTTTCCGTGAATTCATTCCGCGGCCGATTCCGAATAATCTGCAAGATGCGTTGTAGCACCAAGCGTTGCGCTGTCACCGTGCGAAGGTTGTCCGTACTGCCGACGACATACAAAATCTCCCCATTTCGGATGCATTCCGCCATGTCCAGCCCGCCCTCAGTTGCCAGCAGCGGCTTCAACTGAGACATCTGCCTGAGATACCGCCAAAAATTTTGCCGACTGGTGATCGCTTCGTTGCCCATGCAGGCCAGCACTAACGACGGCAAATCCTTCGCTCCTTGTTGGTACAGCTGGGACGCCATGGTTGCTGCGTCCGCATCTTCGCCTCGATGGAAATCAACCGCCGCATCGCCCGATGGGTCAAGCCCGAACGCGGCAGTCAGAAGCTCTTCGACTTCATGCGCTTCACAGTTTTGAAATGGGTTGAGCTGTGGCGGCGCTGACGGCTGTAAATCAATCAGCCGGACGACTCTTCCATGCTTTTCGGCAAACCGGTTTAATGCGCGGGGCATGAAGTCGTCATTCTTTGGATCGAAAATTACAACAGCATTTCCCAAGGCATTGATCTGCCCCAGCAACACGGCAATGGTGCTGCTCTTTCCGCACCCAGATACACCAAGAAATTGGGTGTGGTTCTTCTGGAAAGTAGATAACGGCAGGTAAACCGGCTGCCTGTGTGTATTTAGGCCAACAAACACGCCACGACCTCCGTCCATATATGATTCTGGATCAAACGGCTTGGCATAGCTTTTGAGCCGTGCATCCACCTCCCTTACATCTTCGACGGCATGCGTCCCTTCTACCTTGCAGAACTCCCGCTTCCAGCCAAAGTAAATACCCAGCCCAAACCCAAGCAGGCCAGTGAAGCTACCGAACTCGCGGCCAACGCCAAACCCTAGCAGAGAACCAATTGTCATCCCCGCTACCGACCAGATGAAAACCATTGCCACGCCGCCTAGGTTGCCGATCATTGCAATGATCACTCGCCACGCCCATTTTAAAATGTTCATTTCTGCGGTCCTTTCTCACGAAGCCTGTCTCTGGCCGCCATCGCCTTTACCAGCAGGCCCGCTACGCCGGCGGCGACTGCGGCCGATAAAAAAATGGATAAGTAAAACCGCCAGTCGGCCACGCCAAACAACAGTTCCCAAGCCTGCCCCATCAGTCGGTGGATCCGGGCGGCCTGATCGGGATCCGCCTTCGGGCTAAACAGCATCCCCACGATGCCGCCGCCCTCTCCGGTTCCGCCAGTAAGGTTGAGAAAAGTGAACCATGCTGCCAGGCCACCCACTTGCGCGGCGGATGGAGCCAAGACGTTGACCGCCAACGGTACCGCTGCGGCGAGGAGGAAGAGAAAGAACAGAATGAACCGAATCGCACCCATGTCATTTCCCCTTCTTCAGAAATTCTTCGACCTGCGCTTGGTTACCTTCCACGCCACGCGCCTTCAATTCGGCGGCAAGCTTCTTTGCATCGGCATCTTTCCGGGGGTGTGCGGTAACGGTGCACCGTGCCAGCAACCCTAGGCAAAACAGGAAACCGAAAATGAAGAGGATGATCTTCTTGAACATCGTTTTTTCTCCTTAAAAAAGTTGGTGAATTAAGTCAGTCAGCATTGTGATGATCAGCACCGGCACAGAAAGAAACCCGAGCACCACCAGCATTGGGTTCTCTACGACGTTTTCCCACACCCCAAAAATCAGCGCGATTTTCAGCTTCTCAGGCCAGTGCAACGGCTTGAGGAAGGAGTTAAGGCTGGTGTGGCCACCGTCCACGTCGCCTGTGGATACGGCCTCGGCGGCAGCCCATACCGCTTCCTTAGGCACCGGCTCGAGCCGACATGTGAGCCACCGTAGGGCGCGGACCTTGGCAATGTGTGCTGTTCGTGTCATTTGTCGATCTCCCTTTACGTCGTTACTTGATGCTCATTCCGCCGCCGCCTCCCAACATCTTGTCGGTCAGCTTTGGCACCTGCCACATGACGATAATCCCGCCCCCAGCCACTACCAGCAGCGCCAGCGCTATGGGGAGCCGCACCAAGTGGGAAACGGGGTCAACCAGTTGTGACATCTGCCCGGGCACGGACTGGAAAATGCCTTCTAACAGCAGCAGTGCAACGGACGCGTTAACTGTGTAGAAGCTCACAGTTAGCATGTATTTTAGCCAGCTCAGGGAGTAGTTCTGGAGCAATGGCAGTGGTGCCACTGCAATCAACACCGGCCCCAATGCGGCGCCCATCCAGAACGCGATTTTTGCTATCAACCCCACCCACAGCGCCATCGCGCCCATGAGGGCAACCAGCCCAGCCATAAAGATGGCAACCAACCCAGCTTCCAGCCAGTCGGCCAAATGCAGTAGGGCGCCCAACAAGTCAAACCCGGATTTATTTGAATAAATATCTCCGGCTGTCACGGCATCAAGGGCGGTTTTGGAAATGGTTAACGCCAAGTCAAACATGTCCCTGCCGCCCGTCAATTTTTTAGTAAGCCAGACTGCTCCGTCCCAAAAGCTGTTTACGAGCAGAGGGTAACTTTTGAGAGCTCCAAGACTCAGCAGCCCAATGGCAATAGCCCTCACCCCTTTGCTTATCGCCTCTAACCCACCCCGATCAGTGAAAATGGTTTGGATTAGCAGCCACGCCAGCGCTAGGCCAGTTGAGGCCGCCAGGCCAATTAGGACGGATTTGTCGCCCGGCAGAATAGACGCCAGCGCCTTGCCCTTTTCATCCATGCCCTGCATGGCTGTCATCATCGCCAGCCATAAATCCCCATCCCCATCAGCGGCCGGCATTCTTACCTCCTCCAAGCCTGCCCATGGCCTTGATAGCGTCTTGGTCTCGTTCGTAAAGCTGGTTGGAAACCACCTTGTCCTTCTCACCCTCAATACCGCGCGCCTCGTTCTGCGCTTTCATCTGCAAGAGCGTTGCATTCATGTTCTGCATTTCCCCCACCATCTGCATGTTGGAAGTGGCGAGGGTTTGCATACCCTTGATGTTGCTGTCGATGCCGGGGATTTGGTCGTGCATCTGGGCCAGCGCTTCGCCGCGTTTCTGCACGTCCTGCATGGCGCTGGTGGTGTTGTCCAGACTCTGCTTGAGAGTTCCACCCCGCTCTTTCGAGATCTGAATCATGTTCTGCATATAGGTTTTTGGATCCATCCCCAGCCGTGTCATAGCGCTGACCTCGCCGCTCATAAGGGAAGATGCGCGCACTGCGGAATCACGCAACAAGGTGGTCACATTCAGCGCGTTAAGATAGGGCTGAACCATGTTGCGGTAGGGCCCGAGGTTGGCCACAATTTTATCGAACGGGAGCCCGACCATGTTCTGCTGCGCGATTTTGGTTTGCACCTGCTGCAAAATGTATTGCTGGATCTGGTTGGCCACCATATCGGACTGGTGGCCAACTGATGCCACCAGTTCTGTGTTGTTCATGAGCTGCGTCATCTCGGACGCGCCGCCGTTCCCCATCACGGAGCCGCCTCCGCTGGCGTAGGCTGCCGAGGTGGAGAGGATGAGCAGGGCAGGGATGAGGATTTTCTTCACGGCTGCGCTCCTTCATGGAGACCGTCGATTTCGTTGGCCAGCTGGTTAATGAAGTCGAGCAGTTCTTCTCTGGCTGCTGCGGGGATGTCGGCTCCGACCACGGCGCACCGGCAAACCCACAGCACGGCCTCCGGCGCACAGCTTCTGCCGTCCGGCAGGCAAGCGCGGAACATTTTTAAAATGTCGTTCGGCGTTTGGTAAGGGCTGAGTTCTGCCAGAAGGGCGTCGAGCTTGGCCTGGTCATGGCCAGGGTGGAAGGTACTCGCCCCGATTTGCAGGGCCAGAGGAAGTGGTTGCTGTTCGCTATTCATCTTCTTCTCCTTTTTATTTGGTTATTTGTCAGCCTGACCGGTGTGCGAAAAATGTCAGAGAAGCCAGTTTGGAAGGAAAATAGTTGTGGTGCTCTATTCCAGATAATTGCGGATAATTTCGGATAGGTTTACAGTGCGTTATGACAAAACGCTAACCGGGAAAAACAACTAATAAGGGAGACTGAATATGACCATCCGCAACGTTGCAGTCGCGTGTGCGCTCGCCGTTTTGGCCGCTATCGGAAATTCAGCTTCAGCTTCAGCCGGCATTACAGATGAAGAGATCAAGCAGTTGCTGCAAGTCCAAGGCGGCACAGCCAAGGGGATGCTCAGCACCGAGTACACGGGGGACGTTGCGACTGGTTCATACAACTGGGCCGAATGTACTCAGCAGGGTATGGATAAATATCTTTGGAAACCCATTAATGAAAAAATCGCACGAGCTGATTATGGCGCCGCAATGGTGGCTTGCGAGAGGGGCGCTAGCACTATGGCGGCTTGCGCCCTGAGAAAATTAGAAAACCATCAATGGAGTGCGCACACTCCAAACTTTGCGCTTGCGGAATGGTCGGCACAGATCGGCTCTATGCTCACATTTGAAAGAATAAACATGCAAAGACGCGGTTTTATGGAGACTGACCAATCAAGAAAAACCGCCGAACGTGCGATGGCCTTCTTAGTCTACGCACAGCAGAACGACGCATACGGTGCAGATAAAAGCCTTGCCATGCTCAGGAAGTCCATAAGCACCAAACAGTAAATAAACAGTTACCCCTTTCCCCTGCCAAACCCCCGCGCGGTCGCTAGCGACCGCCCGCACCAGTTTTTAACGAACAACCGGTCAAGCTGGAAGCTTGTGGCCCTGGGCCATGGACCAGTCGGGGTGAAGGGGCAGACCGCCCCTTCGATCACTAAGCGGCTTTCTTCTCCGTGAGGGCAATCCTCTGTTTGAATGCCTCCCATGTTTCCCCAGGGTGTGCCGTCAACCCAAGCGCGGCCCCTTTCTCCGCCCACCCTTTGTTAAACTTATCCACAGATGGCGAATCATCAATGGTTTTCTTTCCTTTCCTTTCCTTTCCTTCCCTTGGAAAATAAGGTATTGATTTTTCAACAAGTGCCCTCAAAACGGGGGATTCAATGCGTTGAAGGTCCGCCGCCAGCACGCGCTGGCGGGGACCGGGGGGAAAGGTATTGAAGCGGAACCAGTCCAGAACAAAAATTTCCCCAGTGGACTCGTCCATCTGCACCAACTCACGCCGCACAAACTCCCGTAGAGCCTCCAAGAGGCTCGGAGGAGAAAAAGAAAGCTCCGTGGCGGCTAAAGCGACCGGAAACGGGTAACACCCACTAGATCTAGCGAATCTGTTGAACCAAAGGTAGGCGTAAATCAGCTTTTGATCTGGCAACAGATTCGCGAGCTTGGGCCAGGTCAACAAATTGCAAGGAACATGTCTCGCATCAGCCACAGTGCACCTCCCCGGTCATGGCCGCTGCGATTTCCTGCCGGCCAGGCCGCCCCCTCTTTCCTTGCCTGCTGGGCATGGCGGCGATGTTGACAGCAGCCATCCTATCCAGAGCGGCCATCAGATCCACTTCCTCTATCATCACCCCACCACCCAACCGCCGAAGTGGCAGCAGGCCCGCCTGGCTCCATCTGTGAATCGTCAACGGCGTAACCCCAACCCTACGGGCGATTGCCTTCAGTCCACGCAAAGTAGTCATGCGGCACCTCCTTCCTTGCGCGCGCGGTCAAGGCGCTCCGCCTTGGTGGGAGCGCCGCGCCGGCGAGGTTGGTGAGGTACGGATGCGGGCGCGGGCGCGGGCGCGAAAGTGCGGCACTGGCAAAGCCAGGCCTGAACGTCTTCCATCAGCCAGCGGGTACGGTTGCTGCCTGGGATGCGCAGAGGTGGAGGAAGAGCTGCCGGGTTGCGGCCGAGGTCTTTGTAGATGGTTTGCTTGGCTTTGCCGAGGATGGCGCCGAGTTCCTCGACACCGATGGTGATTTTGGCTTGAGTTTGTTGAGCTTGAGTAGACATCGCAGCATCCTTAAAAGATGTTGCTGCGGTGACGTCCTTATTTAGAGGGGTAAACCAAGCCCGCAGAAATGACCTGGACTACCTTTATTCCCTTTGCTCAGACCGCTTGCTTAAAGCCCAACGTATCGTTGTTCGAAGGGCGCGACTGATTTGAAACACCCGGCAGGGCAGGGAACATTTGGCTGCCCGTCCAGGTTGCCAGCCTGGCGGCATCGGTTATGAACCGATGTATAAAACGATACCGCCGCCAACTTCCAAAAGCAAGCATCTGATGAAAAATAACTTCCGCAGTGTGGCGCTCCATTCCTGCGGAAGGGAAGAAGCTGCCATAGTTTGCCACAATTTTGCCACAGTGACTGTGGCAAATGACGGAAGTCAGGGGAAGTTACTGGAAGTATATCAACAGAAAAACGTGATGTTTATCTTGATGTTACTGGTGCGCCCGACAGGATTCGAACCTGTGACCCTTGGCTTCGGAAACCAATACTCTATCCAACTGAGCTACGGGCGCATTGAGAAAAGCAGGCGAGAATCATAGCGGTTTTTTCGGCAAACGTCCATGCCGGGCTTTTGCAGTTGGCTGAATTATCGTTATAATCCTGGGTCTTAGAAATTACACATGACAAGGATTTCCCCCATGAGCGGACATGAAATGGAAAAAACCACGGTATCGCAATTCCTGATCGCCCTGGTGGGTGCATTGATCCCCGTGCTGATCGCTGCTTTCCTGATTTTCAAGCTGGTCATGGGCATCCAGGCCACACATGTCGCCAGCAATGATCCCAAAGCGGCAGAGGCGGAAATTGCCCAGCGCCTGAAACCGGTGGGCGAAGTTGCCATCGGCGAAGCCAAGCCTGAAGCTGGCGGCGTGGTGGACGGCAAGAAGGTCTATGAAGGCCTCTGCCAGGCCTGCCACGGCACAGGCGCGGCAGGCGCACCCAAAGCGGGCGACAAGGGGGCCTGGGGCCCGCGCATCGCGCAGGGCAAGGATACCCTGTTCAAGCACGCCATCGGCGGTTTCACCGGAAAATCCGGCACGATGCCCGCGAAAGGCGGCAACCCTGCGCTGTCCGATGCCGAAGTGAAGGCGGCAGTGGAACACATGATCGGGCTGTCAAAGTAAACCCAAACTCGATTCGGAATAAGGGCGGCTGCGGCCGCCCTTGTTTTTTGGTATCCGGAATTCGCTGCAGAAGGGGGCAGGAGTGGTCACTTGTATCAGGAGCAGACATTCGCTGGCCGCCTACAAAGATGACAAGCCACTTGAAAAAGGCCAAAATGCGGTGTGCCGCTTTTCACGGAATTTTATTACTGTACGAACATGCCGATCGTAACTGCTGTCGCTTCGGAGTTATAGCGATAGCTGGAGACCCAGTACTCATTAACGAATGTATTCATGATGGCTAGACGGATCAATGCGGACAAGCCGCACCTCTGGAAGACTGACATCGCGGCTTCCGTTGACCAGTTCAACCAATGGTTCATGCGCTTCGCACCCGAGGCGTTCCGTTCGACGCGCGTCAAGACTACCGGGCATGTCAAAGCTGCGCTACTAGCCACCCGCAACCTGCGAAGCATCGACGCCATCACGCTCAGGGACAATCCGAGTGCGCTATCAACGCTCCGCATGTGTACGGCTCCACCGCTGGCCGTGGACCGCTTGGTCGGCTTGGCCGACGCGAGCAAGAACCTTGTCGGTCGGATGGAAGACGGTAAGCTCCCAACCAGGATGAGCGCCGCCGATTTGGAGGTTGAGCTGAGCAAACTCTGCCGCATCATCTCAAAGCTGCTTGACCGCGACATCTTCCCGTGGCTGGACGCCGCGAAAGACCCGACCGATCATGAACGCGATCGAGCATCAACGATCGTCGCCGACCGCTTATGCAGCGCCGTGGCAAACCCGATCGTCCGTAACGCTCAGGAACAGAGGCAACTCAACCTCGTCGGCGACTGGCTGGACGCCCGAGGCTACCGGAAGCAGGGCCATCCCAGTGGGAAACCGCTGATAGAAATGGAAGCCGGGACGTACACGTTCCGCATGAACCTCGCGGTCGGCAAGGCGCTCAAGGTGAACATCCCGGTTGATGTGGTGATTCAGCCCAAGAAGCTCCGCAAGGATCGGCTGCCAGTGC
Source organism: Pseudomonadota bacterium (assembly GCA_021801705.1). GTDB lineage: Bacteria > Pseudomonadota > Gammaproteobacteria > Burkholderiales > Sulfuricellaceae > Sulfuricella. The sequence continues at coordinate 47,097 of JAJYXP010000039.1, forward strand.
TGATCGAAGCCAAGTCAGCGGGTGACTTCACAAACACCAACAAGCGGCGCAAAGAAGAAGCCACAAAGATCCACCAGCTTCAAGCTGCCTATGGCGAAACCGTTTCGTTCGTGCTTTTCCTCTGCGGCTACTTTGGCAGCGACTACCTGGGCTACGAAGCCGCCGAGGGCATTGATTGGGTTTGGGAGCATCGCATCGACGACCTCGCGAAATTGAGGCTGTGAATCGCATGATCGCTTACGAGGACAACTCGGTTGAATCACGCCGACAAGCGATTCAGGCCGAAATCGATATGCGCAAGACGGCAGCGGAGAGAAATCGCCTTGGCCAATTCGCAACGCCCAATGCACTCGCCATCGATATCGCTCGCTACGTCGAATCAATCATCGGCCAGACCCAAGGCAGCATCCGCTTCGCCGACCCTTCGATCGGCTCGGGCAGTTTCTTTTCAGCAGCGCTCACAGTCTTCGGCTCCAAGCGGATTAACACCGCCGTCGGGGTCGAGCTCGATCCCTCGTTCGCCGACGCCGCCCGCAATCTGTGGGCCGATGCGGGACTTGAGGTTGTGCGCGGTGATTTCACACGAATCGTCGCCAACGGCTCATGCCCCCCCCCGCCCAACGTCATCCTGGCGAACCCGCCCTACGTCCGCCACCATCACATGGGCCGAGAAGACAAGGAACGCCTGCAACGCCTCGCGTACAAGATGACCGGGGTTGATGTCAATGGCCTTGCGGGTCTGTACGTTTACTTTCTTTTGCTCGCCACGGCGTGGTTAGAAGACGATGGAATTGCCGCATGGCTCATCCCCTCGGAGTTCATGGATGTCAACTATGGCGTGGCTCTTAAGGGCTTCCTCACGGATCGCGTAACGCTCATCCGCGCTCACCGCTTTGACCCCGACGATGTCCAGTTCGGTGACGCCCTTGTGTCGTCGGTCGTACTGGTATTCCGCAAGACGCCGCCGGCCGTCGCTCATGCCGTCGAATTCACCTTTGGCGGCACGCTGGCCGAACCGCACGCCAGCGACCTCATCCCGCGTGAACGGTTGCGCGAGTCTCGCAAATGGACCGTCTACCCAGCACACGCCAAGAACGACCGACACACGCTTAGCGATGGCAAAGGCCCGATACTTGGCGACTTATTCCGCGTACAGCGGGGCATCGCCACCGGCTGCAACAAGTTTTTCGTCCTCGACCGCGCCGACGCGAAGAGCCGCGGACTTCCAGGTAAGTACCTCCGCCCGATCCTTCCCAGCCCGCGCTACCTCAAGACCACGATCATTGACGCTGACAGTGACGGCTATCCACTCATCGACCGTCAACTGTGCGTGATCGATTGCAATCTGCCCGAGCCGATGGTCGAGGCCAAGCACCCGGCTCTTTGGGAATACCTGCAAACCGCCAAGTCACTAGGCATCATGGACGGCTATCTGATTGGCAAGCGCAGCCCGTGGTACAAGCAGGAACAGCGAGAGCCCGCATCGTTCCTTTGCACATATTTGGGCCGTGGCTCTGACGACAAGCAGCCGTTCCGCTTCATCTGGAACCGATCTGAGGCGATTGGAACCAATCTCTATCTAATGCTCTATACGCAGAATAGCCTCGCGACGATGCTTCGCCGTCATCCCGGACGTGCCGAAGCCGTCCACGCTTTGCTAGGTCAAGTCACTGGACATGAACTCCGAGGCGAAGGCCGGGTTTATGGTGGTGGTTTGAACAAGATTGAGCCGAGCGAACTGGCTCGCATTTCTGCTGCATCGTTTGTCAAGCTTTGGCCCGAGCTCGGGTACGATGTCCAGCCACAGGGAAAACTCTTCGGCTAAGCCGTGGAGTAGTGTCTAACTTGGTCGTTTGGCGGCTTCTTCGTGCCACGTTTCCCCGCCCGATTCCCGACACCTTATTTTTTCAGCATCGCCTTCAGTTGCGCCAGTCGCGCCGTGCCTTCCGATTTCTGTACTTCTGGCGCGCTTTCCCGGCCGCTCACGCGCAAGTCCTCCTGCGACAGTTCGGCGATGAAGCGGCTCGGCTCGCACGCCTGCCATTCGCGCCCGCGTTTGCGTTTCAGGCAATAGCTCAGGGCCAGGCTCTTCTGGGCGCGGGTGATTCCGACGTACATCAGGCGGCGCTCTTCCTCCACCAGCCCGCCATCGGCGCATTCGCGGTGGGGCAGTATTCCCTCCTCCACGCCGACCAGGAATACGTGGGGATACTCCAGCCCCTTCGCCGCATGCAGGGTGGACAGGCGCACCACATCGAGCTCCTTGCCCTCGCGGTTTTCCAGGATATTGAGCAGTGCGATGGTCTGGGTCAGGTCGATGATGCTCTTGCCTTCCTCCTCGCCCTTCTTCGACAGCCAGGCGGCAAATTCCTGCACGTTGTTCCATTTGCCCTGCGCGGCCTTTGCGTCTTCGCTGTCGAACAGGTGCGCCTCGCAGCCGATCGCCTTGAGCAGATCCTCGATAACCGCCGCTGCCGGTTCGCGCCCGGCACGGAATTGCAGGCTGTTGATGAACTGGCAAAACTCCATCAGGGAATGATATTGCTTGGCGCCCAGCAGGGCTTCCGCCCCGGCCTCGAATGCCGCGGCGAACAGGCTCTGGTGGCGCTGGGCGGCGTAGGTGCCGAGTTTTTCCAGGGTTTGCGTGCCGACCCCCTTTTTCGGCGTGGTAACGGCGCGGATAAAGGCGGGATCGTCGTCGCTGTTGGCCAGAAGGCGCAGGTAAGCGATGACATCCTTGATTTCGGCCTTGTCGAAGAACGAGCTGCCGCCGCTCAACTGGTAAGGAATGCGCTCGTTGCGCAACTGCTGCTCGAACACCCTTGCCTGATGATTGCCGCGATAGAGTATGGCGTAGTCGGCAAAGCGCGTGCGGTGCTCGAACTTGTGCGTCAGCAAGCGCATCACCACGGTTTCCGCCTCGTGCTCCTCGTTCTTCGCCGCCACGACCTGGATCGGATCGCCCAGGCCGAGATCGCTCCACAGCTTCTTCTCGAACAGTTTGGTGTTATTGGCGATGAGGCTGTTGGCCACGCGCAGGATGCGGATGCTGGAACGGTAGTTCTGCTCCAGCTTGACCACGTGCAAGCGCTCGTAATCCTCGCGCAGGGTGTGCAGGTTCCTGATGTCCGCGCCGCGCCAGCCGTAGATCGCCTGGTCGTCGTCGCCCACCGCGGTAAAGGCGCCCCTCGTGCCGGTCAACTGGCGCAGCAATTGATACTGGCAGCTATTGGTGTCCTGGTATTCGTCTATCAGCAGGTAGCGCAGCTTGTTGCTCCATTTATCCAGGCTTTCCGCCACCGTGCCGAACAACTCCACCGGCAGACGGATAAGGTCGTCGAAATCCACCGCCTGGTAGGCGCGCAGCGTATCCTGGTAGCTCCGGTAAACCTTCGCCGCCTGGTGTTCGAGATCGCCTTCCGCCAGCTTGAGCGCCTGTTCGGGCGAAACGAGGCTGTTCTTCCATAAGGAAACGCGCTGCTGCACGCGCCGGATCTCGCCCTTGTCGGTGGTCTTGATGATGTCGCTCAAAATATGCGCGGAATCGGCGGCATCGAAAATGGAAAACTGCGGCTTGTAGCCGAGGTGTTTTGCGTCCTGGCGCAGGATCTGCATGCCGAGGGAATGGAAAGTCGTGACGGTCAGGCCTCGACTGGGTTTCCCATGCAGCAACTGGGACGCGCGTTCGGCCATTTCGCGCGCCGCCTTGTTGGTGAAGGTGATGGCCGCAATGTGGGCAGGCGAATAGCCGCATTCTTCGATGAGGTAGGCAATCTTGTGGGTGATCACCCGTGTCTTGCCGCTGCCCGCGCCGGCCAGCACCAGCAGGGGGCCGTCCAGGTATTTCACCGCTTCGCGCTGCGGGGGATTGAGATGGGAAAGCATTGAGTGATGAGTCCTGGGTGCGTAGATACTGTTATCCTCGTCAACGCCCATACAAAACGGATCGAGAACGAGTAGGTCGGGCTTCAGCCCGACAGAGTGTGATCAAGCCAAACTGCATCCCATAATGAATAAGCGCCAATCTGGCTGACCAGATTGGCGCGCAAGGGATTGGCTATGATGTAGCGCGCCATTTTCTGCAAGTCTTCTTCTTGCCGTACGGCGTGGTCGTAATAATTGGCCTGCCAAATCGATTGCCCGATGGCACGGGCAGAGCGGCCTTTCAGAAGGCGTACCACATCGGACAAGGCGCCATCGTGCAAGACCATGAGCCAGTGCAAGTGATCGGGCATCAGAACATAGCAAAGCGTTTCCGCCATGCCTTGATCTTGTAGAACCATCAGTTGTTGAACCACTTTGCGGCCATTGTCGAGCGCTTCGAAATAAGGTGTCCGGTTCTGGGTAACGGTAGTGACGTGATAAACCGTTCCGGCTTGTGAGACTCTCCCTTTGCGAAGATTGTTGTAAGGCATAATTGTTTGCTCTTGCATTTTGTCGGGCTGAAGCCCGACCTACGTCCACAAGCCGAGCATTTACAGGATTGAAATGCTACGCTCATCCGTCCTTGTACTGAGTACTGAAGCGCGGGCGCTGATTTTAACACATGGGGTGGCACGCCCTGTAAAATGACCTCAACCCCATTCAGGACCCGGAACTATGTCCACTTACGCCATCGGCGACATTCAAGGCTGCTTTCAGGCGCTGCAGTTGCTGCTGCAAAAAATCGAATTCAATCCGGAGTTCGACCGGCTGTGGCTGGTCGGCGACCTGGTCAACCGGGGGCCGGAATCGCTGGCCGTCCTGCATTGGGCCCAGGGGCTGGGGGAGAGCGCGGTTGTCGTACTTGGCAACCATGATCTGCACCTCCTGGCGGTGGCTTACGGCTTCGTCAAAGCGCACCGCAAAGACACCCTCGACGAGGTGTTGGCGGCGCCAGACCGCGACAGGCTGTTCGAATGGCTGCGCCACCAGCGCCTGTTTTATGCCGAGAGCGACTATGCGCTGGTGCATGCCGGCCTGCTGCCGCAGTGGACGGTGAAAAAAGCCGCTGCCCTCGCCCACGAAGTCGAGCAGGCGCTGCGCGGCAAGCATTACCTCGATTTTTTCGAGCATATGTACGGCAACGAGCCCAAGGCATGGCGCGATGACCTGCACGGCATGGCACGGCTGCGCATGATCACCAATGCCATGACGCGGCTGCGTTTTTGCACCCCGGAGGGCGAGATGGAATTCACCCACAAGGGGCCGCCGGATATCTACCCGGCTGACTACCTGCCATGGTACGAAGCCCCCGCCCGAAAAAGCTGCGCTGCCACCGTTATTTTCGGCCACTGGTCTGCGCTCGGGCTGGAAGTGCGCAGCAATCTGATGGCCCTGGATACGGGCTGCCTGTGGGGTGGGGCGCTTACGGCTGTGCGCCTGGAGGACCGGCGGGTTTTCCAGGTTTCCTGCCAGGGGCTGCCAGGTTCAACGCACTGGAAATAGCGCTTTCGGCCAAGGCAACCAGCTCGCGCCGGTTCCGTCCCTGCCCCCGCAGCGGCCCGAGATAGGTGATTTCAGCCACCAGCTCAGGTTCGCCCAATACCCGCTGCAGCGAGTCAGCGAAGGACATGTCGTCGACGTAGGCCGGCGCAAGATTCGCCGTGCCGTCGGGCTGGACATAACGGATCGTTACCGGCCATAAAAGCGCTTCGGTGGCGACAGCCGGCTGCAGCAAAGAACTGTGGAAGGGACGCAGCAGGGTGCCGTTGCTGGTGGTTCCCTCGGGAAACAGCGCCACGCAGTCACCCTGGTTCAAGGCATCGATCACCGCCTTGTTGATGCGCGCCGTATCGTGGCGCCGGGTTCTTTCGACGAAAATCGTGCCCGTCTTCTCCGCCAGCCAGCCGATCAGCGGCCAGGAACGGACTTCCGCCTTGGAAACGAAGCGCACCGGGCGCACCGCTTGAAGCAAATAGATATCGAGCCAGGAAATATGGTTGGAAACGAACAGCACACCCCGCGCCGAAGCATCGGGCACATGGCCTTTCACAACGAGATCGACGCCAAGAATGGCCAGCACCCGGACAGACCAGGCGCGAACCAGCTCCGCGCGCCGCACCTGCCCGGCAAAGGGGAACAGCAATACTATCTTCGCCACCCCTAGCAGCAGGTGCAAAACAAGCCGAATCAACCGCGAGCTGCGGGTAAAAAATCCGTTTCTCCGTTTAGCTGGTTTCTCCAAGGAAATGCCTTGCATAGCGTTTACTCACCTTGGACATGGGCAGCAAGACCAGGAAGTCCGCAGTATTGAAATCGGGATCCCAGGCGGGATCGCCACATATGTAAGCCCCTGCGCGCAGGTAGCCCTTGAGCAGCGGAGGAAGGGACGCAGGCGCCGAATGATTGCCGTTGAGCTTTTCCAGGGGCAGCGGGCAACGCGGGAAAACGCGCCACTCGACCGGGCTCATGCTGTCTGTCCTGAGGGTATTATAAAGACTGGCGGCGGCGTGTCCACCATCGGCCATGCTTATGCTGGCGCAACCGATCAGGTATTCGTAGCCTTTGCTGAGCATGTGCTTTGCCAAGCCGGACCAGAGCAGAGAAATTGCCGCGCCGTTGCGGTAATCAGGATGCACGCAGGAGCGTCCCACCTCCGCCATGCGGTCGGAAAGATGCAGCAGGCGCGTCAGGTCGAACTCGCTTTGCGAATAGAGGCCGCCGATTTTTTTGGCCTGATCCGGCGGAAGAAGACGATAGGTGCCGACCACTTCGCCGGTATCACCATTGCGTACCAGGAGGTGTTCGCAAAAGGGGTCGAAGATGTCCCGGTCCAGGCCGTCTGCCCCACCCGGCAGCCGCGCTCCCATTTCCTCGACAAACACGCGGTAGCGCAAGCGCTGCGCCTCTTTCACGTCGTCCCCGGACCGGGCGTAGGATAAATAAAGCTTGGGTGATGCTGCGCTGCCGCTTGGCGTCTGTAGCTGATGTACCTGCATGTCGCTCCTCCTCATCCATGATTGGATGGAGGAACAATAAGCAGGGGATGTTACTGAGACATGACAGCGGAATTACATTTTTATGACGGACCCTTAGTTTTACTGTGTCACAAATTACGTCTAACCGATCCGCAACACGGACATCGTTGCAGGCGAAGTGCAATACGAGCGGCGATGAGAAAGCGAAGCGTGGCGATCGAGTCTGGCACATGGCGTTGC
>JAJYXP010000045.1 GCA_021801705.1 Pseudomonadota bacterium
TGCCAGATTCGATCGCCACGTTACGGTTTCGCCTGGCGCGCGTCATTGCTCGGACTTTGCCACAGTGTCCCTGCTGTGGCAGCGCGTCTTTCAGCGTAATGAGTATTTAATAACACAGTAGAAGTAGCAGGCTGTCGGACTTGAAGAATCGAAGCGAAGTGGGTCAAGCAGCCGATTTCCTTTTAAGTCCGACGGGCTGCCAGGCAACGCATCGCGTTCGACAACAACGAATTTCAGGGAGGAATCATGTTCAAGTTCTCGCTCGTAGAATTCTCCATCCGCCGCCCGAAGCTGGTTATCTGGGCGACCGTGGCGCTGGTGGTGCTGTTCCTCACCCAGTTTCCGAAAATCCGCACGGACACCAACCCGAAGCACATGCTGCCGGATACTTCCGACGTGCGGGTCTGGAACAACGAGGTGGACAAGGTGTTTGCGCTTTACGAGGACACCATCGTCGTCGGCGTGAAAAACGATGCGGGCGTGCTCAACCGGGAAACCCTGGGCCGCATTGCCCGCATCACCGGCGAAATCCTTGCGCTTCCAGGCGTGGCCAGCCGCGACGTGAACGGCTTCACCACCATCACCAACGTCACGGCCGAGGCCGGCACCCTGAAGGTGGGGCCGCTCATGCCGGGGGCGCCGCAGAACCAGGCCGAGGTGGAGACGCTGCGCGGCGCCCTCTTCGGCAACCCGCTCTTCGTCAACCGGATCATCTCCCAGGACGGCAAGACCACCGCCATCTACGTGCCGCTGGAGAAGGGCGCCAACGGCGCCGTGATCGCCGACAAGATCCGCGAGATCGTGGCCAGGGAGAAGGGGCCGGAGCGCTACTACGTCGCCGGCGACCCGGTGGCGCGCGACACCTTCGGCGCCGAGATGTTCAAGCTGATGGGTATCTTCTCGCCCATCGCGGGCATGATCATGTTCATCGCCATCCAGCTCATGTTTCGCAATCTGTCCTTGTCGTTCACCATGATGGGCGTAGCCATGGCGGCAATCATCATGAGCATGGGACTCTTGATCGGCGTCGGTCTCCCGGTGCACATCATGAGTTCGATGGCGCCGGTGTTCCTGATGGCCATCGCCACCGACAGCATCCACATCTTCAACGAGTTCTATTTCCGTTACCGCGAGAAGCGGGATAAGTTGGCGGCGATCCGCGAAACGATGGCGGCGGTGAGCCGGCCGGTGCGCTTCACGGCGCTCGCCACCACGGCCGGGTTCGCCGTGCTGCTGTTCATGAACATCGTGCCGGTGCAGATTTTCGGCGGGCTGATCGCTTTCGGCACGGTGGTGCTGCGGCTGTTCTCCTTCAGCCTGATCCCGGCCATCCTCACCTTCGTCAAGGAGGAGAAGATCGCCAAAGCCGCTGAGAGCGAGAGCGTGGAACTGGACCGCACCGCGCGCTTCCTGCGCCGCATGGCCGAAGTGGGTGCGACGCGCCCGTTGGCCACCGGGCTGGTGGGCTTGGTCCTGGTGGCGGCGGCCATCGCCGGCACCACGAAGATCCACGTCAACAACAACCTGGTGGCCTGGTTCAAGCAATCGAGCGAGATCCGCGTGGCCGACACGGCGATGAACCAGGCCCTGGGCGGCACTTCGCTCGGCTACCTGGTGGTGCAGGCCAGGGAGCCGGAATTCATGAAACGTCCGGATGCCATGCGCTGGCTCGAAGGCCTGCAGCGCCACCTGGAGGCGATGCCGGTGGTAGGCAAGACCTTCTCGGTGGCCGACTACGTGAAGCGCATCAACCGCGTGCTGCACGATGACCAGCCGAAGTTCGACACAGTGCCGGAAACGAAAGAGGCGATCGGCCAGTATCTCTTCCTCTTCAGCATGTCGGCCAAACCCGCCGACCTCGACAACGTGATCGATCCCACGTTCCAGAAGGCGAACGTCTGGGTGCAGCTCAAGACCTGGGATGCGGAGGCGATGCGCCAGGTGATCGATGCCGCCGCAGGTTATCAAAAGGCTCATCCGCTCGCCGTCACCGTCAAGCCGGCGGGCATCGCCTATTTCAACCTGGTGTGGAACGACGAGGTGCTGGGTGACCTGGTGCTCGGCCTCGTGCTGGCGCTGGTGGTGGTGTTCGTCATCCTGGCGCTGGACTTCCGCTCGGTCAAGTGGGCGCTGGTCGCCTACGTGCCGCTGCTGTTCACCATCCTGCTGATCTACGGGGTAGTGGGGTTCGTCGGCAAGGATTTCGACATGCCGCTGTCGGTGATGAGCACCTTGTCGCTCGGCATGGCGGTGGATTTCTCCATCCACTTCATCAGCCGCTTCCGCCAGCACCTGGCCGAGACCGGTGGAGCCACGGGCGCGGCGGCGGTGCGCGAGGCGCTGCTGTGGACGGCGGCGCGGCCGGGCAAGGGCATTCTGCGCAATGCGCTGCTGTTCGCCGCAGCCTTCTCGGTGATGCTGTTCGCGCCGCTCACGCCCTACATGGCGGTGGGCGCCTTCATCGTCTCGATGATGCTGCTCTCCGCGCTGTTCACCATCCTTTATCTGCCCGCTCTGGTGATGCTCGGGCGGAACTGGCTATTCAACCAACCGAAGCCGGTGGCGAATCCCGCCCCGGCACTTGCGAAAGGAGACTGAAAATGAAACGCTGGTGGATATGGATGATCGCCGGGCTGCTGCCACTGGCATTCTCGAGCCAGGCTTTGGCGTTGTCGGGCGAGGAGGTGATGAAGAAGTCCCAGGCCGCCTTCCTCTATCCGGGCAAGGACTTCAAGGCTCGGGTGGTGATGAAGCTCATCAACAAGGACGGACAGGAACGGCTGCGCGAGCTTACCCAGTTGCGCAAGAACATGGGCGAGGCGGGCGGCGAGCAGAGGTACTTCATGTACTTCTTCCAGCCGGCGGACGTGAAGGACATGACTTTCATGATTTACAAGTACCCGGCCAGGGACGACGACCGCTGGATGTTCATCCCGGCGATCAACATGGTGAAGCGCATCGCCGCGCAGGACAAGCGCTCCAGCTTCGTCGGCTCGGACTTCACCTACGAGGACGTTTCGGGGCGGGACATCGAGGACGACAACCACGCGATCGAACGCGAGGAGAAAGTGGGCAGCCGCGACTGCTATGTGGTGAAGAGCACACCCAAGGGAGCGGATGCCGATTTCGGCCACAAGCTCACCTGGGTGGACAAGGCGAACTTCCTGCCGCTCAAGGAGGAGCAATACGACAGGAAGGGCGCCCGCTACAAGCAGTTCACCGCCGATGAAGTCGCCGACGTGAAGGGCATTCCCACGGTGGTCAAGCGCACCATGAAAAACCTTCAGACCGGCCACCGCACCGAGGTCGCCTACCTCAAGACCGGCTACGATCTCGGCATCGAGGACAGCCTGTTCTCGGAGCGCTTCCTGCGCCAGCCGCCGCGCAAGTGGGTTGAGTGATGCCAATCAAAACAGGCGCCTTTCTCCATTGCCCCTTCTCCCTCTGGGCTAATCTATGCGCACATCTTTGCAAGCTGTTGATTTTACTCCCCTCCCCCGCTTGCGGGGGAGGGGTTGGGGGAGAGGGAAAAAGGGCATGTTAATCAACCAATTCCCTCTCCCTAGCCCTCTCCCGCAAGCGGGAGAGGGGACTTGTGTGCATAGATTAGCCCTCTGGGAGAAGGTTGGGATGAGGGCAGCCCCTTGCACCCGCAAGGAGTGTCCCCGCCGAGAGCGGCGGCAAAGCCGCTCGCTCTGGCGAGACGGGAGAGGGGTTGTTGCCGCGTTCTGCTTCATTGCCCTGCTGGCGCCGCTCGCTGCGCGGGCGGAAGTCGCGCTGTCGGGTTTCGTGCAGCAGAACACAGCCTTCAACACCGAGGCTGCGAACCCGGACGGCCGCCGTTACAAGTGGCTGGAGGAACGGGCGCAGATCAAGCTCGACGCCACCGGCGGCGCCTGGCGGCTGCTGGCAAAGGGCGATCTGGCCTACGACCATCTCGGGCGCAAGGATGAATCGGAGTTGCGCGAGGGCTACCTCGATTATGCGGCGGGCAACTGGGATTTGCGCCTCGGCCGGCAGGTGATCACATGGGGACTGGGCGATCTGGTGTTCGTGAACGACGTCTTCCCCAAGGATCACGAGGCCCTCTTCGCGGGACGCCCGCTGGAATATCTCAAGCGCGGCACGGATGCGGTCAGGCTGGGCGCCTACCCCGACTTCGCCTCGTTCGAGCTGGTGGTTGCGCCGGACTTCCGCGAGAGCCGGACTCCCGACCCGCGCCGCTTCGGGCTTTACGACCCGATGCCGGCGGTGACCAGCCGCGAGACGGTCAAGCCGGGGCAGGGGGACGTGGGATTGCGCATCTACCGCGATGTCGCCGGATGGGATGCCGCGCTCTATCTCTACAGCGGCTTCCAGCGCACGCCTTCGATGCGGCCGGACAGCATGACGGCGCCGACGAAGATCACCTATTTCTATCCCAAGCTCTCGGTGTATGGCGCCAGCGCTTCGGGACGGGTGGGCGAGGGTGTGTTGAGCCTGGAAGCGGCCTACTACGATTCGCGGCAGGATCGTCCGGGCAATGACTTCGCAGTGCCTAACTCGCAGACCCGGCTACTGGCGGGCTACCAGATCCAGCCGGTGGAAGACCTGTCGCTTGGCCTGCAATATTACGCAGAGCACATGCACGATTACGCTGCATATAGCGCTGCGCTGCCCGCCGGGTTCCCGGTGGAAAAACAGACGAACCACACCGTCACGCTACGGGTCACGCAGTTGCTCAAGCACCAGACGTTGCGGCTTTCCGTCTATGCCGCGTACAACGCGAGCAACGGCGACCATTTCATCAATCCCGAGGTGCGTTACAGCTTCACCGACCAAATTTGGGGCGCTGTCGGCGCCAACCTTTTCGGCGGCAAGCCGTGGGGACAGTTCGGGCAGTTGTCGCGCGACGACAATGTCTACTTGCAGATGCGATACGAATTTTGATCATTGACGAGCGTTCGCCCTGAGTAGCGCGAAGCGCGTATCGAAGCCTTGTAGGGTGGGCACGCCTTTGTGCCCACGCGGTCAGCGGAGGTTGTTTCCGCGTGGGCACAAAAAACGTGCCCACCCTACCAACTGTTTAGTTCCGGCTGCATCGGCTTCGGGTTTATCCTGGATTCTGGAAACCGATGAGATTTCGACGAATACCCGGTGACAACCGCAACCGTACCGTTTTACGCAGCATCCTCGTGGGAACGGCATTGTTCAACCTGTTCATGTTCACGATGGATTCCGGAGCGGAGACGCAACACAACCGCGACCCGGAAACCGGCATCGAAACTTGGGAAGTGCTTGACCGCGGCATGCGGCTGAGTCTGACCCAGATACTGCCGGATCAGGCGCGGGCGTTTTATCAGGCGCGCGGTTTTGACAGCGATGCAGCGGAGGTTTATGCAAAAGCCTGTCTATTCCAGACCGTACTGCGCAATGAATCCGGCGGGGTAATCGCTTTCCGGTTGGCGGACTGGCGTTACCTGACGGGCAAGCGGGCGTTCAGGCTAAAACTGGAGCCGGAATGGCAGTATGAATGGGAGCGGCGCAACCTGCCCGAGCCGGCCCGCATTGCCTTCCGCTGGGCGCAGTTCCCACTGGAACAGACTTTCGAGCCGGGCGACTGGAACCAGGGAATGATGGCCTGTCCACTACCGCGCGGCGCACGCTTTGATCTCAGATTCAAGTGGCGGGCAGATGGAAAAATGTTCGAGGGTGACCTGAAAGGGGTGCGATGTGCGGAAGATCGCTAATTTCGTGGCTGGGGTGCTGGTTATATTCAGCCTGTCGGCGGCAGCGGCCGAGACAAAACAAATTTTGTCCCCGTTGGCGGAGAAGTTGCCGGCCAGGGATTTCTCCCTGATAAGACATGGACGAAAAAATCTACCGCCTTGCCGATTTGCGCGGCAAGGTGGTGCTGATCAACTTCTGGGCCACCTGGTGCCCTCCCTGCCGCAAGGAGCTGCCTTCAATGGAGCGGTTGTGGCAGCAGTTCAGCAAAGAGGATTTCATGGTGCTGGCAATCAATGTGGGCGAGGACGCCGACACTATTTTTGCTTTTACCGGTACCCTGGAGCCCGCACTTGGCTTTCCTCTCCTGCTCGACCGCGATTCCGCCGTGCTCAAGGCTTGGCCGGTGAGGGGGCTGCCGACAACTTTCGTGCTCGACCGCGAGGGGCGGGTTGTTTATCGGGCTGTGGGCGGCAGGGAGTTCGATAACCCGGAACTGGTCGCGCAGTTGCGCGGTCTTCTGCAAAACAGGCGATAGGAAAATCGAAATTATGCATACATAAATAAAAATAATTGCATAGCCTCTCTTTTTTGGTATATTAGCAAACTCTAATTATCTTGTTGAAGGAAAATCGCATGTTCGAATCCAATATGTATGGCATTAAGGAAATTGACGCAGCAGGATTACATTCGCTGTTGAGCGAGAAGAAGGGCATCGTCCTGGTGGATGTGCGCAGCGAGAACGAGATTGCTTACGGCATGATCGAGGGTGCGCAGCACCTCCCGCTGCATTTGCTTCCGATCAAGGCCGACGAGATAAACAAGGATACCAACACGATCTTTTATTGCCGCACCGGAGCTCGCTCGGCGCAGGCATGCGCTTTCATGGCAGCCAAGGGAAACAGCAACGTATATAATCTGCAGGGCGGCATCATGGCATGGATGCAGTCCGGCCTCGCCTTGGCCAAGGTAGCCTGATTTTCGTCAAGATTTGCCACGGCAGTTGCAATCCGAGCATAACTGTATTATAAAATGCTTTTTTTCCTTTCACCCTAACTCACGAGGAGCTCAAGAAAAATGAATTTCGATAAAGAACTGGATGCCAGCGGCCTGAATTGCCCCCTCCCCATTTTGCGCACCAAGAAAGCCCTGGCCGAACTGGCTGCCGGTCAGGTGCTGAAAGTGATCGCGACCGATCCGGGCTCCGTCAAGGACATGCAGGCATTCGCCAAGCAGACCGGTAACGAACTGCTTTCTTCCGCTGAAGAGGGCGGCAAATACCAGTTCTTTATGAAGAAGAAGTAAGTTTAATATCAGGCTGAGCAGAATAAAGCGGACAAGAAGCCGTACAACAACTTGCATCGAGGAGCCTTTTAGTGAAGAAATTTGCAATCATTGCCACCAAGGGCACGCTTGACTGGGCCTACCCGCCGTATATTCTGGCTTCGACAGCTGCTGCGCTGGGCTATGAGGTGCAGATTTTCTTTACATTCTACGGCTTGCAGTTGGTGCGCAAGGATACCAGTGGCCTGAAGGTCAGCCCGCTGGGTAACCCCGGCATGCCGATGAAGATGCCGTTCGGTCCGAAGTGGTTCCGCGACATCAACTGGAATATTCCCAATGTCATTCAGGCGAACATCCCCGGCTTCGAGTCGCTGGCAACCGCGCTGATGAAGCAGACTATCGCCAACAATGGCGTTGCGACCATTCCCGAACTGCGCGAGTTGTGCCAGGAGGCTGAGGTGAAGTTCCTCGCCTGCCAGATGACTGTGGAACTGTTCGGCTTCGAGCACAGCGATTTCATCGATGGACTCGATTTCGTGGGCGCTGCGTCGTTCTTCGAGTTTGCCGGGGAATCGGATATCTGCATGTACATGTAATGTATGTCAGTAGACTGAAGAACCAGGGGGCAGGCGATTATCGCCTGCCCTTTTTGTTTTCAAGGAAGGATCAATGGCTTTAGTACGCGGCTGCAATTTCCCGGATGAGCTGTTCTACAGCGCGGAGGGCAACGTGTGGGCAAGGCGGGAGGCGGACGGCACGATCACGGCTGGCATGACAGCCTACGGTTGCGCCCTGTCGGGAGAGATCGTGGCCTGGGTGGCGAAAAAGATCGGCCGCTTCGTCGAACAGAACAAGTCTGCCGGTACCATCGAATCGGGCAAATGGGTAGGGCCGGTCAAGGCGCCCGTCAGTGGCGAGATTATCGCTGTCAACGAAGCTGCCGCAGCCATGCCGGGCGCGATCAACGCCGATCCTTACGGCGCCGGTTGGCTGCTCAGGATGAAGCCGCTGGACTGGGAGCGGGAATCCGCTGCACTGCTGAGCGGTAAGGCCGCGGCCGGGGCGTTCGAGGTCAAGATGCAGGCGGAAGGTTTTGCGGGCTGTGCCTAAGCATTGGCTGAACATCGTTACAGAGGTCGAGTCAATGGAGGGAATCGCGCTCGATGCCGCCCTGGTGGGCGAAATGCAGCGGCGCAGTGCTGCTCCGGCGGCCGGCATCGATTTCTACACGCCCAGCTTCAAAGCTTACGCCACCTCTGAAATCAGCGCCTGCGGCAAGAATGCGTGGCCGGCGGTTTCAATTACCGGGCCGGATTGCAAGTTGCAGTGCGACCACTGCAAGGGCAAGATACTTCACAACATGATCCCGGCGCGTAGCCCGGCAGATTTGTGGCATGTCGCCATCCGGCAGATCGAGCGCGGTGCGCGCGGCATGCTGCTGAGTGGGGGGTCCAACCACCGCAACGAAGTCGAGTACGATCCTTACTATGCCACGATCCGCCGCATCAAGGATGCCTTCCCCCAATTCAGGATTGCCCTGCACACCGCGCTGGCGGACCGCGACACGGCGCAGTGCATGGAGGAAAGCGGCATCGATGCGGCCATGATGGACGTGATCGGCGCGCAGGAAACCATCACCCAGGTCTACCACCTGAAGCGCAGCGTGGACGACTTCGAACGCACGCTGGAAAACCTGGTGGCGACGCGTCTCAAGGTGGTGCCGCATATCGTGCTGGGCTTGCACTATGGACGTCTTCTCGGCGAGCGGCAGGCGCTGGAAATGGTTCGGCGCCATACCCCGGCGGCGCTGGTGCTGGTGGTGGCGATGCCTTTTTACGCCCCGGCCCATCGACCTTTCGCGGTGCCGGGCAGCCTGGAGGTCGGCCAATTCTTTCTCGATGCGCGCAAGGCACTGCCGGATATCCCGCTGCTGCTGGGCTGCGCCCGCCCGGCAGGACAGGCCAAGGCCGAAATCGACGCCTATGCGGTGATGGCCGGCTTGAATGGCATCGCTCACCCTGCTGACGGCATGGTCGAGCTGGCGGCGCGGCTTGGCCGGAACGCGCGCATTGCATCGGCTTGCTGCTCGATGGCGGTGGGCGGCGCGTGGGAATATCCCCCCTCTCCCCAACCCTCTCCCACAAGGGGAGAGGGGGTGTTTCGCGGTCGGGGTGAATAACAGGCAATGGGTAAAATCTGGCGCGTCATCGATACCGGCCTGAGGCCGGCGGCTGAAAATATCGCCCTTAACCGCGCCCTGCTGGAAGCGCGCCAGGCAGGCGAAATTCCCAACACCCTGCGCTTTTTGCGCTTTCGCCCCAGCGCACTGCTCGGCTACCACCAGAGCGCGGAGCAGGAGCTCGACCTCGATTACTGCCGCGCCAACGGGGTAGCGATACAACGCCGCATCACCGGCGGCGGGGCGATTTACTTCGACGAGACCCAGATCGGCTGGGAGCTCTACCTGGGCAGGGAAGATGCCGGCTCCGCCGACATGGCGCAGGTTGCTTGCCGCATCTGCGAAGCGGCGGCGCGGGGGATTTCTGCCCTGGGCGTAGCGGCAAAATACCGTCCGCGCAACGACATCGAAGTCGATGGCAAAAAGATTTCCGGCACCGGCGGCGCGTTCGAGGGCAACGCCCTGATGTATCAGGGCACGCTGCTGGTGCGGTTTGACGTCGAAAAAATGCTGCGCGTGCTGCGCATTCCGGCCGAAAAGCTTGACGGCAAGTCGATCGCCTCGGCGCGGGAACGGGTCGCCAACCTGGCCGACCTGCTCGGCTTTGCGCCCGAGCTGGATGTGGTGAAGGAGCAGCTCATGGCGGCATTCGCGCAGGAGTTCGATATTCCCATCCTGCCGGGCGAATTGACTGCGGCGGAACTGGCGCGCTACCGGGGTGCATTGGCCGAAATCGACCGCCCGGATTGGGTTAACCTGATCAATCGCCCGGCAGCGGATAGGCCGATTCTGGAAGCGTCGCGCAAATTTCCCGGCGGCCTGCTGCGGGTGAGCCTGGCGTTTGATGCGCGTGCCCGGCGTATCAAGCAGGTGTGGTTCAGCGGCGACTTTTTCGTCTGCCCGAAGCGTACGGTGGCCGATCTGGAAGCGGCTCTGCGCGACGTGCCGCTGGCCGAAATCGAAGCCAGGGTGGAGGGCTTTTTTGCGCAGCGGCAGGCTGAGTTGCTGTTGCTCGCACCCGCTGACTTTGCAGCAGTGATCCGGCAGGCGATCGAGTGATGGAAAGCCGGCAGCAAGTGGACGCGTTAATAGTCGGCCTCGGCCCGGCCGGTGGCTCGGCAGCGCTGGCGGCAGCGCAGGCCGGATTGCGCGTGGCCGCGGTGGAGCGAAAAAAGGAAATCGGCGTGCCGGTGCAGTGCGCCGAATTCATCCCCCTGCCGCTGGCGCGCTATGCCCAGGCTGAGGGCGTGCTGCAGCAGCGCATCCAGGGTATGGTCAGCCACCTGCCTTCGGGAAAGTTTGAAAGCAGCGGGTCAGCCGGCCTGATGGTGGATCGCGCCGCATTCGATCAAGCATTGGCGCGGCAGGCCGGGCAAAGCGGCGCCAAGCTGCACTTGAACAGCCGCCTGGTCGGGCTGGATAGCGCGGGTTCGTCGGCTATCGCGGTTACGCCGCAGGGCGAGATACGCTTTGATTACCGGCTGCTGGTCGCAGCCGACGGGCCGCACTCCTTCGTGGCAAGGTCACTCGGCCTGCCGCCGCAGGAAACGGTGCATGCCCGGCAATACACCGTGCCGCTGTTCGAAGCTGGCGGAAATGCTGAAATCTGGCTGTCGCCCGAATATCCCGGTGGCTACGCCTGGCTGTTTCCCAAGGGCGGGGTGGCCAACCTCGGCGTCGGCGTGGACAAGCGTTTTGGCGCCGATCCCAAGGCATTGCTGGACGTGCTGCATCGCAGCCTGGTGAGCGCAGGCCGGGTCGGGGAAACGATTCTGCGCCGCACCGGCGGGGCGATCCCGGTTGGGGGCCTGCGCCCGAATCTGGTGGCGGGCAACATGCTGTTCGTCGGCGATGCCGCCGGGCTGACCCATCCGATCACCGGAGCCGGCATCGCCGCCGCCGTGGCATCCGGCGAGCGCGCCGGGCAGGCTGCGGCGGCCTGGCTGCTGCAGCAAGATGGAGACGCCCTGGCTGCCTTCGAGGAGGATATCCGCGACCAGTTCGGTGCCAGCCTCAAGCGTGCAGCGGCGCGCCGGGCCTGGCTAGGGCAGTATTGGCGGACGCCGGCGGCAGGTGAGGACAGGATTCACCGGCGCGGCTGGGTCGCTTTTCCGGAATACTTCACCCTATAAAAATGATTAACCACGAATTTGCACGAATGTTCACGAATGTTCACGAATAATCAGCGACACACATGGCTAGTTATCAGTCAACTTAAAACGACTGTACGGTTTTTGTAGGTGCGAATTCATTCGCACATTTGGCCGAATGAATTCGGCCCTACAAGAAAATCACGCAAATTCAACATGACTGACTACTACTCTGAATTTACCTGTTTAGTGAGATGATGCTTGTCTTTAAACTGTTCGTGTTCATTCGTGAACATTTGTGTCGCCTAGAGGCGGCTACTTTTGGCATTCGTGGTGTGTTCCGTTTTTTGCTTCGAGGACGAATGAGATGAACGACGCCAGTTTCTACCTTCCCGACTACCGCATCAAGACGCCCGCCATGCGCTGCCCAGAATACGTCCAGATGAGCACGGCGGCAGCGATCACGCTGGGGCTGGTGCCGGGCCGGATGTACCGTACCGACTGCACGCACTGCCTCAACCTGCTGTTGACCTACCCCGAAGGCTGCCGCGCCAACTGCGCCTATTGCGGCCTGGCGCGGCATCGCGAGGAAGCGCGGGATTATGCCGACCGCAACTTCATCCGCGTTGACTGGCCGGCGCTGCGTTATCCGGAGGTGATCGCACGCATCCGGGCAGGCGGCGACAAGGGGCGGTTCCAGCGCATGTGCATTTCCATGATCAGCCATCCCGATTCGAACCGCGACACGCTCGCGCTGCTGCAGTCCTGGGTCGAGGCGCTGCCGCATATCCCGGTATCCATTCTTTCCAACCCCACTACCATGGAGCGCGATGATCTGCTGCGCCTCAGGCAGGCCGGTGCGGAGATATTCACCGTGGCGCTGGATGCCGTGACGCCGGAAATTTTCGAGCGCACCCGGGGGCGCACCGTGGACAGCCCGCACCGCTGGGATAAATACTGGCAGTCCATCGAATGGGCGGCGGAGATTTTCGGCCCGGAGAAATTCGGCGCGCACCTGATTTGCGGCATGGGTGAAACGGAGCGCGAATTCTTGAGCGTGGTGCAGCGCATCAGGGATAGCGGGGGCCACAGCCATCTGTTCGCCTTCTTCCCCGAGCACGGCTCGCTGATGGAAGACTGGCCGGCCTGCGGCAAGGCGCAGTGGCGGCGGGTGCAGCTTGCCCGCTTCCTCATCGACCATGCCGGCGGCGATCTTCGCGACATGAAGTTCGATGACGCCGGGCGGGTGGTCGATTTTGGTGTGGCGCAAGGCGAGCTGGAAAGCCTCATTCAATCCGGATCGCCATTTCGCACCTCAGGATGCCCGGGAAATGAGGCTGAGGAGGTGTCGGCCTGCAACCGGCCTTATGGCGACAGCAGGCCGGCAGACATTTTGTCCTTCCCTTTTGAGTTGAACCCGGGAGATATTGAAATCGTTCAACTTCAGATGAAGGGCGAAGCGGCGGAAACAGCTTTTGAATAAGCGCTTTGTTGTAAAAACACAACAGGATTGTTCTCCAATAGTTTATTGTTTTAATTTATCTTATTAATTTATAAGAAATGACTAATATACTGAAAATACAAAAATTATTTGGGTCGTATAGTACATTTGTGTAGTATTCGGAACCATGGTTTGAGAAAGATGGGGTTGGAATATCAAACAACGTAAATGAAACCATTCCAGCCGAATTTGGGGAATTTGTCATTGTTCAACGGAGGGTACAAAAAATGAAACTAAAGGCACTGGCAGGGGTTTTGGCAGTTGCGGGTCTGGCGATGCCGGGCATGGCTTCTGCAACCAACGGTTATTTTTCCCACGGCTACGGCATGACCGCCAAGGGGATGGGTGGTGCATCGACCGCGATGACGAAAGACACCTTCGGCGGCGCGAACAACCCGGCCAGCATGGTGTGGGTGGGCGATCGCATGGATATCGGCGTCGATCTTTTCATGCCGGACAGATCTGTGTCCCGTCAGGGGAGTAACGGTCCGTTTTCGCCCACTGGCCAGTATGACGGCAGCGTCGACAGCGACAGCAACTACTTCCTCGTGCCGGAATTCGGCTACAACAGGATGCTGGGTTCGAACATGTCCGCCGGCGTGACCGTCTATGGCAACGGCGGCATGAACTCCGACTACAACGCTGCTGTAAGTGGTGGCGGTACTTCCTTTGCGCCTTCCTGCGGTGCCGGTACTCCGTCGGCGCAGCCTTCCAACATGCTGTTCGGCTGCGGCAAGCTCGGTGTGGACCTGATGCAGCTCATCATTGCGCCGACCTTCGCCTACAAGGTCAATGCCAATAACTCCATCGGCATCTCCCCCCTGTTCGGCTATCAGCGCTTTAAGGTCGACGGGCTGCAAGCTTTCGACGAGACCCTCAACATGGGTGGCGGGCCGTTTACTTTCACCAGCAACCAAGGCTACACGACCAACAGGGGCTACGATAATTCAACCGGCTGGGGGGTCAGGATTGGGTGGATGGGCAAGGTTTCCGATACCGTCACCCTGGGCGCAGCGTATTCCTCCAGGATGCGCATGAGCGCTTTCGACAAGTACAAGGGACTGTTTGCCGAGGGCGGTGATTTCGATATTCCGGAAAACTACAATATTGGCATTGCCGTCAAGGCGACTCCCAAGACGACATTGGCTTTCGACATCCAGCAGATCAACTATTCGGATGTGAAGTCGATCGCCAACGGGGTGGCCAACAGCTTGTGGGCTCCGGGCACAGTTCAATTGGGGACGACGAATGGTTCCGGCTTCAAGTGGCGTGACCAGACGGTGTACAAACTGGGGGTCGAGTATCAATACCAGCCGGACTTGGTTCTGCGCGCCGGCTACAATTACGGCAAAATGCCGATCCGGGACGACATCGACAGCGTGACCTTCAACATCCTTGCCCCTGCGGTGGTCGAACAGCACCTGACTTTAGGCGCCACATGGACATTGCAGAACAAGGCCGATCTGACGCTTTCTTACGCGCATGCGTTCAATAAATCGCTTACCGGCACCTCGGTCACGTCCTTGCTCGGTGTGGGCGGTACAGAGACCCTTACGATGTCCCAGAACTCCCTGGGTGTCGCTTACGGCATGAAGTTCTAATCTGACCGTTAGCTAGAGTATTTTTGTGAAGTAGGCAAAATTGGGCTGGAAGTGAGAAATTACTTCCAGCCCTTTTTGTTTAAAATGATTTGGAGGCGGCAATGAAATCAGTATTGAAGAAATTCCTTCTTGCAACATTGACTCTAGGCTTTGGCATGGGGACCGCACTGGCTGCGGACGACGGCTTGCTCAAGCCCTTCGTGCTCGCATCCAAGAGTGCCGGGACGGTAGCGGAAAAGGCCGATGCCGCCAAAATTGCGCTGCAGGCTAACGGCTTTGCCGTGGTCGGCACCTATACCCCTTACCCGGATGCCACGATACTGGTGGTGACCAGTGACGAGCTCAAGAGCAACGCCGCCAAATCCGAGCACGGCGGATTCGGCGCGGTGCAGCGGGTTGGGGTCACCAAGGTGAAGAACGAGGTGGAAGTTTCCTACACCAATCCGGTTTACATGGCGAATGCCTACCGTATGAAGGGCGACCTGAAGGGCGTGGCAGCCAGTCTGGAAAAGGCGCTGGGCAAGGTTGGGGAGTTCGGCGCCAAGGGGCTGAGCGAGAAGAAGCTGCGCAAATACCATTACACCATCGGCATGGAATATTTCGACGAGCCCAGCGTGCTGGCCGAATACGGCAGCCACGAGGAGGCGGTGAAAGCGGTCGAGGCCAATCTGGCCGCCGGCAAGGGCGGGGTGAGCAAGGTCTTCCGCGTCGATCTGCCGGGCAAGAAGGAAACCGTGTTTGGCGTGGCGCTGAAAGGCGGCGCGGACAAGTACATGGAAGACAAATTTGTCATGGGCGTGATCGACTTCAAGGATCCCAGGTCCACAGCGCACCTGCCCTATGAAATGCTGGTCACGGACAACAAGGTGATCGCCCTGTACGCCCGCTTCCGCATCGCGATCAACTTCCCTGACCTGAGCATGATGGGCGAGAACAGCTTCATGAAGATCATGGATTCCCCCGAGGCGATCCGCAAGGCGCTGGTGGCGGCCGCGGGCGGCAAGGTATAATCCTAGAAACCGCAGTTGACCGCTTCGCTAGACTCTACAATGCAATGATTATATTAAATTTCTTCGTAAGTTATGGGTTCACCCGTTTTCTCGCCGAGGAGAGCCGCTTTAGCGGCCTCCATGGCGGGGACGGCTTAAACCGCTGGGTGAGGCCGCTACGGGGTGGGTTGCACGATTTTTGCGGCGCATGGCGGCGTTGCAACTCCTTGGAATGGAGTAACCATTCCGCGTCGTTGCGCCTTGCCCTACGCCCCAAAAATCGCACACTCCACCCCGTCCAACCGCGGTTTCTAGGATAATAACTCCAACAAACAAGAGCAAAAAGAACTCAACCCCGCTGCGGCGGGGTTTTTTTATCTGAAGAGGATTTGTCATGGACCGCAAAACCCATCGGGAACAGGTCTATGCAGCGCGATTAACAACCGAGGTGAGCTGGTGTCAGGCCAATCCGGCCACTTCCTTGAGCCTGATAGCCGCTTCCCGCCATCCGGACGGAAGAGGCGCTCATCGATGCGGGCGCGAAGGCGGGAATCCAGCATTGGCGGGCAATTCTGCCGTGTGCCTGGATGCCCGCCTACGCGGGCATGACGGGGCACTTGAGATGTGTGCATACGTTAGCAACCGGGGGCTGAGTTACCATAACCCAAAATTGCCTGATTTTTTCCTCCGTGCCCTCTGCGTCCTCAGCGGTTCAAAAGCTTTTTTTTGAGCTTTTTGTCGGATTATTTCAGCTTGTTCAGTTGCGCCCGCATTTTTTCTACCATCGCACCGAAGTTTGCCAGCCGTTCCTTTTCCTGTTCCACCACGGCAGCGGGGGCGCGGGCGACGAAGCTCTCATTGGCGAGCTTGGTCCGGGCTTTTGCCATTTCCCCCTCCAGCCGGGCGATTTCTTTCGCCAGGCGCGCCTGTTCCGCTTCCTTGTCCACTTCGATCTTGAGCATCAGGCGGATTTCGCCTACGACTGCCACGGGCGCATCGGCGGCGGGCAGTTCGCCCTGCGCGATAGTGACGTCGGAGATTTTTGCCAGGGCCTGTATGTAAGGTGCCAGGGCGGAAATGTCGCCGAGTGCGATCAGCGGTACCTTCAATGCCGGGGAGAGGTTCATTTCGCCGCGCAAGGTGCGGCAGGCGTTGACGATTTCCTTGAGCATGCCGACCGTGCCGGCGGCGGCTTCGTCCACACGGCCCGCATCTGCAACCGGATAAGCCTGGAGCATGATGCTGTCACCGTTTTTTCCCGCCAGCGGGGCGACTTTCTGCCACAATTCCTCGGTGATGAAGGGGATGATGGGGTGTGCGAGCCGCAGCGTGGCCTCCAGTACCCGTACCAAAGTGCGGCGGGTGGCGCGCTGCCGGGCTTCCAACAAGGCCTCCTCCTGCTGTAGGTCGGCATTCATGCCGACTTGTCGGGCTGAAGCCCGACCTACAAGTGGCGCATTGAGTTGAACCTTGGCCAGTTCCACATACCAGTCGCAATATTCGTCCCAGACGAATTCGTAGACGGCCCGTGCCGCCATGTCGAAGCGGTAGCTGTCGAATCCGTCGCACACTTCCTTTTCGGCCTGCTGCAGACGGCCGATGATCCACTTGTCGGCCGCGGAGAATTCGAGGGGCAGGCTTTCATCCTGTCCGCAGTCCTTGCCTTCGGTGTTCATCAGCACGAAGCGGGTGGCATTCCACAGCTTGTTGCAGAAATTGCGGTAGCCGTCGCAGCGCTGCAGGTCGAACTTGATGTCGCGGCCATGGCTGGCGAGGCTGGCGAAGGTGAAGCGGATGGCGTCGGTGCCGAAGGCGGGAAAGCCGTCCGGGAAATCCTTGCGCGTCTGCCTGGCGATGGACTCCGCCTGCTTCGGGTTCATCAGGCCGGTCTGGCGCTTTGCCACCAGCGCCTCCAGGGCTATGCCGTCGATCAGGTCGATCGGGTCGATCACGTTGCCCTTGGACTTGCTCATCTTGTTGCCGTGCATGTCGCGCACCAGTCCGTGGACATACACTTCCCGGAACGGCACCTGGCCGGTGAAATGCTCCGACATCATGATCATGCGGGCGACCCAGAAGAAGATGATGTCGAAGCCGGTGACCAGCACGCTGGAGGGCAGGAAGGCGGCGAGCTCCGGTGTCTTGTCCGGCCAGCCCAGGGTGGAGAACGGCCACAGCGCGGAGGAGAACCAGGTGTCGAGCACATCCTCGTCCTGGCTGAGGTTTTTGCCAGTCCCGGCCTGTTTCTGCGCTTCTTCCAGGTTGTGGGCGACGTAGAAATTGCCCTCCTCGTCGTACCACGCAGGGATGCGGTGGCCCCACCACAGTTGGCGCGAAATGCACCAGTCCTGGATGTTCTCCAGCCACTGGTTGTAGACATGGGTCCAGTTGTCCGGCACGAATTTGACCTCGCCCTGCGCGACCACTTCCAGGCCCCGTTTGGCGAGGCCTTCCATGGCCACATACCACTGGTCGGTGAGCATGGGCTCGATGACAGTGTGGGTGCGGTCGCCGCGCGGCACCATCAGTTTGTGCGGCTTGGTCTCGACCAGCAAGCCCTCGGCTTCGAGGTCGGCGACGATCTTTTTGCGCGCCTCGTAGCGTTCCATGCCCTGGTACTCGGAAGGCGCCAGGTCGTTGATCCTGGCGTCCAGGGTGAAAATGCTCAGCGGCTCCAGGCGATGGCGCAGGCCGACCTGGTAGTCGTTGAAGTCGTGCGCCGGGGTGATCTTGACGCAGCCGGTGCCGAATTCCTTGTCCACATAGTCGTCGGCGATAATCGGGATGCTGCGCTGGCACAGCGGCAGGCGCACGTGCTTGCCGACCAGGTGCCGGTAGCGTTCGTCGTCGGGGTGGACGGCTACCGCCATGTCGCCCAGCATGGTTTCCGGGCGGGTGGTGGCGACGACCAGGGATTCGGTGCTGCCCTCGACCGGATAGCGGATGTGCCACATGAAACCGTCCTCTTCCTCGGAGACGACTTCCAGGTCGGATACGGCGGTCAGCAATACCGGGTCCCAGTTCACCAGGCGCTTGCCGCGATAGATCAGACCCTGCCTGTAGAGGGTGACGAATACTTCGGTGACCGCTTTCGACAGGCCTTCGTCCATGGTGAAACGTTCGCGCGACCAGTCGCAGGAGGCACCCAGCCGGCGCATCTGGCGCGTGATGGTGGAGCCGGATTCTTCCTTCCACGCCCATACCCGCCTGAGGAACTCTTCCCGGCCGAGATCGTGGCGCGATATGCCTTTCTGGTCGAGCTGGCGTTCCACCACGATCTGGGTGGCGATGCCGGCATGGTCGGTGCCCGGCTGCCACAGGGTGTTTTCGCCCTTCATCCGGTGGTAGCGGACCAGGGTGTCCATCAGGGTGTCCTGGAAGGCGTGACCCATGTGCAGCGTGCCGGTGACGTTGGGCGGCGGCAACATGATGCAGTAGGCGGGCTTGTTGGGCTCAGTGGCGGCCCCTTCGACCTTGCTCAGGACAGGCTTGAAATAGCCGCGGGATTCCCAGATCGGGTACCAGTGCGCCTCGATGGCGGCGGGTTCAAAACTTTTGGCGAGTTCCATGGTTGGGCGTGGCGTAAGCGGAAAACCGGCGATTATACCTGTTTTTGCGGTCAGTCCTGTTGTGGGTCATTGCCTGTATCCGTGGGTGGGGCGGCAGGCCTTTGTTTCAGTGCCTCACGCACGGCATGGCGAATATGCTCGCGTGTATGGCCGAGCAGTTCGTTCAGGGCGCGGTCCAGGGTGGCGGTGAATTCCAGTGCAATGCGATTTTCCAATTGCTGCACCATGAATTCCTCTATCCGGCGCAGGTTTTCTTCGCCATGGGCGCTATTTGCGGCCGGATTTCCCGTGGTGGATAGGCTGGCCGGTGGCGGTTCGATATCGGGCGCGTTCTTTCCGTCATTGTCCGTTCCGGCGTCACTGGCTTGCGCGGGCGGTTCCCGGTGGGGAGAGGCTATTGCATCCGTGAGTACAGGAATCGTGTCCGGCTCGGCGATAATCTCGGTCAGGACGGGGATCGTCGCGCGGTCGGCCTGTTGCCGGGCCGATGCGGGATCCTGTTGCACAGGCGTACCGATGAGGTGCCGGGTTAGCAGGGCATCCATTTTCCCGAGTACGTCGGGTTCGCCGCTAACTGGTTCCATTTACCTGGCCTTGTGTCCGATATCGTGGGAATTGATTTCGTAGCCCCGGTCGCGGTAGAAGCGGAAACGCTCGCGTGCCGTGGCGCGGTCGGCCTCGTCCTGGCTGACGATCTCGATCAGCCGATGGAAGCGGCTGAAGAACATGGGGTGTTCGGGGTGGAGGTTGAGCAGGATTTCGTCGTGTGCCAGCGGCTCGGCGTGGTGGTCGACGATGACCGGCGTGACCGATGCAAGACGGTCTGCGCCGCGGCAGTGGGGAATAAAGCCGATGGCGGGCGTGCTCCACAGGAGCCGATCCATTTTTTCCGTCGTTTCGGCGTCGGGCGTGTAGACCATGACCCGCATCCCCCGCGCCACCGCCTTGGCGCAAAGCACGCAGGCGGTGTGGTATTTGTCGGGCGTGTGGGTATAGAAGTCGATTTGGGTCATATCAAAACAAGCGCCTTTTACCATTGCTCCCTCTCCCGCTTGCGGGAGAGGGTTGGGGAGAGGGGAAATTGCTGCGCTAACCCACCCTACATTTATTAATCAAAAAATGTACCAGCAGCGGCACAGGGCGCCCGGTCGAGCCTTTTTCCTTGCCCGATTTCCAGGCGGTGCCGGCGATGTCCAGGTGTGCCCAGTCGTATTTTTTCGTGAACCGGGACAGGAAGCAGGCTGCCGTGATCGAACCGGCGGGGCGGCCCCCGATGTTGGCCATGTCGGCGAAATTGCTTTTCAGTTGCTCCTGGTAGTCGTCCCACAGCGGCATGTGCCAGGCGCGGTCTACCGTGTATTCGCCGGCATGGAGCAGCTCGCGGGCGAGGGCGTCGTGGTTGCTGAACAGGCCGGAGGCGTGGTTGCCCAGGGCGATGAGGCAGGCGCCGGTGAGGGTGGCAATGTCCACCACCGTCTCCGGTTCGAAGCGTTCGGCGTAGGTCAGCGCGTCGCACAGGATGAGACGGCCTTCGGCATCGGTGTTGAGCACTTCTATGGTCTGTCCGGACATGCTGGTCACGACGTCGCCGGGCTTGTTGGCGTTGCCGTCGGGCAGGTTCTCCGTGGCCGGGATAATGCCCACCAGGTTGATCGGCAGCTTGAGCTTCGCCACGGCCAGGAAAGTGCCGAGTACGCTGGCGGCACCGCTCATGTCGTATTTCATTTCGTCCATTTCGCCGGCGGGCTTGAGGGATATGCCGCCGGCATCGAAGGTGACGCCCTTGCCCACCAGTACAACCGGTTTTTTCTTTTTATCGCCCATGTATTGCAGCACGATCAGCTTGGGCGGCTGGCGGCTGCCGCGCGCCACGGAAAGCAGCGCCCCCATTTTGAGCGCTTCCATGTCCTTCTGTTCCAGCACTTCCAGCTTGAGCTTGCAGGTTTTGGCCAGCTCTTGAGCTTGTTGGGCGAGATAGCCGGGGGTGCAGATGTTGCCCGGCAGGTTGCCAAGATCCTTGGCCAGATTCATCCCCTCGGCGATCGCCTGGCCCCGTTTGGCAGCTTCTTCCCCGATGCCGAGTTCGTTGCGGCGCGGCACGTTGAGGACAAGCCGGCGCAGCGGGCGGCGCGCTTCTTCCTGCTTGCTTTTCAGGCGGTCGAAGCGGTACACCCCTTCCATCGCCATCAGCACGGTTTGCTCGACTTTCCACGCCGTATCGCGCCGCCTGACCGGGAGTTCGGTGAGATAAATCGAGGCTTCGAGCGAACCGGTTTCGTTCAGGGTCTTGATCGCGGCTCGCACTGCATCGCGGTATTCCTTGTCCTTGAATTCGCGCTCCTTGCCCAGGCCGACCAGCAATACCCGGTCGCACAGGGTGTTGGGGACATTGTGCAGCAGCAGGGTGGTGCCGGGCTTCCCATCCATGTCGCCGCGGCGGATAATGTCGCCCAGATAGTGGTTGGAAACCTGATCGATCACCTCGCCGTCCAGGGAAAGCTTGCGCGGCTCGAACACGCCGACCACGACGCAGGCGGAGCGCTGTTTTTCCGGGCTGCCGTTTTTTATGCTAAATTCCACTTTGTGCTCCTTGCTGGATTCGGGGTTTCTTCATTAAAACTGACTAATCCTGAATTATTTACAGACTGCTGCTTAAAAGTCAAAGAAATTGGAGCCTATCTCAGTCGATATCGTCCACGCGTTGCCGCCAGAATGGCGCGTGAGCAAGGAGAGAGGAGAGCAGTTTGGTTATTCCAAATAAGCGACAAACGACGCCGCGCACGCGCCATTCTGGCAGCAACCCTTCGGGCCGGTGGCGATTTGGCCGCATGGCTTTGTTGCGGGCCGCTTGCTGTGAATGACACAGCGGCGCGTCCCGCGTCGCGCCCTGCAGCCAAATCGCCGCCGGCGCGTGGACGATATCGACTGAGATAGGCTCCTATGATTTTCCGCCGCGCCCTGCTGCGCGAGATGGCCGCTAATTCGCTGCTGGTTTTCTCGGTGCTGTTGATGATCACCCTGACCACGATGCTGATCCGTTATCTCGGGCAGGCGGCCAGCGGTGCATTGGCAAACGAGGCGGTGCTTGCTTTTCTCGGTTTCAGCATTATTAATTATTTGCCGGTTTTGCTGTCCCTGACGGTATTTATTGCCGTTTTGATGACATTGACCCGCTGTTACCGGGACAGCGAAATGGTGGTGTGGTTTACTGCCGGGCTGAGCGTTGTGGCCTGGGTGCGCCCGGTGATCGTTTTCGTTGGGCCAGTGGTGCTCGGTATCGCGTTTTTAAGCCTGATCGTTTCCCCCTGGGCGGTGAGAAAAAGCGACGAATACCGGCTCCAGATGGAGTCCCGCGACGACGTGACGGCCGTGGCTCCGGGGGTGTTCAAGGAATCCAGGCACGCCGACCGGGTGTATTTCGTGGAAAGTTTTGCCGGCGAAAAAAACACGGTAAGCAATATTTTCATGCGCGCCGTCCAGCATCAGAAACTCGGTCTCCTGGTGGCTCAGCACGGCTACCAGACCGTTTCCGACAAGGGTGACCGCTATCTGGTGCTGCTCAATGGCCGGCGCTATGAAGGAATTGGCGGTTCGCCGGATTACAGGATTATGGTCTTTGAGCGCTATACCATCCGGATTCAACCCTATGAGGCCGGTTTGATCGCGCCGACGCAGAAGTCTCTGTCCACCCTGGCGCTGTTGCAACACCCTACGCCTGCCGGCATGGGCGAGTTGCTCTGGCGTTTGGGCCTCCCGGTCAGCGCCTTCATCCTTGCCTTGCTGGCGATCCCCTTGAGTTTCGTGAACCCCAGGGCGGGGCGTTCGGTCAACTTGATTTTGGCTTTACTGCTTTACATGGTTTACAGCAATTTTCTCAGTATTACCCAGGCCTGGGTGGCGCAGGGTAAATTGTCGCCCCATATCGGTCTGTGGCTGGTGCATGGCGTGATGGCGGGGGTGCTGCTGCTGTTGTTCTACCGCCGGGTTGTTTTGGCGCCATTCTGGATCATGTGGGTCAGGAATGGAATGTCGCGGCTGCGCGGAGGACGGGTATGAGAATCCTCGGCCGCTATCTGGCGCACGAGGTTTATACAGCCACGCTGCTGGTGTTTGCCGCGCTGCTCATGCTGTTCGCCTTTTTCGATCTGATTCACGAGTTGGGCGACCTGGGCAAGGGCGATTACAGGCTGGTGAAGATTTTTGGCTATGTGCTGCTCTCCCTGCCGGGCCATGTTTATGAGTTGTTTCCGGTCGCGGCCCTGATCGGTTCCCTGTTTGCCCTGGCGCAGTTGACCGCTCATTCCGAGCTCACCGTGATGCGCGTGTCGGGGCTGTCCACACCGCGCATCGCCTTGTCGCTGGCGAAGGCGGGATTGCTGTTCGTGATATTGACCTTCATTTTCGGCGAATTCATTGCCCCGCTCAGCGGGCGCGCGGCCCAGCAATTGCGCTTGAAGGCGACCAGTTCGGTGGTGGCGCAGGAATTCCGCTCCGGGCTGTGGGTGAAGGATGCGGGGAATTTCGTCAATGTCGAGGAGGTGTTGCCGGATGCAACCATGAAGGGGGTGAAAATTTACGAATTCGACCCCGATTTCCGGCTCCTTACCGTCAGCTACGCCAAGCGTGGAGAGCATGTGGCCGAGAACCGCTGGCGCCTGACCGATGTGGCGCAGACCCGCTTCGAGCCGGGCAGAACGGTTGTCAGCTCTGTTCCGTTGGCCTACTGGTATTCGGTGCTGACGCCGGATATCCTCAATGTCCTGCTGGTGGTGCCGGAACAGATGTCGGCCTGGAATCTTTATTTTTATGTCCAGCATCTGCGCGAAAACAAGCAGAAGACCACGCGCTACGAGATCGCCTTGTGGTCCAAGCTGGCCTATCCCTTCGCGTCTTTGGTGATGATCATGCTGGCGTTGCCGTTTGCCTTCTATCAGGGACGTTCGGGGGGGGTGAGCGCGAAAATCTTTACCGGCATCATGCTGGGCCTTGCGTTTCATCTGCTGAACCGGCTGTTTTCCCATCTCGGGCTGTTGAACGACTGGCCGCCGATGTTCAGCGCCATTTTCCCGACGCTGGCCTTCCTCGGCGCCGCAATGGCGATGATGTGGCGGGTGGAGAAAAGATAGTGCTGAGCACTATTTTCGTGCCCGCCATGCGGTCATGCCAGAACTGGCGATCGCGATCGAATAGCGCCCACAGGATGCCGAAAACCAGCGGGATGCCGATCACGGCGCAAGCAAAACGCAGGCAGGCCTGTTTAAGCGTGACAGGCTGGTTTCCCGCCCCAACGAGGCGCAGGCGCCATGTTTTCATCGGCAGGGTTTGTCCGCCGTGCCGCCAGAGCCAGATGAAATAGATGGCTGTTGCCAGCAGCAGGTAAAGCTGAAAAATGGTGTGGAGAACGGGTGACAGCGGGGGGTGGAAAACGGCGATGAAGATGAAGCCGGCAAGGAATAGAACCGCTGCCAGCAGCAGCGCCTCGTAGAGCATGCTGGCCAGGCGGCGTGGTATGCCTGGCGTGCCGGCGGAAAGCGTCATGCGGGCGGCGCGGCTGCTAACGTGAATGTCGCGAGCCGATGCCTCATCACTCCCCCTCTCGGGGAGAGGTAGTAGGTAAAGAGGGAACGGACTCGGCGGTCGCGACGCCCATCATTCGGGTTGGCGCGGCCGCCATGTTCGTCAGTTTGCCGCGGGCCTGGCCGCATCAGCTCCGGGGCGTTGCTCGGGGGTTATCAATGCCCGGCTCGTTGCCGGTTCCTGGGCTGTCTTGAGGGCTTCGGGGGTGGACAGAGGCGCAGCTTTTGCGGGTGCAGCCTTTTTGAGTTGCGCCTTTCTTTCCTCCGGAAGTTGCTGGTACTCTTGCCACTTCTTACGGACTTCCTTGCGCTTTTCCGGCGGCAATTCCTTCAGTTTTTTATATTGCTTCCGGGCGAGAGCGCGCTCTTCCGGGGTCAGCTTGCTCCAGTCCTTCAGGCGGGTTTGAATGCGTTGTTGCTGATCGGCCTTCATGCCGGGGTAGCGCTTTGCCACGCCCAATAGCCGTTTGCGCTGGATTGCGGGCATCTCGTCCCATTCGCCGGATACCGGCGCCAGGATCTGCTTCTGCTCGAACGAGAGTTCGGCCCATGTGGGTTGCCTGGCCTCCTGGGCCGCCATGGCGATGCCTTGTGCCAGGAGGCAGAGGGCGAGCGTTATTCCTGCGAAGAGCCTTTTAGCCATGTATCGAATCCGGTATCAATGAGGGCGTGGATCGGCAGCTCCCCGGCCAGCAGGTGGGCGTCGATTTCCGACACGTCATTCATCTGTTGGGTGGTTTGCCAATAAGTGACGAAAATCAGCCCCAACACCAGTGCCACCAGCGGCACCCAGGCGCGGAATGGCGAATGAGTGCCGCTGTGACCCCCTTTGCCGCCATGTCCGCCCCATGCGAGGCTGAAGCTGTGGTGGGGCTTGGCATAGGCTTCCAGGGCGTGCTGCCGCGCCGCTTGCAGGCGATACTGCAGGCGGACGTCCAGATTGGCCGTGCCATAATCGAGATGCTGTACGATTTTTTTTGCCAGATCGCGTTCGTTCATGGCTCAATTCCTTTCGACTTCAAGAAGGCCGCCACTGCATGGGTGGCCCGGGAGCAATGCGTCTTGACGCTGCCTTCGGAGCAACCCATAGCGGCAGCGGTTTGAGAAACATCCAGTTCTTCCCAATAACGCAGCAGGAAGGCTTCCCGTTGACGTGCCGGCAAACTTTCCAGCGCCTGTTCAATCAATTTAACGACTTGCGATCGTTCCAGGGTTTCTGCCGGCCCATTGAATTTATTAGAGTCATCCGCGACTTCCAAAGTTTCCAGAGGGTCGTATTCTTCCTCCTGATGGGGGGTCAGGGACGACAGCAGGGTTGTCCACGTCGAGCGCACTTTAAACCGCCGGTAGTAGTCGCGGATGGTGTTTTGCAGAATGCGCTGGAACAGCATCGGATATTCCTCGACGGGCTTTTCCGGATACTTCTCCGAGAGCTTCAGCATGGCGTCCTGCACGATATCCAGCGCGCCGTGTTCATCGTGCACGGCGAACAGCGCCTGTTTGTAAGCGCGTCGCTCGATTTCGGCAAGGAAAATGGAAAGTTCCTGATAGGAGGCCAGCGGGAGAGTTCCTGGGTAAAGTACTTGTCGGCATCTTATCAAATAAAGAAAAAAAAGCGGAGTGTTCTTGGTGGCTCGGTCCCTTTAATGGCAAAATACCGCACTTGACCAAGTCGGCGGCAACCATTAGTGTTTCAGGTTTTCCCCAGAATGATTATTTAAGGCTGTATATATGGAACTAACGGGCGCAGAAATCGTTGTGCGCTGTCTGGCTGAAGAAGGGGTCGAGTTCGTGTTCGGCTATCCCGGCGGGGCGGTGCTGAATATATACGACGAGGTTTTCAAGCAGAACAAGTTCAAGCATGTCCTGGTCAGGCACGAGCAGGCCGCAGTGCATGCCGCCGACGGCTATGCGCGCGCCAGCGGCCGGACCGGCGTGGCGCTGGTGACTTCCGGGCCGGGTGCGACCAATGCCGTGACCGGCATCGCCACGGCCTATATGGATTCGATCCCGCTGGTGGTGATTTCCGGCCAGGTGCCGACGGCGGCGATCGGCATGGATGCCTTTCAGGAAGTGGATATGGTCGGCATCACCCGCCCCTGCGTGAAGCACAATTTCCTGGTGAAGGATGTCAAGGATGTCGCAGTAACCATCAAAAAAGCCTTCTATCTCGCTTCCACCGGCCGGCCCGGCCCGGTGGTGGTGGACATCCCGAAGGATGTGACGCAGCACAAAACCGAGTTCGTCTATCCCAAGAAGGTGTCGATGCGCTCCTATAACCCCGTGATCAAGGGTCATCCGGGACAGGTCAAGCGCGCGGTACAGATGATCCTGGAAGCCAGGCGGCCGATGCTCTACACCGGCGGCGGCGTGGTTTTAAGCAATGCGTCGGAGGAGTTGACCCAGTTCGCGCGGCTGCTCGGTTTCCCCTGCACCAGCACGTTGATGGGGCTGGGCGGTTATCCCGCCACCGACCCGCTGTTCACCGGCATGCTGGGCATGCACGGCACTTACGAAGCCAATATGGCGATGCAGCATTGCGACGTGTTGATCGCCATCGGCGCCCGTTTCGACGATCGCGTCATCGGCAACCCGGAACATTTCTTCCAGGACGGCAGGCGCATCATCCACATTGACATCGATCCCACCTCGATTGCGAAGCGGGTCAAGGTGGACGTGCCGATAGTCGGCAACGTCAAGGACGTGCTGGCGGAGATGATCAAACTGATCCAGGCCAGCAAGGAAAAGCCCGACCAGCCGGCGCTCAAGACCTGGTGGACGCAGATAGAGCTGTGGCGCGCGCGCGACTGCTTGAAATACGACCGCGACAGCAGCCTGATCAAACCCCAGTACGTGATCGAAAAGATGTACGAGGTTACTCGCGGCGAAGCCTATGTGACCTCCGACGTCGGGCAGCACCAGATGTGGGCGGCACAGTACTACAAATTCGACCAGCCGCGTCACTGGATCAATTCCGGCGGCCTGGGCACCATGGGTTTCGGCATGCCGGCGGCGATGGGGGTGCAGTTTGCCCACCCCGAGGCGACGGTGGCCTGCATTACCGGCGAGGGCAGCATCCAGATGAACATCCAGGAGTTGTCCACCTGCAAGCAGTTCAACCTGCCGCTCAAGATCATCCTGCTCAACAACCGCTACCTCGGCATGGTGCGGCAGTGGCAGGAATTCTTCTACGGCAACCGGTATGCCGAATCCTACATGGATGCATTGCCGGACTTCGCCAAACTGGCCGAAAGCTACGGCCATGTCGGCATGAAGATCGAGAAGCCGGAGGATGTCGAGGGCGCGCTGCAAGAGGCCTTTGCCATGAAGGAGCGCTTGGTGTTCATGAACTTCATCACCGACCAGGCGGAGAACGTCTATCCCATGATCCCTGCCGGCAAGGGGTTGAGTGAAATGATATTGGTATAAAACAATGCGGCACATAATTTCTTTATTGATGGAAAACGAGGCGGGTGCTCTGTCCCGTGTCGCCGGGCTGTTTTCGGCGCGCGGCTACAACATCGAGTCGCTGACGGTGGCGCCGACCGAGGATGAAACCCTGTCGCGCATGACCATCGTGACGCGCGGCTCGGATGACGTGATCGAGCAGATCACCAAGCAGCTCAACAAGCTGATCGACGTGGTCAAGGTGGTGGACCTGTCCGAGGCGGGCCATATCGAGCGCGAACTGATGCTGGTCAAGGTCCGTGCCGAGGGCGAATGGCGCGAGGAGATGAAGCGCATGTCGGATATCTTCCGCGGCCGCATCGTCGATGTCACCGACAAGACCTACACGATTGAGCTGACCGGCGCCGGCTACAAGCTGGATGCCTTCCTCGAGGCGTTGGACAAGGGCGCCATCCTGGAAACGGTGCGCACCGGTGCTTCCGGCATCGGCCGTGGTGATAGAATACTGAAACTTTGAATTTTAGTTTGAACCGCGGAGGCGCAGAGGCGCTGGGGAAAACTCCCGATTTTCTCTCGCCTCTGCGCCTCCGCATCTCTGCGGTTATTTATATTTATTAAGGAAACGAAAACATGAAAGTTTATTACGACAAGGACGCAGACCTTTCCATCATCAAGGGCAAAAAGGTCACCATCGTCGGTTACGGCTCGCAGGGCCATGCCCATGCCGCCAACCTGAAGGATTCCGGCGTCAAGGTGACAGTCGGCCTGCGCAAGGGCGGCGCCTCCTGGGACAAGGCCAAGAAGGCCGGGCAGACCGTGAAGGAAGTGGCGGAGGCAGTGAAAGGCGCCGACGTGGTGATGATACTGGTGCCGGACGAGCAGCAGCCTGCCGTGTACTACGGCGAGATCGAGCCCAACATCAAGAAAGGCGGCACCCTGGTGTTTGCCCACGGCTTCAACATTCACTACAATCAGATCACGCCGCGCGCCGATCTGGACGTGATCATGGTCGCACCCAAGGGGCCCGGCCACACGGTTCGCTCGGAATACCTCAAGGGTGGCGGCGTGCCTTCCCTGATCGCCGTTTACCGGGACGTTTCCAAGAAAGCCAAGGAGGTCGCGCTTTCCTATGCGGCGGCCAACGGCGGCACCAAGGGCGGCGTGATCGAAACCAACTTCCGCGAGGAAACCGAAACCGACCTGTTCGGCGAGCAGGCCGTGCTGTGCGGCGGCTGCGTCGAGCTGGTCAAGGCCGGCTTTGAAACCCTGACCGATGCCGGTTATGCGCCTGAAATGGCCTATTTCGAGTGCCTGCATGAACTCAAGCTGATCGTCGACCTGATGTACGAGGGCGGCATCGCCAACATGAACTATTCCATTTCCAACAATGCCGAGTACGGCGAATACGTCACCGGTCCGAAGGTGATCAATGATGAGTCGCGCTGGGCCATGAAAGAGGCGCTGGAGAATATCCAGAACGGCAACTACGCCAAGCGCTTCATTCTGGAAGGCAGCACCAATTATCCGGAAATGACCGCACGCCGCCGCCTCAACGCCGAGCACCAGATCGAGGTGGTGGGCGCCAAGCTGC
Source organism: Pseudomonadota bacterium (assembly GCA_021801705.1). Classification (GTDB taxonomy): domain Bacteria; phylum Pseudomonadota; class Gammaproteobacteria; order Burkholderiales; family Sulfuricellaceae; genus Sulfuricella. The sequence goes on from JAJYXP010000045.1 coordinate 29,495, forward strand.
GTTCCATGATGCCGTGGATCGCCAAGAACAAGCTGGTTGATCAGTCCAAAAACTAGCAATGGGTAAGCGGTAATGGGTGATGGGGCGACCCCCCAGTCCCATTACCCATCGCCCATCACTCATTACCCTTATGTGCATAGGTGTGGCTCCGCCCAAATTGAAGACATATCCTCATCCGATTATCGCCCGCGAGGGCTGGCCTTTCCTGGCCGTTGCCGCCGCGGTTTCCCTGGCGGCGACGTTTCTTGCCGGCTGGCTGTGGGCGCTGCCTTTGTGGGTCATCAGCCTGTTCGTGCTGCAGTTTTTCCGCGATCCGCCGCGGCAGGCGCCGGAACGTCCGAACCAGGTGATTGCGCCGGCGGATGGGCGGGTGATTGCGGTCGAGCGTACCCAGGACCCCTACCTCAACCGTGAGGCGCAAAAGGTCAGCATCTTCATGAACGTGTTCAACGTTCACTCCAACCGCAGCCCGGTGGATGGGGTGGTGGAGGAGATCTGGTACACCCCGGGAAAATTCATCAATGCCGACTTCGACAAGGCCTCGACGGAAAACGAGCGCAACGCGTTATGGATACGCACCGAGGGCGGCTGGGATGTGACCTGCGTGCAGGTGGCGGGGCTGATTGCCCGCCGCATCCTGTGCTACACCAAGCCGGGAGACTGGCTGGAGCGCGGTCAGCGCTACGGCTTCATCCGCTTCGGCTCGCGCCTCGACGTGTATCTGCCCTTGCCGGCGCAGATCCGGGTCGCCATCGGCGACAAGGTGCGAGCCGGTGAAACGGTGCTGGCCGAGTGCCCGCTCAATACGGGCTGAGTTTGTGCCATGAATGAAGAAGATTTCGATCTCGCCAGTCACAAGCCCTTGCTGGACAACCGGCTGAGGCGCCGGGGCATTTACCTGCTGCCCAACTTGTTTACCACCGCGGCGCTGTTCGCGGGCTTCTATGCCATAGTCCAGGCCATGAACGGGCGTTTTGAACAGTCTGCGGTGGCCATCTTCATCGCCATGGTGATGGATGGCCTGGATGGCCGGGTCGCACGTCTCACCCATACCCAGAGCGCATTCGGCGCGGAATACGACTCCCTTTCCGACATGGTCTCTTTTGGTGTGGCGCCCGCCCTTGTCGTCTATGTATGGGCGCTCAAGGACATGGGCAAGCTGGGCTGGATCGCCGCCTTCGTCTACTGTGCGGGCGCGGCGTTGCGCCTGGCGCGTTTCAACACCCAACTGGAGGCGGTGGCCGACAAGCGCTTCTTTCAGGGCATGCCCAGCCCTGCTGCGGCTGCGCTGCTGGCCGGGCTGGTGTGGGTCATGAACGACTACCATGTGAGCGGCAGCGAGATCCGCTGGCTGGTGTGGGGCGTGACGCTGTTTGCCGGGCTGACCATGGTCAGCAATCTGCGCTATTACAGCGGCAAGGACATCAACCTGCGCAAGAGCGTGCCCTTCATCTTTATCCTGCTGACCGTTCTGGTCTTTATCCTGATCTCTTCCGACCCGCCGCGGGTGCTGTTCGGCGTTTTTGCGCTGTATGCGCTATCTGCCTATGCGGACTGGTTGTGGGGCATGGTGCGGCGCAAACGAAAGGGCGAAGCACCCGGCGTGGAAAAGTAGGCGCTGTTTTTTTCTGTCGCGCACTGCCATTGCCCAGAATCCACTAAAGGCAGTACATTGACTTATCAGAAACAAAGGCTTATAAGCCATGCCGCGCCACAAGAGCGAAACCCTTTCCGTCCGCACCCCGCCCTTTAAGCCAGTGGCCAAAGGGCGGGCGCCTCGATGAACCTCACCGACTACCACGCCAAATACTTCGCCCATGAACTGACCCGTCGCTGCCCGCCCGACAGTGTAGAGAAGCTGGCCGGCGCGCTGGTCGATGCGCAGGTTGACCTCAACCCGCATCAGGTCGATGCGGCGCTGTTCGCCTTCAACTCGCCGCTCTCCAAGGGGGCGCTGCTGGCGGACGAAGTGGGCCTGGGCAAGACCATCGAGGCGGGCCTGGTGCTTTCGCAAAAGTGGGCGGAGCGCAAGCGGCGAATTCTGATAATCACGCCGTCCAACCTGCGCAAGCAGTGGTTTCAGGAGATGGCCGAAAAGTTCTTCCTGCCCTGCCGGATACTTGAAGCCAAGTCCTACAACGCAGCCATCAAGCAAGGCCGGTTCCGCCCCTTCGAGGTGCCGGAAATCGTCATCTGCTCCTATCAGTTCGCCAAGAGCAAGGCCGCCGACGTTCATGCCGTGCCGTGGGACCTGGTGGTCATCGACGAGGCGCACCGGCTGCGCAACGCCTACAAGCCGGCGAATGTCATTGCCAACACGCTCAAACTGGCGCTGGCCGGCAAGCACAAGCTGCTGCTCACCGCGACCCCGTTACAGAATTCCCTGCTGGAATTGTTCGGCCTGGTGAGCTTCATTGACGAACACGCTTTCGGCGACCTGAAAAGCTTCCGCGAACAGTTCGCCAATCTGAATCAGGAGCAGGTATTCAAGACGCTCAAAGCGCGGCTGAAACCCGTTTGCCACCGCACCCTGCGGCGGCAGGTCACGGCGTACATCCCCTACACCAAACGCCTGCCTCTGGTGGAGGAATTCACCCCGGAGGAAAGCGAGGACAAGCTCTATCACCTCGTTTCCGAATACCTGCAACGGGATAACCTGCAAGCCCTGCCCGCCGGGCAGCGCAGCCTGATGACACTGGTTTTGCGCAAGCTGCTGGCATCCAGCACCTTTGCCATCGCGGGCGCGCTGACCTCGATTTCGAACCGGCTCAAGGCCAAGCTGCGCAAGCAGACGCCTGCCGAATCGCTGCCCCCAGAAACTCTATTGGACGAACTGGATCAGGACTACGAAGCGCTGGATGAAACCGCCGAGGAGTGGGCCGAAGACGAACCGGTCGAATTTCTTACCGAAGCCGACCGCCAAGCGCTTGAACAGGAAATCGCCGACCTCGACGCCTTCGCCGCTCTTGCATCTTCCATCGACCACAACGCCAAGGGAAAAGCTCTGCTCAAGGCGCTGGGCGTCGCCTTTGCCAAGGCAAAAGAACTCGGCGGCGCGGAGAAGACCATCATCTTCACCGAATCGCGCCGCACCCAGAGCTATTTGTTGCGCCTGCTGGCGGACAGCCCGTTTCGTGACGGCATCGTGCTGTTCAATGGCTCCAACACCGACGACGGCTCCAAGCTCATCTATAGCCAGTGGCTGGAACGCCACCAGGGCAGCGACCGGGTCACCGGCTCGCGCAGCGCAGACATGCGCTCGGCGCTGGTGGATTACTTCCGTGAGCAGGGCCGCATCATGATCGCCACCGAGGCCGGGGCCGAAGGCATCAACCTGCAATTCTGCTCGCTGGTGGTGAATTACGACCTGCCCTGGAACCCGCAGCGCATCGAGCAGCGCATCGGCCGCTGCCATCGCTACGGCCAGAAGCATGACGTGGTGGTAGTGAACTTCCTCAACCGCAAGAACGCCGCAGACCAGCGCGTCTTCGAACTGCTGTCCGAAAAATTCCAGCTCTTCGAAGGCGTTTTCGGCGCCAGCGACGAAGTGCTGGGCGCCATCGAGTCCGGCGTGGACTTCGAAAAACGCATTGCGGCAATCTATCAGAACTGCCGCAGGCCGGAGGAAATTGCAACGGCCTTCAACCAACTCCAGCTCGAACTTAGCCTGGAAATCAACGAATCCATGACGCGCACCCGCCAGCAGTTGCTGGAAAACTTCGACGACGAAGTGCGCGAAAAACTCAAAGTGCGCGACGAAGCCTCCAAGGCGTACCTCAACCGCTACGAGCGCCTGCTCATGCAACTCACCCGGCATGAGTTGGACGGCCAGGCCGAATTTCTGGGGGATGCTTCGTTTCAGCTCAACAGCCTTCCGAAATGCTTTGATCCGCAGATTACGCAGATTTCCGCAGATTCACTTCAACCTAATAATCTGCGTGAATCTGCGAAATCTGCGGATGCTCTTCAAGCCATCCCGCTGGGGCTGTATGAACTACCCCGCCGCACCGGTGAAGCACACCTCTACCGGCTCAATCATCCGCTGGCCGAAGCGCTGGTGGCGAACGCAAAAAGCCGCGAACTGCCGACTGCGGAGATTCATTTCGACTACGGCCAACATGACGGCAAGATCACGTCCCTGGAGCCGCTCATCGGCAAGACCGGCTGGCTGGCCCTTTCGTTTTTCAGCGTGGAAGCGCTCGATCAGGCGGAAGACCACCTGATCTTCTCGGCCATCACCGCCGATGGTCAAGCGCTAGTGTAGTGCTTCATTCTATTTGGAACTTATTGCTGCGTGGCATCGGGTGTTGTAGGTCGGTCTTCAGACCGACATATCGGGCTAAAGCCCGACCTACAAGGCGCAGCGAATAAGTTCCAATAATTCGAAAGCACTACACTAGATGAAGAAATCGCGGCACGACTCCTGATCCTGCCCGGCACCAGTTCCCCACTCTCCAATCACATACTCCCTCTCCCTCAGGGAGAGGGCTGGGGTGAGGGTGGGGTCACGCAACAACTCGAAGCCCTCACCCAAAATCGCCAAACCGCCATCCAGTGCGACGTTTCCGAACGCAACGCCCGCTTCTTCGAAGCCGAGGCCGACAAACTCGACGGCTGGGCCGACGACCTGAAAGCGGGGCTCGAACGGGAAATCAAGGAAATTGACCGCCAGATCAAAGATGCCCGCCGCGCCGCCACCACCGCCCTGACGCTGGAGGAAAAACTCGCCGGGCAGAAGCAAATCAAAGCTTTTGAAGCCCAGCGCAACCAGAAGCGGCGTTCCCTGTTCGACGCGCAGGATCAGGTGGACAAGCAACGCGAGGAATTGATTGAACAAATTGAGGGAAAACTTGCCCAGAAAACGCGGATGGAGCGGCTGTTTCAGTTACGTTGGCGGCGGGACTGAAATTTCACAGAGGCTCACCTGGTGAGCCTCTGTAACGGATAAAATAGCAATCAGGGCACGTCGGGAGAAAAAGGAAATGACCAACAAGCAACTACCGGCCATCGGCAGCATGACTTTCGAGGAACTCAAGCAGGCGAACGAGCATGGCGCCGAATACTGGAGCGCCCGCGATTTGCAGCCCATGCTCGGTTACAGCCAGTGGCGGCGTTTTGAGGATGCCGTCAAACGGGCCATGACTTCCTGTGAAACCTCCGGCAACAACCCAGCGCACCATTTTGCCGGCGCCGGCAAAATGGTTGAACTTGGCTCTGGAAGCCAGCGGCAGCTTGAGGATTACCAACTTTCCCGCTTCGCCTGTTACCTCATCGCCCAGAACGGCGACCCGCGCAAACCGGAAATCGCCCAGGCACAAAAATATTTCGCCATCCAGGCCCGCCGCCAGGAGTTGAGCGACCAGGCCACAGCCGACATGGAGCGCCTGGAACTGCGCAAACAAACCAGCGAAGAGTTCAAGGCGCTCTCGGGTGCCCGAACAGATTCCACCGGCAGAGCACATCAAGGAAGTCGAAAAGCGGCTGAAAAACACCACACCAAAGCTAGAGTTGGATACCAGCCGGACTTCGTTGCCGAGACGACCGACACGATCTACATGCTGGAACCCAAGAAACGCACGGAGCTTGAAGACCCCGTTGTCATCGCCAAGAAGGAAGCCGCAGCCAAGTGGTGCGCGAATGCTTCAAACCATGCGGCAAGCTATGGCGGAAAACCGTGGCGTTACATTCTGATTCCACACGATGAGATTGCGGACAACATCACGCTTGCCGGGCTGGCGGCGCGGTTTGGCGGTTAAATTTAGTGAGCCATGGACGCGAGGACATGAAGGGGGCTGCCTGCCGTCCAACAATGTCCAATGCCCGCCTTGACGGGCTTTCATTCTGATGTTTTTTTCCTGTTTTTTTTCTTGTGTGGCCCCGGAAAAACGTTTATATTTCAACCCATGAATATCGCTTCCCAAGCATTTTTCGTTTCCTATCCGGCCAACCTTCTGTTGCTTGGCCTGCTGCTGCGCCGCAGGCGCTAATCTACCTCTACCCACAATTCAGCGTCACCCGGCAACCGGAACATCCCCGGTTGGTGTAGCCATATTCAAGACTTCCAGGCGAAGTTTCATATAAGCGGAGCACATCATGACAGACAAGCTAATCATATTCGACACCACCTTGCGCGACGGCGAGCAGAGTCCCGGCGCCTCGATGACCAAGGAAGAAAAGGTGCGCATTGCGCGGCAACTGGAGCGCATGCGCGTGGACGTGATCGAGGCCGGCTTTCCGGCAGCCAGCAACGGCGATTTCGAGTCGGTCAAGGCGGTCGCGAGCAGCGTCAGGGACAGCACGGTGTGCGGCCTGGCGCGCGCCCTGGAGCGCGACATCGAGCGCGCCGGTGAGGCGATCAAACCGGCCGTATCCGGCCGCATCCACACCTTCATCGCCACCAGCCCGATCCACATGGAAAAGAAGCTGCGCATGAGCCCGGATCAGGTGGTCGAACAGGCGGTTAAGGCGGTGAAGTGGGCGCGCAAATGGACCGACAACGTCGAGTTCTCGCCCGAGGACGCCGGACGCTCCGAGACGGATTTCCTGTGCCGCATCCTGGAGGCAGTGATCGAGGCCGGCGCCACGACCCTGAACATCCCCGACACCGTCGGCTACAACCTGCCGCAGCAGTTCGGCAACCTGATCGCCACCCTGCGCGAGCGCATTCCCAACTCCGGCAAGGCCATCTTCTCGGTGCACTGCCACAACGACCTGGGGCTGGCGGTGGCCAATTCCCTGTCGGCGGTGCTGGCGGGCGCGCGCCAGGTGGAGTGCACCATCAACGGCCTGGGCGAGCGCGCAGGCAATGCTGCGCTGGAAGAAATAGTCATGGCGGTACGCACGCGCCAGGACGTCTTTCCCTGCGATACCGGCATCGACACCACCCAGATCGTGCCGGCCAGCCGCCTGGTGTCGGGCATTACCGGCTTCGCGGTGCAGCCCAACAAGGCCATCGTCGGCGCCAATGCATTCGCCCATGAATCCGGCATCCATCAGGACGGCGTGCTCAAGCACCGCGAAACCTACGAGATCATGCGCGCCGAGGATGTCGGCTGGAGCGCGAACAAGATGGTGATGGGCAAGCATTCCGGCCGCAACGCCTTCCGCAGCCGCCTGGTGGAGCTCGGCATCCAGCTCGAATCCGAAGAGGCCCTCAATGCCGCCTTTGCCCGCTTCAAGGATCTCGCCGACAAGAAGCATGAAATCTTCGACGAGGATATCCATGCCCTGGTAAGCGACGAGGAGCAGGCGATGGTGCACGAGCAGTTCAAGCTGGTGTCCCTGCGCGTATGTTCCGAAACCGGCGAAACGCCTCATGCCCGCGTTACCATTAGCGATGGCGGCAAGGAAAAAGGCGCGGAAGCCGACGGCGGCGGTCCGGTCGATGCCTCGTTCAAGGCGATCGAGGCGATCGTCAAGAGCGGTACGGAGCTGCAACTCTACTCGGTCAACAACATCACCAGCGGCACCGATGCCCAGGGCGAAGTCACGGTGCGGCTGTCCAAGGGCGGGCGCATCGTCAACGGCCAGGGGGCGGATACCGACATCGTGATTGCCTCGGCCAAGGCTTACCTGAATGCGCTTAACAAGCTGGCGGAGAAGCTGGAGCGAGTGAATCCGCAGGTCTGATCAAGCAGGGTGGGCACGACTTTGTGCCCACGCGGTCAGCGGAGGTTATTTCCGCGTGGGCACAAAGTCGTGCCCACCCTACCAAGCTTGTCCGGAATTAACCTATGTGCGGCTGGCCGGGCGTAAAAAACGGTGCTGAAAAAGAATACTACCGTCAGTGCAATTTCCACTCCCGCCAGCGTCGCCGACCACCCTTTGTCGCTCATGGCGCGTACCACGCCTTCGGTGAGGTAAAGCAGGATCAGCATCGAGGCCCACTGGTAAGTGTAGCGTTTGCCGCGCAGGATGCCGGGTAATGGCAGCAGCAGCGGCAGCACCTTGAAGACCAGGGATGATCCGCCGGGGCGCAGCGGTGCGAGCCACAATTCCCAGGCGACGCAGAGGAAGATCAGCGCGATCAGGCTGACGATGCTGCCATAGTGGAGTATTGCGGTTCTGTTCACACAACGTTTTCCTGCATCATTTTCGCTAGCACCGCGCCAGCTTGCGCGGCATTGATGACGGTATCCGGAAAGTCGAAGCGCAGCAACTGGCCATCCGCCAGGATGTCGAAACCATCGCAGTCGATTCCCACCATGGCGGCGTCACCGGCGCCCATGCCGTAGTAGGTGCGGCAGAAGAATTGCAGGTCCCCGGCCTGGTCACGATTGAAGCGGGCAAGAAATGCTTCTTCCTCCCGTGCCAGGGAGTTTTGCGGCGGCAGGATGTCGCCGGGCGCGATCCAGCGCGCTTCACCGAAACCGCCGATATAGCGCAGGGTGACGGGCTCGAGGCGGTAAAAACCGAAATCCAGCGCGAAATATTGCTCCGTGTTGGGGAAGAAGCGCAGGTAGCGTGCCTGGAGTATCGCCGTGGTTTCAATGCGTACCGCTTCACCCACCAGGGTGAGACGCTCTCCGGCCTGGACATCGTTCGACTGTTCATGCACCAGCAAGCTCGCGCGCGGATCCTGTTCGATGTTGCGGGTATGTTCCGCCAGCCTGCTGATCAGGAACATCGGCCTGGCATCATGATCGGCCAGGCAGGATACCACCGAGCCGAATGGGTAGCCGCCGAGTTTGTGGGAGAGCGTGGAGAGCAGTCCGGTATGCTCTGCGCGCAGCAGTCTGCGCGCCTGTTTCGTGACGGAGGCGGGTGATATCATGGGAGAGCCTTTGCCGCCGGCACGCCGGTTGATCCGGGGTTGTGTATCTCATGCATGGTGGATATCTCCTTTTCCAATATAATAACGTAATTCATGCGCAAGAACTTTTCTCACCTCATCCCCTTTCTGCGTTTCGTGCGGCGGCGGTTCAAGGAAGACCGGAGCACCCAGTTTGCCGCGAGCCTGACCTACACGACATTGCTGGCGCTGGTGCCTGTCATCACCATCGCGCTGACGGTGTTTTCCGCGTTTCCGGTGTTCAGCAGCTTGATGACCCAGCTCAAGCTGTTCATCCTGAGCAATTTTGTTCCGGCCTCGGCGGGCAAGATCATCTCTGTGTATATGCTGCAATTCTCCGAGAAAGCGGCGAACCTCACCGCATTGGGGGTCGTGCTGCTGGGCGTGACCGCGTTCATGCTGATGCACACCATCGACCAGGCCTTCAATGTGATCTGGCGCGTGCGCCGCAAGCGCCCGCTGGTTCAGCGTTTCCTGATCTACTGGGCGGCGCTGACCCTCGGGCCGCTGCTGATCGGGGCCAGTCTTTCCCTGACGTCCTACCTGGTGAGCCTTTCACTGGGGCTGGTGAGGGACATTCCTCTGATCGGTATCATTACCCTGAAGATGGTGCCGATAGTGCTGACCATTGTTTCCTTCGCGCTGCTTTACATGATTGTTCCAAGCCGCACCGTATCGCCGCGCCACGCTTTGACCGGCGGGTTGCTGGCGGGGCTCGCCTTCGAGCTGATGAAGAAGGCATTTACGCTTTATGTGACGCATTTCCCCGCCTATACCCTGGTGTACGGGGCCTTCGCCAGTGTTCCCATATTTCTTGTCTGGGTTTATCTTTCCTGGCTGGTGGTGCTGTCCGGTGCGGTGATAACCGCAGCGCTTCCAAACTGGGGCAGCGCTATCCGTCAGCGCGAGGCGGTTGCCGGACAGGCGTTCTTCTCTGCGCTGTCCATTCTTCAGGCGTTGTGCAAGGCGCAGCAAAGCGGCGACACTGTCAGCCTGCGGCGCTTGCAAGGCGAGTCGGAACTGGGGCCGGATGATGCCGAGGACATCCTCGACCGGCTGATTGCTTGCGGCTGGGTGGGCAGTGTGGAAGGCGGCGGCTGGACGCTGATCCGGAGCGCGGACGCCATCAGGATCGCCGATGTTTACCGCGTTTTCGTGTTCGATCCCGATCAGGCCCGTGCCGCGCCGGGCGGAGGGGATAAGAGGAAAGGCGTTGTATTGGCGGGTCTCGTGGCGAGGCTCGATGAAGCATTGAGACTTTCCCTGAAAGATTTATTTACTGCCACTTAGGGCCTGTTAAGCATTAAGTGTAACACTTAATGCTTAACAGGCCCTTAGCTCCGGCTGAACTCGAAACGTTCGAAACCCGCGGTTTGCTCTACCAGCTTGACGGCACGGATGGTATGGGTTGTGCCGCCGCCGGATTCAAGCAGCAACTCGCGTTGCGGGCTGAAGGTTCCGCGCGGTGCAATCAGGGTTTCCGGCTGCTTGAGCAGGGGGGTTTCAGGCAGCAGCAGGGCCGCCTGGAAGGTTTCCGCAGGACCGGCGATGGAAGGCATGACCCTGACCGGATCGGCTTTGGGGGCCAGGAGCTGTGTGCCGATTTCGAGATGGTCGGCTTTTTCGCTCTTCGCCCAGCGCACAACGCCGATGCGCCATACGTTGCTGCCCTCTTCCTTCAGTCCAATGGCGCAGCCTGGGCGGATGTGCCCCACGATCTTGGAAGATCCGCGCAGTGACAAGCCGCCAGCGCTTTCATTGACGATCAGCCACTTGTCGGAGGCGAATCTCGGGCTCCTGGCCGGCAGGGTAGACGAGAGACCGGTTTCGTTGCCTGCATGGTGCCCGCCTGAAAAATGGTGCAGCGCCGGCAGTCCGATGCATACTTCGGTGCTGGAAATGTTTGGCGTGCGGTTGAAAACGCGTTTGGGGGCCGCCGACCAGTGCTTGAGCAGGTGCTGCAACAGCTTCCTGTAGCCGGAACCTTTTGCGGCTTCGGGAAGACGCAGGGTTTTCGGCGAGTCCCCCGCTTTCAGCCTTTCGAGGTGGTGGTGCAGGGCGTGCGCCAACTCCAGCGTGTTGAGCAGAATGTCGTTGCGATTGTCGACCTCGTCGAGGTTCTGCAGGGCGCTCTTGGGCGGGTTGTCGCTGTTGGTTTTTACCAGGAACAAGCCGACAGGATTGGCGCTTTGTACGAAAGTCTGAAGTTGCGCCAGATCGCCGAATAATGCCAGGTAATCCAGAATTTGTTCGACTTCGCCCTGATTCAGGTGGTAGGGGTTTGCCAGCGAGAGCAGCAGGGGTTGCTTGTAAACCAGGCCGATGCTGCTTTCTCCGTCACCGTCCGCAACGGATTCGGTGACAATTCCCTGCTCGATGCCAAAGCGAAAAATCTGGTGAATCTCGAACCAGATGCCGGAGGGGGTCGGCGCATAGGTCTGGTAGCAGATAGCCAGTATCCGGCTTAAAGCGGATATGGCGCGTTGCGCCGCCACCTGCGGGATTTTTCCCTTGCCGAAACTGATGCGCTTGTTCTGGTAATCCAGCAGGATGATCTTGTAGCCGTTGGCCAACTCGACCTGCAGTTGACTTGCCAGCTCGGCCATCTTCCTGTTTTTATCCGGCAGCGGCAGGCGCGCGGCAACAAACTGTTCTTCCATGGCCGGCAGCAGTTTGAGGATAACATCACGGTATAATTCGAGCAGTTTGAGGCGCGTTTCCATCGCGACTTTCTGCTGGTTCAACGCGCCGAGCTCATCTTTCAGGGCGCCTGAAACCTCGGGCAGATTGGTCAGGGGCAGGGTGTCCAGCCATTCTTTCAGGTGTTTCGGACGCGTTTCGACTGTCAGGTCTTCAGCCTGATTGAGCGCAGGTACAGTCAGCGTTAACGGCATAGTAGGAATTCCCCGGGGTTTGCGATTTTTCTTGCTGGATAAGCGAATTTTAGAAACAATCGGGTTTTTTGTAAAATAAACATTTATGGCCGGCACCGCTGGTTCATCGTGCTGCACGGTGCACCCGTGTGTGTGCTTTCGCACAATTGAGTTATTGTACGGGATTTGCGGTGCTTGTGCTGAGCACATTGGCACGTTTCCGGATAACAGGCTGTAGCGGAAAGCCACGGGGCGGAGCGGGTAGAAACAAAACATGGAGAGAATTGATTTGATGCGACGCATAGTAGTTGCTTTGTGCATGATATTGTTTGCAAGCGCCGCGATGGCGGAAAATTTTTCCTTCAAGGATATCGCGGGCAAGCAGCATAACCTGGGCGACTACCGGGGGAAGTGGGTACTGGTAAATTTCTGGGCAACCTGGTGTCCGCCCTGCCTGGCTGAAATTCCGGACCTGATCGCGCTGCACGACCAGCATAAGAGCAAGGACCTTGCAGTGATCGGGATCGCCATGGAATACAGCAACCCCGGGCTGGTGACCGATTTTGCCAGGAGCAGGCGGATTACCTATCCCGTGGCGCTGGGCAATGATGAAATCGCGGCGCAGATCGGCCCCGTGAAAGGCCTGCCGACGACCTATCTGTTCAATCCGCAAGGCAAGATCGTGGCGCACAACGTGGGCTCGGTGACGAAGGAAGCGGTGGAAAACTTTATGGCCAGGAACAAATAACAAGGAGGCTCAGCATGCTGAAACACTTCGTCGTGGCGTTGCTGCTGCTTTTCGCGGGAACCGGGCTGGCCGAAACACGCGATGGGCAGCTTTTTTTCGACCAGAACCTGGGCGACTTCAAGGCGGAACTCTCAGCCGCGCGCAAAGAGGGAAAGACCGGCATTCTGCTGATGTACGAAATAGACGATTGCCCGTTCTGCCACCGCATGAAGGAAACCATCCTCAGCCAGCCGGAAGTGCAGGACTATTTCCGCCAGAAATTTACCATTTTCAGCATAGACATAAACGGCGACAACGCCCTGGTGGATTTTGCCGGCAAGGCGACCACCGAAAAGAAATTCGCCGCCGAGCAGCGGGTGCGCGCCACCCCGGTCTTCGCCTTTTACGATCTTGAGGGCCGGCAGATGACACGCTTCACCGGCACGGCCAGGGACGTGAACGAATTCATGCAGTTGGGCCGCTATGTTGTCGAGGGCGCCTGGAAATCCATGCCCTTTGCCAAGTACAAGCAGCAAGCGGTGAAATGACGCTTGCCCGGCTCGGACTCGCCCTGGCGCTGGTGGTTTGGCTGATGCCGGGTAGTCTGGCTGCGCCTGCCGGCAAGCGCCTTACGCTCGCCGAGGCGCTTGCGGCGGCGGACTCGGCGCATCCCGACCTGATGCTGGCAGAGGCCGAGCGGGCCGTGGCCCTGGCCGAGCAGGAGGCGGCCGCCTCGCGCAGCGATCTCTCCGTCAACCTCGAGGCGGGCCTGCGCCGAGCGCGCCCCTCCACCGGACCGGACAGCAGCCTTTCCGACAATACCCTCAAGCTCAATGCGCGCAAGAACCTCTACGATTTCGGCCGTACCGCCTTGTCCGAGCAGGCGGCCAAGGCGGTGGTGGAAGCGCGCGAGAATGGGCTGCTGGAGGCGCGTGACCGGCGACGGATCGAGGTGATGGCGCGGTTTTTCAATGTGCTGGCGGCGGACCTGCAGCTTGCCACGGACAGCGAATTCACGGCTGTAGCCTATGTCAGCGCCGAGAATGCCCGCGACCGCGCCAAGGTCGGCCAGGTTTCCGCGGCGGACATCGCGGAGCTTGAACACCGTTACCAGGAAGCGGCGCTCAGGCGCAACGCCAGCCAGGCGCGGACCCGTCTTGCCCGGGCGCAACTGGCCAGCGCCATGAACCAGCCCGGCCTGCTTGCGGCAGAGCTGGAAGATCCGGAACTCGCGACCAACAACCGGAGCGTGCCGGAATACGAGGCCTTGCTGCCCGTGATGCGGGCGCACAATCCCCGCATCCGTGCCCAACTGGCGCTGCTCGATGCCGCGCGGCAGCGCATGGAAGCGCTGCGCGCCGATAATTCCCCGATGCTGGATGCCGAAATCGAAGCGGCCGGCTATAGCAGGGAAACGGCCTCCCGCGACCATTTGCGTGCCGGTGTGGTGCTGACCTGGCCGCTATACCAGGGCCGGCGCGTGTCGGCGCAGCTGGCGCGGGAGCAGGCCTTGTTTCACAAGCTTCAGGCCGAGACCGGCAAGCTCGGGATGGATCTGGCCGATAGCCTTCTCGAGGTGTGGTCGGAGCTGGAGCAATTGCAGCGCAGCGTGCGTGCGGCGGCCAGGAAACAGGTCGAGTATCGCGACCTGGCTCTGGACAGGGCGCGCGGGCAGTATGAAGTGGAGTTGAAGACCAATCTGGGGGATGCCATGGCAGCGACGATGGAGGCAAAGCTGCGCGAGCGCAGAACCGAATATCAACTGGCGCTGGCTTTTGCGCGCCTGGAGGCATTGCTGGGCAAACCGCTGGAGGAAGAGGGACAGGTGCAGAAATGAATAAATGGATATGGGCGGGGGTCTTGTGGGCCGTAGCGGGAACTGTCCTGGCGGCGGATGTTGCCGCAACGCTGATATGGTCTCAGCGGGTGGAGCTGTCGCCGCGCGTATCCGGTATCGTGCGCGCAGTCGGCGTGAAGGCCGGTGACCGGGTGAAGAAGGGGCAAGAGCTGCTCGTCCTGGATGCGGGTATTTACGAGGCCGGGGTGATGCAGGCTCGTGCCGCAGTGGCCCGCTACAGCGAGGAACTGCTTGAGGCCGAACGGGATCTCAAGCGCACCCAGGAGCTCTTCGACCGCACCGTGATTGCCATGACCGAGCTGGACCAGGCCAAGCTGCGCCTGGCCCGTGCCAGAGCGCAACGGGACGGCGCACGGGCGCAGCTTGTGCGGGCGCAGAAAGATCTGGCGGACAGCGCGCTGCGCGCGCCTTTCGACGCCGTGGTGGTGGCGCGGCTCGCAGAGCCGGGCCAGTACGCCGCGGTCGGCCTCCAGCCCCAGCCTTTGCTGATTCTGGCCAAGGCGGGAGAGATGCTGGCACAGGCCGGCCTGACGGAAGAACAGGCCGGGCGCCTGAAGCCGGGGCAGGCGGTCAGCGTGACCGTCGCCCAACAGAAATATGCCGGCAGTGTCAGAAATATCGGCCTGGAACCAGTCGCTGGCAGCAGGGAGAAGGGCGGGGCAATTTACAGCGTGGATTTTGTATTCCCGAGCGGGGATGCCATCCTGCGGGCGGGCGCACAGGCGCTCGTGACGCTGCCCTGAACCAGACTGGCTGGAACGAGAAAAAAGTAATGAGTAATGGGTGATGGGAAAAATCGTGGTGCGCCAGTGATTTTTCCATCACCTATTTCTTCCTCTGCCAGTCAGGAAGCCGCAGATTTCCCCGTCGGCTAGCCGGATACGCTGTTTTTCCCTGCCGGGCTGTTCTTTCCGTCGTTGCCCTGCCCGACCTTGCCTGCCGGAAAAGACCAGCCGTTGCGCCAGGCGGCCACAACCATGTTGGGGTACTCGGGCTTGCCCAGACTGCCGTTATAGCGCCCCAAGGCACGGAACAGATCACCTTTTTCGATATCGAGGTAGTGGCGCAGGATGGTGCAGCCGTAGCGCAGGTTGGTGCGGATGTGAAACAGGTTCTGCTCCGGCTTGCCGATCAGCTTGGTCCAGAACGGCATCACCTGCATGTAGCCGCGTGCCCCGGCACTGGAAACAGCGTATTTCTTGAAGCCGCTTTCCACCTGGATCAAACCCAGCACCATCTGCGGGTCGAGCCCGGCGCGGGTGGCTTCGTAGTGCACGGTCTTGAGGAAATCGAGGCGCCTGGCCTTGTCCGGGATGCGCTTCTCCAGACGCGGCGACATTGCCGCCAGCCAGTTGTAGGCCTCCGTTTGCGAGGCGAAGGCCAGGCGCGGCGCGGCAGTATCACTGATGTTCTTGCTCAACACCGCCTGGACACTGGCGCTCAAGGGCTCGTAAACCTGCGCGCCGGCGTGGGCTGCGGTGGGTGCTGTCAGCAGCAGAGCGAAAAAAAATCTTAACCACGAATGACCACGAATGACCACGAATGACCACGAATGACCACGAATTATTCGTGTGAATTCGTGTGAATTCGTGGTTGAGTTTTTTAATTCCCGCATACCGCCGATTTTATGTGGCCCACGATATTTTGCAAGGGAATGATGCTGGCTTTCCCATCCCGGCGGCCCTGATATTCGATGTTGCCTTCCTTCAGGCCGCGCTCGCCGATCACGATGCGGTGCGGGATGCCGATCAATTCCATGTCGGCAAACATGACGCCGATGCGCTCGTCGCGGTCGTCCAGCAGCACCTCGATGCCGGCAGCCGTCAGTTCGGCGTAGAGCTTTTCGACGGTTTCCTTTACCAGCGCGCTCCGGTTGATGCCGATCGGTACCATGGCGAGCTGGAACGGCGCCATCGCCAGCGGGAAAATGATGCCGTGTTCGTCGTGGCCCTGCTCGATGGCCGCAGCAACGATGCGCGACACGCCGATGCCGTAGCAGCCCATTTCCATGACTTGCTCCTTGCCGTGTTCGTCGAGGAAGGTGGCGTTCATCGCTGCGGAATACTTGGTGCGCAACTGGAAAATGTGGCCGACTTCGATGCCGCGGCACAGTTCCAGCGTGCCTTTGCCATCGGGGCTGGGGTCGCCTTCCACCACATTGCGGATATCGACCACTTCCTTCAGGTCCGGCAGGTCGCGGCCGAAGTTGACGCCGGTAAGGTGGTAGCCGTTGTCGTTGGCGCCGCAGACGAAGTCACTCATCACGGCGACGGCGCGGTCGGCGATGATGGTCGCTTTCAGTCCGACGGGGCCCACCGAGCCGGCGTTGCAGCCGGCCGCGGCGCGGATTTGGGCGTCGGAGGCGAAGCGTGGCGGCTGGGCGAGCTGGATCAGTTTGCCGGCCTTGACCTCGTTGAGCTGGTGGTCGCCGCGCAGGAGCAGCGCCACCACGCCGCCGTCGCGGCCTTCCAGAAGCAGGGTCTTGATGGTTCGGTCCGCCGCGACGTTGAGGAACTCGCACACTTCCTCGATGCTGTGCTTGCCGGGCGTGGCGATTTTTTTCATTTCCTCGGCCGGTGCCGGGCGGGGGGGGGCCGGGCTGACCGCTTCCGCCAGTTCGACGTTGGCGGCAAAGCCGGAGCCGGTGCAGAAGGCGATGGCGTCCTCGCCCGAATCCGCCAGGACGTGAAACTCATGCGATCCGGTGCCGCCGATCGCGCCGGTATCCGCCGCCACCGGGCGGAACTTCAACCCCAGCCGGGTGAAAATGCGGCTATAGGTCTCGTGCATCTGCCAATAGGTTTGCTCCAGGCTGGCGTGGTCGGCGTGGAAGGAATAAGCATCCTTCATCACGAATTCGCGGGCGCGCATCACCCCGAAACGCGGGCGGATCTCGTCGCGGAACTTGGTCTGAATTTGGTAGAAGTTCACCGGCAACTGGCGGTAGCTCTTGATTTCGCGCCTGGCGACATCGGTGATCACTTCCTCGTGGGTCGGCCCGAAGCAGAAGTCGCGTTCATGGCGGTCCCTGATCTTCAGCATCTGCGGCCCGAACACGTCCCAGCGCCCGGTTTCCTGCCACAGTTCTGCCGGAACCACGGCCGGCATCAGCAGTTCGACCGCGCCGCTCCTGTTCATTTCCTCGCGCACGATCGCCTCGACCTTGCGCAATACCTTGAGGCCCAGCGGCATCCAGGTGTACAGGCCGCTGCCGAGGCGCTTTATCAGGCCGGCGCGCAGCATCAGTTTATGGCTGATCAGCTCTGCTTCGTTCGGCGCCTCCTTGAGGGTGGAGAGGAAAAATTGGGATACGCGCATGATCTTGAGTCCGGAATCTTCAAAGCGGCTAATTTTACTTTGAAAACGGGCTGGATGACAGGGCGGACGTTATAATGTAAAGATTTCTTTTGGGGTGGAACAGATGGGGTTTTTCTCTCGGCGGCGTATCCACAAAGCGGTAGAGGCCGGTGATGTGGTGGATGTGAGCGAGCTTGACGGCGTGCGATCGCTGCACCTGGGCAGCAAGACGGTGCAGAGCTCGATGCGCATCAGCGCGCCTAACGAGCTCGAGCTTGCCTATACCCGTGGCATGATGAGTTTCCTCCTGTTCATTCCCGTGCCCGCCCGCTTTCTGATGATAGGCCTGGGCGGGGGGTCGCTGGCAAAATTTGTTTATCACCGCTTGCCGGCCGCCCGCACCATGGCGGTGGAGCTCAACCCGCAGGTGCTTGCCGCTGCACGCGCGTATTTTTACCTTCCTCCCGAGGATGAAAGATTAGAAGTGGAAATTGCCGAGGGCGGCCAGTATGTGGCCGATCACCCCGACAGCGCCGATGTGTTGATGCTGGACGGCTTCGATGGCGTTTCCCTGGCCGATTCGCTGGTCACCCAGCGCTTCTATGACGATTGCGCCGCCGCCCTGAGCAACAGAGGCGTGCTGGCCGTCAACCTGTGGGGAAGCGACCCGAATTTCGACGTGTATTTGCAGCGTATCGAAACCAGCTTCAATGGACTGACGCTGTGCCTGCCTACGGAAAAACACGGCAATATCGTTGTCCTGGGTTTCAAGCGCAGTCCCGGCAACCCGCGCTGGGATGATCTGCGCCAGCGGGCAAAGGAACTTGAGCAGATATATGGCCTGGAGTTCCTCAGGTTCGTGGAGAGTCTGCGTGACCTCAACGCCCACACTGAAAAGCGCCTTCTAATATAATTGCTTCCGCATGGAACTCGCGTGGCATGTTTTAGTCATTAAATTAAATATTTTTTCACGCCAAAAATAGCGATCGAGCCATGGGAATTTTCCGTTTGGCTTTCATTGCCGGGTGAAATGTGAAAAAATCACGTCAACTTATCGAATTAGAGGTGTTTCACAAATGATAGACCGGGACGGTTATCGCCCCAATGTCGGCATCGTTTTATGCAATGCAAGAAATGAGGTTTTCTGGGGCAAGCGCATCAAAGAGCATTCCTGGCAGTTTCCGCAAGGCGGCATCAAGGCCGGGGAGTCTCCCGAACAGGCAATGTTTCGGGAGTTGGGGGAAGAAGTCGGGTTGCACCCTGAGCATGTGAGGATACTCGGACGCACCAAGGACTGGCTGCGCTACGATGTGCCCCAGAACTGGGTGCGGCGGGAATGGCGTGGCAGTTACAGGGGTCAGAAGCAGATCTGGTTTCTGCTCCGTCTGACCGGGCGCGACAGCGATGTGTCGTTGCGCGCCTCGTCCCATCCCGAATTCGATGCCTGGCGCTGGCACCACTACTGGGTGCCATTGGAGTCGGTGATTGAATTCAAGCGTGATGTATATCGCCTGGCGCTGAACGAATTGGCTGCCTATCTCAATAAGGCGGGGTAAGATTGAGCGTTTTTGGAATTTGTTTAAGAATTAATTCTTCACCTCCCTTCTGCTCCGCCCGGTTCCTCTGATCCGGGCGGCTTCAATCGCCTTCCTTCAAATCGTCTATGCTGAGTAATGCCTGCTTGTCATGCAGGCATTGTTCTGGCGCGAGGAGAAGGAGAATGTTACAAAGTCAGATATTGAAGCAGATCGAGCGGCGCCTGCGCCGCGAGAGCCTGCCGATCAACTTCGAGTTCTGGAATGGCAAGGCACTGAGGCTGTCCGATTCGCCGAGCGTGACTGTCAGCGTGCGCTCGGCGAAGGGTTTGTCTTCCCTGGTCAGGCCCACCCTGGGCAAGTTCGCCCGCAATTATGTCGAGCAGCACATCGATCTGACCGGTGGTGCCAGGGAAATCATCCGGCTGGGCGAATCCCTGTGCGAAGCGTCCAGCCGCATTGCCAAAAAAAACGGTTTTTCCCTGAACTGGCTGCGGCATACCCGCTCCGCCGACCGCCACGCGATCAGCTACCATTACGATGTCTCGAACGAGTTCTATGCGTTGTGGCTGGACCGGCGCCGGGTGTATTCCTGCGCCTATTTCCGCCGGCCCGACGACAGCCTGGATCTGGCGCAGGAGCAGAAGCTTGAGCATATCTGCCGCAAGCTCGCCCTGACGGAAAACGAACGCTTCCTCGATATCGGCTGCGGCTGGGGCGGGTTGATACTATGGGCGGCGGAACGCCACGGCGTGCGTGCCGAGGGCATTACCCTGAGCCGGAACCAGTACGAATATGTACAGGGCCGGATCCGGGCGCGCGGCCTGGAAGGACGCTGCCGCGTCCGGCTGCTGGATTACCGCGATTTGCCGGAAACCGAGCCGTTCGACAAAATCGCCAGCGTCGGCATGTTTGAGCATGTGGGCAGGAAAAACTTGCCCGCCTACTTTGGCAAAATCAACCGCTTGCTGCGTCCTGGCGGGCTGGTGCTGAATCACGGCATCACCCTGGCGGCAGTGGGCAGTGTCGAGCTGGGCAGTGATATCGGCGACTTCATCGACCGCTATGTCTTTCCCGGTGGGGAGCTTGCGCATGTGTCCGCGGTGACCGAGGAGATGTCGCGGCAGAAGCTGGAGTGCTGGGATGTGGAATGCCTGCGCCCCCATTACGCGAAGACTTTGTGGCACTGGGTCGATCGCCTTGAAGCCAGGCAGGATGAGGCAAGGAGCATGGTCGGTGAAGACCGCTTCCGGATCTGGCGGATATACATGGCTGGTTCGGCGTATGCCTTCGAGCGGGGCTGGTTGTCCGTGTTCCAGGTGCTTGCTGCCAAACCCCAGGAGAACGGCGCTGTATCCTATCCGCTGACGCGCGAGCACGTGTACGAAAGATAGAGGGGAACAACAGGCAAAAATTTTTCGCGTGGCATGGTTCTGGCGGTATATCATTCCGGCTTCCGCAAACCGGATTTTTGCCCATGAAAAAATTTCTTGCACTGCTTTTATTCGCTCTTCCCCTGGCGGCTTCCGCCGCCGAGCCGGGACAGTTCGAGGAGGAAAGATCCTGGACAGAAATCGAGGCCAAGCTCCCGCCTTACCCCAAGGAAGAGAATCTGCTGCCGCTGTTCGTGAGCGCCGCCAGCGACAACAAATTTTTCGTCGATGCCGTTTCCATCAGCGTGGGTGAGGACGGGGTGGCGCGCTACACCATGATCGTCAAGTCGCCTGCCGGCGCCGATAATGTCAGCTTCGAGGGCATCCGTTGCGCTACCCGGGAAAAGAAGCTTTATGCGTTCGGGCGCAAGGAAGGGTCCTGGTCAAGGGCGCGTGTTTCCAGGTGGGAGCCGATCCGCTACCAGGACATCAACCGCCATCATCATGTACTTTATGACGATTTCTTCTGTCCCAACGGCATCATCGTAAAAAGCGCGCAGGATGCGGTGGATGCCCTGAGGCGTGGATTTCGGCCCTAGCAGCCTGCCGGACTTGGAATGTCGCCACCGTAGGTCGGGTTTTAACCCGACCTGCATCCCGAATTCAATATAACTGCCAGCCAGGCCTGTAGATTGGGTTAGCGGCTTTGCCGCGTAACCCAACATCAGCCTAAAGCAAAACCAAGTTATCCCTATGGATGAGCTCGGGCTCGTCAATGTAACCGAGGATGGATTCGATTTCCGAACTCGTCCGGCGCAGGATTTTTGCGGTTTCCTGTGCGCTGTAGTTGACCAGGCCGCGGGCTATTTCCAGGCCATTCTCGTCCAGGCAGGTAACCACTGCGCCGCGCTCGAAGTCACCAGCGAGCGCGGTGACGCCGATGGGCAGCAGGCTTTTGCCCTCCTTGCGCAATACCTTGACGGCACCGGCGTCGAGCGTGAGTTTGCCGCCGACTTGCAGATGGTCCGCCAGCCACTGCTTGCGCGCCACGGTCTTGATTTTTCCGGCCAGCAACCGGGTGCCGATCGCTTCACCCTGTGCCAGTCGTACCAGCACGTCATGTTCGCGGCCGGAGGCGATGACGGTATGCGCTCCGCTGCGCGCAGCGCGCTTGGCGGCAAGGATTTTTGTCAGCATGCCGCCGCTGCCGATATCGCTGCCGGCGCCGCCCGCGATTTTTTCCAGTTCCGCATCGCCGGCCTGCGCTTCCGCCACCAGCGTAGCGCCGGGATCCTTGCGCGGATCGGCGGAATACAGGCCGGACTGGTCGGTGAGAATCACCAGCACATCCGCATCGATCAGGTTGGTCACCAGCGCGGCCAGGGTGTCGTTGTCGCCGAAGCGGATTTCCTCGGTGACGACGGTATCGTTTTCGTTGATGATGGGGATGGTGCCGAGCCGGAGCAGTGTGCGCAGGGTGGAACGGGCATTCAGGTAGCGTTTGCGGTCGGCCAGATCGTCATGGGTCAGCAGTATCTGCGCGGTGTGCAAGCCATGTTTGCGGAAGCAGGTTTCATAGACCTGCACCAGCCCCATCTGGCCGACCGCGGCGGCGGCCTGAAGCTCATGCACGGCACGCGGGCGCTTCTTCCAGCCGAGGCGTTGCATCCCTTCGGCGATTGCGCCGGAGGACACCAGTACCACTTCTCGCCCCATGGATTTGAGCTGTGCGATCTGCGCCGCCCAGTTGTCGAGCGCGGCATGGTCGAGCCCGGCGCCGCTGTTGGTGACCAGGCTGCTGCCGACTTTTACGACCAGGCGTTTTGAGTTTGCGAGAATTGATTTCATAAATTATTTTAGCCACGGATGTTCACGGATTAACACGGAAAATCCGTGGGCATCCGTGTCGCCTAGAGGCGCCTACTGTTGGTAATCCGTGGCTGAATCAAGTTTTTCCTCAATCTTTTCTTCCAAAACGCGGTTCTGGTCGAGAAACTCCATGATGGCGTAGGTGACTTCCTTGCAGCCCTCGCCGGTAAGCGCCGAAATGATAAAACATTTCCCGTCCCAGCCGAAATCCTTGAGGAACTGCTGGCGGCGCTGCTCCCGCTCGTCCGCTGGCACCATGTCCATCTTGTTCAGCAGCAGCCAGCGCGGCTTTTGATAGAGCGATTCGTCGTACTTTTTCAGTTCGTTGACAATCGCACGGGCCTCCGCGACCGGGTCGGTCGATTCGTCGCAGGGGGCGATGTCGACCAGGTGCAGCAGCAGGCGGGTGCGCGCCAGATGGCGCAGAAACTGGTGGCCGAGCCCGGCGCCTTCGGCAGCGCCCTCGATCAGGCCGGGAATGTCGGCGATGACGAAGCTCTTGTCGTGTTCCACCCGCACCACGCCGAGGTTGGGATGCAGCGTGGTGAAGGGATAATCCGCCACCTTCGGCTTGGCGGCGGATACGGCGCGGATGAAGGTGGATTTTCCGGCGTTCGGCATGCCCAGAAGCCCGACGTCTGCCAGCACCTTGAGTTCCATTTTGAGTTCGCGTTCTTCACCCGGTTCGCCATGGGTAAACTGGCGCGGCGCACGGTTGGTGCTGGATTTGAAGTGCAGGTTGCCGAGGCCGCCCTTGCCGCCTTTGGCGATCAGGGCCTGTTCGCCGTCCTGCGCCAGGTCGGCGATGATTTCATTGCTGTTGATGTCGGTGATCACCGTGCCCACCGGCACGCGCAGCACCAGATCCTCGCCGCCCTTGCCGTAGCAGTCCGATCCCTGTCCGTTGCCGCCGCGCTCGGCGCGATGGGTACGGGCGAAACGGTAGTCCACCAGAGTGTTGATGTTGCGGTCGGCGAGCGCATAAATGCTGCCGCCGCGTCCGCCGTCGCCGCCATCCGGTCCGCCCCTGGGGATGTATTTCTCGCGCCGGAAACTGGCTGCGCCGTTGCCGCCGTCGCCGGCATGGACCTGGATTTTTGCTTCGTCAATGAATTTCATGTGAGTCTAAATAAAAAAGCCCTATCGTCCGATAGGGCCCGTGGCCTACTTCTCGGCTGATTTCAGACGGCCGGAGTAATGGTGACCACTTTGTGTCTGGCGGCGCCCTTGACGATGAAGCTGATCGTGCCGGTCACCTTGGCGAACAGGGTGTGATCCTTGCCCATGCCGACGTTGTCGCCCGCGTACATCTGGGTGCCGCGCTGGCGCACGATGATGCTGCCGGCGGAAACCAGTTCGCCGCCGTAGCGCTTCACGCCCAGGCGCTTGGAATGAGAGTCGCGGCCGTTGCGTACGCTACCGCCTGCTTTTTTATGTGCCATTACTGATTCTCCTTACTTCGCCGCGATGCCGTCGATGCGGATCTCGGTATAGTTCTGACGGTGCCCCTGGTGTTTCTGGTAGTGCTTGCGGCGGCGCATTTTGAAAATCTGCACCTTCTCGCCGCGACCGTGCGTGAGCACCGTCGCCCTGACCGTCGCACCGCTTACCAGAGGCGTGCCCACCGTAACCGCTCCGTCGTCTGCAATCATCAACACCTGATCCAGTACGATTTCGCTGCCGATGTCTGCCGGTATCTGTTCTATTTTCAATTTTTCGCCGGAGGCTACGCGATACTGCTTGCCGCCGGTTTTTATGACCGCATACATGTTAAGCTCCACACTTGCTTTAGAAAGGGAACGCGATTATACCTGAACCCCTTTCGCGGGTCAAAATATTGTTGGAAATCATGGGGCGGGCTTGACACTTGGCTGTTCTCGTTCCTACCATTGCTCCTTTTCACCCAATCAAGCTGGATTTTCTGTGTCACTGGAAGCGATTCGAAGCCCCATCGAGCCGGACATGCTGGAAGTGGATGATGTCATCCGCAAACGCCTCTATTCCGAAGTCGTGCTGATCCGCCAGGTCGGCGAATACATCATCAACAGTGGCGGCAAGCGCCTGCGGCCGGCGCTGGTGCTGCTGTCCGCGGGCGCGTTCGGCTATGCCGGCAAGTATCATCACGAGCTGGCGGCGGTGGTCGAGTTCATCCACACTGCCACCCTGCTGCACGACGACGTGGTGGACGAATCCAGCCTGCGGCGCGGCAACGCCACCGCCAACGCCCTGTTCGGCAATGCCGCCAGCGTGCTGGTGGGCGATTTTCTCTATTCCAGGGCCTTCCAGATGATGGTCGGGGCAGGCAGCATGCGCGTGATGGAAGTGCTGGCGGACGCCACCAACATCATCGCCGAGGGCGAAGTGCTGCAACTGTTGAACTGCAACGATGCGGATATCGACGAAGCGCGCTATATCAA
>JAJYXP010000017.1 GCA_021801705.1 Pseudomonadota bacterium
GAATCAGGCAATTGTTCGCTCAGCCGGCAAAGCATACTCTTTTATCCTGAATCGTCTACCTGTCAAAACTGACAGGTAGCCGGATAATTTACTGTTTGATAGGATGTGGCGGGGAGGTCCGCTTTGGGGGATACGGTGTTTGGGGCGGTTAAGCGAGCGTACCGGGGCATCATGGCGGATGGCTGTTTCTTGCTGATGAAGGGACGTTGTCCGACCGTCCGTAGCGGGTCGGGTTGACCTCTGTTCGGAGGCCGATTTGGGGTGTTTCCGGCCCTTTTTCTTATCTTGCGTCAAGCGCGTTGGCGATGCGCTGGAGCGCATCGGCGATGACGCGGCGGGGCGAACCGATATTGAGGCGCATGAATCCGCTGCCGCCTTCACCGAAGACCGTGCCGGGATTCATCCCCACCCTGGCATGATGGACGAAAAAATCCTTCAGTTGCCTGTCGCTCATGCCCAGGTCGCGGCAATCGAGCCAGAGCAGATACGTTCCCTCGGGCTGGATGAGCCGGATGGCGGGCAGATGTTGGCCGAGATAAGCGCTGACGAAGTCCCTGTTGTCACGCAGGTAAACCAGCAGACTGTCCAGCCATGACTCGCCTTCGCGGTAGGCGGCTTCAAACGCGGTGATGCTGAAGGGGTTGGAATTGCCCAGGTGCAGGGTGTTGAAAACCTGTTTGATCGCGGCGCGGTGCGCGGGATCGGGCACGACCAGGCTGGACAGTCCGAGGCCGGGGATATTGAAGGTCTTGCTGGGCGCCACGGCGGTGATGAGCTGGTCTGTGTCATCTGCAAGAGAGGCCAGCACCGTGTGCTGGCGGCCGGGGTAGACCAGGTCGGCGTGTATGTCGTCCGACAGCACCAGCAGATGATATTGGCGCGCGATGCGCAGGATTTCCGTCAGCTCTTCCCGGTTCCACACGCGTCCGACCGGGTTGTGCGGCGAACACAGCAGCAGCAGACGCGCACCGTCTGCGGCACATTGTTCGAGACGCGGAAAGTCGATGGTGTAGCGGCCGTTTTCCAGGCGCAGAGGATTCAGGATCAGGCGCCGCCCGGTGCTGGTGGCTGCCGAAAAGAATGGAAAATAGACCGGCGGCTGGGCGATGACACCTTCGCCGGGCCGGGCGAAAGCCATCACCACCGCATGCAGCGAGGGCACCACGCCGGGCGCCATGAGTATCCACTCCCGTTCGACCTCCCAGCCGTGGCGTTTTTTCAGCCAGGTGATCAGCGCATCAAACAGGCTATCCGGGTAGAACGTGTAGCCGTATACCGGGTGGGCGGCGCGCGCCGCAAGGGCGCGGGTGACGGCCTCCGGGGCGGCAAAATCCATGTCTGCCACCCACAGCGGGAGCACGTCGGCAGTGCCGAAATACGCCGCACGGCCGTCATGCTTGACGCTGGAGGTACCCGTGCGCGGAATCTCGCGGTCGAAATCGAAACTCAAGCTGTCCGTTCCCAATTGCTCACTTCCGACAGAATATGCTGAAATTTGCGCCGGGTCTCGGCATCTCCGCCGCTCAGCGCGGGCGTTCGTTCACATAGGCTGCGCCGCATACTGTTTGCTCGTTGAGTGTATGCTTGAAATTTTAGCAGGGAATAACTTTCCGGCTTGCGCTAATTTGCCAGACCGGCCAAGGGTTCGCTGCTTTCGTTGATGCTGGCGTGTAAGGAATCGCCCCGAAGGACGACTAATAAACAACCAGGAGATCCTTAATGCTTATCAAAAAACCCGGCGACATCAAGCCCTCGGAAATTACAGACCAGCAGGTTTATCTGGAACGGCGGCGTTTCATGGGCGTCGCGTCGCGCTCGCTGGCCGCTCTCGCCGCAGGCATGACAGCCCCCGCGCTGCTGGCGGGCTCCGCTGACGCGGAAGCGGCGGCAAAATTGAGCGGCATCAGAAAAAGCGCCTTGAGTACCGGTGAAAAACCAACCTCTTACAAGGACGTCACAAGCTACAATAACTTTTACGAATTCGGCACCGACAAGTTTTCTCCCGCACAACAGGCCGGCAGCCTGATCACCCGGCCCTGGACGGTTTCGGTCGAGGGCGAAATCAAGCGCCCCAAGGTCTACGATATCGACGAACTCTTCAAACTAAGTCCGCTGGAAGAACGCATCTACCGTCTGCGCTGTGTGGAAGGCTGGTCGATGGTTATCCCGTGGGTGGGGTTCCCGCTCAACGAGCTCATCAAACGGGCGGAACCGACAGGCAATGCAAAATATGTCGAGTTCACCACGCTTCACGATCCGAGGCAAATGCCCGGCCAGCGCTCCGGCGTGCTCGACTGGCCTTACGTGGAAGCCCTGCGCCTGGATGAAGCCATGCACCCGCTTACCCTTATGGCGGTCGGCCTGTACGGGGAAGAGCTGCCCAAACAGAATGGCGCGCCGATTCGATTGGTCGTGCCCTGGAAATACGGCTTTAAAAGCGCCAAGTCCATCGTCAGGATACGCTTCGTTTCGAACCCCCCGACAAGTGCGTGGATGAAAGCCGGTCCCGGTGAATATGGCTTTTTTGCCAACGTCAACCCGACCGTGGACCATCCGCGCTGGAGCCAGGCCAAGGAGCGCCGTATAGGCGAAATCTTTAAACGGGACACCCTCATGTTCAACGGTTATGGCGATCAGGTGGCGCAGCTTTACAGCGGAATTGATCTGAAGAAATACTTCTGATGGCTCGATTTCCTTTGCTCAAGGCCCTCATCTTTCCTGTTTGCCTGATCCCGCTGGCAAGGCTGGGCTGGTATGGCTATACGGACCAGCTTGGCGCCAACCCCATCGAGTTCGTCACCCGCTCGACCGGAACCTGGACGCTGATATTTTTGCTCGTTACCCTGTGCGTCACGCCGCTACGCAAAATCTCGGGTTGGCAAGCGCTCATCAAACTGCGCCGCATGCTGGGCCTGTTTGCCTTTTTTTACGCCAGCCTGCACTTCGCCACTTACATTTGGCTCGATCAGTTCTTCGACCTGCAGTCCATATACAAGGATGTGTTCAAGCGGCCTTTCATCACCATCGGCTTCATTGGATTCATGATGTTGATTCCGCTGGCGCTTACTTCGACCAATGCCATGATAAAACGGCTGGGCGGCAAGCGCTGGCGGCGACTGCATCAACTGGTTTATTTCATCGCCATTTGCGCTGTAGTGCATTACTGGTGGCTGGTGAAGAAGGACATTACCCAACCGGCGATTTACGCGGGGGCCTTGGCGGTACTGCTGGGATATCGGCTAATGGCCATGTTGCCGAAATCCGGGGCCCTCTTATCCAAAATATGATCGCTCGTCGCACGAGCGCTGCGCCCCATGTTGCTCCACGAACAAACGCTTCGTAGAAGTGAATGCTATCATTACAGGATACGCTATCACCGGACCCCATCATGACATCCTCCCAAAATATCCGCAGCATGGCGCTGTTTTGCGATTTCGAGAACATCGCCCTGGGGGTGCGCGACGCCAAGTACGCCCAATTTGATATCAGCAAGGTTTTGGAAAAGCTGCTGCTCAAGGGCAGCATCGTGGTGAAAAAAGCCTATTGCGACTGGGACCGCTACAAGGAATTCAAGGCCCCCATGCACGAGGCCTCGTTCGAGCTGATCGAGATTCCCCATGTGCGCCAATCGGGCAAGAACTCCGCCGACATCCGCATGGTGGTGGACGCCCTTGATCTCTGCTATACCAAATCCCATGTGGACACTTTCGTGATCATCAGTGGTGACTCCGATTTCTCCCCCCTGGTAAGTAAACTGCGCGAAAATAACAAGATCGTGATCGGCGTCGGGGTAAAAAACTCCACCTCAGACCTGCTGATCGCCAACTGTGACGAGTTTATCTACTACGACGACCTGGCGCGGGAAAAAGCGGAAAAAGCAGAAAAAGCGAAGAAACGCACCGGCAGCAAGAAAAAACCCGCCAAGGATGTCGCTGAAGCGGTCCCCAAAACGCCGCCACAACCCGAGGGAGACAAAACCCTGGAGGCGCTGGTCCTGGTGATGGAGACGGTGGAGGCACTATTTGCGGAACGGGGCGAAGAGGACAAAATTTGGGGCTCGATGGTCAAGCAGGCGCTCAAGCGCCGCCGGCCGGGCTTCAACGAGAGCTACTATGGTTTTCGCACCTTCAGCAAGCTGCTGGAGGAGGCCGCTGCACGCAAACTTCTTGACGTGGCGCACGACGAAAAGTCGGGCCAGATCATCATCAAGAACTTCAACCCCGATTATTAGTAGTCAGTCATGTTGAATTTGCGTGATTTTCTTGTAGGGCCGAATTCATTCGGCCAAATGTGCGAATGAATTCGCACCTACAAAGAACGTACAGTCGCTTTAAGTTGACTGACAACTAGGCCATTCTGACAACAGAATCGCGGGCCTTGCCGGCGCGGGCCTCACAGCTCGATCTGCGTCCCGAGCTCCACCACCCGGTTGGTGGGAATCCTGAAGTAGGCGGTGACGCTGCCCGCATTGCGCGCCATGCTGATAAACAATTTTTCGCGCCACAACGCCATGCCCGGCGCTATTGTCGCAATCAGGGTTTCCCGGCTGATGAAAAAGGAGGTTTCCATCATCTGGAAGGGCAGCCCATACTCCTCGCATTGGGCCAGCGTCTTGGGAATGTCCGGCTCATCCTTGAAACCGTAGCGCACAATGATCCGGTAGAACTCGTTCCCCAGCGGCTGTACCTCGACGTGATCGATTTCCGGCACATGGGGAACATCCTCGGTGATGACCGTCAACAGTGCCACCCGCTCATGCAGCACCTTGTTGTGTATGAGGTTGTGCAACATCGCATGAGGCACCCCGTCGAGGTTGGCGGTGAGGAATACCGCAGTACCCGGAACACGTAGCGGCGGATGGGCGGCAATGCTGGCCAAAAAGGGCTCAAGTGCGATGGCGCCGGTCTGCAGCCGTTCGAACAGCAGCGCCCGTCCCCGCTTCCAAGTAGAGAGCAGGGTAAATACCGCAATAGCGACAACCAGCGGAAACCACCCCCCCAGAGGAATCTTCATGGCGTTCGCGCTGAAGAATGACAAGTCTATGATCAGGAAAAAGATGGCCACCACCCCGCCCGTCAGCCAGCTCCAGCCCCACAATGCGCGCGCCACCACCACCGCCAGAATGGTGTCGATCGCCATGGTGCCGGTCACCGCAATGCCATAAGCGGCGGCGAGGTTGCTGGAGGTGCGGAACCCCAGCACCAGAGCGATGATTGCCGCAAGCAGGGCCCAGTTGATAGCCGGGAGATAAACCTGGCCGATTTCCTTTTCCGAGGTGTGCTGCACTTCCAGCCGGGGGCAGTAGCCCAGTTGCATCGCCTGGCGGGTGACGGAAAAGGCGCCCGAAATCACCGCCTGCGAAGCGATCACCGTGGCCAGGGTGGCGAGGGCTACCATGGGATAAAGAGCCCAGGAGGGGACAAGCAGGTAAAACGGGTTCTCCACCGCGACGGGATTGTGGATCAGCAGCGCGCCCTGGCCGAAGTAATTGAGCAGCAGCGCCGGCAGCACCAGAAAGAACCACGCGGTCCTGATCGGCATGCGGCCAAAATGGCCCATGTCGGCGTAAAGCGCCTCCCCCCCCGTAACAGCCAGCACCACCGCCCCCAAGGCGAGAAAGCCGTACCACTTGTGCTCCGCGAAGAACTGGATGCCGTAGAGCGGGTTCACCGCCAGCAATACCGCCGGTTCGTCAAGGATGTTGATGATGCCGAGCAATGCCAGGGCGGCAAACCAAACGCACATCACCGGCCCGAACAATGCGCCCACGCTGGCGGTGCCCTTGCGCTGGAAGACAAACAGCGCCACCAGCACGATCAGGGTGATCGGAATGACATAGGATTCAAGCGCGGGGGTGGCGATTTTCAGTCCCTCCACCGCCGACAGGACCGAAATCGCCGGGGTGATCAGGCTGTCGCCGTAGAACAGTGCGGCGCCAAATATCCCCATCGACATGAGCAGCCAGCGGCTGCGTGTGTCGCCCGGCGAATGTTTCAAAGTCAGCGCCAGCAGGGCCATGATGCCGCCCTCGCCGTTGTTGTTGGCGCGCATGATAAAGATCACGTACTTGAGCGATACCACGATCAGTAGCGCCCACAGCACCAGTGACAGCGCCCCCAGCACGTTGTCATGACTGGTCGGAATGCCGTGGCCGGCGTGGAATACCTCTTTCAGGGTGTACAGCGGGCTGGTGCCGATGTCGCCAAACACCACGCCGATGGCCGCGAGCATCAGGCCGGATGGCTTGCCCTTGCCGCCTGGTTCCTCGGGGGTATGCGCATCAGGCCTTTTTTCGTTTGTACTCATCGCTTGAGATTCCTTTACCGCCGGCATTGGCCGAGGGAAGGAGCGCAATTCTATTCCTTTTCCTGGCGGGCTAAAACAGTTTTATTGCCGGGGAGGGCGGATCAATTCCCCGTTTCGCTCTTGCCCACAACGATGCCGAGCTGCTTCAGCTTGCGGTATAAATGGGTGCGCTCCAGCCCGACGCTTTCCGCGAGGCGGGTCATGTTGCCGCCGACTTTCTTGATCTGGTGCTCAAAATAAATCCGCTCAAATTCGTCTCGCGCCTCGCGCAGAGGTTGGTCCAGTCTCAAGGAAAAACCGGGGGACGGAAGGGCTGACGGGGCAAACTGCGCCCACACACGATTTACGTCGTCCGCCGTGATTTCTTCGGCCAGCGCCGTGAGTGCCAGCGTTTTCACCACGTTATGAAGCTGCGGCAGGTTGCCGGGCCAGCTCTCATTGCACAGCGCATTGAGCGCGGCCACGCTGAAATGGCGCGGCGGCGACTGCCTGGTTTCGATCAGCCGGGCCAGCGCCAAATTGGCAAGCGCCGGGATATCCTCGCGGTGCTCGCGCAAACCGGGCACCGTCAAGGTCAGGCTGCTGATCGCCTGGAAGAGTTTTGCGTCGAACGCCCCCTCCTCGACCAGAACCGGGAGCACCTTGGACGTCGCGCATACCAGGCGCACGTTGTATTTCTCATGCTTGTTCAGGATCAGCAACAGGCCTTTTTGCTCCAGCCGGCTCAATTCTCCGATTTCTTCCAGATAAAGCAGACCGTTGCGCGCCTGCTCCAGCAGGTTGAGCGGGTTATCCGCCAGAACGGCAAAGCTTTCCGGCGCAACCCAGGGCGTATCTGGCCGGTGCAGGAAGCGGGCGCACGATTCCTGGCCCGAACCGGGCTCGCCGATCAGCAATAGCGGGGCCGCCTGACTCGCGGCTTGCTCAAGCCGCGCCTTCAACTCGGCGATCGCGGCCCCCGTCCCCAAGCCAGCCAATGCCGCGGCGTTGTGGGGACGCGGCTCGCCGGCCTTGAGCGCACGCCCCACGGTGCCCAGCAGTTTTTGCAGGGATATCGGCTTTTCCAGAAAATCGGTGGCACCGATGCGCGTTGCCTCCACCGCGGTATCAATCGTGCCGTGGCCGGACATCATGATCACCGGCATGGTCAACAAGCCCGCGCTTTCCCATTCCTTCAGCAGCGTGATCCCGTCGGTGTCCGGCATCCAGATATCCAGGAGCACCAGGTCGGGGCGTTTCTGGCTGCGGAAAGCCCGCGCCGCGCCGGCATTTTCCGCCAGCGCGACCGTGTAGCCCTCATCGTGCAGGATTTCCTTCAGCAACTCCCGTATGCCAACTTCATCGTCCACCACCAATATCTGGTTCGCTGCCATTTACGTACCCTCCAGGCACGGCAAGTACACGCTCACGCTGGCGCCGCAGGGCTGAATATTTTCGATTTTCATTCTGCCGTGATGCTCCTCGATAATTTTCTTGACGATCGCCAATCCCAACCCTGTTCCCTTCGGCTTGGTCGTGACATAAGGCTCAAACAACCGCGCCATGAGCATATCGGGAAAGCCGGCGCCGTTGTCCCGGATGGTCAGCCTGACGAAATTTTGCTCCACAGCCGTTTCCACCACAATCTGCGGGTTTTCCGCTTCAATAAGCGCGTCCTGGGCGTTTTTCAACAGGTTGTGTACAACCTGGCGCAGCAGAGTAGGGTCTCCCGCTATCTGGGGCAGCACCGGCGCAAGACGGGTGGCAATTTGCGCGCCGGTATGTTCGTACAGCGTCAGGATCTCGCGCACCAGAAGATTGAGATCCAGCGTTTCCGGGTTCAGGCTGGGAGCGCGTGCGTACTCGCTGAAAGAGTTCACCATGCTCTTCAGCGCCGTCACCTGGTTGACGATAGTCTGGGTCGCCCGCCTCAGCACCTCGGCATCCGGTTCGGCAAGCTTGTCGGCAAGCTTGTGCTCGAGCCGCTCGGCCGAGAGCTGAATCGGCGTCAGCGGATTCTTGATTTCATGCGCCAGCCGGCGTGCCACCTCGCCCCACGCGGCATCACGCTGGGCCTGGAGCAAATGGGTAATGTCGTCGAACACCACGATGAAATCCTCGCCCACTGCGGCTGGCAGGCGAGCGCCCCGCACCAGCAGGACCTGATTCCCATTCCTGCCGGCATATTCCATCTGCTTTATCCATTCTTTCGCCCCATTCTGGCGGAACAGCTCCTCGACTTCCATCGCCAGGGTTTTTAGTGCTTCATCGTTGAGCGCCCACTTGTAGAGCCGCCGCTTGCCCAGAGAAGACAAATCCACGCCGAGAATCTCCGCTGCGGCGGGATTCATGGCCGTGAGGCTGAGGTTTTCGTCGAAGGCCAACACCCCGCTGGACAGGTGCGCCAGGATGCTTTCCAAATAGGCTTTTGCCGTTTCCAACTGGCGCTGGTTGAGCTCGACCACGCCTCGCGCCTCAGCCAGTTGCCGCGTCATGTCGTTGAAGGACTGCATCAGCGACCCCAGTTCGTCGCGATTGCTCACCGCCGGCATGGCGCTGAAATCACCCGAAGCGACGGCCTGCGTGCCCTTCGCCAGCAGCCCGAGGGGCGCGGACAGGCGCGCACTGAGAAGGAATGCCAGCGCAATGGCGGAAAGCAGCGCCAACAGCAGCGCCAGCGTCAATGTCAGGCCGTAGATCCGTTTCAGCCCCAGCCGTGAAACCGAAAGCTCCTGATAGTCGCGGTACACTGCCTGCACCGTTTCCGCATCCTTGGCCAGCCGCGTCGGAACAGGCTGGAACAGTTGCAGGACGCGTACGCTTTCGTTCAGGTCAAACACATTGACCGGAACGATAACCCGCAGATACAGACCCTTTTCCGGGACCGCCTCAATCGCGGAGTAGGGTTGCTGCTGGCGCACCTGGCGCAGCAGGGAAGGGGAAGGGCGGTCGGGCAGCAGACTGAACCGATCGCTCCCCGAGAAGGCGATGACCGCCCCGCGCGAACTGAACAAGGTCGCTTCTTGCACGCCGGCCTGTTCGCGCAGGCTGTTGAGTAGTGTCAAATGGTCGGCGATCGGCCTGTCCTCCAGCGACAGTGCCATGTACTCCGCCTTTTTATTAAGCTCTCGCAGCAGGTTGTCGAGCGCGCTGCGCCCCAGACTCAAGCCTCCTTCCAGCGCATTGTCCACACGCACGTCGAACCAGGATTCGATGCTCTTGCTTAAAAACTGCACTGAAACTCCATATACCAGCACACCGGGCACCACCGCCATCAGCGCAAACATCAAGAGCAGGCGCAGCGTCAGCTTCGCGCCGAACACCCGCGCCTTGAGCTTGCGCCGCAGGTTCCATAACTGGTAGCCGATCAATGCCAGCAAGCATGTCGCCAACACGCCGTTCAGACCAAGCAACAGCGTGTAGTTCTGGGAAAAAGCGGCGGTATTGGCACTGGCCTTGGAGAGTAAATAGAGCGCCACACCGCCGAGGGCAACGCACAGATAGAGGATGTATTTCATCGTTCTCATCGGCTGCCGGCGGGGAAAATCAGGGGGCAATGTTCCAGCGATGCCATTCCGAATCCAGGTTCCACTCTTTGGACGCCAGCGCATTTACTTGCAGGGGCTTGGGAAGTTGCGTCATATCCAGCTTCATGCGCAATCCGGCTACATATGCGGTATGTTTCTTTACCCGGCCCTTTTCCACCACAGTCCAGCCATGCAACCGGCCCAACTCGCGCCGGGCTTCGCTTAAAGAGGAGAAGTTCTGGTATTGGCCATTCAAACTGAGTTGATATTGCCGCGTCAGGGCATGATAGTTTAAACGGATGTGCTGCTGCACAGCGGCAATGGTTTCGTCCAGCCAGTACCAGCGCGGCTTCTTGAGCTCGAAGTCGACAATGAAATTGAGCGGCACCCCTTTGTTCAGCACGTCCTCGATCGCCGGACTGAGGCTGATTTCCAGCTCGGCGTTCAGCACCAAGGTTTCTTCCACCGGCTCCAGCTCGGCGGATCTGATCTCGATGCCCTCGGCTTTCGCCGCCACGGGCAGGATCAGGAGCAGCGCCAGAAAGCAGGCCCAGGTAAATTTGAAAAGCCTAGGCTTTATACAGTAGCGCATAGTAAAACCCGTCGTGCTGGTGGTTGGGTATCAACTGTCCCTTTCCGGCTTCCGCCAGGGAAAGGGGCAAGACTTGGGCATCCTCATGCCGGGACAGAAAGCGGGCGATCTGCTCCTGGTTTTCCTCGGCGAACACCGAACAAGTGGCATACAGCAATTTACCACCACTAACCAGCACGCGCCACAATGCATCCAGGATTTGAGCCTGCTGCCGGGCAAATGCAGCGATGTCCGCCTCGCGCCGCAACCACTTGATGTCCGGATGACGCCTTACCACGCCCGACGCGCTGCATGGCACATCGGCCAGGATGCGCTGGAATGGCTTGCCGTCCCACCAGTCTTCAGGCTTGGCGGCATCCCCCGCCACACAAAGCGCTTTAAGCTTGATCCGGCGCAGATTCTGTTCGATTTTTTTCAGCCGCTCGGGATCATGATCCAGGGCGGTCAATTCGATCCCGGCCAATTCCAGCAGGTGGGCGGCTTTTCCGCCGGGCGCGGCGCAGGCGTCCAGCACCCGCATGCCGTCTGCCACATCGAGCAACCGGGCCGCCCATTGCGCGCCGGCGTCCTGCACCGAGACCATGCCCGCGCCAAAGCCCGGCAGCCGGTCCACGGCCAACGGCTGATCCAGCAAAATGGCGTTTTCCCCCGTCTGACGGCCTGCGATGCCATGCCGGCGCAACAGCGCGAGATAATCTTCGGTTGTGCTTTCCCGGCAATTCACGCGCAGCGTCATCGGCGGATGCTGGTTGTTGGTTTCCAGCATGCCCTGCCAGTTTTCCGGATACTGCCGCCGCAGCTTGTCTATCCACCATTGCGGGTGGGAGTAGCGGCCTTCCTCGCCCGACGCGGCCTGTTCGAGCAAGGCGGGCCGCTGACGCAGGAAGTTGCGCAAAACGGCGTTGACCAGCCCCTTGGCCCAGGCCTTTTTGATCGCCTGCACCGTTTTTACCGCGTGATCCACCACCGCGTGATCGGCCGCCTTGCTGTATTGCAACTGATAGAGCGCTACCAGCAGGAGCGCGCGCACGGCTTCGTCCTGCAGCGGCTTTTGCAACAGAAGATCGAGAATGGCGCTCAGCGTGCCGTAAAACCGCAGCGTGCCGTAGCTCATATCCTGGGCGGCGGCGCGCTGCTGCGGCGTCAGCGGCGGGCGGCGAGAAAACAGGCCCAGCAGGACCTGGTTGAGATTGCGTCCGGCCAGAACCTGGGCGACAGCGGTGCTGGCAAGACGCTGCGCTTCGATCAAGATATCATCTTGCCTGGGCCATCGCCATCAGGCGGGCAATCCGCTCCTCGGTGGCCGGGTGGGTGCGGAACAGTCCGCTCAGGCCGCTGCCGGAGAGCGGGTTGATGATCATCATCTGTGCTGTTTCAGGGTGCGCTTCTGCCGTTGAGAGCGGCAACCCCTGTGCAAAACGCTCGATCTTGGCCAGGGCATCGGCCAAGGCGCGCGGGTCGCCGCCGATTTCCGCGCCGCCCCGGTCCGCCTCGAATTCGCGCGAACGGGAGATGGCCATCTGGATCAACATCGCCGCCAAGGGCGCAACGATCATGACGACCAAACCGACGATCGGATTGCGGTTCTCGCGGTCACCGCCGAAAAACACACCAAACTGCGCCAAGGCGGAGATGGCGCCGGCAACCGTCGCCGAAATTGTCGATATCAGGATATCGCGGTGCTGGACATGCGCGAGCTCGTGCGCCATGACGCCGCGCAGTTCGCGTTCGGACAGCATTTGCAGAATGCCGGTCGTTGCCGCGACGGCGGCATGCTCCGGGTTGCGTCCGGTGGCGAAGGCGTTGGGTTGCGCTTCGTCGATGATGTAGACGCGCGGCATGGGAAGGCCGGCGCGCTGCGCCAGGTCGCGGATCATGCGATAGAAGTGCGGCGCGCTGCTTTCGTCCACCTCCTGGGCATTGTACATACGCAGCACCATGTCAGCGGAATTCCAGTATGCCCATACGTTCATCGCCGCGGCGAATGCCAGGGCCAGCAACATCCCGGTCAAACCGCCCAGCATCAGGCCTATCGCGCCGAACAGGGCGACGATCGCCGCCATCAAAATCGTGGTTTTCAGCCAGTTCCCCAACATTTCAGCCTCTCGTGTTCATGCAAAACTGCAAGCCTAGAATGGGTATGCTCCAGAAAAATTCAAGCGTCAAACCGATCCCCCGGCTTTACCGGATTTCCCGCCAGGAAGCTTGCGGCTGGCAGCCGTTTTCCGCCCGCCTTCTGAACTTCGGTCAGCCGCAACGCGCCTTCGCCGCAAGCCACCAGGATGCCGTCCTTGTCTGCCTGGAGGATTTCGCCTGGCCGTCCATCGTTTCGGTTCACTGTTCTTGCCTGCCAGACACGCCAGATTTCGCCTCCGAAGCGGGCCTGCGCCACCGGAAAGGGATTGAAGGCGCGCACCGCGCGGGCCAACTCGGCGGCGCTTTTGTGCCAGTCGATCAGGCCTTCCGCCTTGGACAGCTTTGCCGCGTAAGTGGCGTCCCGCTCGTCTTGCGGCTCCGCAGTCAAGAGGCCCCGGTCGAGTTGCTGCAGGGCCGAAACGATGGCCGAAGCGCCCTGGGCCGCCAATTTGTCATGCAGGGTTTGCGCCGTATCGTTGTCCGCTATCGGCAGCGGCAAACGCATCAGCATGGCGCCGGTGTCCAGTCCCGGATCCATCTGCATGATGGTAATCCCGGTTTCAGGATCGCCCGCCAGCAGCGCGCGCTGGATCGGCGCCGCACCGCGCCAGCGCGGCAGGAGTGAGGCGTGGATATTCAGGCAGCCGAAACGGGGAATGGCAAGCACCGCCGGGGGCAGCAGCAGTCCGTAGGCGGCAACGACCATCGCCTCGGCATTGACGGCCGCAAGCTGCGCCTGCACCTCGGCGTCTTTCAAAGTCGATGGCTGCAGCACGGTCAGTCCATGCCGCCGCGCCAACTGCTTGACCGGACTGGCCGCCAGCTTCATGCCTCTCCCGGCGGGGCGGTCCGGCTGGGTCAGCACCAAAGCGACCTCATGTCCGGCCTTGATTAACGTCGCCAGGGCAGCAGCAGCAAACTCCGGCGTGCCGGCGAAAATTATCCGCATCACATGGTTTCCTGCAACCGCTTTTTCTGCTTCTGCCGGATGCGCGCCTGCTTCAGCCGAGACAGGTATTCCACGAAAACCTTGCCTTTCAGATGGTCGATTTCATGCTGGATGCAGATCGCCAGCAAGCCTTCGGCTTCCAGCGTGAAAGGTTTGCCCTCCTTGTCCAGCGCCCTCACTGTAACTTTCTCTGCACGGGTGACTTTTTCGTAAATGCCCGGCACGGAAAGACAGCCTTCCTCGTGCTCTTCTTTCCCCTCGCTGGTCACGATTTCCGGGTTGATGAAAACCTGCAGGCTGTCGCGTTCCTCGGAAATATCAATCACGACCAGTTGCTTGTGTACGTTCACCTGGGTTGCAGCGAGCCCAATTCCAGGTGCGGCATACATGGTTTCTGCCATATCGGCCACCAACTGCCGGATTTCCGCATTCACCCCGGCTACGGGGGTAGCCACGGTATGCAGCCGCTCGTCAGGGTAATGCAGGATGTTTAAAATGGCCATAAAAGCTTGCTTGTTTAATTAATTACATGCAAAATTCAATCCAACCCCTGAATTAGTCAAGGATTGTATGCGTTTCGTTGATGCCGCTCAGGGACAATTCACCCGTCGAGGCCTTCCATGAAAAAGCCTATTTTAGCTCTGATTTTGCTTTTCGGCTTAAGTTCGCTGTCCGCCGCTGCCAATATTGAGATGCAGGACCATCATCCCGATCATTATGTGGTGGTCAAGGGCGACACCCTCTGGGGAATTGCCGGTAAATTCCTCAAGGATCCCTGGCGCTGGCCCGAAATCTGGAAAATGAACAAACAGCAAATCAAGAACCCGCACTGGATTTATCCGGGCGACCTGATCGTGCTCGACATGGCCGGCGGCACACCCGTGTTACGGCTGGTCAAGGGGGGCGCCGATACCGTGAAGCTGAGCCCACGCGTCCGGGCAGAGCCGATTGAAGCAAGGGCGATTCCGAGCATCCCGCCGGCGGAAATCGGTCCATTCCTCAGCAGGCCGCTGGTCATAGCAAAGGACGAACTCGATAAATCCCCTTACATTATCGGGACAGATGATGGCCGGGTTATTCTCGGTTCCGGC
Organism: Pseudomonadota bacterium; assembly: GCA_021801705.1. Lineage (GTDB taxonomy): Bacteria > Pseudomonadota > Gammaproteobacteria > Burkholderiales > Sulfuricellaceae > Sulfuricella. Next base: position 14,581 of record JAJYXP010000017.1, read on the forward strand.
AATCCCGCCTATGTGCAGGCTATCAGGGAGGGCGGCGGACGGCGCTGGCACATCTACCGGCCCGGCAAGGCTCTGAAAGAGCCAGATTCCGATGAAACCCTGGGATACGAAGCGGTTTATCTGGGCGACGCGAAAGTCACCCGTTACGGAGAGCCGGCCACCGTCGAAATCACCAAAGCCGTCCGCGAAATCAATATCGGCGACCGGCTCGTGGAGGCGAAGGAAGAAGTGGTCAACGCTTATGCCCCTCACGCACCGGAAAAAGACATCAGTGGCAGAGTCATCTCCGCCTACGGCGGTGTCGCCGAAGTCGGAAAAGGCTCGACAATTACCCTCAACAAGGGTACACGAGACGGCCTCGAAATCGGCCACGTGCTGGCTCTATACCGTCACGGGCGTAGCATTGCGCCATCCGATCACGACACTAGCTCGCCTGACACCGTCAAGCTGCCGGACGAACGTTACGGCCTGGTCTTTGTCTTTCGCGTCTTCGACAAGCTATCCTACGCGCTCGTAATGCAAAGCACCCGGCCGGTGCAGTTGCTGGATGACGTGCGTACCCCCTGAAAAACGCATTCTCCCGGTTTCTGCGCCTGCGATGAATACCTCCGGCGACGATATTGCTTACTGGGTGGGTTTAAGTCTGGTTCCCGGACTAGGGGGGGAATCGTACCGCAAGCTTCTGCGTGCCTTTGGGGCGCCGGAAAACATTTATAGCGCCCCTCACGCCGCCCTGAAAGACGTCGTTGGCTCTGCCGTGGCGGATGGCATCCGCAGCGGCGTAGACATGGCCGATCTCGGCCCTCTCTTCGGCTGGCTCGAAAACGAACAAAATCATATCGTCACGCTCGCCGATGCCGATTATCCGCAAGCCTTGCTGCAAATCGCCGATCCGCCCCCCCTGCTGTACGTCAAGGGGCGGCTTGATCTTCTGAACCAGCCTGCGCTAGCGGTTGTTGGCAGCCGCAACGCCACGCCTCAAGGTCAAATGAATGCCGAATCGTTTTCGCTAAGTTTGAGCCAAAGTGGGCTGAGCATTGTCAGCGGGCTGGCCTTGGGCATTGATGCCGCCGCCCATCGTGGCGGGCTGGGTGGCGCCGCCAGCAGTATCGCCGTGGTCGGAACCGGGCTTGATATCGTTTACCCATCGCGCAACCACGCCCTGGCCCACGAGCTGGCACACTGCGGCGCGCTGGTTTCCGAGTTTCCTTTGGGGACACCTGCCCGGGCTAACCACTTTCCTCGCCGCAACCGCATTATCTGCGGCCTTTCCCTTGGTTGTCTGGTGGTTGAAGCCGCACGCCAAAGCGGATCACTGATCACCGCTCGACTGGCAGCCGAGCAGGGAAGGGAGGTTTTCGCCATTCCCGGGTCGATACATTCCCCTCTTTCCAAGGGCTGTCACACCCTGATCAAGCAGGGCGCCAAACTGGTCGAATGCGCGCACGATATTCTCGATGAACTGGAGTGGCAGGCCACCCCGATTCCTGCTCCAAGGAGTCGTGCCCAAGGCGCCGAATTGACGGAGGGCGCGCTGCTCGACTCGTTTGGATTTGACCCCGTGAGCATCGATGCGCTGGTCAAACTCAGCGGCTTGACGAGTGATGCAGTTTGCGCCATGCTGTTGCAACTGGAACTGGCCGGGCGTGTAGCCAGCCTGCCCGGCGGGCTATATCAGCGGATCTCCCGGCCCGGCTAACTCCCGCGCGGATTTAATACTGAAGCAATAAGCATGTTTGATATTCTGGTCTACCTGTTTGAAAACTATTATGAGGCGGACGTTTACCCCGACGAGGGAACGTTGACGCGCGAACTCAGCGCAGCAGGATTCGGCCGCGATGAAATCAGCCAGGCCATGGCCTGGATCAATGGCCTGGAAAAACTCGCCCAACAGAGCTATCTTCCCGGCTTGGCGGATTCCCGCGCGCATCGTCACTATTCCGATGCCGAGGAAAAAAAGATCGGCACCGAAGGTCGCGGCTTCATGCAATTCCTGGAAACATCGGCCATCCTTAACCCGGTGCAGCGGGAATGGGTAATCGATAGAATCATGGCGCTCAACGAACACGAGGTGTCGTTAGAACAGGTTAAATGGACCGTTCTGATCGTACTCTGGAGTCAAGACCAGGCCGGGGATTACATGTTCATTGAAGACCTGCTGTTCGGGGATATCCAGCCCACGATGCACTAGAAGGTAACAAGAAACCTTGTCATTCCATACGGTTCTTCATTATCATCCGCGCTCCAACCCTTTTAATCTTTGCGAGAGCGCATGTCCTCCAGCCTCCTGATAGTCGAATCCCCCTCCAAAGCAAAAACGCTGAAAAAATACCTCGGCGCCGATTTCGATATTCTCGCTTCCTATGGCCATGTACGTGACCTGGTTCCCAAGCAGGGTGCCGTGGATACCGAAAACGGTTTCAAGATGAAGTACCAGTTGATAGAGCGCAACGCTAAACACGTTGACGCGATCGCCAAGGCGGTGAAGCAAGCCGACAGCATTTATCTGGCAACTGATCCGGACCGTGAAGGCGAGGCAATCGCGTGGCATCTCTTTGAGATTCTTAAATCAAAGAAGCTGCTCGCCAAAAAGACGGTGAAACGTGTGGCTTTTCATGAAATCACCCAATCCGCCGTGCAGGCTGCCGTTGCCGAGCCGCGCGACATTCTCATGCCCCTGGTCAACGCTCAGCAAGCGAGGCGTGCGCTTGATTATCTGGTCGGGTTTAATCTTTCACCGCTGCTGTGGCGCAAGATTCGCCGTGGCCTTTCTGCCGGCCGTGTGCAAAGCCCGGCGCTGCGCCTGATCGTCGAACGCGAAACCGAAATCGCAGCATTCAAGACGCAGGAATACTGGAGCATTCACCTTGATTCCCACAAGGGGAAGCAGAAATTTTCCGCCAAGCTGTTCCAATACAAGGGCGAAAAGCTTAACCAGTTCAGTATAGGCACAGAATCCGCACATCTTGAAATCACCGAATACCTGTCCCAACATGGCGGCAACAAGGCGACGGTGGTCCAGGTCGACAAGAAACGCAAGCAACGCCAACCAGCCGCACCTTTTACCACCTCCACCCTACAGCAGGAAGCCGTACGCAAGCTCGGCTTTACAACCGACCGCGCCATGCGAGTGGCACAGCAGCTTTATGAAGGAATAGATATCGGCGGAGGTGCGGTCGGCTTGATTTCTTACATGCGCACCGACTCGGTCAACCTCGCCAACGAGGCGGTGGCAGAGATAAGAGAATACATAAGCAGTAAATTCGATTCAGACTACTTACCGAAGGCGCCAATACAGTATAAAAGCAAGTCAAAAAACGCCCAGGAGGCGCACGAAGCCATACGGCCCACGTCCATTTTGCGCACCCCGGATAATGTGCGAGCCCATCTGACGGCGGATCAGGCGAAACTCTACGAGATGATCTGGAAGCGCGCTTTGGCATGTCAGATGAGCCCGGCCAAGTTCGACACCGTCAGTCTTGATCTGTCCGTCGCAGACGATGGCACTTTGTTTCGCGCAACGGGACAGACGCTGGTATTCCCCGGCTTTATCGCGGTCTATCAAGAGGGCGAAGACGACCATGAAGAAGAGGGCGAAAACAAGCTTCCCCCCATGGAAGCTGGCGAGCAGATGCCCATCGACAAGCTGTATGGAGAACAGCACTTCACCCAGCCGCCGCCACGCTTTACTGAAGCCAGTCTGGTCAAGGCGCTGGAGGAGTTCGGCATCGGTCGGCCCTCGACCTACGCCAGCATCATCTCTACCCTTCAGGCACGAGAGTATGTAACCCTCGATAAAAAAAGATTTTTCCCGACCGATGTCGGCACGGTGGTCAACAAGTTTCTGACCGAGCACTTCACACGCTACGTCGATTATGCTTTTACCGCCAAGTTAGAGGATCAGCTCGACGCTATCTCCAACGGAAAAAAGGAATGGCTGCCGGTTCTTGAGGATTTCTGGAAAGGTTTCAGCGCGCAGATAGAGGAAAAAAAGAATATTGCCCGCAAGGACCTTACCCACGAACAACTCGACGAAGCCTGCCCGAAATGCGGCAAACCGTTGTCCGTTAGACTGGGGAAACGCGGGAAATTTGTCGGCTGCAGCGCTTATCCCGAATGCGACTTCACCCGCAGCATGGATGGCGAAGTTAGGCCGGACGAGCCGGTAGTCGTTCAGGACCGGCTATGTCCAAAGTGCGACAGTCCCCTTCACGTGAAATCCGGCCCGTACGGTAAATTCATCGGCTGTTCCGCATATCCTAAATGCCGCTTCATCGAGCCCTTGGAAAAGCCCAAGGATACCGGGGTAACATGTCCGGAATGCAAGAAGGGCTCTCTGATCGAGAGGAAAAGCCGCTACGGCAAGCTATTTTATTCCTGCAACACGTATCCTGATTGCAAATACGCAGTCTGGAATCCCCCTGTTGCCGAGCCTTGCCCTAAATGCGGCTGGCCAGTGCTGACCATCAAAATCACGAAACGGCGCGGCACCGAGAAAGTCTGCCCGCAAAAGGAATGTGGTTTTACCGAGCAAATTTCCCCTCCTGGAGATTAATGCCTTTTAATGAAAAAAGGGGCGATTAAGCCCCTTTTTCATGTGCAGCATTACGCCTGCTGATATCAGGCAGCGACTCGGCGCTTGAACTCGGCGGTGCGGGTGTCGATTTCTATTTTATCCCCGATATCGCAGAACAACGCGACCGGCAGTTCAAAGCCGGTGGAAATCTTGGCGGTTTTCATTACCTTGCCGGAGGAATCCCCGCGAACGGCCGGCTCCGTGTAGATGATCTCACGCACCACGGTGGTGGGTAATTCTACGGAAATAGCCTTGCCCTGATAGAAAACCACTTCGCACGGCATCCCATCCTCGATATAGTTGATGGCATCGCCAAGGTTTTCCTGCTCAACCTCGTGCTGGTTATATTCAGCGTCCATGAAGACATACATCGGGTCTGCGAAGTACGAATAGTTGACTTCCTTGCGTTCCAGGATCACCACTTCGAATTTGTCATCCGCCTTGTAAACTGACTCGGAGCCAGAACCGGTAAGGAGGTTCTTCATTTTCATTTTTACTACCGATGCATTGCGGCCGGATTTGTTGTATTCGGCCTTCAGGACGACCATGGGGTCGTTGCCGATCATAATTACGTTGCCTGGGCGTACTTCTTGTGCGGTTTTCATGGTTTTTCCTGCGAAACGGTTAAGATTGTGCGGTAAAAAGTCGGTTATTTTAGCTTATTATTGCAAAACAATACTAGGCTTGTCGCCAAATCTTCTTTTTTTATCAGGTGGTTTGCCCATTCTATAGCATGGGATTCCAGTACGGCACGATGACTCCATAAATTTTCCCAGTTCAAAACTCCGGCCTCTCCGCTGTTCCAGGCTTCGGTGAAGACTTTCACGGCCGAGGACGAAGAGAGGGGCAAGCCGGAACAGTATATGTCCAGGAACGCCTCTAACTTCGGCCAGTGAGCCCCGCCTTCCTGAGGATAAATCTGCCAGACCATGGGTCGACCTGCCAGTTGCGCGCGGACGAAAGAATCTTCCCCGCGGACAAAGTTGAAATCGCACCCCCATAACAGCTTATCGTACGAGTCCTGTTCCAGAAATGGCAAAACCCTGACAGTAAGACTGCCTTTTTTATACAAGTTCCCCATTCCGGCACAGGGTCGGCCAAAAAAATCCGAAACCTGTCTCGTGGCCACCCCCTCAGGAATCATGCACAATACCGGGTATGAGCCTTCCGACCAGGCAGAGAACAGCGAAAGGGCCGGCGCTTTCTCGTAGCAAAAAAGTGAAATACGTATTTCGTCCTTGCTTGCCGTAGAGGAAAGACCCAGACTTTCCCAAAAATCACGCTGTTCCTTTGAATTGGCTAGAAAGTACGCGCGTCGCGCAGCCAAGTCTTTTTCGACTATTAATCCGCCCGTGTTCTGGGCAAACCCCGGAAAAAAGAAATACTTGGTCAGCGGTAATCTTGGGTGTGGCGAGGCATGGCCATGATGGCTGGCAACCCATGATTCTGAGCTCAGGTATTCGAGATTAATCCAGACATGCTTGCGGCCAGTATTTGTCATGGCCGCGACATAGGCTTGAGGCAATTCGCATGCAAACGCTTCCACAACTATGTCTGCGGGCATTACGGCTAGATTGCCTTCTGCCCATAATCTTATCTCCACGCCCCGGGAAAATTGTACAGAAGCATCCAGATCAATCTCCGGACAAATCTTTTTAAAGCTAGACAAATTGTCTGACCAGAGCCGGACTTTGAGACCATGTTCAGCTACCAGTTGCCGCGCAAGTCTCCAACAAACTCCTATGTCGCCATAATTGTCGATGACAGCACAGAAAATATCCCATGATGTACTGGGATCAGATATCGAGGTTTCTTGCCTTAAGTGCATTAGTTTCGATAAAATCGCGTCGCGGTTCGACTTGGTCGCCCATTAAGGTGGTAAAAATTTCATCCGCCGAAATGGCATCTTCTACTTGTACCCTCAGCAATCGCCTTACCTGAGGGTCCATGGTTGTTTCCCATAGCTGATCCGGGTTCATTTCACCTAATCCCTTGTAGCGCTGCACGCTAAGGCCTCGCTTTACTTCTCCCAGCAACCAATCCATGGCTTCCTTGAACTCACCAATCGACTGAGTTCGGTCCCCTCGCTTGATGCTTGCGCCTTTCTTTAACAACCCATCCAATACTTGGGCTGTTTTTTTCAACTGCGCATAATCCCCGCTCTGCTGGAAATCCTGGTCCAGGTAAGTTATCTGCAGGTTGCCATGAACCATCTTGCTTACTTTCAGGTGGCAACTCTCTGTCGCTTCATCATAATCTGCTGTAACCGTATAGAATTCATTTGCCAGCGCTTTTTTTAGTTGCTCGGCACTTTCGTTGGCGCTCGTGAGGTTGCTTAGATCGAGATTTGGATTTTTGAGCAGGGCATATAGTACCGGTTCCGCGTAGATGCTGCTCAGGCGGGAGATGATTGCTTCTGCCAGGAGAAACTCCTTCGCGACTTCTTCCAGGCTTTCTTTGCTTAATGCTGGGGTATCCGTTGCGGTTACTAACTCGGCATCGCTCAGTGCCATTTTAAGCATGTATTGTTTGAGTTCGTGATCGTCCTTCAGGTATTGCTCCTGTTTACCATGTTTAACCTTGTACAAGGGAGGCTGAGCAATGTATATATGACCACGCTCCACTAATTCCGGCATTTGGCGGTAAAAAAAGGTGAGCAGCAGTGTGCGAATGTGGGATCCATCTACGTCCGCATCGGTCATAATGATTATGCGGTGATAGCGCAGTTTCTCCGGAGAATATTCGTCCTTCCCGATACCGGTTCCTAGTGCAACGATCAGAGTCGCTATTTCCTGGGAAGATACCAGACGATCAAATCGTGCCCGCTCGACATTGAGAATTTTTCCCTTGAGAGGGAGAATCGCCTGGAATTTCCTGTCCCTTCCTTGCTTTGCTGAGCCGCCGGCAGAATCGCCCTCAACCAGATAAATCTCTGACATTGCCGGATTTTTTTCCTGGCAATCGGCCAGCTTTCCAGGTAATCCCATACCGTCCAACACGCCTTTTCGGCGTGTCATTTCTCGTGCCTTGCGTGCAGCATCCCTGGCACGCGCAGCATCGATTATTTTACCGCTGATAATCTTGGCATCGACTGGATTCTCCAGCAGATATTCGGTTAGTTTGGCCGCCACAATTTCTTGAACTAGAGGCTGCACTTCGGAGGACACCAGCTTGTCTTTCGTTTGCGAAGAGAACTTCGGCTCAGGAACTTTCACCGACAGAACGCATGCCAGGCCTTCGCGCATATCATCGCCCGCAGTCTCCACCTTCGCTTTTTTTGCCAATTCGTTTTGTTCAATATAATTATTGAGGGTGCGCGTCATCGCATTGCGTAAACCCGTAAGATGGGTGCCCCCATCACGCTGCGGTATGTTATTGGTGAAACACTGGACTGTTTCTTGGTATGAATCGTTCCATTGCATAGCCACTTCGACAGTAATCCCTTCTTTCTCTCCATGGGCAAAGAATACTTTGGGGTGCAGAACTGTTTTACTGCGGTTCATGTATTCCACAAAACCCTTGACCCCTCCGCTAAAGGCAAAGTTTTCGCTTTTCGCCGTGCGCTGATCGATTAATTCGATTAGTACCCCATTGTTAAGAAATGATAATTCTCGTAATCTTTTAGCTATGATTTCGTAATGGTATTCAATATTTCCGAAGATCTCTTCGTCAGCGAGAAAATGTACCTCTGTCCCCCTTTTTTCTGTTTGCCCGGCCACACTCAGTGGCGCAACAGGAACTCCATGGTCGAATTCCATGAAATATTTAGTGTCATCCCGGCGTATGGTTAACTTGAGCCATTTTGAAAGCGCATTGACACAGGACACCCCTACACCATGCAAGCCCCCGGAAACTTTGTATGAATTGCTGTCAAATTTCCCCCCCGCATGCAATTCTGTCATGACAATCTCTGCTGCTGATCGCTTGAATTCATCGTCTTCTTTTATACCGGTCGGAATCCCACGGCCGTTGTCATACACACTGATAGAGTTGTCGGTATGTATAACAACCTTTATATCGTCGCAATGGCCAGCAAGTGCTTCGTCGATAGCATTATCCAAAACCTCAAAAACCATATGGTGCAAACCCGAGCCATCGCTTGTGTCCCCAATGTACATACCGGGGCGCTTTCTTACAGCATCTAAGCCTTTGAGAATTTTTATGTTATCAGATGTATATTCAGACATTATTTGTAGGTTCCACGTGAAACAATTGGGTTATATGCGCATTGGCATAACAACATATTTGAAATATTCATTGCCGGGTACGGTGAATAATCCACTACTGTTGGCATCGCCAAAAGAAATAACAATTGAATCGTTGTTTACATTCATGAGTACGTCTAGCAAGTAGTTAACATTAAATCCTATATCCAGAGGATCCCCAAGATAGCTGACCTCAATGTCTTCCTGCGCTTCTTCCTGCTCGTTATTGTTGCAAATAACGCGCAAGCTGTTTTGCGTCAATACAAGCCGTACACCACGGAATTTTTCATTGGATAGTATTGCGGCCCGCTGAAGTGCTTGCAACAAGATCATACGGTCTATTTGCATTTGGTTCTGGTAGTTGGAAGGAACCACCCGGTTGTAATCAGGAAATTTACCCTCGATAATTTTTGAAACCAGTACAATGTTTGAAAAAGAAAGTCTCGTATGATTTTGCCCGATTTCCAGGCTTATCTCATCTTCGCTATCGCCCAGTAGTTTGATTAATTCGATCACTGTCTTACGTGGCAGTATTACTTCCTGAGTCGAATTATTTGTGGCTAGTGTTTCTTCTTCTAGCGGATGGCTTACCATGCTTAACCGATGACCGTCCGTGGCCACAACTCTGAACAGTGTTGGCTCAATAACCAACAACAGCCCGTTTAGGTAATAACGAATATCCTGCTGTGCCATAGCATATTGAACCTGATTCAATAAATTTTTTAAGGTCTTTTGCCCTATTTTAACGATTGAACGATTTTCAGTAGAGGAAACCATTGTTGGGAAATCCGCTGCTGGAAGTGTTTGCAGATTGAAACGACTTTTTCCTACTTTGATCTGTAATCGGCTTTCTTCGATTTTTAAGGATATTTGGGCGCTTTCAGGAAATGCTTTGCAAATATCCTGCAATTTTTTCGCTGCGACTGTAACGGAAAAATCCGGGAATTCATCTGAACATGTAGAAGTTGCCGTTATTTGAATTTCTAGATCTGTAGCCAATACAGAAAGGGTATTTCCGTTCTTTTCAAGAAGCACATTTGCCAGTATTGGTAATGTATGCCTTCTTTCAACAATGCCAATAACGCATTGCAAAGGTTTTAGAAGTGCATCCCTGTTTGTTTGTATTAATAACATATATATATTCCTAAGAATAATAGTAAGCCAGGCAGTTTGTAGGGACAGTAAATAATTTTTGTTATTAAACAGTACCTTGATATATACAAAAGTTTGTGGATATAGTAAGTTTTAACTTGTGTACTAAAAGGGGATAATTTTCTCCCTGTGGAATAAAATCGATTTATTCACATTAAATCCCCTATGTTAGTTGCGTAGCATTTGTAGCAATATTTCAAAATCCCGGCTAATCGTATTGTCGGCGTTTTTTAGTTCGGCAATCTTGCGACAAGCATGAATTACAGTTGTATGATCACGGCCACCGAATGATTCACCTAGCTCGGGATAGCTGAGTTGTGTTAATTCTTTTGCAAGAGCCATGGCGATTTGTCTCGGACGAGCGACGTTCCTCGTACGTTTTTGAGAGAACATCTCGGCGACCTTTATCTTGTAGTAATCCGCTACGGTCTTTTGTATATTATCCAGCGAAACCTGTCGATTTTGGACGGCAAGCAAATCCTTGAGGGCTTCTTTTGCCAATTCCAAGCTGATAGGTCGGCCAGTGAAACGAGAATAAGCTAAAACCCGTTTCAGGGCGCCTTCGAGTTCGCGCACATTGGAACGAATTTGTTTGGCGATAAAAAAAGCGACTTCTTCTTGCAATCTTACTTCTTCAGCAAGCGCCTTTTTCAACAGTATTGCGACGCGCATTTCCAATTCTGGTGGTTCGACAGCGACAGTTAGCCCCCACCCGAACCGGGAGATTAGTCGATCCTCCATCCCGGAAATTTCTCTTGGATAAGAGTCACAGGTAATTATTACCTGTTTGTGGGCTTCGATAAGCGCATTGAATGCGTAGAAAAACTCCTCTTGAGTTCGGTTCTTGCCAGCGAAAAACTGTATATCGTCTATCAGTAGTAAATCCAAAGAGTGATAGTAGCGTTTGAAATCATCAAAGGCCTTGTGTTGGTAAGCGCGGACTACGTCCGAAACATAGCGTTCGGCATGCAGATAGCTGATTTTGGCGCTGCTATTTTGCTCCTGGACAAGATTGCCAATAGCTTGGATAAGATGGGTTTTACCAAGGCCAACACCACCATAGACAAATAATGGGTTATATGCGGTTCCGGGATTTTCAGCCACTTGTATAGCAGCAGCCCGGGCAAGTTGATTTGCCTTACCCGTAACGAAATTAGAAAAAGTGAACAAAGGGTTGAGGCGAGATTGATCAGATTTTGAATTCTGTCGGGCTGGTGCTTGTTGTATTTTGGTGGCAGCCGTGTTGGAGGTATTTTCAGGTTGGCTGTCCGGTTGCGAAAGAACAAGGGACAATGGTTGTGAAAAATGAGCTTCCGTCATTTCCTCTATTTGTGCCAGAAATTTCTCCTTGACCCATTGCAGGATGAATCGATTTGGAGCAATTAAACGGGGCGCGCCATTCGAGTAATCGAATTTAAGGGGTTTGATCCAAGTGTTAAATTGTTGCGACGGCAATTCATCTTTGAATTTGTTTAAACAATCAGGCCAAAAACTTTCCATTGGGGAATCCAAAAAGCTTTCCAGAAATTATACGTTGGAGATGTTTCGATGAAGCTTAAGGGGTTGCAGAGTGCCCAATAATAAATAACCATTTTAGACCCTTTGATGAAACTTATCCACAGGAAGGAAAGAGAAAATATAATTGACAAAAGCAACTAATAAAGAGTTTAATTACACGTTTTGTTTAACAAGATTCTGAGGTTAGAGAATGAAACGTACCTATCAACCTTCCGTTGTCCGGCGCAAGCGCACCCACGGCTTTCGTGCGCGCATGAAAACCGTGGGCGGCCGTGCGGTTATCAATGCCCGTCGAGCTAAGGGTCGGGCAAAGCTCAGCGCCTAGTCGTACCGCAGGAGTGCCGGCCATACATGCTTTCCAGAAAAGCAAACGGCTAAGGAGAACGGATGAAATTTCATCCGTTTTTTCTTTTAAGTGCCAGGTATATGGTGAATATCTGCGCATATTGGTTAAACCGAATGGCCTGGTTCACCCACGGTTTACGGCGGTTGTCAGGAAAAAAACGGTGGTTCTCGCGGTAAACAGAAATTACATCAAGCGCAGTTTGCGAGAACTTTTCCGATTGCACCAAAGTCTTTTCGATAGGCTTGATGTGGTGGTGTTGGCACATAAAGGTTTTAATAAATTAGCCTTTAAACGGGTAGAGCAGGAATTTTTGCTTCTTGTGCGAGAACTAATCACGCGGCGGGCCGGATAAAATGTCTCGATTTTTAATCGGGATAATTCGGCTTTATCAATACCTGATCAGCCCGCTGCTTAAGCCAAGCTGTCGTTTTAGCCCGACCTGCTCGGAATACACATGCCAAGCGTTTGCTAAATTTGGTGCGTTGAAAGGCGGATGGCTTGGTATAAAAAGGGTTTGTCGCTGCCACCCCAGACATCCGGGCGGCTATGACCCGGTACCCTAATATATTTGAGGTCTTATGGACAGCAAGCGACTGATTCTATTCATTGTATTTTCTTTTTCTGTTCTGATGCTATGGGATGCATGGCAGAAGCAACAACATCCTGTTCCGGCTCCCGGTCTTACACAGGGAAAAAGTGAACAAGCTCAAACACCCAAACCGACGGTGCGATTGACAGGGGTTCACCCCACGGATGCGGGTGGACCGCTTCAAAAGGGGGATAAAATCAGAGTTCAAACCGACTTTCTTATTGCAGAAATCGATACGCTGGGAGGGGATCTTCGGAGGATCGAACTCCTGAAGCACCATGATACCCGGGATAAAGGCAAAAACTTCGTATTATTAGAAGACGATCCGAAGCATATATACATAGCCCAATCGGGTTTGATAGGCAATGATTTGCCTACGCACAAATCGCTATTTTCTGCGGCGGCTACCCAGTACAAGCTTGCCGAAGGGGCGAATGATTTGCAGGTTAAGCTGACGTGGCTTGGTGCAAATGGTGTCAAGGTAGACAAGATATTTACCTTCCACAAAAGCAGCTACGTGGTGGACGTAAGCTACGAGATTACCAATGGCGGCGTTAACCAGTTGGAGCCACACGCCTATTATCAACTGGTCAGGAATAGTCAGTCCCCACTTGGAGACCCCAAGTTCATCTCGACCTATACCGGCCCCGCGGTATATACCGACACGGAAAAATTCCAGAAGATCCCCTTTTCAGATATCGCCAAGGACAAGGCAAGCTATCCGAAACAAAGCAATGATGGTTGGGTGGCCATGATCCAGCATTATTTCTTGAGTGCCTGGCTTCCCGCCAATAATCAGCCGCGCGAATATTACGCTAAAAAGCTGGGGGAAGATCTTTACGATGTGGGCGTAATCCTGCCGGTGGGCGCAGTCGCGCCGGGGGAGGTAAAAAGAATATCCGTTCCCTTTTATGCGGGACCGCAGGAGCAGAGCCATCTTAGCAAGGTTGCGCCGGGGCTTGATCTGGTTGTTGACTATGGGGTATTGACGGTACTTTCGGCGCCGCTGTTCTGGGTCCTGGCTCTAATACACAAGGCCGTTCAAAACTGGGGGGTGGCCATCATTCTGCTTACCGTTCTTATCAAGCTGGCGTTCTTCCCCCTGTCCGCAAAAAGTTACCGCTCTATGGCGCAAATGCGAGTTCTTGGGCCAAAATTGCAAAAACTCAAGGAGCAATTCGGAGACGACCGCCAACGCTTGCACCAGGCCATGATGGAGCTCTACAAGACCGAGAAGGTCAATCCGCTGGGGGGCTGCCTTCCAATCGTAGTGCAAATCCCGGTGTTTATTGCGCTCTACTGGGCGTTGCTGAACAGCGTCGAAATGCGCCAGGCGCCCTTCATGCTGTGGATAAATGACCTGTCTGCGCCAGATCCTTTTTATATCCTTCCGATCGTGATGGGTATTACCATGCTCATTCAGACGAAGCTCAACCCCACGCCACCGGATCCAATCCAGGCCAAAGTCATGATGATCATGCCGATCGCCTTCAGCGTTTTCTTCTTCTTCTTCCCCGCGGGGTTGGTGCTGTACTGGGTGGTAAACAACATACTATCCATTTCCCAACAATGGTATATCACCCATAGCGTAGAGCAGGCCAAGGCCGCGAAAGGGCATGCCAAAAGTTGACATCATTGCAGCCATCGCGACCGCTCCGGGGCGTGGTGGCATAGGAGTGGTTCGGGTTTCAGGCGAGAGCTTGCTCGATCTTGCTCGAGCAGTACTCGGAAAAGATCCCGTTCCTCGCGTTGCTACTTTAAGTAACTTTCTTGCTTCCGATGGCAGCGTGATTGACCAAGGGCTGGCGCTGTATTTTCCTGCGCCCCATTCTTATACTGGCGAAGACGTCCTGGAGCTGCAAGGGCATGGCGGCGATGCCGTATTGCGCTTATTGGTTTGCCGTTGCTTAGAGTTGGGCGCCCGTCCGGCGGAACCGGGCGAGTTCACTCGCCGCGCATTTCTCAATGACAAAATGGACTTGGCCCAAGCCGAAAGCGTTGTGGACCTGATTGACGCGGCGACAACGGAAGCCGCAAAAACCGCGATGCGTTCCTTGCGAGGCGAGTTTTCGCATGCCATCCATCAATTGGTTGATGCACTGGTCAATCTTCGTATGCTGGTGGAGGCGACGCTGGATTTCCCGGAAGAAAAAATCGACTTTCTCGCCGAATCAGACGCAATGGGCCAGCTCGCGGGCATAAAAACCCGCCTGGAAGACATCTTTCGTCGCGCGAAACAGGGCAGCTTGCTGCGCGAAGGCATGCACATCGTATTGATTGGCCAGCCCAACGTGGGTAAATCCAGTCTTCTCAACCAGTTGGCAGGGGAAGAGGTTGCGATCGTTACCCCTGTGGCGGGAACCACTCGTGATGCGATCCGCCAGCATATTGAGATCGATGGGGTGGCGCTTCACTTTATTGACACTGCCGGGCTGCGCGAGACAGAGGATGAGATCGAAAAGATGGGCATTGCTCGGGCCTGGCGTGCTATTGAGCATGCCAATGTGGCGCTGCTTCTTATCGATGCGGTGAAGGGTGTGGCGCCGGCAGATCTGGAGATAATTTCCAGGCTGCCGACCGGTTTGCCCTTGGTGCGTGTATTCAACAAGATTGACCTGGTCGGGCAAGGCCCTGCGGCGATCAGCTCCGGTGGTGTGACCGATATCCTTCTTTCCGCCAAAACGGGTGCTGGCATGGAGTTGCTCCATCGGCATCTGTTGCAAATAGTTGGCTGGCAACATAGCGGGGAAGGCCTGTTCATGGCGCGTGAGCGGCATTTGAGCGCATTGCGAGAGGCACGGGAACACCTCGATATGGCTGGGGCGGGCGACTGTCAGATCGAGTTGTTCGCTGAAGAGCTCAAGTTGGCACAGCGCGCGCTTTCGAGCATCACCGGCGAGTTTGGCTCAGACGATCTGCTTGGTGAGATTTTCTCCCGTTTTTGTATCGGCAAATAGCCTGTAAACAATCTCCTTTTTGTTTCACGTGAAACAGAGGTGATTTTGGGTTATGATTTGCCCTCATTTTCTGTCCCCGGTTAGCCCATGCTTTTCCCAACCAAATTCGACGTCATTGTAATCGGTGGCGGCCACGCCGGTACTGAGGCCGCGCTAGCCAGCGCCCGTATGGGTGTCACAACCCTGTTGCTGACGCACAACATCGAAACGCTCGGCCAGATGTCGTGCAACCCGTCCATTGGTGGTATAGGCAAGGGGCACCTGGTGAAAGAGGTGGATGCCCTGGGCGGCGCCATGGCAACCGCGACGGACGAAGCGGGAATCCAGTTCCGTATCTTGAATTCGAGTAAAGGGCCGGCTGTACGGGCAACGCGCGCACAGGCAGACCGCGTTCTTTATAAGCAGGCGATTCGCAACCGTCTGGAGAATCAACCCAATTTGTGGCTATTCCAGCAAGCCGTGGATGACCTGATTCTGGAAAATGATCGTGTTGCCGGGGTAAAAACGCAACTGGGTTTGCATTTCCGGGCCAAGACCGTAGTCTTGACGGCGGGTACGTTTCTGGCCGGCCTGGTCCATGTCGGGCAGTCAAACTATCGGGCCGGGCGAGCGGGAGATCCGCCCTCGATTACCTTGGCGCTCCGTTTGCGTGAGCTCAGGCTGCCGGTGTTGCGGTTCAAGACCGGCACGCCGCCGCGAATAGACGGCCGCAGCCTGGATTATTCGGTGATGGTGGAGCAGCCCGGGGATGATCCTGTGCCGGTGTTTTCCTTTCTTGGGGATCCCGCCACGCACCCTCGCCAGATGCCGTGCTGGATAACCCAGACCAATCTTCGTACCCATGAAATAATCCGCGGCGGGCTGGACAGATCGCCGCTTTATACGGGGGTTATAGAGGGCGTGGGCCCGCGCTATTGCCCGTCCATTGAAGACAAGATCATGCGCTTTTCCGGCAAGGATTCGCACCAGATTTTCGTCGAGCCCGAAGGACTGAATACCCACGAAATTTACCCCAATGGCATTTCCACCAGTTTGCCGTTCGATGTGCAGGTAGAGTTGGTACGGTCTATACGAGGGTTCGAGAATGCGCACATCACCCGCCCGGGCTATGCCATCGAGTACGATTATTTCGACCCTTTGGGCCTGAAAAGCTCCCTGGAAACCAAGATGATCCACGGCTTGTTCTTCGCCGGCCAGATCAACGGCACCACCGGCTATGAAGAGGCTGCGGCACAGGGGCTTTTGGCGGGCATCAACGCGGGCCTGATGGCGCAGGAAAAGAGCGCCTGGCATCCGGGCCGGGATCAGGCATACATGGGCGTAATGGTGGATGACCTGATTACTCGTGGCGTGGTAGAGCCCTACCGCATGTTTACCAGTCGTGCCGAATACCGTCTGATGCTGCGCGAGGACAACGCCGACCTGCGGCTGACGGAAGCCGGGCGAAGCCTGGGTGTTGTGGATGATGAGCGCTGGCGGCATTTCGAGGAAAAGCGCGAGGCTATTGCTCGCGAACAGGAGCGCCTGAAAAGCACCTGGGTGAGCCCCAGGCTGTTACCCCAGGAGGAGGCGGTAAGGGTTCTTGGAAAGGGTATCGAACGTGAATATTCCCTATTGGATTTGCTGCGTCGGCCGGATATCAGCTACGCTGATTTGATGACCTTGCCAGGCGCGGGTGAAAGCGTCAAGGATGAGCGTGTCGCGGAGCAGGTAGAGATCCAGGCCAAGTATCAGGGCTACATAAGCCGCCAACTCGAGGAAATTGCCCGCCATCAGCATTACGAAACCTTGCTTTTGCCGCTGGAACTGGATTACAGAGAAGTTCCAGGGTTGTCCATTGAAGTGCAGCAGAAGCTGAATCATCACAAACCGGAAACACTAGGGCAGGCTGCTCGAATTTCCGGAGTCACTCCGGCAGCAATATCAGTATTGCTGGTTCACTTGAAGCGGGGCTTCAGCATAAATAACGATAAGAAAATCGCATGATGCAGGAAAAAATATTGTCTTCCGGCTTGGAGCAGTTGGGCATAGCTCTGGACGTAATGACACAACAGCGTTTGCTCGATTATGTGGCGCTGCTGCAGAAATGGAACAAGGTCTACAATTTGACCGCGGTACGCGATCCGGAAAAGATGCTGACCCAGCATCTGCTCGACAGCTTGGCGGTCTTGCCCCATCTTTGCGGAAAACGGGTTGTTGATGTTGGCAGCGGACCGGGGTTGCCCGGCATTCCTTTGGCGCTGGCAAATCCATCGCTGGACGTTACGCTGCTGGACAGTAACCATAAAAAAACCACCTTTCTTCGTCAGGCCTGCCTCGAGCTGGGGCTTGAAAACACAACCGTTGTATGCGGGCGGGTGGAGGCATGGCGGCCGGCGGAGTGCTTCGATACCGTGGTTTCCAGGGCCTTTTCCGATTTGGCGGAGTTTGCCGGTTTGGCATTGCACTTGTGCTGTGAAAATGGGGAGCTGCTGGCCATGAAGGGAATCTATCCTCATGAAGAGCTGACCCGGCTGCCGGACGATGTCTTTCTGCAGCATGTGGTGCAACTCCAGGTTCCGGGCTTGGGGGCCGAGCGGCATTTGGTGGTTCTGCGACCGGCATCATCGAAAACGAAGGCTTAGGGGAACCCGATGGCGAAAATACTCGCAATTACCAACCAGAAGGGTGGTGTGGGGAAAACCACCACCAGCGTGAATCTTGCCGCAAGCCTTGCGGCAACCAAGCGCCGGGTTCTGCTGGTCGACCTGGACCCGCAAGGCAATGCCACAATGGGCAGCGGGGTCGACAAGATGGCCCTGGAGCGGACGGTTTACCATGTTCTGCTTGAGGAAAAAGATGTAGAAGAGGTGCTGATTGCGGAAACACAGGGAAAATATGGCCTGATTCCAGCCAACCGCGAACTGGCGGGGGCGGAAGTGGAGCTGGTGCAGGAAATGGCGCGTGAATGGCGCTTAAAAAAAGCGCTGAGCAAAATCGAGAAAGAATACGATTACATCCTGATCGATTGCCCGCCGGCCCTGAACCTTCTTACGGTCAACGCTCTGTGCGCAGCCCATGCGGTCATGATCCCGATGCAGTGCGAATATTACGCCCTGGAGGGGCTGAGCGATTTAGTGCAAACCATCAAGCGGGTTCGGGCAAATCTTAACCCCCAACTGGAAATCGAGGGTTTGTTGCGTACCATGTTCGACCCGCGGAACACCTTGGCGCAGCAGGTATCGGAACAACTAAAGCGCCATTTTGGCAACAAGGTTTATCGCACGGTAATCCCGCGCAACGTGAGGTTGGCGGAGGCGCCTAGTTACGGCACGGCCGTTTTGTACCATGACAAGGCATCAAAGGGTGCGCAGGCCTATTTGGCGCTGGCCAGTGAAATGGTAAGAAAGTGAGCAAGGGATGGTAAAAATGAAAGGATTGGGGCGAGGACTGGATGCGTTGCTGGCGGGCGATAGTGCAGAAAGCAAGAAGGACGCCTTGCATACCCTAAGCATAGACCGGCTTCAGCCGGGGAAGTACCAGCCGCGCACTCAGATGGACAAGGCGTCACTGCTAGAGCTGTCCGAATCAATCAAATCTCAGGGCATCATACAGCCAATTCTGGCGCGAGCATTGCCCCACGGCGATTATGAGATAATTGCCGGCGAACGCCGTTGGCGCGCGGCTCGTCTGGCCGGGTTGAGCGAAGTGCCGGTGCTGGTGCGCGAAGTGCCGGACGAAGCGGCGCTGGCGATGTCGCTGATCGAGAATATTCAGCGCGAAAATCTCAATCCACTGGAAGAGGCTGCGGGCATCCAGCGGCTGATCAACGAATTCAGCATGACCCACCAGTTAGCCGCGGAGGCTGTGGGGCGCTCGCGTAGCGCGGTCACCAACCTGCTGCGCTTGCTCAATCTGGTTGCACCCGTACAGGAAATGTTGATGCACAGTCAGATCGACATGGGACATGCACGGGCGCTCCTGGCTTTGCCAAACGCAACGCAGATAACCGCAGCCCGCGAGATTTCCAGCAAAAAGCTTTCCGTGCGCGAAGCTGAGAAAATGGTTCAGCGCATGCAGCAGCCGGAGCAAAAAACAAAGCCGAGGCCCGATCCGGATATCGTGCGCTTACAGGAAGACCTTGCACAACACCTCGGCACCACAGTCTCGCTGAAAGCCCAGAAAAAAGGCAGCGGCAAGCTGATCATCAGCTATGACAGTCTGGACCGTCTGGATGCAATACTGGCTAGGCTGGGCTTAAAATAACCCTCAGGAAAACGCTGATTAGCGCCCTCTCCCCAGCCCCCATCAAGGGGGAGGGAGCGTTGGAATAAATCAGCGCTTCCTTAGAATTTTTGATAAAGCGATTAAAACAATTTGGGAGAAAACCGCGGGAAGCTGGGTTAAGATCAACGCTCAATACAAGATATCGGCATGTCCATGTCCCAATATTGTGGGCAACCCGAAGGCGGTTTTTGCCGGCAATGCCCGGGTGTACGGACAGGGCTTAAATGGTTCTGCGAAGAGCATAATTATTCAATTTGATAAGACTATGGTGCTGCCGGGGCGTTGCATAGATTGCGCTAAATCGGGTAGCATCTAGCACATTTTCGGTTGGGCGCGGATTTGTGAGGCCAAGGGCTCTGATGGGGCAAGGCTTGATAGTGCTGGCGGGGACGATGCTTGCCTACCTGTATGGCGGGCTCATCGCAGCCGGTGCGGCAATGTTTGGGGGCCTGGTGGCCGTGGCAAACGGCGGTTTGTTGATGTGGCGCATGCGCTCGGCAGGTCCGGGCGAGTACGGAAGTGCGCAACGGGTGTTGTGGCGTGTTTACCGCACGGGGCTGGAGCGCTTCGCGCTGGCAGGAGCGTTACTGGCGCTGGGCATGGTTTTATTCGAGCAAGACCGGTCTGCCGTAGTGGCGGGACTGGTTCTGGGGCAGTTGGCTTGGCTTGTCGTCGCGCCGGCAAGCGGGTTCAAGGGACCTGCGAGTTTTAAAGACTAAATCTTAATTATAGAGCGGGATTATGTCGGCAGAAATACACACATCCTCGGAATACATCAGGCATCATCTGCAAAACCTGACTCTCGGCAAATTGCCGGATGGC
Source organism: Pseudomonadota bacterium (assembly GCA_021801705.1). GTDB lineage: Bacteria > Pseudomonadota > Gammaproteobacteria > Burkholderiales > Sulfuricellaceae > Sulfuricella. The sequence goes on from JAJYXP010000017.1 coordinate 35,012, forward strand.
ACGTGGGGTCTCGCGCACAGCGCTCAGGAGGCCAAGGAAATGGGTTTCTGGGCGTTCAACGTGGATACTCTGGGCGTGTCTCTGTTGCTGGGCTTTCTTTTTCTGTATTTTTTTCGCAAAGTAGCAAAAAGTGTCACCACGGGCGTGCCCGGCGGCTTGCAGAATTTCACGGAATGGCTTGTGGAGTTCATCGACTCGAGTGTGCGAGGCTCATTCTCCGGCAGGAATGCGCTGGTGGCGCCGCTGGCACTGACCATCTTCGTCTGGATTCTGCTGATGAACCTGATGGATCTGATCCCGGTCGACTGGTTGCCCTTTTTGGCGGGCAAGGCCGGGCTGCCGTTCCTCAAAGTCGTGCCGACAACAGATCCGAATGCAACTTTCGGCATGGCCATAGGCGTGTTTTTCCTGGTGGTCTACTACAGCATCAAGATAAAAGGACTCGGAGGCTTCGTCGGAGAGCTTACCTTGCAGCCGTTCGGTAAGTACGGGCTGCCCGCCAACCTTTTTCTCGAGGGAGTCAACCTGATTGCCAAGCCTGTGTCCCTGGCGCTACGGCTTTTCGGCAATATGTACGCAGGCGAAATGATTTTCATCCTGATCGCAATAATGTTCGGGGGAGGCATAACGCTCGGCTTGTTCGGCGGCGTGTTGCAGTGGGGATGGGCGGTGTTCCACATCCTGATTGTTACCCTGCAGGCTTTTATCTTCATGACGCTTACCATCGTTTACCTGGACATGGCGCACCAAGAGCATCACTAAATTCAAATCAACCTTTAGTCAAACAAACTTAGGAGTAATCAAATGGAAATGACTCATGCTGTGCTGTACATCGCCGGAGCTCTGATGATGGGTCTGGGGGCGCTGGGCGCCGCCGTCGGCATCGGTATCCTCGGTGGCCGTTTCCTGGAAGGCGCGGCCCGCCAGCCCGAGCTGATTCCCATGCTGCGCACCCAGTTCTTTATCGTTATGGGCCTGGTAGATGCAGTGCCGATGATTGCCGTTGGTCTCGCCATGTACGTTCTGTTTGCAGTGGCTGGCTAAGCTGGACACTCTTCCCCTAGAAAGGTTTAGGCATGAACATTAATGCTACCCTGCTCGGGCAAACCATAACGTTCTTCGTGTTTGTCTGGTTCTGCATGAAATATGTGTGGCCACCCATCATGCAGGCGCTGGGCGAGCGCAAGAAGCAAATCGCTGATGGTTTGGCTGCCGGTGAGCGCGGCAAGCACGAACTGGAATTGGCGTCAAAGCGCGGCGCCGGCATTCTCTACGAGACCAAGCAAAAATCCTCCGAAATCATTGCGCAGGCAGAAAAGCGTGCGGAAGAAATCATAGAGGAAAGCAAGACCAACGCAAAAATCGAGGGTGAGCGCTTGCTGGCCGGTGCGAAAGCCGAGATCGAACAGGAAGTCAACCGCGCGAAAGAAGGCTTGCGTCAGCAAGTTGCCGACCTGGCTCTGGCTGGCGCCGAAAAGATTTTGCGCCGCGAAATCGATGCCAAGGCGCATGCCGAACTGCTGGCATCGATCAAGAACGAACTGTAAGACTATAGGGACATCATGGCAGAAGTCACAACCATAGCCAGACCCTACGCCGAAGCGGTTTACCGCATTGCCAAGCAGGGCGGGTCGCTGGACAAGTGGTCGCAAATGCTGGAATTCGCTGCGACGGCGGTGGCGGACCCGCAAATGCGGGCGGTAATCGGCAATCCTAAGTTGACGGCGGAGCAACAGAAAAAAGTGTTCCTCAGTATTTGCGGGCAGCAACTGGATGAGAGCGGCGTGAATCTGATCAACCTGCTGCAGGAAAACCGTAGGTTGTCTGTTCTGCCGGCGATTCGCGAGCAGTTTGAAGCGCTCAAGGCACTTCATGGCGGTCTGCTCGAAGCCGAGATTTTCAGCGCTTTTGCGTTGACGGACGCGGAAAAGCAGGAGTTGGTGAGCCGTCTGGAAACCAAGTTTACCCGTAAGGTTGAGGCAACCGTAACTATCGAACCCGAGCTCATCGGTGGCATCAGAATCGTGGCGGGTGATGTCGTGATAGATGCTTCAGTGCGCGGCCAATTGCAAAACATGGCGTTTACGCTCAAAAGTTAGGAGAGATCATGCAGTTGAATCCCTCGGAAATCAGTGAACTGATCAAGAGCAAAATCGAAAGCCTGGCCACCACGGCCGAGGCCCGCAACCAGGGCACGGTGGTGTCCGTGACGGACGGCATCGTCCGCGTTCATGGTCTGAGCGACGCGATGCAGGGCGAGATGCTGGAATTCCCCGGCAACACCTTCGGTCTCGCGCTCAATCTGGAGCGCGACTCCGTCGGCGCGGTGGTGCTGGGCGAGTACGAGCACATTACCGAAGGCGACACCGTCAAGTGCACCGGCCGCATCCTGGAAGTGCCTGTCGGCGAAGCCCTGATGGGCCGCGTGGTGAACTCGCTGGGCCAGCCTATCGACGGCAAGGGGCCGATCAATACCACCGAAAAATCCCCGATCGAGAAAATTGCTCCGGGCGTTATCGCTCGTCAATCGGTGTCACAGCCGGTGCAAACCGGCCTCAAGTCGATCGACGCCATGGTGCCGATTGGACGCGGCCAGCGCGAACTGATCATCGGCGATCGCCAGACCGGCAAAACCGCCGTGGCCGTGGATGCCATCATCAATCAGAAGGGCACCGGGGTAATTTGTATCTACGTCGCAATCGGCCAGAAGGCGTCGAGCATCATCAACGTCGTGCGCAAACTGGAAGAGCACGGCGCCATGGGCCACACCATCGTGGTGGCTGCAACAGCCTCCGATTCGGCTGCGATGCAGTACATCGCGCCCTATTCGGGCTGCTCGATGGGCGAATACTTCCGCGACCGCGGTCAGGACGCCCTGATCATTTACGACGATCTCACCAAGCAGGCCTGGGCCTACCGCCAGATTTCCCTGCTGCTGCGCCGACCGCCTGGCCGCGAGGCTTACCCGGGCGACGTGTTCTATCTGCACTCCCGCTTGCTCGAGCGCGCCGCACGGATCAATGCCGAGGACGTGGAAAAACGCTCCGGGGTGAAAGGCAAGACCGGCTCGCTCACCGCGCTGCCCATCATCGAAACCCAGGCCGGAGACGTGTCGGCCTTCGTGCCGACCAACGTGATTTCGATTACCGACGGACAGATTTTCCTGGAGACCGACCTGTTCAACGCCGGTATCCGTCCCGCGATCAATGCCGGTCTTTCCGTGTCACGTGTCGGCGGCGCGGCTCAGACCAAAGTGATCAAGAAACTGGGGGGCGGTGTTCGTCTGGCTCTGGCGCAGTATCGCGAGCTGGCGGCATTCGCGCAGTTTGCTTCGGATCTCGATGAGGCAACCCGCAAGCAACTTGAGCGCGGAAAGATGGTGACAGAGCTGATGAAGCAGGCGCAATTCGCTCCGATGACAGTGCCGGAAATGGCGGTAACGCTGTTCGCCGTTAACAAGGGATTCCTCGACGACGTCGACGTGAAGAAGGCTCTTGCCTTCGAGGCGGGCCTGCAGGCATTCGTCAAGAGCAAATACAAGGCGCTGCTGGACAAGATCGAGGAAACCAAGGAGCTGGACGCTGAGGGAGAAAAAACGCTGAGCGCGGCCATTGAAGACTTCAAGGCCAGCTCCGTTTACTAGGCGCGAATGAATTCAAGGCGGAGTTGAGCGATGGCTGGTGGAAAAGAGATCCGGACAAAGATCAGAAGTGTCCAGAATACCCAGAAGATCACCCGTGCCATGGAAATGGTGGCGGCATCCAAAATGCGCAAGGCGCAGGAAAGGATGCGCGCTGCCAGGCCCTATGCGGAAAAAATCCGTAATGTGGCGGCACACTTGAGCCACGGCCACCCGGAATACAAGCACCCGTTCCTGATTAAGCGAGAAAGCCCGAAGCGGTTTGGTGTCATCGTGGTGACCTCGGACAAGGGTTTGTGCGGCGGCCTGAATACCAACGTTCTGCGCATGGTTCTGGCCAAAATCAAGGAGTGGGAAGGCGACAAGATCGGCGTGGAGGTCTGTGCCTTGGGCAACAAAGGGCTGGGCTTCATGCAACGTATAGGCGCCAGCGTGTTGTCGCAAGCCACCCATCTTGGCGACTCGCCCCACATGGAGAAGCTGATCGGCCCGGTGAAATTGATGCTCGATGCCTATAATGACGGACGCATCGATGCCTTGCAAATCTGTTACACCCGTTTCATCAACACCATGAAACAGGAACCGGTCATCGAGCAGTTGCTGCCGATCAGCGGCGAGGCACTGGGCAGCGCATCCGGACACTGGGATTACATCTACGAGCCGGATGCGAAACAGGTGGTGGACGAGTTGCTGGTGCGCTATATCGAAACCCTGATTTATCAGGCGGTGGCGGAAAACATCGCTTCCGAGCAAAGCTCGCGCATGGTCGCGATGAAGGCCGCCTCCGACAATGCCGGCAATGTGATTGATGAGCTCAAGTTGATCTATAACAAATCCCGCCAGGCGGCGATCACCAAGGAGCTGTCGGAAATCGTGGCAGGGGCGGCTGCGGTTTAAGCGGCTGCCCTCACCTCAATCCTCTCCCGCAAGCGGGAGAGGAGGCAAACGTGAGGGGCGCTGGTTTTGATTTGAACTAATTGTATTTATTAAGGAAGTGATGATGAGCCAAGGTAAAATCGTGCAGATTATCGGTGCGGTGGTGGACGTGGAGTTCCCGCGAGAATCCATGCCCAAGGTCTACGACGCCCTGAAACTATCGGACGGCGGTCTGACGCTGGAGGTTCAGCAGCAACTGGGTGACGGCATTGTGCGTACCATTGCCATGGGCACATCGGACGGACTGCGCCGCGGCATGGATGTTGCCAACACCGGAGCGCCGATTATGGTGCCGGTCGGCACCAAGACCCTAGGCCGTATCATGGACGTGCTGGGCGAACCGGTCGACGACCGCGGCCCCATCGGCCAGGAACATAGCTGGGCCATACACCGCAAGGCCCCGGCTTTCGATGAACTTTCTCCCTCAACCGAGCTGCTCGAGACCGGCATCAAGGTGATCGACCTGATTTGTCCGTTCGCCAAGGGCGGCAAGGTCGGCCTGTTCGGCGGCGCAGGTGTGGGAAAAACCGTGAACATGATGGAGCTGATCCGCAACATCGCGGTGGAGCATAGCGGCTATTCCGTATTCGCCGGAGTCGGCGAGCGTACTCGCGAGGGCAACGACTTCTACCATGAAATGAAAGAAGGCGGCGTTATCGACAAGGTTTCCCTGGTCTATGGCCAGATGAACGAGCCGCCCGGCAACCGTTTGCGCGTGGCCTTGACCGGCCTGACCATGGCAGAGTTTTTCCGTGACGAAGGCCGCGACGTGCTGCTGTTCGTTGACAATATCTATCGTTTCACCCTGGCCGGCACCGAAGTGTCGGCATTGCTGGGCCGGATGCCTTCCGCAGTGGGTTACCAGCCGACATTGGCGGAAGAAATGGGCCGTTTGCAGGAACGCATCACCTCCACCAAGAAAGGTTCCATTACTTCCATTCAGGCGGTGTACGTGCCCGCGGACGACCTGACAGACCCGTCCCCGGCCACCACCTTTGCACACCTGGATGCAACCGTGGTGCTGTCGCGGCAAGTGGCGGAACTCGGAATTTATCCCGCGGTGGATCCGCTCGATTCCACCTCCCGTCAGCTCGATCCGCTGGTGGTGGGCGAGGAGCATTACAATGTTGCTCGCGGCGTGCAATCCACCCTGCAGCGCTACAAGGAGTTACGCGACATCATCGCGATTCTGGGTATGGATGAACTTGCTCCGGAAGACAAGCTGGCTGTATCCCGCGCCCGTAAGATCCAGCGTTTCCTGTCGCAGCCGTTCTTCGTTGCCGAGGTATTTACGGGTTCTCCCGGCAAGTTCGTGTCGCTCAAAGACACGCTCGCGGGTTTCAAGGGCATTGTCAACGGCGAATATGACCATTTGCCGGAGCAGGCCTTCTACATGGTGGGTACGATCGAAGAAGCCGTGGAAAAAGCGAAAACCATCCAATAAGCTAAGGCGAACCAACCATGGCAATGACTATACATGTGGATGTGGTGAGTGCGGAAAGCTCGCTTTTCTCCGGGCTGGCCGAATTCATCATTGTGCCTGCGGCAATGGGTGAAGTGGGCATTTACCCCCGCCACGCCCCCCTGCTTTCAAGGATCAAACCTGGCTCGGTACGTCTTAAGCTGCCGGATCGTGAGGAGGAGGAACTGATTTACGTTTCCGGGGGGGTGCTCGAAGTGCAACCATCGGTAGTAACCATACTCGCCGATTCCGCCGTGCGCGGCCGTGACCTGGACGAGGTTAAGGCGCAGGAGGCAAAACAACGCGCGGAAGAAGCCATGCGCGACCGTACCGCTTCGATCGAATATGCCCAGGCGCAGGCCGAGCTGGCACAGTCGGTGGCACAATTGCAAGCGATACAAAAGCTGCGCAAGCGAAAATAGCGGCATCAATAAGTTTTGGCAATCATGAAAAGGCAGCTAATGGCTGCCTTTTTGTTTAGAATGTCGGACATCATGAAAAACGCATTAAATATCGTTATTCTTGCTGCCGGCAAGGGCACGCGGATGCGCTCGGATCAACCCAAAGTAATGCATCATCTGGCGGGCCGGCCATTGCTTCGCCACGTCCTGAACGCTGCGCGCGCTCAAGATCCGGACAAAATATTCGTGGTTTATGGGCATGGCGGTGAGGCAGTGCCGCAAGCATTCTCCGACAGCAAGGATATTCGCTGGATCGTTCAGGCGCAGCAACGGGGAACCGGCCATGCCGTGCAACAAGCCGCCCCGCACCTGGATGACGGCGGCGTTACCCTGATCCTGTATGGCGATGTGCCGTTGATTGCCGCGGAAACACTCGGAAAATTGCTCGGCACGGTCCAAAATGAGACGCTGGGTCTGCTGACGGTGGATCTGCCCGACCCGGCCGGTTACGGACGCGTCGTGCGCGATGCCCAGGGCCATGTGCAAGCCATCGTGGAACATAAGGACGCGAGCGATGCAGAGCGCGGCATTCGTGAAGTCAATACCGGCATCATGGCACTTCCAACCGCACGGCTAAAAAGCTGGCTGAAGGCGCTGCGCAACGACAACGCCCAGGGGGAATACTACCTGACCGATATCATAGCAATGGCCGTAAGGGATGGGCTGAGGGTAAGCACCAACAAACCGCGTCATCACTGGGAAGTTCTGGGAGTAAACAGCGCGTCACAACTGGCGCATCTGGAACGTTTGTATCAGCACGAAATGGCCATGAGTCTGCTGGAACAGGGCGTGCGCCTGCTTGATCCCAAGCGCACCGATGTGCGCGGGGAATTGATTTGCGGCAGGGATGTGACGATAGACGTCAACTGCGTTTTTGAAGGCCGGGTGGTTTTGGGTGATAATGTCACAGTGGGTGCCAACTGCATCCTGCGCGATGTCAGGGTGAGCGCAGGAACGCGGATCGCTCCGTTCAGCCTGATTGAAGAAGCGCAGATTGGCGAAAATGGCCGCATCGGGCCGTTTGCACGCATCCGGCCCGGAACCGATCTGGCGGAGGGGGTGCACATCGGCAATTTCGTCGAACTGAAGAACACACGGGTCGACTGTGGAAGCAAAATCAATCACCTCAGCTACGTGGGTGATACTACCGTCGGAAAAAACGTGAACATCGGCGCAGGCACCATTACCTGCAACTATGATGGGGCCTACAAGCATCGCACGGTCATCGAGGATGATGCCTTCATCGGCTCCGACACCCAACTGGTGGCACCGGTTACGGTCGGCAGAGGGGCTACCATCGGCGCCGGCGCCACCATCACCAGGGACACGCCCGCCGGGCAGTTGACGCTGTCACGGGCGAAGCAAGTTTCAGTTCCCGGCTGGAAGCGGCCAAGCAAGGAGAAATAAAAGCGGCATGTGTGGAATTATTGGAGCGGTTGCGCAGCGCAATGTTGTACCGATCTTGCTGGAAGGTCTGAAGCGGATGGAATACCGCGGCTATGACTCGGCAGGCTTGGCGGTGGTGGTAGACGGCGTATTGACCCGCGTCCGCAGATCTGGGCGTGTGGCCGAGCTGGAAGCAGAAGTAAAGAAACAGAAATCCCACGGCCATCTCGGCATTGCACATACCCGCTGGGCGACGCACGGCGCGCCCAGCGAACGCAACGCCCACCCCCATGTCAGCAAAGACTCACTTGCGGTGGTACACAACGGTATCATAGAGAATTACGAAGCATTGCGGGAACACCTGAGTTCACTGGGGTACAATTTTACTTCCGATACCGACACCGAAGTCATCGTTCACCTGATCCACCATTATTCCCGCCAGGAAAAAGACCTGTTCCGGGCCACCCGCAAGGCGGCAAGCGAGCTGAAGGGCGCCTATGCAATCGGGGTGATCAGCGCCGATGCACCGAACACGTTGATCTGCGCGCGAGAAGGCAGCCCGCTGCTAATCGGGGTCGGCATCGAGGAGCATTTCCTCGCTTCCGACGTATCGGCCTTGCTGCCCGTAACGCAAAAAATCATTTATCTGGAAGAAGGGGATGTGGCAGAGATCGGCCTGCTCAACATCAGGATCATCGACCGGGACGGCAGGCCGGCAACACGACCCATGCAAACCAGCCAGCTCAGCGCGGAGCGTGCGGAGTTGGGCAACTACCGCCACTACATGCAGAAGGAAATTTTCGAGCAGCCGCGCGCGCTGGCTGAAACCCTGGAGGAGGCGCTGAATTACGGAGGCTTTGACCCGAGGATCTTTGGTGAAAATGCCGAGCAAACGCTCCGGGCGGTAGACAGCATAACCATCATTGCCTGCGGCACCAGTTACCACGCTGCGTCGGTGGCGCGCTACTGGATCGAAAGTGTGGCAGGGATGCCATGCGTCGCCGAAGTGGCGAGTGAGTACCGTTATCGTGACAGCGTTCCCAATCCAAATGCCCTGATCGTGACGATTTCCCAGTCGGGTGAAACAGCGGACACGGTGGCGGCGCTGAAGCATGCCAAACTGCTGGGGCATGCGCACAGCCTGACCATTTGTAACGTGCCGGAAAGCGCGCTGGTGCGCGAATCGGGCATGCGTTTTCTGACCAGGGCCGGCCCTGAAATTGGTGTGGCTTCGACCAAGGCCTTTACTACCCAACTGGCCGCCCTGTTCCTGCTTGCCATGGTGCTGGGGAAGCTGCGCGGCCGGATCGGGAGCGGGCAGGAGAAGAAATTTATGGATGACTTGCGCCATCTCCCATCCATGGTCAACCAGATTCTGCAACTCGAGCCGCAGATCGAGCTGTGGGCCGAGCGCATGGCGTTCAAGCAACATGCTCTTTTCCTCGGCCGTGGCCTGCATTACCCGATTGCCATGGAGGGTGCGCTGAAGCTGAAGGAAATCTCCTATATTCATGCCGAAGCCTATCCTGCCGGAGAGCTTAAGCATGGCCCGCTGGCGTTGGTGGACAGCGATATGCCTGTGGTGGCCATTGCCCCCAACGATGCTTTGCTGGAAAAGCTCAAATCCAATTTGCAGGAGGTCCGCGCACGCGGTGGGGAACTGTACGTGCTGGCAGATCAGGACAGCCAGATGCAGGCTCAGGATGGCATGCACCTGATCAAGCTGCCGGAACATGCCGGGCTGCTAAGCCCGATCCTGCATACCGTTCCGCTGCAGATGCTGGCCTATCATGCCGCTCTGCATAAGGGCACGGATGTGGACAAGCCAAGAAATTTGGCAAAATCAGTCACCGTGGAGTAGGGGCAGATGACTATTATTGCGGTATTCAATCAAAAGGGAGGCGTGGGGAAAACCACCACCACTCTGAACATTGCCGCAGCCCTAGCCCGCCTGGAAAAGCGCCCTTTGGCGATCGACCTGGATCCACAAGCACATCTGACACTTTCATTCGGCCTCAAGGTGGACAACAGAGACGAGACCATAGCTGCTTTCTATAGTGAAGAGAAGCCACTGGCCCGTCTGGTTCGTGAGCTTCCCGATGAGGTACGGCTAATTCCCGGGCACATGGAGCTTGCGAAGATTGACGCGTTGTACGGAAAAAGCACCAGCATCGCCTCGCGCCTGCGCGAAGGCATGCAGGAAAGTCTTGCAAGTGAGGGCAACCCGATTTTAATCGATTGCTGCCCTATGCTAGGGGTGTTGTCGCTGAATGCGATCTTTGCCGCCGACCGGGTGCTGATCCCGGTATCGGCAGATTATCTTTCCATGCAGGGCGTGGAGCGGCTGGATGCGGCTCTAACGGTGCTGGAAAAAGCACTCAAGAGAAAAGTCGAACGAAAAGTCGTGATAACACGATTCGATTCCCGAAGAAAGTTCTCACATCATGTTTACGACAGGCTAAAAGAGCGCTACGGCCATGACTTATGTGAAACCCGCATCGCTGAAAATGTAAGCCTCGCTGAAAGCCCGGCGCATGGAAAAAGCATATTTGAGTTTGCCCCTCACAGCCACGGAGCAATGGACTATTTTGCGCTGACAGCGGAATTGGTCGACACGGGGTTTATTCTGTAGGGGAGGGGCGACGCCTTCTATCCCCCGATTTGGCGCCAGATCCGCAAAAACTCCGGTTTCGGCGTTTTTGGATTATGGCGCTCCGCCGGGCTTTCCGGCAATGCCATGCTTCAAGGCAAAGGTGGCGACCTGCACGCGGTTGTCGAGCCCGAGCTTCTCCAGGATGCTGCGCAAGTGGTTGCGCACGGTGTTGTCGGAAAGGCCCAGCCGTACGCCAATCGCCTTATTGCTCATACCGAGAGCCACTAGACCGACGATTTCCATCTCGCGCGAAGAAAGCTTGCTGCTGGCATCCGGCGCCAACTTTCCCTGCATGCTTTCGTCCATGACCGGGAAACGGCGCAATCCAGTACCTAGCGTGACCGCGTAAATTGCCTGGATGATCTGCTCCGGATCGCTGGTCTTCAAGACATAGCCGTCAACGCCAAGATCGACAGCCTCCCTGACTTCATGTGCTTCTTCGGCGACGGTCAGCATGATGACCTTGATCCCGCGGCGCTTCAGTTCGGGCACCAAGTCCAGCCCGTCCTCGTCACGCAAGTTGCGGTCGAGCAAGGCGACGTCCGTGCTGTTGCCATTATTAAGCCAGTCGAGCACGCTGCCGATCCCGGAGAACTGCCCAACAACGGAGATTCCTTCCCCATGGGCTCCAATCAGGTGCGACAAACCTGTTCGAAACAGCGGATGGTCGTCGACCAGTATAATTGAAATGCTCATGTCAGGAAGGGTTTAGGCTTTCTTACTTCCCTGTACGTTCCCGCCGCGCCTGCTTGATCAACTGATCTACCGTTGCCAACAAGGCGGCTTGCCCGCCAGTAGTAGAGACGTAGGCACGATATTTGCCATCAACGATGATGGCGGGGACGCCGGTTATGCCATAGGCTTTGGTAAGCTGCTTGGCTCGCATTGCCTTGCTCTGTATGGCGAAGGAATAAAAGGTGCTGGCAAAGCTTTTCCGGTTGATGCCACGTTTCTCAACCCAGTCGAACAGGGCGTTGTCGTCGTCGAAACGTGCGTGCTGGGCATGGATGGCATTGAAAAACTCGCCATGAAGCCTGTCGGTCAGGCCCATGGCTTCAAAGGTGTAGAACATTTTTGCAAAAGGGATCCAGGAGTCGCGGAAAATCCCCGGCAGACGGCGAAATTCGACATCCTTGGGCAACTGCTTTTCCCATTTATTGATATCCGGCTCGAGGTGGTAGCAGTGCGGGCAGAGATAGGAAAAAATCTCCAGCACTTCTATTTTTTTGCCGGTTTCAACCGCCTCTGGGGGAGAAACCAGCTCGTATTCCTTGCCAGCTTGGATGTCCGCATGGGCCAGGAACCCGGCCAGCGAAAAAGCAGCGGCAAGTAAAAACCGAAATGAAGCGGTCGGAAAGAAACCGGTAAAGCGCATGATGTTTGCCCCAAAGAAAAAATATATGTTGATGAATTATTGTGATCCAGTCTCGCGAACCTTGATCACAGTGGATGAAAGGTCGTTTTGCGCAAGCAGCGAGCGAGCCCGATTCATGTCGTCCATATTGGTAAATGGACCGATACGCACCCGGTGCCAGATCCCCTTGTCTGGGATATTGGCGGTCTGAATGATGGCCTCCTGGCCGAGAAGGGCGAGGCGCGCCTTCATGTTGTCAGCCTCTGCCGCAGCCTGAAATGCGCCAACCTGGAGATAATAGCCGTCCTTCGTCGCCCCATCCTGTTTTTTTGCCTGTTTGATTTCCTGTGCTGAAACGGGCTCTTCACTACCAGGCAAGATGGTATAAAAATCAAAGCGCGGCTTTCCATTTTGTTTGTCGTTCTTGTCCTCCGTGTCAACGGACTTTGCATCAGCGGGTTTTTGCATCCCATCGTCGATTTTTTCCGGGATTTTTGCCGCTTCGCCCGGCTTGGCGCGGCTGACAAAAGGCTTGGGGCTGAAGTTGATGTAAAGGGCCACGCCGATTGCTACGGCAAGGCCGGCGACCAGTCCGATCGCAATGCCTGTAAAAATGGGCTTGCCGCCCTTTTTAGAGGGCGGACGATCGCGTTTCTTATAATCTCGACTCATGGATTTTTGCCTTGCGGAGTTTCCGCCTATGCTACATTTTTTCCGGGCTGCCGACACCCAGCAGGGTCAGCCCGTTATGCAGAACTTGCCGGACGGCGCTGATCAGCATCAGGCGGGCATGGCGAAGTGCCTCGTCCGGAACCAGGAACTGTTCGGCATTATAATAACTATGGAATTCACCGGCCAGATCCCTAAGATAATACGCAATCAGATGGGGTGATAATTCCTTGGCAGCGCTTTCCACTATGCCCGGATAGTCGGCAAGCGAGCTCATCAGGGCCAGCTCGTGCTTGCCGGTGAGCGAGCCGGCGTCTGCATCTGCCAGCGCCTTCGGGCTTCCTCCCCACTGCGCCAGCACACTGCAAATTCTGGCGTGGGCATACTGAATGTAATACACCGGATTTTCGTTGCTTTGGGATTTTGCCAGTTCCAGGTCGAAGTCGAGGTGCTGGTCGCTTTTTCGCAACACGTAAAAAAACCGTGCCGCATCGTTGCCGACTTCCTCGCGCAGTTCGCGCAGGGTGACGAAGTTGCCGCTGCGCGTGGACATCGGCAATTTTTCCTTGCCGCGCCAAAGTACGGCGAACTGTACCAGGGCGATGGTCAGTCGTTCGGCGTCCACACCCAGCGCGGTCAGGGCGCCTTTGACGCGGGGGATATAGCCGTGGTGGTCCGCGCCCCAGACGTTGATGACCCGGTCGAAACCGCGCTCGAATTTGTTCAGGTGGTAGGCGATGTCGGAGGCGAAATAGGTGTAGAGGCCGTTTTCACGCTGCACCACGCGGTCCTTCTCGTCGCCGAAGCGGGTGGAGCGAAACCATTTTGCCCCATCCTGCAGGTAGAGGTGGCCATGCTTTTCCAGTGTGGTTACCGCACGCTCCACCAGCCCGCTGTCGAACAGGGATTTCTCCGAGAACCAGGTGTCGAATAACACGCCGAACTCGGTCAGATCATTGCGCCCGTCGCCGAGCTGCTCGGTCAGGACGAAATTGTGAATATAGGCGTAGTCTTCGCCCAACAGCTTCTTGGCATTTGCGATCAGCGCGTCGAGATGGCCTTCGGCATCCTCCTCGTGGGCCGGGACGCTATCCAGGATGGCGGTGGGCTGGTGTACGTAACGGTCGCCGTGGGCTTCCTGAATCAGGCGAGCCATGTCCCGGACGTAAGCGCCCTGATAGGCATTGGCGGGAAGCGCGACGTGGATGCCGTTCAGGTCCAGGTAGCGCAGCCAGGTAGAGAGCGCCAGGATGTCCATCTGCCTGCCGGCATCATTGACGTAGAACTCTCGGGTAACGTGGTAACCGGCGGCGTCCAGCACATTCGACAGACTCATGCCGAATGCCGCCCCTCGCCCGTGACCCACGTGCAGCGGGCCGGTCGGATTGGCGGAAACGAATTCCACCTGGATCTTTTTCCCTTGCCCCAGGGCGCTGCGGCCAAAATTAATGCCCAGACCCAGAATCTGCTTGGCCACCTGCTGTTTTGCTGCGGGCGTCAAAAACAGGTTAATGAAGCCGGCGCCGGCAATTTCGGCTTTTTCCACATAGGGAGAGGACGGCAATGCATTCAGCAGTTGTGCTGCAATTTCCCGTGGATTGCCGCGTAGTGGACGCGCCATCTGCATTGCCAGGTTACAGGAGAAATCGCCGTGTTGCGCCTGTTTGGGGCGGGAGATCTCAAAGGAAAGGCCGGTATGTTCCGGCGCGACTTGCTTGAGTGCGTGGGTAAAAAGCTCGGTCAGGTGGTGTTTCAAGGCGGTAACTCGTTCCTAAAGGCGGTATTTTAGCGGCTATTTCGCATCGCTGCACTAAAACAACTAAAATTCCAGCGGGTCGACGTCCAGCGACCAGCGCACACGCCCGGCCAGCCTGGAAAGCTCTATGTTCCACGCGCTGATAAAAGCCTGTAAAGCGCCCCGGGATGCTGACTGAACCAGCAGGTGCGCGCGTTCCTTGCCGGCCAGCCGCGCCATCTGGGCGGGCACCGGGTCGAACAGGCTGACGCCGAATTGTTTGGGTGCGACCGCCTTTGCCTGGTGCAGAAATGCAAGCGCGGTTTCCATCTGCGCCGCTTCGGCACGCAGTAGCGCCTGGTGGCAATAGGGCGGGAATTCCGCCTGCTTGCGCTCCGCCAGCAGGCCTTCCGCAAAACCTTGGTAATCGTGCCGGATCAGGGACTGGAATAAAGGGTGGGTCGGAAACTGGGTCTGAATCAGGACTTCACCGGGGAGAACATCGCGGCCGGCGCGCCCCGCGATCTGCATCAACTGCGCGAACAGGCGTTCCGAGGCGCGAAAGTCACCGCTGTAGAGCGCGCCATCCGCGTTGACCACACCGACCAGGGTGAGTTTTTTGAAGTCATGGCCCTTCGCCAGAAGCTGGGTGCCGATTACGATATCCACCTCGGCCGCATGGATGCGTTCCAGCATTTCGGGCAAAGCATGCTTGCGCCGGGCGCTGTCACGGTCAACGCGCAGGATGCGGGCGGCGGGGAAAATGCGCGTCAGAGAGGCTTCCAGGCGCTGGGTGCCGTGGCCCAGAGGCGCCAGATCGGCGTTTCCGCAATCCGGGCAGCTTGGCGGAATGCGCGACTCGTGACCGCAGTGGTGGCAGCGCAGGCGTTTTTCGCGCAGGTGCACCACCAGCCGGCTGGAACAGCGGTGGCAGGTGGAGATCCAGCCGCATTGGCCGCAGCGCATCACCGGGGCATAGCCGCGGCGGTTGATGAAAACCAGGCTTTGCTCGCCGCGTTCGAGGCGGGTTCGCAGCGCCGCGAGCAACGGCTCGGACAGGCCTTCGGTCAGCTCGGCCCGGCTGATGTCGATGCAGCGGATGGTCGGCAGCGCGGCTTCGGCCACCGCGCGCGCGGGCAGCTCCAGCAGGTGGTAGCGGCCGGTCAGCGCGTTGTAATACGTTTCCAGGGCCGGCGTGGCGGAACCGAGAATGGCCGGCACCCCGGCCTGCTTGGCGCGCGCGATGGCCATGTCGCGCGCGGAATAGCGCAGCCCGTCCTGCTGCTTGAACGAGCCGTCGTGTTCTTCGTCCACCACGATCAGCTTTAGTTGCGGCAGCGGCGTGAACAGGGCCAGGCGCGTGCCCAGCACGATGCGGGCGCGGCCGCACTGCGCCAGCCGCCAGTGGCGCAGGCGTTCCCCGGCGGAGAGGCGGCTGTGCAGGCTGACCTGGCATAGTGCCGGGAAACGGGCGCGGAAACGCTCTTCCAGTTGCGGGGTGAGATTGATTTCCGGCACCAGCACCAAAACCTGCCCGCCCCGCTCAAGAACCCGAGCGATGACCCGCAGGTAGACCTCGGTTTTGCCGCTGCCGGTAATGCCGTGCAGCAGCCACACCTTGAATTGCTCCGGGCCGGCAAGGATGGCGGCAACCGCCTGCTCCTGGGCCTGCGTCAATGACCGCAGCTTGTCAGCCCTGACCGGTGCGGGCGCCATGTCGAGCGTCTCGTCGCTTGCGGCGGCCCAGCCCAGTGCAACGAACTCCATGATGGCTCGCGGGCCGCTCGGCGACAGCGCCGCAACGTCGTCGCGCGTCAGCATGCCGGCCTGTTTCAGGCTTTGCAGCAGGCGGCGCTTGACGATTGCGCGGGCGGGCAGGGTATCGGCCTCGACTGCGACCCCCGCCTCGGTCAGGCGGTAGGCGGTGGGTTTGGCGGGGGCAGGCGGCTTGGCCTGGCGCAGGGGGACGGGCAGGGCGTTGAGTATGACCTCGCCCAGGGGGTGGTGGTAGTAATCGGCGCAAAAGCGCAGCAGCCGGATGATTTCTTCGGACAGGGGTGGAGTGTCGCGGAAAACGCGCAGTACGGGTTTGATGCGCTCCGGCGGCAGCTCGCTATGGTCGGCGATTGCGGCGACAATGCCAACCATTCTGCGGCGGCCGAAAGAAACCAGAACGCGGTCGCCGATGCCTATTTCGCCATGGCCTTCGGCGGAGTAGTCAAACAGGCTGTCGAGCGGGACATCCAGGGCGATCTGTACGATTTTCACTTGTGCCCTTTTGGTTTGCGTGGTGTTGGGCGGGGATAAGCCGGGCGCTCATCGCTTCCCCTAAAACGACTTAAGAGGTAAAACAGGCTTTCCCAAGCGGTATCCAGGCGCTGCACTACCGTGGTTTGTTGCTCGCCCGTCAGGTCGGGACTGAGCCGAGGGGCATCTTCTGCAAAGAATCGGGTCACAAATTTCTCTTTATCCGGCTCAAGCGTGTTTTTGCGGGTATCCCACTTGATTCGCTCTTCTATGGACCGATGAACTTGTGCCGTCTGTGCCAATCCAGATTTTTCTGGCTCGGACGGTGTTTAGGTTGCAGCCAAGAAAAATCGAGCAGCTTTGACTGATATGACATCAGCCCCGTTTGATTGGGCGCCTGCTCTGCAAATTTACCGCAAGCAACCACTATCTTGAAGCTTGTGTCTATCGACCAAAGCCCTTGGTCAAATGCCCAGTGATGATTACGACATAACGCCATACCATTTGTAATGTCATCGTTCTTACTTTGTGTAAACTGGTGAATATGTGCTGCCTCGACCAAAGCAATCCCAGATGGCAGCAGCATCTTGATTCCACAAAGCGCGCAGGAGTAGTGATAAAGCGGTACGATTTGGAGTCGAAATTTGATATCCCTGCCCTGCTTGACATCTTCATCTCTTAATACAGTTGGCATCGATTCGCCGTCCAAGTCGAAATCGCTTGAACCCAAACCCAGCATGGCAAGTAGCTTGATTTTTTCTTCTGGAAAAAACCAGCTGCCTGCAATCAATATTTTTCGAGCCGCATCACGATGGTCAGTGTTTTGCATTAATACGAAAAATTCTTTGGGAAGTTCGGCGTGTGAAATAACTTTGTTTAATAGTTCCACCGATGTCGGGCGGATGCTGCCAAGTGCAGCCTCTAACCCTGGAATAGGAACGTGCCTGAGAAATCCATCGCTTTGAAGGTGAAAGAAAGGCAATTCGGCACGACCAACTGATCTGCCTCGGGAGCTAACAACTTCCCAATAACCCAAGAAGCGAAAAGCAAGTTCAGGTGTCAGTCTTACAATGTTTGAGGTGATGCTGCCTTCCTCTATTTGGTCAAGGATTGCAAGCAGAAGAAGAGGTTTGTGTGGTGCCGGATTCTTTGAAGCCCGGTCAACTCGCAGCTTTGCGAGTCTATTAAGCCAATCATTAAGCATGCGCTACAGTACGGGAACGGTCGGAGGACGTCACCGCGAGCATGGCTTCAAGAACGGCCTGGGCCACCAGCGTGCTGTCCTTGCCCCCGGAGAAACCAATAATCCAAGGGTAGCGCTGAGTATCGGACAGGTATTCCGCCTTAATGTCAGCCACTATGTTTTCCCATAGCGTCATCGGCTGAAATTGGTAGGCGGTGGTATTTTTCATGAAGTATTGTAACGGAATTTTATAAGTGGGCGCGCACGGAACAGGGGGGGCACGACTGTTTAAAGATAAATTTCGATACAGGCGCGTTCCTTGACAAAGGCCTTTTCGATCTCATCCTTGAAGGAGAGCAGCACGTTTAGCGCGGCTGCCTTGGACTGATTGCCGATTTTCAGCCAGATGATTTTCGGTGGAGCGCCGTCGAAACAGCTCGGTTCTACGCGGTCTGCAACCATTCGATGACTTTTCCCGTTGCGCGCTCATACAAGGTTTCCGGGGATACATCGAAGCCGCAATCCCAAGTCAAAGTCGGCCATGCGTCAAGTTTGAATTGCTTGAATTTCTCGGCATCGCGCAGCGGTGCGGCAATGTTGTATTTGAATACCATATCGCGCAAATCAACCTCGCCTGATTCGCCGGTGTTGAACTTCAGCCAGATGCGATAGCCGTCGAGATAGCGCGCGTCCTGGACGTTTACGATCATTGCGGTCTCCTCACGGCACTCATGGGGTGGTGAGCGTGAATAGGTTGTGCTCGCGGTTGGCGGCGAAGCCCAGGCAGGCGGCGATGTCTTCCGGTTCCAGCTCAGGAAAATCTGCCAGAATTTCGGTCTGGCTCATGCCTTGAGCCAACATTTCCAGCACGTCGTAAACCGTGATTCTCAAGCCCCGAATGCAAGGCTTGCCACCCCGTTTGCCGGATTCGATGGTGATTCTTTGCCGATAATCCATATGCGCCTCCCGGGAGTTGCCGCGGTCTTGGCTAGCATTTAACCCAGATTGTCCATTGGAATGCTCGTGCATGTAGGAGCGCCGCCCCCGGCGCGAATTCGGCCATCGCGGCGAGGGCGTCGCTCCTACAGCGGTGTTTTGGTTCTAACGGAAAATCCGGGTTTAATTCTAGGTTCTGTTGACGTATTGCCGCCGGTAAAATTTGCCGTATTTTACCGCGATGAACAGACTGAAGCTAAGTGATGAAGAGTGGGAACGCCTGCTGGCGGAACTGAGGAAAATACCGGGCATTCGC
>JAJYXP010000065.1 GCA_021801705.1 Pseudomonadota bacterium
CAGCAGAGCAAGACCCTGTACCGCAACTTCCAGGGCTACACCACCCACAAGAACTGCGACATCTACGCCTTCGGCGCTTCCTCCATCAGCCAGACCGAGGACGTGTTCGTGCAGAACGTGAAAAAGCTGAACGACTACTACCGCCTGGTGGGAGAAGGGCGTCTGCCGGTGGAGCGCGGTTTGCGCGTGACCCGGGAGGACAAGCTGCGGCGCGATGCCATCACCCGCATCATGTGCGATCTGGAGCTGGACAAGGCCGCATTCGGGCAGGCCTGGGGAATCGGTTTCGACAGCTATTTCGCCGACGCGCTGGCGGATCTGGAGGAGATGGAAGCAGACGGTCTGGTGAAGCTGACGCCGGAAAAAGTGATGGTGACCCAGGCCGGACGCTTCTTCCTGCGCAACATCGCGATGCCGTTCGATGCCTACCTCAAGCGCCAGTCGGAAGAAAAGCCGCGCTTCTCCAAGACCTTATAAAAAACCGGAAAAAAGCGCTTAACCACGAATTTACACGAATGTTCACGAATCATCATGGAGTTGTTCATGTATATTCCATCGCCAAGAAGGTGAATGGCCATTGGATGGCATCACGTTTATTTTATTCGTGTCAATTCGTGCTTATTCGTGTCATTCGTGATGAATTGCCGTTTTTGGATAAATTCATTCCGGCAAGGCCGCCGCGACTTCATCGAATACCCGTTGCGGGGTAAGCTTGATCATGCAGTCGAAATGCCCGAGCGGGCAGACCCGCTCGAAGCACGGGCTGCACGGCAGCTTGAGGCTGAGGATGCGGGCCCGCTCCGACAGCGGCGGGGTGAAGCCGGGGCTGGATGAGCCGAACAGCGCGATCATCGGCTTGTCCAGTGCGGCGGCGATGTGCATCAGTCCCGAGTCGTTGACCACGGCGAGGTCGGCGGCGCCAAGCAGGTCGATGGCCTCGGCCAGGCCGGTTTTGCCGCACAGGTTGCGAAGCGCCGAACTTCCCCCCTCTCCCCAACCCTCTCCCGCAAGCGGGAGAGGGAGCAAACGAGAAAGGCGCTTGTTATGATCGGAGGGGGCGGAAGAAGTTAGCTTGAAATAGATTTGCTCGATTTCCAGGCCGATTTCCTCATCCTTGGCGGAGCCCAGCAGCCAGACTTCATTGCCGGCATCCGCCAGCCTCCGTGCCAGCTCGGCGAAATGGGCCGCCGGCCAGCGTTTGGCCGGGCCGTATTCGGCGCCGACGCAGAAGGCTGCTACCGGTTTTTGCGGTGCAAGGCCCAGTTTGCCCAGGGTGGCGCGTATCCGGTTCGCGTCCGCCCCCAGATGCGGATATTCGAGCGGGCGGCGCAGCGGGGCATGGGGTCGTTCGGCGAGACAGGCGAAACGTTCCACCATCAGGGGCAGCGTTTGCTTGTCCAGGCGCCGCATGTCGTTGAGCAGGCCGTAGCGCATTTCACCGCGGAATCCGGTGCGCAGCGGGATACCCGCGAAGAAGGGGATCAGCGCCGATTTGAGCGAGTTGGGCAGGACAATGGCGTGGTCATAGCCTTCGCGCCCGAGCTCGCGGGCCAGCCGCCAGCGTGCTTTGAGATTGAGTTCGCCATGGGCGAGGGGGTTGGCGATGACGCGCCGGATTTCCGGCATGCGTTCCAGCACCGGCGCCACCCAGGGCGGTGCGAAGGCGTCGATGGCCGCATCGGGGTGCCGCTCGCGCAGGCGCCGCAACATCGGCTGCACCATCACGGCGTCGCCGACCCAGGATGGGGCGATGATGAGGATTTTTGGCATGCGCGTTTAACCGCAAAGGACGCAAAGGGTCGCGAAGGTAAAAGCTTGGTTTTCTTTGCGTACCTTCGCGTCCTTTGCGGTGAGAATGTGGCTCAGTGCCCCTTCGGCAGTTTGCCCTTGAGTTTGTACAGCGTGCCGCAGTAGGGGCATAGCGCCTCGCCGGTTCTTTCGATGGGCAGGAACACCCGCGGGTGGCTCTCCCAGGCTTTCATCGCCGGTGTGGGGCAGTGTAGCGGGAGGTCTTCCCCGGTCACTTCCACAATACGCGCCTTGATGTCTTGTTCCATTCGCTGCTCCCAAAGGTTAAACGAGGGTGAGCCAGTCCTGGTGGTTCGCCGCCTTGCCGCTGACGCAGTCGAAATACATGGCTTGCAGCCTGGCCGTTATCGGGCCGCGGTCGCCGGAGCCGATGGCGCGGTTGTCAAGTTCGCGGATCGGGGTCACTTCCGCCGCAGTACCGGTGAAGAAAGCTTCGTCCGCGACGTATACCTCGTCGCGGGTAATGCGTTTTTCGATCACCTGCAGGCCGATTTCTCCCGCCAGCTGGATGATGGTGTCGCGGGTGATGCCTTCCAGCGCGGAGGTGAGGTCCGGGGTGTAGAGCTTGCCGTTGCGGACGATGAAAATGTTTTCGCCCGAGCCTTCCGCCACGAAACCGTCCACGTCCAGCAGCAGCGCTTCCTGGTAGCCGTCATGCGCCGCTTCCTGGTGGGCCAGGATGGAGTTCATGTAGTTGCCGTTGGCCTTGGCCTTGCACATGGTGATGTTGACGTGATGCCGGGTGAAGGACGAGGTCTTGACGCGGATGCCGTGTTCCAGCGCCTCGGCGCCGAGGTAAGCCCCCCAGGGCCAGGCGGCGACGATCATGTGGGTGGAAAGGGTCTTGGCCGAAATGCCCATGGCTTCGGCGCCGTAGAACGCCATCGGACGGATGTAGCCGGATTCCAGATTGTTCATCCGTACCGCGTCCTTCTGTGCCTGGCTGATGGTTTCCTTGTCGTAGGGCATTTTCATGCCGAGGATGTGCGCCGAGCGGAACAAGCGGTCGGTATGTTCCTTGAGGCGGAAGATCGCCGTGCCCTGGCCGGTCTTGTAGGCGCGCACGCCTTCGAATACCCCCATGCCGTAGTGCAGGGTGTGAGTGAGGACGTGGGTGGTGGCATCGCGCCAGTTCACCATCTTGCCGTCGTACCAGATCAGGCCGTCGCGGTCGGACATTGACATGCTGTTCGCTCCAAAATCGAATAAATAACTGAGAATCGGCTAATTGTAGCGCAAAAGTCATGAGTGCAGAAAAACAGTCCTGAGTGCTGAGTGGAAAGTGCTGAGTGCGTGGTATCGCTGGGCGATGATTGTTTGGACTCAGGACTCAGGACTCAGGACTCAGGACTCAGGACTATCTGCCACAGCCGCTTGACGGCTTCCGCGTGTTCTTCCACCTGCGCCGGGGCGATGCGCGCATGGGCACTGCCCTGTAATCGCAATTGATGCTGGAGCAGGCGGTATTCGCGGTAAGTGTCGCGCACCTGCTCCGCCAGTTCGACGGGAATCAGCTTCAGCTCGCCGGCGAGCCGGAGCAGGGCGAGATTGCCGGCGTTTCGCGTCAGCCCGGGGTGGTCGTGGGCGTGGCGCAGCACCAGGTACTGGACGATGAATTCGACGTCGATGATGCCGCCCCGGTCGTGCTTGATGTCGAACAGGGCGCCGGGGTTGGGGTGCGCGTCCAGCATTTTCTGGCGCATCTGCAGCACTTCCTCGCGCAGTGCGGCGGCGTCGCGCGTCTGCCGCAGCACCTCGGTGCGGATGCGCTCGAAGGCCGCGCCCACTCCGGTGTCGCCGGCGCAGAAACGGGCGCGGGTCAGCGCCTGGTGCTCCCACACCCAGGCCTTTTCTTTCTGGTATTCCTCGAACGCCTGCACCGAGCTGACCAGCAGGCCGCTGGCGCCGTTGGGCCGCAGCCGCAGGTCGGTTTCGTAAAGGATGCCGGCCGGCGTCATGCTGGATAGCCGGCTATTGATGCGCTGCGCCAGCCGGGCGTAGACCTCGGCCGCTTCCGCGGCTTCATCGTCGTAGAGGAAGATGATGTCGAGGTCGGAGGCGTAGCCCAGTTCCTTTCCCCCCAGCTTGCCGTAGGCGATGACGGCAAAGCGCGGTGTTTCGCGGTGCCTGACGCGCAGCCCGGCCCAGGCGAGGCGCAGGGTTTCGTCCAGGATCATGTCGGCCAGGTCGGAGAGCTGGTCGGAGAGGATTTCCAACGGCAGCGCCCCGGCCAGATCCTGCGCCACCAGGCGGAATGTTTGCGCCTGCTTGAAGTGGCGCATGATGTCCATCTGTCGCTCGGTATCGCTTTCAGCCGCGAACAGCAGCCCTTTCAGCTCGTTCCGGAGCTTCTCCCGGTCGTATTTGGCGTAAAGCTCGCGGGTGTCGAGCAGTTCGTCGAGCAGGATAGGATGCTGGGTAAGGTAGTCCGACACCCAGGGGCTGGCGCTGCACAGTTTCGCCACCTGGTTGAGGGTTTGCGGGTATTCCAGCAGCAGGGCCAGATAGGTGCCGCGCCGGCTGATGTTTTCCACCAGGTGGAGAATGCGTTCCAGGGTTTCGTCCGGGTTGGGGAAATTGCACGCAACTTCGATCATCGGGGGCAGCAGCGTGTCGAAACGGGCCCGGCTCTCGGCCGGTAACTGCTTGTAGCGGTTGCCCTCGCGGGTGCGCCTGAGGCTTTGCCCGGTTTCGGCGGGGTGGCGATAGCCCTGCTCCCCAAGGAGCGCCGCAGCCTCCTCGTCGCCCAGCGCGCCCTGCCACAGTGCCGTCAGTGGATGGCCTTCCCGGGCGCTTTGCGGCGCGGCGAAAACCTGCTCGAAATGGCGTTCCACCTTGCCGCGGTGGGCGTCGAGCGCCTTCATGAACTCGCGCCAACCGGCAAAGCCCATGGCGGCGGCGATGATCGCCCGGTCGGCATCGCTCTCCGGCAGGGTCTGCGTCTGGGCATCCTCCAGATATTGCAGGCGGTGTTCCAGGTTGCGCAGAAAGAAATAGGCGTCGCGCAACGCGGTCACGGTCTGGGGCGGCAGCAGCCTGCGCTGTTCGATGATGTCGAGCGCCACCAGCGTGGAGCGGGTTTGCAGGGCAGTCTCCTTGCCGCCGCGGATGAGCTGGAAGACCTGGGCGATGAACTCGATTTCGCGGATGCCGCCCGGCCCCAGCTTGATGTTGTCCGACAGCTCGCGCCGCGCCACTTCCTGCCGGATCTGCGCATGCAGGCCGCGCATCGAGGCGAAAGCCCCGAAATCGAGGTATTTGCGGAACACGAACGGGCGCAGCATGGCCGCCAGCTCCTGGTAGCGGCTGCCGATGAGCGGCCGCCCCTTGATCCAGGCGTAGCGTTCCCATTCGCGCCCCTGGGTGAGGTAATAATTTTCCAGCATGGCGAAGCTGCCGACCAGGGGGCCGGAATCACCGTAGGGGCGCAGCCGCATGTCGACGCGAAAGACGAAGCCGTCCGGTGTGGTTTCGTTCAAGGCGCGGATCAGCTTCTTGCCCAGCAGGGCAAAGTATTCGTGATTGCTGATTTTGCGCGGGCCGCTGGTTTCCCCTTCCTCGGGATAGGCGAAGATCAGGTCGATGTCGGACGAGACGTTGAGTTCGCCTCCGCCCAGCTTGCCCATGCCGGCCACCACCAGGTCCTGCTCGGTGCCGCTTTCCTCGCCGATGGGCGCGCCATATTGCTGCCGCAGCCAGCCATTGGCATGGGAAAGGGCGAAGGTGAGCGTGACTTCCGCCAACCGGGTGGCGGTCGTCATGACTTCCCGCAGATCGGCCAGACCGGCCAGATCGCGCACGATCAGGCGCAGCATGACTTGCTTGCGCAGGGTGCGCAGGGCTTTTTTCAGGCCCGCTTCGTCCTCGACAGCGCATCTGTCGAGAACGGACTGCATGGTTGCAGCGTCCCAAGGGGTGAACAGGGTTTCGTGCAGCCAGCCCAGTGCGGCGGGGTCTGTCTCCGCCAGGCGCCGGGCGAAACGGCTGAGGCTGAGCGCTTTTTCGATCAGCGCGCCGGGTGTTTTTGCTGTGGGCGTATCCATTTCGATGTTTGGAATGTAATATATAACTTATCTATAAGTTTCGGGCAGCCGCGGATTTGGCCGGCATCGCGTTGACAAAAATCAGTTTTGTTCGGCTTGCATCAATCAATAAAAGCGATATCATCAATCTAAATTCACCCCACCGCATCGTATCAAAATCCAAAATCAGCGAGGAGAAAACATGTCGTCGATCGAATCCATTATGACCGAAAACCGGGTGTTCGAGCCGAGTGAGGCGTTCAAGACCCAGGCCAACATCAAGGACATGGAAGGCTACCAGGCGTTGTGTGGGCAGGCCGAGAAAGACTACGAAGGCTTCTGGGCCGGGCTGGCGCGGGAACTGCTGGTGTGGAAGAAACCCTTCACCAAGGTGCTGGACGAGAGCAATGCGCCTTTCTACAAATGGTTCGACGATGGCGAGCTGAACGTCTCCTACAACTGCCTGGACAAACATCTCGCCACCCAGCCCGGCAAGACCGCGATCATTTTCGAGGCGGATGACGGCAAAGTCACCCGTATCACCTACCAGGAACTGTACCACCGCGTTTGCGAGTTTGCCAACGCGCTCCGGGCGCTCGGCGCGAAGAAGGGCGACCGCATCATCATTTATCTGCCGATGAGCATCGAGGCGGCGGTTGCGATGCAAGCCTGCGCCCGTATCGGCGCGATCCACTCGGTGGTGTTCGGCGGCTTTTCCGCCAAGAGCCTGCACGAGCGCATCACCGACGCGAGCGCCAAAATGGTCATCACCGCCGACGGCCAGTTCCGCGGCGGTAAGGCGATTCCGCTCAAGCACGCGGTGGACGAGGGCATCGCTATGGGCGGTTGCGATTGCGTGGAGAAGGTGGTGGTGTACCGGCGCACCGGCGGCGAAGTGGACTGGGATGCCAAGCGCGACGTATGGTGGCATGACGCGGTCAAGGGCCAGGCCGACACCTGCGAGCCGGAATGGGTCGGCGCCGAGCATCCTCTGTTCATTCTCTACACCTCCGGCTCCACCGGCAAGCCCAAGGGCGTGCAGCATTCCTCCGGCGGTTTTCTGCTCCATGCCATCGCCACCATGCGCTGGACCTTCGACTACAAGGACAGCGACGTCTTCTGGTGCACCGCCGACGTCGGCTGGATTACCGGCCACACCTACGTTGCCTACGGCCCGCTGGCGGTCGGCGCCACCGAGATCATGTTCGAGGGCGTGCCGACCTATCCCGATGCCGGCCGTTTCTGGAGAATGATCCAGGACCACAAGGTCACCACCTTCTACACCGCACCGACCGCGATCCGCTCCCTGATCAAGCTCGGCGCCGACCTGCCCAAACAGTACGACCTTTCCAGCCTGCGCCTGCTGGGCACCGTGGGCGAGCCGATCAACCCCGAAGCCTGGATGTGGTATTACAACACCGTCGGCCAGACCCGCTGCCCGATAGTGGATACCTGGTGGCAGACCGAAACCGGCGGCCACATGATCACCCCGCTGCCCGGCGTGCATGGCCTCAAGCCCGGCTCCTGCACCATGGCCCTGCCCGGCATCATGGCCGCGATCGTGGACGAGGCCGGCCACGATGTGGAGAAAGGCAAGGGCGGTTTTCTCGTCATCAAGCGCCCGTGGCCCTCGATGATCCGCACCATTTACGGCGACCCGGAGCGCTACAGGAAGAGCTATTACCCGGAAGGCCTGGGCGGCAAATACTATCTTGCCGGCGACGGCGCCAACCGCGATCTGGACGGCTACTTCTGGATCATGGGCCGGATCGACGACGTGCTCAACGTGTCCGGCCACCGTCTTGGCACCATGGAGATCGAGTCCGCGCTGGTGGCCAATCCGCTGGTGGCAGAAGCCGCCGTGGTCGGCAAGCCGCACGACATCAAGGGCGAAGCGGTGGTGGCCTACGTCGTGCTGAAAGGCCACCGCCCTGAAGGCGAAGCGGCGAAGAAGATCGTCGCCGACCTGCGCGAATGGGTGGGCAAGGAAATCGGCCCGATCGCCAAGCCCGACGAGATCCGTTTCGGCGACAACCTGCCCAAGACCCGTTCCGGCAAGATCATGCGCCGCCTGCTGCGCGCCCTGGCCAAGGGCGAGGAGATCACCCAGGACGTTTCCACGCTGGAGAACCCGGCGATCCTGGAGCAGTTGAAAGAGGTCGTGAAGTAAATTCCTGCTGCGCGGCATGACAATGACCGCAGGGGTGCCGAAGGGTGCTCCTGCGGTTATTTTTTTGATGGGGTATGGCGCTGCGCCCTGATTTGCGGATCACAGCATATCCAGCGGGCTTTGCACCCCCCTGCCGCCGCGATTCAAAACATGAGTGTAGATCATCGTCGTGCTCACGTCCGAATGGCCGAGCAACTCCTGCACCGTACGAATATCGTAGCCGGATTGCAGCAAATGGGTGGCGAAGGAATGGCGCAAAGTATGGGGCGTGGCCGGTTTGACCAAACCGGCATCCCGTACCGCCTGCTTCATTGCCCGCTGCACACCCTTCTCATCAACATGATGGCGGCGAGTCTTGCCGGAACGCGGATCAACCGATAAATTTTTGGAAGGAAAAACATACTGCCAGCCCCATTCACGCCCGGCATTCGGATATTTCTTGTCCAGCGCAAAAGGCAGATACACCTCGCCGAAACCCTGCGCCAAATCCTCCTCATGCAAGGCTTTCACTTTAGCCAGATACGCCTTGAGCGGCGCAACCACGGCCTCCGGCAACATCGTCACCCGATCCTTGAATCCCTTGCCCTCGCGCACCACAATCTCGTGCCGCACAAACTCCACATCCTTCACCCGCAACCGCACCGCCTCCATCAAGCGCATTCCGCCGCCGTACAACAAGGAAGCGATCAGCGCATGAGTGCCTGTCAAACGCGACAACACAGATTGCACCTCGCTCACCGTCAACACCACGGGCAAACGCTTGGGCGCTTTGGCTTGCGTGACGTTGTCCAGCAGCGGCAATTGAACTTCCAACACCTCGCGGTAAAGGAACAGCAAGGCCGACTTGGCTTGATTTTGAGTTGAAGCGGCAACCTTGCCGGCTACCGCCAAATGGGTAAGAAAAGCCTCCACATCGTGCGCCTCCATATCTTTCGGGTGACGCTTGCCATGAAAGAAAATATAGCGTTTAATCCAATCAACATAAGTTTGCTCGGTGCGAATGCTGTAATGCTTCACACGCAACTTATCGCGGACTTGATCAAGTAATTTGGGAGGTTTTGTCGTGGTGCTTTTATCTGGAAAATTAGGGTGCGCCATAATTTCACCTCGAATAAAAACAAGGCATTGCAGGGAGAATGCCAGATTGTACACCTCGAAGGCGCTTTTGTCGGCGCGTTTTGGGGTGTCTACTTTACGTTATGCATTCAGATCATCACCGTGACTTACGCCTACCGAAAAGCTGAAGAAGCTGACCGCGAAGCGATCTATCAACTGTATCGCTTGGTAATGCGCGGTTTCATTTCTGACATTTGGGGCTGGGATGAGCAGTGGCAACGAGCCGATTTTTCCGCTCACTTTGATCTCCAAGGCATTACGTTGGCACACCAAAAACACGAATTGGTTGGGTATTCCCATGTCGAGAATCGAGGTGTCCAGTTGTTCATAAGAATGATCGTTGTTCATCCTCATCACCAGCGGAAGGGTATCGGGAGAAAACTGCTTGAGTCTGTTATTGCGTCGGGCAGTGAGCAATCCAAGGGCATCGGATTGGAGGTATTCAAAATCAATGACGAGGCAATGAAGTTCTATGAAAGATTTGGCTTTACTGTTGAAGGTGAAAACCCCACCAGTTACGTCATGGCCCATGCATAACCCGGCGCTCAACCTCGCTCCCTTCGGTCGCTGGACGCTGCGCGATAAAGCCGCGCAGCGCCGGTTAGCTCTACGTTAGCGATCATGCCCGCTCCCACCGAAGAGTTCATGCATCTAGCCCTGCTGGAGGGCAGGAAAGCATTACCTGCGTGCCTGCCCAATCCACCAGTTGGTTGTGTGCTGGTAAAGGACGGAAAGGTAATTGCCAGCGGCTTTACTCAACCACCTGGACAACATCACGCCGAGGCTATGGCTCTCTCTCAAGTGGCCGGTGATCTATCTGGCGTCACAGCGTTCGTCACGCTTGAACCCTGCTCGTTTCACGGCAGAACCCCATCCTGCGCTAAGGCGCTTGTGACTCGTGGCATAAAGCGTGTTGTTGTCGCGATCCTCGACCCCGATCCCCGCAACTCAGGGGCTGGGATTGAAATTCTTAAGGCCGCCGGAGTGGAGGTTGCTGTAGGCACGCTCGAACGCAGTGCCCTTGAAGATCTTGGCCCGTACCTAGCCGTGATCGCTAACCCTGCAATGCACACGGACCTCGCGCGAAAAGCCGCGCGAGGCCGGTGATTTTGAACGTTGGGCGTCAGTGCTTTCGCACCAATCCGGTCCTGAACTCCTGTCCATCCGGGTCGGTAACGTAAAATTCGCCATTCACGACCCGCACGCTCACGTCTACGCCAGTAGCACGCTTGAATATAGATTTTACTGCTTCCGCACCATCGTCACGAGGCAGCGGCGGCTTCGGGCAATTGCCGCTATATCCGTGAAATTTAAACATTTCCTCACCTAGCGGCATCGGTTCTCCGCAAATTTCGCAGTTGCTCATATCGTTCCTTTCCGGGCGCATCACGCCCAACACGGCCATCAACACGGACTGCGCGAAAAGCCGCGCAGCCGGTTATGTTTGATCGTTGGGCGTCATATTGCGATGTCACGGCGTTCAGCTTCTGCCAATCCTATAATCCATGCGAATTGATGGATTGTTGAGTCTGCGGTCATATGGTCAAGCGAGTGCCAAATCATGCGTCTTAATTTTTCATCATCCGCTTTAGTCACTACATCAATTACCTTGCGCAGATATTCAGATCTCAGTTCTGCAATTTCTTTTCCGCCCAACCCGGCGTTCGAGAGGGAGCGCGCAAAAGCGTGGTTCGTTTCTTGCTCATCGGTCATAGTGCGCGCCCCCTCAACTCTACGTTGGGCCTCTTAAACCATGCGGATCATTCTTACGTTGGTGCTAACTCCAATCGCCGTGTCGCCAGCGCCGACTCTTGGTGCCTATTCCACGCGGCCGCTCTCATGAGCTACCTACGTCACATCCTTGCGGGCATCTGGTGGCTTGCGATTGGCTACTTGCCAGTCTCCCAGTTTCGATTCATCCGCACCTACTCAGAGTTCATCGGCTGTCCCGCGCGCGGCGATTGCTATGTTCCTGGGTCGGAGCACTTGCTGCATCTTGATATGCTGTTCTTTGCTTCAGCATTCCTGCTCTGGCCCACGAGTTTCTGGTTTTTCGTTGTGCGTCCTCTTTTGTCGCTTGCGCGCAAGCCAGCCGCAGCAAGTAAGGTGGCACCTTGAGGCCCAACCCTTCCGTCAACCCGGACCTGCCGCAAAAAGCGCGGCAGGCCGGTTACGTCCGACGTTAGGCATATCTTGTCGGTACTCATTCAAATCATACGGATACTGATCGTCGTCTGGCAGTTCGTAGCTGGCAATTTCTGCACATGACTTTTTCAGTCCGTTATTCGCTGCCCACACACGGGCGCGAAGCAGTTCGTCAGCCTGCCGTTTTGCTTGTGCCATGCTGCGCGCAGTTGTAGAGTCAACGCAGACCATTTCACCCGTTGGCTTGTGCGTTATTCGCACGGCGAAATTTATTCTGTTCAAGCTCATGGTTTTTCCTTGCCTAACTCTGCATTCGAGAGCGACGCCCCAGAAGCGGGGCGCGCCTCAATTTGAACGTTAGAGCCCACTATGCCAAATCCCACGCTTAGCGAAGCCCGCAGATTGTTCGAGCATTCCGAAAATGACTCTGACCCATCTCGAAAGTTCTCTGCGCTAGAAGAAGCGCTTGAGCTTGTTGATCTGGTTCTAGCCTGAATTTTGCATAAAAAGGGCGAATAACACAGTAAACATTTGATATAATTGGAGTTCTCTAAAAACCGATTCGTAAAAAATGCCTACTGGTACTCGCCCTGTTGTTGATTTTACCCC
>JAJYXP010000053.1 GCA_021801705.1 Pseudomonadota bacterium
TTGCCAGCAACGACTTCACGATTAACCCCGCCAGTGGGGGTAGGGGGCTGTTGCCTGAAAATCGAAAAACTTTCTAACGGGGCGGGGAAATTACACGGTTGAAAGTTTATGCAACATTCAGGCTAGATGACTCGGCTATCCAACAGTCCGACAGAGATTTAGCACTGAACTTATGTCACTCGCATATTCGGCGATTACTCGGGCAACTTGTTAGCATGCGAGGCATCCAATTCAACGATTGGTGGAGTTACATCCGGCTGTTGCTCATCGAGCGTGCCAATGAGGTCAAAACCATCCTCGGCGAGAACGCGAAGTTAAAAGAAGACTATCAGGCGTTCGTTGACCTCTGGAAGGATGAGCTACTTGAAGCTCTTGAGCGTTCGAAATGACGTGGGCTCTAACCCGGCATTCAAGAGGGACGCGCTAAAGCGCGCCCCTTAATTTTACGTTAGGCATTTTTGGCGGCACCCTAACAATCTGCTATCCTTGCCGCATGAAAGTGAATGAAATCTTGGCAATGTTAAAAGCAGATGGTTGGTATCTCGCTACAACGCGAGGAAGTCATCGGCAATTCAAGCATCCCGTCAAGAGTGGTCGCGTCACTGTTCCCGGAAAATCAAGCGATGATTTAGCGCCCGGCACGTTGAATAGCATACTTAAGCAGGCTCAGTTAAAGGACTAACATATGCGTTACGCAATCGTTGTTGAAAAAGCAAAAAATAATTTTTCGGCCTACGCCCCAGACTTGCCTGGGTGCGTTGCTACCGGATCGACTGTCGAAGAAACCGAACGTGAAATGCGCGAGGCAATCGAATTTCACATCGAGGGACTTATCGAAGATGGCTTGCCTGTCCCCCAACCGGCAAGCATCGTTGAGTACCTTGAAGTCACCGCCTAACCCTGCGCTCAAGCGGGACTTCGCAAAAGCTGCGCTTTTGCTTCGCCCCTTAGCTCCACGTTGGACACCCACACCCAGAATGCGCGACAATTAGCTTTTTTGCCGTCGGAGTCATGGTCATGGAATTAACTGCGGTTCTTACCCCTGCCGAAGAAGGCGGATATGTTGCCCTCAATCCAGAAACCGGTACCACGACTCAAGGTGAAACGGTTGAAGAGGCCATTACCAACTTAACGGAAGCCACAGCGCTCTATTTGTCTGAGTTTCCTCTTCTTGCACTTGGACATCCGCTGGTTACGATGTTCAGCGTTCCCGCACATGCCTAAGTTACCGCATGTCTCGCCACGGCAGTTAGGGCGCTTGAACGATTGGGGTTTACGAAAATTCGCCAATCCGGTAGCCATGTCATCATGCGGCGTGGTTCCAAAGGCTGCGTCGTTCCAATGCACAGCGAAATCAAGATTGGCACTCTTGCGGGTGTTCTGCGCCAAGCCGATATATCGCCAGACGAATTCATCGATGCCTTGTGAACTTGGTGTCCAACCCGGCAGTCAGCACGGACGCTGCACATAAAGCCGCGCAGCGCCGGTTACTTCTACGTTGGGCACCTCAGAACTGCCGCATGGACATTGACAATATGTAGCCGCGCGACTACAGTGGTCGTATGATTGAAATTCGCAAAATCGCGCTCTTCGCTCAATGGCTCGACGACCTGAGCGACCTTCAGGCGAGAGCGCGAGTCCAAACAAGAATCGAACGGCTCGCTGCTGGAAACGCCGGAGATGTCGAGCCGGTTGGCGAAGGAGTTTCGGAGTTGCGAATCAACTACGGCCCCGGTTACCGGGTATATTTCAAGAAGCGAGGGCGAGAACTGATCATTCTGCTGTCCGGTGGCGACAAGAGCACCCAAGCCAAGGACATCAAAGCCGCCTTGCGCCTCGCACGTAATCTTTCGGAGTAACCACCATGACGAAGACCGTTACCACTCGCTATGACGTCGCCGAACACCTCAGAACCCCTGAGGAAATGGCTGCTTATCTTGAGGCCTGCCTTGAAGAAGCTGACGGGGATGCCGCATTTATTGCCAAAGCCCTTGGCGACATTGCTCGTGCCAAGGGTATGGCACAGGTTGCGCGAGATGCCGGGCTGTCTCGTGAAAGCCTTTACAAGGCGCTTTCCGGCGAACGTAGCCCTGGCTTCGACACCATCCTTAAAGTCATCGGTGCTCTTGGGCTGAAGTTGCATGCCGAAGCCAGCCACGGGTGACACGGAGCCCAACCCGGCAGTCGAGAGGGACTGCGTAAAAGCGCGCAGCCCCTCACTTTTACGTTGGGCAACTTGTAACGCGAGGCGTTCCGCGTTACACTGATTAAGTGATCCGCACATTCAAACACAAAGGCCTTGAGCGCCTCTTCCTTAAAGGCACCAAGGCAGGCATCCAAGCGCAGCACGCCGAAAGGCTAGTAGTCATTCACGGTGAAAAGCATGGATGAGTTGAACCGTCACACCGGCGAAAGCCGGTGTCCAGGTTGTTGATTTTTCTGGATTCCGGCTTTCGCCGGAATGACGAGATTGTCCACCGGTTTCAATATGACTGACTACTAGAGCTTATCCTCGGCCGCTTGAATGTGTCGGTCGTTCCAGAAGATATGAGCCTTCCTGGTCTCATGCCGCATCCATTGACAGGTAACAGAAAAGGAACATGGGCAGTAAGAGGCAGTGGCAATTGGCGCGTGACGTTCTCATTTATTGAGGGCCATGCGGTAAACGTTGATTATGAAGACTATCACTGAGGTAATTTGTCATGCTGATGCATAACCCCCCTCACCCCGGAAAAGTGCTTAGGCAATTGTGCCTTGAGCCATTGGGCTTAACCGTTACGCAAATGGCCGAAGCCCTTGGCGTTTCACGCAAAACGCTTTCCTCCATTCTTAATGAGCGTGCCGGTATTAGCCCTGAGATGGCTGTTCGCCTATCCATTGCGTTTGGCACCTCTTCTGAAAGCTGGCTGAACCAACAAGTCCAGTATGACCTTTGGCAAGCTGAGCAGCACCGCCGCGAGTTGCGTGTCAAAAAACTTGCGGCATAAAACGCCCAACCCTACATCAGTCAAGCGGGACGGCGCAAAAGCGCGGCGCCCCTTGGTTTTACGTTATGCCTCGGGAGAACTCAAATGAAGCCACGGATTAGCCTCATTACGCTCGGCGTCGATAACTTGGAAGAGTCGCTACGTTTTTATCGCGATGGCCTTGGTCTGGAGACGCAAGGAATCATAGGCACAGAATTTGAGTACGGAGCGGTTGCCTTCTTTGATTTGCAAGCAAACCTTAAGCTCGCACTCTACCCGCGAAAGAGTCTTGCAAAGGACTCAGGGTTGCCCTTGGGAGCGCCAAGTGCACTGGAGTTCAGCATTGGGCACAATGTTTCTTCAAAAGCTGAAGTCGATCAGGTGATGGAACAGGCAAAGAATGCTGGGGCTGTCATCGTAAAACCTGCTCAAGACACTTTTTGGGGCGGTTACGCAGGTTATTTCCAAGACCCCAATGGTCACCTGTGGGAAATTGCCTGGAACCCGCAATGGCCTATCCCAGAGTAAGTATCCATATAGTGAGCTGCTAAACTAAACGCATGGCGCCTACTATTTTTCGTCAAGGAGCGTTTCGCTTTTTCTTCTTTTCACGCGAAGAGACGCGGATGTATGTTCATGTATCACATACTGATGGTGAGGCGAAATTCTGGTTAGAGCCAAAATTTGAGTTAGCCTTGAACCAAGGGCTTTCACAGAAGCAAGTCAATGAGGCCTTGGATTTGGTTCACTCTCACCACGAGGAGATTATCAATGCCTGGCGCACTCACTTCGGAGATTGAAGTTTCTTTGGTGTCAAACAAAGGCTTCTGGCTGCTCTTGGATAACGAAGAGCTTTTTGTCCCATATGCTGAGTTTCCATGGTTCAAACAAGCTACGTTTGAGCAAATCACGACGATTGAGCAACCATCGTCTAATCATCTTTACTGGCCCATGTTAGATGTTGATCTGGCTGTTGAGTCTATCCGTAATCCGGCTTTGTTCCCATTGGTTTCTAAGCCCAACCCATCATTCCAGCGGACGCGCTAAAGCGCGCCGCTGAATTCGTTGGGCCACTTGCTAATGCGAAACTCCATCATCGCTATTGCAAAGCAACTTCGCCGCAACCTCGGGATGGGGAAGTCCCTTTCATTCGTTAGAGGTTGGCCGGTGCGCAGATAATTCGCCATATTTTTATATGGAATTTCATGCACCACTCTGCTAAGCTAATTTCATGAAGAAAACTCGGTTTGAGTGGGACGAAAACAAGGATGCTGAAAACCAGGAAAAACATGGAATACCGTTTTCTCTGGCACAGTATGCCTTCGCCGACCCCAGCCGTGTCATAGCCGAGGACCGCACTCACAGTGAAACTGAAAAACGCTATTTCTGTTTCGGCGAGGTCGATGGCGGCATTCTCACCGTCCGCTTTACCTATCGCGGCAGTGTGTTCGTATATTTGGCGCCGGTTACTGGCGAAAGGGAAGGGCAATTTATGAGCACGAAAATCAAATACACCGATGAGCCCATTGAGGCCAAGGTCATTCAAGACTTTCTCCCTCCACCCGAAGAACTTGCCTTTCGGGAGGAAGGGGTGAAGGTGACCATGGCTCTTAGCAAGAAGAGCGTTGAGTTCTTCAAAGCTGAGGCCACGAAACACCATACCCAGTATCAGCGCATGATCCGCAGGCTCATCGATAGCTACGTGGATGCCTACGACAAACCTCTAACATCGCGCTCAACTCGGACCGCCCGCAAGCGGGCGTCCGGTTGGCTTCCACGTTAAGTCGCTCAAGTCGAGCGCAAAAGGTACGCCGCGAACGTTATTGTCTACCAATGGTTCTAGTGTCTAATTGCACAAGTCTTGCTATATTCGGCCGGTCTTTGACGCGGCTGGCTTTGTCGCCAATCCTCGCCATAGAACGGCTATGGCTGCGGTTGCCTTCGCGCCATCCGCGCCAAATCCTCGGCCTCGATATTGACGCAGACTTATGCAATTAGACACTAGGAGATCGAAATGATGGGTTGGACCGATGGGTATGGGTGGATGGGTTTGGGCTGGATTTTCATGGCTCTCTTTTGGGTGCTGATCATCCTGGGAATCGTCGCGCTTTTGCGGTGGCTGGGGATGGGCGGCAATGGAAGTCGCGATGTGCCGCGGAAGACGCCGCTCGAAATCCTACAGGAACGCTATGCGCGGGGAGAGATTGAGCGGGAAGAATATGAGCAGAAGCGCCGTGATCTTGAAGGGTAGTCAACAGAGGAGTCGCGGCCTAACCCCCATCAGTCAACAGGGACTGGCTTACAGCGGGCTTCGCCCGCTTCCAGCCAGCCCGTTAGCCCGCACACCATGACACTGAGCGCACCAGTGAAATTCAATGACCTGTTGGCCGCCTGCGAGTGGGTTAGTTCGTCATCGCCCGCAGAGAGCCTACGGGAGATTCAAGGAGTTGTTGGGGCGAAAAGGCCGCCTGCAAGCTTGGTACGACTACGAGACTAATGCAACTGAGCTTGCTCTGCGCAAGTGGGGTGCTGAGCAAGGGCTGTCAATAGTGGAGGGGCCTGCTCAAAATGCAGGCTAACCAATCATTCCACCGGACTGGCCGAAAAGCGCGGCCAGCCGGTGATTTCAAGCCTCGTATTTTCTATAAAAGGACAGTAGGCACATGAGCGCGACGATAGTCGGTCCCGACGGCAAATCACGTTGCCGCTGGTGCGGTGCCGCACCGGAGTTTCTGGCCTATCATGACACTGAATGGGGTTTTCCGGTCAGCGATGATTATCGCTTATTCGAGAAATTGAGTTTGGAGGGTTTTCAATCCGGACTGAGTTGGCGCACCATCCTCGCCAAGCGCGAAAATTTCCGCGCCGCCTTCCATGGTTTCGATTTTGACAGGATAGCGCGCTTCACCCAGCGCGACCTCGATCGTCTGCTCAAAGACGAAGGGATCGTCCGCCACCGCGGCAAGATCGAGGCAGTCGTCAATAATGCTCGGCAGGCACGGGAACTCGTCAAGCGGGAAGGCTCGCTGGCAGCCTTCGTCTGGCGTTACGAACCAGACATGAAGCAACTTGCGGAACCGCAGACTGCCTCGACCTCGGCGGAATCGCTTGCTTTGTCGAAGGATCTGAAAAAGCAAGGCTGGAAATTCGTTGGACCTACTACTGTGTATGCCTTTATGCAAGCAATGGGGCTGATCAACGATCATGTTGAGGACTGCGTGATCAGGGCCAAAGTTGAGCGCGCGCGCAAAAGTTTCAAGCGTCCAGGGTGTTGACAAATGGCGCGTTCAATTTGAAGTTGCGGAGAATGGCAAACCCGAGTGGACGCAGCTTTGCGTGAGTGGCTCAAGAATCATTCTCCGGCGTAAGCCATTGCTTCATTCTCGCGCGGGATCGAACCCGGCGTTCGAGCGGACCTCGCGCATAAGGCCCGCTCGAGGCCGCTCAACTTCAACCTTGGGCACTAAGGATTTCTCTATGCGTGGTGGTGAATCCGGCGATTCCGGAGCGGCTCAAGCAGGCGGTGAGAAAGCTGACCAAACAGTAAGGCGAGGTAAACCCTGCAAGAGGTATAATGATGACCGCAGGGGCGCGATTAGGCGCCCCTGCGGTCATTTTCCATTCTGAAATAATATGCTTAATATTTGCTGGCGCTGGTCAATCCGTATCCTGATCCTGGTCCTGTTTTTGGCCGGCTTTGCGTTCGCCGCTACGGTGGTCGTCTTGCGCTACTGGGTCTTGCCCGATATTGCGCAATACCGGGATGATATCGCCGCCTCCATCACCCGCGCTGCCGGCCAGCATGTCACCATCGGCGGGATCGACGCAGGCTGGGCGGGTTTGAGACCTCATCTGGTGCTGAGCAAAGTGCAGGTCTACGACCGGCAGGGGCGTTCCGCGCTCTTGCTGCAGCATGTTGAAGGGACTCTGTCATGGTGGACGCTGCTGGCAGGCGAGGTGCGCCTGCACTCCCTGGAAATCAGCGATCCCGCACTGAATGTCCGGCGCGATGAAAGCGGCCGCATTTTCGTCGCAGGCATCGAGTTGAACCGGCCGGACAGCGAAAGCGGTTTTGCCGACTGGGTATTGCAGCAACCCCGCATCATGATACGCAACGCCGTGATCGAATGGCGCGACGAGAAGCGCCAGGCGCCAGCGTTGACCTTGAGCCGCGTCAATCTGCGCCTGGAGAACAGAGGCAGGCGCCACCGCCTGGGGCTGCAAGCCGTGCCGCCTGCCGAACTGGCCGGGCCGCTGGATATCCGGGTCGATCTGAAAGGGAACAAGGTGGGCGATCTGGCGGCCTGGGAAGGTCGCATCTACACCAGGCTCGACCGGGCCGATATCGCAGCCTGGCAAGCCTGGCTCCCCTTTCCGTACGAACTGCGGCGAGGTTACGGCGGGGTGCAGGTCTGGGTTGGTTTTGCCGCCGGAAAAATCAATGAGGTCACGGCGGATCTGCGTCTCAATGAAGTCATTACACGCTTCGACAGCGACCTGCCGGAGCTGGAGCTGCAAAACCTGGGCGGTCGCCTGGGATGGCGGCAGTTGCAGCCGGGTTACGAGTTTCGCATGCAGAATCTGAGTCTGGTCGCGAAGAACGGAATCAGGCTGCCGGCTACTGACTTGCTGGTGCATTATGTTCCGGCGCAAGTGAAAAAAGCCGCTGAAGGGGAAATCCGGGCCAATGGCCTGCGTCTGGAGCCACTGCTGAAACTGGCTGCCTATTTGCCGTTCCCGTCGCCGGAACGGAGCAGATTGGCGGAAATTTCGCCCCGCGGAAGTTTTCACGATTTCGTGGTCAAATGGAGCGGCGAGTGGAATGCGCCGCGGCACTATGCCGTCAAGGGGCGATTTGCCGGCCTGGGCATGCTGTCCCATGAAAAGCTGCCGGGCTTCTCCGGCTTGAGCGGCAACCTGGATGCCAACGAAAAAGGCGGCGTTCTGGCGCTGAATTCCAGCGGTGTGCAAGTTGATTATCCTGCCATGTTCGGCGAGCCGCTGGCGTTGACCGCGCTGACCGCACAAATGAGCTGGAAGAAACAGGAAAAGGGCCTGGTGCTGAATTTGACCAGTATTTCCCTCGCCAACCGTCATCTTGCGGGAACGCTCTTCGGCGGCTATCGTACCGTGGCGGGTACGCCGGGCGTGATAGATCTCACCGGCCAGTTCACCCATGGCGAAGCGCGCGCGGTCGGCCGCTATATCCCGCTCACGGTCGGCCAGGCAACGCGCGACTGGCTTGACCGGGCCCTGCTGGCAGGCCAGTCCAACGACGTGCGGCTGCGGCTCAAGGGCAACCTGGCAGATTTCCCCTTTGCCGACGGTAAGCGCGGGCTGTTCGAGGTGGCGGGAAAAGTGACCGGCGGGGTGCTTGAATATGCGCCGGGCTGGCCGAAAATCGAGAATATCGCGATCGATCTGCTGTTTCGCGGCGCGCGCATGGAGATCACCGCGCATCAGGGCAATACTGACGGCATGCAGATAACCCGGACGCGAGCGGTTATCCCTGATCTGCTGGCACCGGATGAGATGCTGGAAGTCGAAGGCGAGGCCCGCGGGCCTACCCGCGACATGCTGAAATTCGTCGAAAAGAGCCCGGTGAGCGCCATGATCGACGATTTTACCCAAGGCATGGACGCGTCCGGTAACGGCAATTTTAACCTGAAACTGAGCCTGCCCCTGCGTCACAGCAAGGACGCAAAGATTTCGGGCGGCTACCAGTTCGTCAACAACCGTGTTTCCATCGGGGCGGACTTTCCGCCGCTGGAGCAGGTGAACGGACGCATTGGGTTTACCGAGTCGTCGGTGAATATTCCCAGGATTACGGCGATGGTGTTGGGCGGACCGGGGTCTATCAGCGGGGCGACGCAGAAGGACGGCGGCGTGCGCCTCAATGCCCAGGGGCGCGTCACCGCCGCCGGAATACAGGGGCTGACGGACCACCCGGCTGCCCAGTATTTGAGTGGGGCAGCCGACTGGCGCGGCGTGGTGACGATACGCAAAAAGCAGGCCGATATGGTGGCGGAGTCCTCGCTGGTGGGCCTGGCATCCAACCTGCCGGCGCCTTTCGCCAAGAGAGACGCCGACCCGGTGCCGTTGCGCCTCGAGAAGAAAATGACCGGTGCCGGGCAGGATCTGGTTTCATTTGATTACGGCAAGGTTCTTTCCGCACGGCTTGCGCGTCGTGATGAAGAGGGTGGCATGCTGGTCGAGCGCGGCGCAGTCAGTCTGGGAGGCACGGCGGTGCTGCCCGCGCAGCCCGGCATCTGGCTGAGCGGGGAACTCCCCCTGCTCGATTTCGACCATTGGCGCGCCGTGCTCGGGACGTCGTCCGCGAAGTCCTCGCTGCCGGGGTTTAGCAACGTGAACCTGAAATTCACCGCGCTCGATGCGTTTGGCAAGCGTATCAACGACCTGCGTATGGGCGCCCGGATACAGGAAGGCACCTGGCTGGCGAATGTGCAGAGCAGAGAGATTGCTGGCAACGTGCACTGGAATCCCGAAGGTCGCGGCCGGCTGCGGGCGCGCCTGAGCTACCTGGCCATCCCGGATGCGGCGCCGGCAAAGCTGGGGGAACCTGTGGAAGTCGTCGAGGAGAAGGAATTGCCCGCGCTGGACGTGGTCGCGGAAAACTTCATGGCCAAGCAGAAAAAACTGGGCAAGCTCGAACTGCAGGCAGTGCAGGAGGGCGATGACTGGCGCATCGAGAAACTGCACATCAGCAACCCCGATGGCAACCTGCGGATGGATGGGTTATGGCAGGGGTGGTTGCGCAGGCCTACGACCCGCGCCAACCTGCATCTGGAGGCGCAGGACCTGGGCAAGCTGCTGGCGCGGCTGGGCTACCCGGATGCGGTGAAACGCGGTGCTGCCAAACTGGATGGAAAGCTTTCCTGGAACGGGAGTCCCCATGACATCAATTATCCCAGTCTGACCGGGAGCCTTGAACTGGAGGTGAGGAACGGACAATTCCTCAAGATCGAGCCGGGGGCGGGCAAGCTGATCGGACTGCTCAGTCTGCAGTCCCTGCCGCGCCGCCTGACACTGGATTTTCGCGACGTATTCAGCGAAGGCTTCGCTTTCGACTCGATTTCAGGTAGCGCACAGATCAATCGCGGCGTGGCGCATACCGATAACCTCAGGCTGGACGGGCCGGCAGCGAAAGTCGAGATGCGGGGAGATGCCGACTTGGTGAAGGAAACCCAGAACCTGAAGGTGAAAGTGATCCCGTCCCTCGGTGAAGGCGTGTCCGTCGCCGGCGCTTTTCTGGGTGGGCCGGTCGTGGGCATCACGGCGCTGCTGGCACAAAAACTGCT
Organism: Pseudomonadota bacterium; assembly: GCA_021801705.1. Taxonomy (GTDB): domain Bacteria; phylum Pseudomonadota; class Gammaproteobacteria; order Burkholderiales; family Sulfuricellaceae; genus Sulfuricella. The sequence continues at coordinate 10,286 of JAJYXP010000053.1, forward strand.
GAAAGACCCCCTGGGTCAAATCGCTTCCTACGAATACAGTGTCACCGGAACATGGGATAATCCCCATGTGGTAAAAATCGGCGCGAAGGCAGGCGCGGAGCAGCCATGAAGAAATTTTGCATGACAATGGCAACTTTGGTATGGCACGGCTCTGCAGCCAGCGCTTCGTGTCCGGATGGTTGCGGCGGTGCAGAATTTGAAATTGAACCAGAACCTGAATCTTGAAGTGATTGCCCCGGTATCGGAAAAAACCGTGCCGGGCAAGAGGAAAAAATGACAGTAAAAGCAAAATCAAGTTTCGCCAGAACCAAATCACGTGCGGCCGTGGCAAAAGCCAAACCGCAGCCTGGCATTTGCCGCGTTGCGGCCATCCAGATGGCTTCCGGCCCCAGCGTGGCCGCCAATCTGTCCGAGGCGGAGCGCCTGATCGGCATGGCCGCGGATCAGGGTGCCAAACTGGTGGTGCTGCCGGAGTTCTTTGCCATCATGGGTAAGAAGGAAAGCGACAAGGTGGCGGTGCGCGAGACGGAAGGCAAAGGCCCGATCCAGAAATTCCTGAGTGCGATGGCGAAGAAGCATAAAATCTGGATCGTGGGCGGTTCTGTGCCGCTGGAGGCCAGCGTGCCGTCCAAGGTACGCAACAGTTGCCTGGTCTATGACGACAAGGGCAAGCTGGCGGCGCGCTACGACAAGATTCATTTGTTCGGGATGGATCTCGGCAACGAGCGCTTCCGCGAGGACAAAACCATCGAGCCGGGCGATCGGGTGGTGGTGGTGGAAACGCCGTTCGGACGGGTCGGCTTGTCGATCTGCTACGATCTGCGTTTTCCCGAGCTTTATCGCGCGATGGGCGATGTGGATATTATCGTCATCCCCTCCGCTTTCACCGAAACCACAGGCAAGGCGCATTGGGAAACCCTGGTGCGCGCCCGCGCCATCGAGAATCTTGCCTATGTGGTGGCCTCGGCCCAGGGCGGCTATCACCTGCCGGGGCGGGAGACGCACGGCAACAGCATGATCGTCGACCCTTGGGGCGTGATCCTGGATCGCCTGCCGCGCGGTTCCGGCGTGGTGATCGCCAATATCAATCCGGCTTACCAGGCAAGCCTGCGCAAGAGCCTGCCCGCCTTGACGCATCGCACATTGCACCAATGTTGAATTTTTGGCGGCGCCCGTGTTCTAACCGGGCCAGCCACAGCGAGTTGAACGACTAATGAAAATAGAAACCTTTTCCCTGCAGGAAGATCCCCTCTTCAGCACTGCCCAGGCCACCCTGCTGACTCCCTATGGGCTGGATGTCGGCGCGCTGCAGCAGGTATTCGACCGGATCATGACACACCAGGTGGATTATGCCGACCTCTACTTCCAGTACACCCGCGCCGAGGGGTGGAGCCTGGAGGAAGGCCAGGTAAAGTCCGGTAGTTTCAATATCGACCAGGGCGTGGGCGTGCGCGCCGTGTCCGGCGACAAGACTGCCTTTGCCTATTCCGACGATATCAGCCTGCCGGCCTTGACCGCGGCAGCCGAGGCTACCCGCGCCATTGCCAGGCAGGGTGCGGCCAGTTCGGTGCCGGCGCTAAGAGGCGCGGCTAAAGGCAAGCTCTATTTGCCCCACGACCCGATCGCCAGTCTCAAGGACGCCGAAAAAGTGGCCTTGCTGGAACGGCTGGAGCGTCATGCCCGTTCGCTCGATCCGCGCGTCACCCAGGTCATGGCTTCGCTCGCGGGAGAATACGAGGTGGTGCTGATTGCCCGCAATGATGGCCTGCTGGCTGCGGACGTGCGTCCATTGGTGCGCGTTTCCCTGCAGGTGATCGTCGAGGATGGCGGCCGGCGCGAGCAGGGCAGCGCCGGTGGCGGCGGGCGTTTCGACTATGCTTATTTCAGCGATGAGGTGCTGCACGATTACGCGCAGAAGGCGGTGCATCAGGCGCTCACCAACCTGGATGCCAGGCCCGCCCCGGCCGGCACCATGACGGTGGTGCTGGGTTCCGGCTGGCCGGGCATACTGTTGCATGAAGCGATCGGCCATGGCCTGGAAGGTGACTTCAACCGCAAGGGCAGCTCCGCTTTCAGCGGCAAGATCGGCCAGCGTGTGGCGGCTTCCGGCGTCACCGTGGTCGATGACGGCACCCTGGCGCGCCGGCGCGGTTCGCTCAACGTCGACGACGAGGGCAACCCGACCCAGTGCACGGTGCTGATCGAGGACGGCATCCTCAAGGGCTACATGCAGGATACGCTCAACGCCCGGCTGATGGGCATGCCCGTCACCGGTAATGCCAGGCGCGAATCCTACGCCCACATTCCGATGCCGCGCATGACCAACACCTACATGCTGAATGGCGACAAGGATCCGGAAGAGATCATCAAGTCGGTCAGGCACGGGCTGTACGCGGCCAATTTCGGCGGCGGCCAGGTTGATATTACGAGCGGAAAGTTCGTGTTCTCGGCGGCCGAGGCCTACATGATCGAGAACGGCAAGATATCCTACCCGGTCAAGGGCGCTACCCTGATCGGAAACGGGCCGGATGTATTGACGCGGGTTTCCATGATCGGCAACGATATGGCACTCGACCCGGGCGTCGGTACCTGCGGCAAGGACGGCCAGAGCGTACCGGTTGGCGTGGGCCAGCCCACCCTGCGTATAGATGGCCTGACGGTCGGCGGTACGGCTTGATGCTGGTGCCGAGTGCTGAGTGAAAGCGTCGGGCATGAAGCCTGGTACGCCATATTATTTTTGGAAATTTCGATCACCTGATCAGGACGGACGGCTCACTCGAAAATAAATAGGGCGAGGTGGTTCGATTGTCATATTATTGACATGAAACGTCTTTATGCTTCTATAATTAGATCTTGGCTTTAGAAGTTGAAATTATTCATTCAAGTTTGAATCCGGAGGAAGAATAACATGGCAACGACCCCAAGCATTGCTACCAAGAAGGCGACGCCGGCGAGCGCCGAAAAAGTCACTGCTACCCCCAAAGCTGCGGTGAAGAAGCCGGCTGCTGCCAAGATCGTTGCGGCCAAACCGGCCACAGGTGCCGCGAAGAAATCAACTGCGGCGGCCAAGAAGCCTGCGGCAAAACGCACATCCGGTTCCAAGCCGGTTTTTACGCCGGAACAGCGCTATCTGATGGTTGCCGAGGCTGCTTATTACCGTTCCGAGCGGCAGGGGTTCACGGGCGATCCGGTGCAGAACTGGGTCGAGGCGGAAGCGGAAATCGAGGCGCTTTTCAGCGGCAAGAAGTAGCCGCAGCCAGGCGGCTGGCAAGTTTTTTGACATCAGCCGCCTGTTCCGTATCCACCTTTATCGACTGGGCCAATTCCGCGTTCTCCAGTGGTTCGCGGTTGCGGATCTGGCTTTCCAGCACCGCGACACCCGCTTCCGAGGCATCGCGACCGGTTTGCTGGCGTTGTTTTACCCGTTCCCGCAACAGGCGTCCCGGTGCCTCGAAATCGAGAATGACGAAGGGAACGCCCAGTTCCCGGGCCAGTTCATGGAACGCGGCCCTTTCCCGCCGCCTGAGAAAAGCTGCATCGACCACGACCGGATAGCCGGACAGGATAATGCTCCGCGCCAGTTCGGCCAGACGCAGGTAGGTACGCCGGCCGGCTTCGGGCGAGTAAATTCCCTCCCCCATCCCCGCGCTGCTGCGCGCCTCCGGTTTCAGCCCGTACAGCCGTTTTCTTTCCACATCGGAACGGATGCGAAAGATATCCATCTCTTCCAGCAGCGACTGGGTGAGCGTGGTCTTTCCGGAGCCGGACAGGCCGTGGTTGATGGCGAGGAATGGACGTGGGTGCCGGGTAAAGCCTGCTGCCAGCCGGATATAGCGGCGGAAGCGCGTCCCGGAATCTTCTTCCCCGCCGGCAAGCCCTCCTTGTCCTGCGCGTATGCATGCCACCTTGGCGCGCACCATGGCGCGGTACACCAGGTAGTAGCGCAACACTTCCAGTCCGGCGTAATCGCCGGTCTGTTCCAGGTAAGCGTTGAGGAAGCGGCGCGCCAGGCCGGGCCGTTCACGGGCGCACAGATCCATCGCCAGGAAGGCGGCTTCGCTGATGACGTCGATCCAGCGCAGGTCTTCGTTGAACTCGATGCAGTCGAAGGGCACGACTTCGCCATTCAGCAGCACGATGTTGCCCAGATGCAGATCGCCGTGGCACTCGCGGACGAAACCCAGTGCCTTGCGCGCAGCGAAAGCGGGGAGGAGCGAGCGGTACGCCTGTTCGCTCCAGAGTTCGAGCGCGTCCAGGTTCTTGCTCGGTTCGCCGAGCCGGGCGCGGATTTGCGCGAAATTTTGTGCGGCAGGCTGATGTACCCGTTCCGGCGTGCCGAATGGAATGCCGTTGTGGGCGATTTCAACGCGGTCGTGGAAGTCGGCGACTTTCCGGGCGATGGCATCCACCGTCGCGGGCGACAGTTCATCTCGCTGCAGAATCTGGTCGAGCAGACATGACTGGGGAAATCGCCTCATTTTCACCGCATAGTCGATGACCGGGCCGGAACCGTTCAACACCGGCGATTCGGCTGCTCCCGTAATGACCGCGACCTCCAGATAGAGTCCGGGTGCCAGCCTCCGGTTGAGGCGCACTTCTTCCGCGCAATAATAACCGCGTTTTTCCAGCGTCGAGAAATCGAGAAAACCGAGATTCACGGCCTTCTTGATCTTGTAGGCGAACTCCCCGCTCAGCAGCACCCAGGAAATATGGGTCTCCAGCATCTCGGCCGGCTGTTCCAGAAAACGCTGGAGAGCGCGGACCATTTGAACTTGGTCATGCAGTGCCGGTTCCATTCAAAGCAGCCTCGCAGAGGAATGCTTACATTAAAGCACAGCGCTCTGAGTTACGGGCAGATCTTCAACCCGGATAATCCGTTAGGCGCAAAGCGCCGCCCAATGGATTTCCGGGTTCAAGCCGCCGGGCGCAACTGGCGGCGATACAGGAACTCCAGCACTTCACTGCGGTATTCGTGGTATGCCTGGTCATGCGCCATGGCCAGCCGCTCTCGCGGACGCGGCAGGTCGATCCGCAGGATTTCACCGACGGTCGCTGCCGGGCCGTTGGTCATCATGACGATGCGGTCGGACAACAGCACCGCCTCATCGACGTCGTGGGTCACCATGATCACCGTGCTTTGGGTGTCCGCGGCGATTTTCATCAGTTCGTCCTGCAGATGGGCGCGGGTCAGCGCGTCCAGCGCGCCGAAGGGTTCGTCCATCAGCAGCACCTTGGGCTGCATGGAGAGGGCGCGGGCGATGCCGACGCGCTGTTTCATGCCGCCGGATATTTCGTGCGGATGCTTGTGTTCGGCGTGGCTCAGTCCGACCAGCGCAAGCGCCGCCTGGGTGCGTTTCTTCATGGTGGCCTTGCTCTCCGTACGGGCGAAGACGCGTTCCACCGCGAGGTAGACATTGTCGAAGCAGGTCAGCCAGGGCAGCAATGAGTGATTCTGGAACACCACGCCGCGATCCGGGCCGGGGCCGGCGATTTCGCGTTCGGCGCAGAGCATGGTGCCGTTGCTGGGTGTAGTCAGCCCTGCCACCAGGTTGAGCAGGGTGGATTTCCCGCAGCCCGAGTGCCCGATCAGGGAGATGAACTCGCCCTGGCGGATGTTGAGGTTGATGTCGCGCAGGGCAACGAAAGGGCCTTTCTTGGTATCGAACACCATTTGCACGTTTTCGATTTTTACGTATTTTTCCATGATTATCTCCGGTGATGGGGAATGGGCGATGGGGAATGCGAACCCCTCACCCATCACCCATTACTCATAACTGAATTTCTTCGCCAGCAGCACCAGCGCCTGTTCCAGCAGCAGTCCGACGATGCCGACGACGAAGATGGCGATGATGATGTGCTCGACGTTGAGGTTGTTCCATTCATCCCACACCCAGAAACCGATGCCGACGCCGCCGGTGAGCATTTCCGCGGCCACGATCACCAGCCAGGCGACGCCGATCGAAAGACGGATGCCGGTGATCATGTAGGGCAGCACGGCGGGGAACAGGATCCTGGTGAAGATCTTCCATTCCGACAGGTTCAGCACCTTGGCCACATTCATGTAATCCTGCGGAATGCGGGTTACCCCTACCGAGGTATTGATGATCATCGGCCAGATGCTGGATATGAATATGACCCATATCGCAGCCGGATCGGCCGCCTTGAGTACCAGCAGGCCGATGGGCAGCCAGGCCAGCGGCGAAACCGGGCGCAGCAGGCTGATGATGGGTGCAGTCATGCGGTTGAGGAAATCGAAGCGCCCGATCATGAAGCCCAGCGGAATGCCTGTCAGCGCCGCCATGCCGAAGCCGATGGCGACGCGCTCCAGCGAGCTCAGGATGTTCCAGCCGATGCCCTGGTCGTTGGGGCCGTTGCGGTAAAACGGGTCGCTGAACAGTTGCACCGCAGAGTCCCAGGTTTTCAGCGGCCCCGGCAGGGTGGGATTGCCTTGCGCAACCATCGCCCAGATGCTGATGAACAATGCCAGCCCCATCACCGGCGGAACCAGCCATTTAAATAAATTCCTGGCCGCCAGGGGAAAGCGGAGTCCGGCGGCGGGTGCGGGTTCATTCGCATTTGTCGGCGGCGAAATTCGGGATATTTTAGGCGTGGCGATGCTATCCACGCTTGCCATGATTTCCTTCACACCTTCTTTGCCTGGATTCGCTGCGTTCATCGTGTACTCCTATGTGTGGACTGCGCTTCCGAACCGGCACTGGCGCGAGTCCGGAAGCTGGCTCGTATTAGGCCGAGCCGTAGGCAGCTTGTTTCATGGTGGAGGCCAGTACGCCATAGGCCTCCATCCACCCTTCCTTGACCTCGGACGTAAAGCCTGCGCCGAGCCCCTGGCCCAGCGTCCAGATCAGGGCGTTGCCCACGGTGTCGAAATGCTCCGCCTTGACGCCGTATCCGACGTGACGGCGCCCTGATTCCTTCACGACTTCGGCGATGGTTTCGAGGCGGTCCAGGCTGTTGACGACCATGTTGATCATGATCATCAGCTTGCGTCCTTGCTCGACCATGTTTCCCTTGAACAGACTGCGCAGGGAAGGGTCCAGTTCGAACAGGCGGCCATAGAAGAGGCCGGCTGCGGTGTCCTGAATGGGAACGACCTGCTGCCAACTGCTGCGCACCAGTGCTATTTTTTCGGGTGTCATGATGTACCTTTCAAATTTCTCGTGAGTTGATTACGCCTTGATCTTGAAACCGGCCGCATAGGCTTTCGGATTTTTGCCGTCCCAGACCACGCCGTCCATCAGCTTGGAGGTGCGGAATACATCCTTCGGCACGGGCACCTTCACCTGCGCTGCCGCCTGCTTGTACAGCTCGATCCGGTTGACCTTTTTCGCTACCGCGAGGTAGTCAGGATCTTCCTTGATCAGCCCCCAGCGCTTGTGCTGGGTGAGGAACCACATGCCATCCGAGAGGTAGGGGAAGTTGACCTGCCCTTCATCATAAAATTTCATCGCGTTCGGGTCCTGCCATTTCTTGCCCAGGCCGTCTTCATAGCGGCCCAGGAAACGCCCCTCAATCACTTCTTCCGGGGCGTTGACATAAGACTTGCTGGAAATGAGCCTGGCGACCGAAGTGCGGTTTGCGGCGGCGTCGATATAGCGGGAAGCCTCCAGTATCGCCATGATGAGGGCGCGCGTGGTGTTGGGGTGCTTGGCCACGAAATCCGCGGTGGTGCCCAGCACCTTTTCCGGATGGTCTTTCCAGATTTCCTGCGAGGTGGCGACGGAAAACCCGATCTTGTCGTAGATGGCGCGGGCATGCCACGGCTCGCCCACACAAAATCCGTCCATGTTGCCGACGCGCATGTTGGCCACCATTTGCGGCGGCGGCACGACGATGGTTTTTACATCCGTCACCGGGTTGATGCCATTGGATGCCAGCCAGTAATTGAGCCACATGGCGTGCGTCCCGGTGGGAAAAGTCTGGGCGAAGGTGTATTCGCGCTTGTCGCTGTCAATCAGTTTTTTCAGGCTGGCGCCATTCGTGACACCCTTGTCCCGCAGCAGATTGGATAAGGTAATTCCCTGGCCGTTATGGTTGAGCCCCATCAGCACGGACATATCTTTCTGCTGGCCGCCGATGCCAAGGTGCACGCCGTAAACCAGGCCATAGAGCACATGGGCCGCATCCAGTTCGCCGTTCACCAGCTTGTCGCGCACTCCGGCCCAGGAGGCTTCTTTGGTCGGGGTGATCTTGATGCCGTATTTCCTGTCGAAACCCTGGGCGGCGGCGACCACCACCGAGGCGCAGTCGGTCAGTGGAATAAACCCTATCCTGAGATCGGTTTTTTCCGGGGCATCCGAGCCGGCGGCCCAGGCACCCTGGCGCACGCCCGGTGGCACCAGCGCCATCAGCGCGGCGCCGCCGAGCAGCCCTGCGCCTTTTTTCAGGAAATCCCGGCGTTCATGGTTCTCCGGGGAGACGATGGTTTTTTCCCTCGGCCAAATCATCCGAGGACAAGTACGGTCAGACATGTTGGGATCCTTTGCCGGTTAAAAAAAGTATCTGCCATACCAGTTAGCAATTGCTATGCCAGACTGCATAATCGTCTATAACACTATGATGAAACATAATAATGTGTATTTTTTTGGAATATTTGGCGCGGCAGTGCCGTGCACTATGCCGGTGCGCGACTATGCTGCGATGCACGATTATCTGGCCGACACTCTTTTTGGATGTGCGGTGGTAGAATGGCTGCCATGAAGATTGCAATCGCCCAAATCAACTGCCTTGTCGGCGATTTGCCCGGGAACGCGTCGAAAATTCTGGACTATGCGAATCGGGCCAGGTCGGCTGGCGCGCAGATCATGGTGACGCCTGAGCTCGCACTGACCGGCTATCCGCCGGAAGACCTGCTGCTGCGCGACGGTTTTTACGATGCCTGCGACCAGGCGCTTTACGGCCTGGCGCATGAAATCCAGGGCATCACCGTGGTGGCCGGCCATCCCCGGCAGTCCGGCCGGGGGCGTTACAACGCCGCTTCGGTGCTGCGCGACGGCAAAATCATCGCCACTTACCACAAACAGAAATTGCCTAACCATTCGGTGTTCGACGAGGTGCGTTATTTCGTGCCCGGCAACGATCCTTGCGTGTTCGAGGCGGATGGCGTCAAATTCGGCATCAATATCTGCGCCGACATCTGGGAGGAGGGCGCCGCCACCTGTGCGCTCAACGCTCAAGCCGACGTGCTGCTGGTGCTGAATGCCTCGCCCTATCACATGGACAAGCAGGTTTCCCGCTACGAGGCGGTGCGCGAGCGTATCGGCGAGTGCGGCCTGCCCGTGTTCTACGCCAACCTGGTCGGCGGCCAGGACGAGCTGGTGTTCGACGGCGCCTCCTTCGCCATGGATGGCGACGGCAAGCTGGTATGCCAAATGCCTGTGTTCGAGGAGGGGCTGGGCATCGTCGATCTGGAAAAAGGCCGGCCGCAGTTGGGTGAAATCGTGCCGCAACTGCCGGTCGAGGAATCCGTGTACAAGGCCCTGTGCCTGGGCGTGAAGGATTATGTGGAGAAAAACGGCTTTCCCGGCGTGGTGCTGGGATTGTCGGGCGGCATAGACTCGGCCCTGACGCTGGCGATCGCGGTCGATGCGCTGGGCGCGGAAAAGGTGCAGGCGGTGATGATGCCATCCGAGTTCACCGCCGACATGAGCCTGCAGGATGCCCAGATCATGGCGGGGCGGCACAAGGTGCGCTACAGCGAGCTGCCGATCAAGCTGGTATTCGATTCCTTTCTCCGCACATTGTCGGAAGAATTCGACGACCTGCCGTTCGATACCACGGAAGAGAACATCCAGGCGCGCATACGCGGCACGCTGCTGATGGCGCTGTCCAACAAATACGGGACTATTCTGCTGACCACCGGCAACAAGAGCGAAATGGCGGTGGGCTACGCCACGCTGTATGGCGACATGGCAGGCGGTTTTTCAGTGTTGAAGGATGTGCCCAAGACCATGGTGTACCGCCTGGCGCGCTATCGCAATAGCCTGGGTGAGGTGATCCCGGAGCGCGTCATCACTCGCGCGCCTTCCGCGGAACTGCGCCATAACCAGACCGACCAGGACGCGCTGCCGCCTTACGAAGTATTGGACGCGATCATGGAGTGTTACGTCGAGCACGATATGTGCCCTGTCGAAATCATGGCGCAGGGCTTTGACGAGAAGGACGTGCGCCAGGTGGTGAAGCTGATCGACCGCAACGAATTCAAGCGCCGTCAGGCGCCTGTGGGGGTGCGGGTAACGCCGCGCGGGTTCGGCAAGGACAGGCGTTATCCGATTACATCGAAGTATCGTCCCTGGGCAGAGTAGAAACCACACATCGGGAGCAGAACATGAAGAAGATTGAAGCGATTATCAAACCGTTCAAACTCGACGAAGTGCGCGAGGCCTTGTCGGAGATCGGCGTGACCGGACTGACCGTGACCGAGGTGAAAGGCTTCGGCCGCCAGAAAGGCCATACCGAACTCTATCGCGGCGCCGAATACGTAGTGGATTTCCTGCCCAAGGTGAAGGTCGAACTGGTGATAGCCTCCAGCCAGGTGGAGCCGGCAATCGAGGCTATTGTCAAAGCGGCGCGTACCGGCAAGATCGGCGATGGCAAGATTTTCGTCACCAGCGTGGAGCAGGTGGTGCGCATCCGCACCGGCGAAACCGACGAAGCGGCGATTTAAGAGATAGGGCTGGAGGCGAGGGGCAATAGGCAATGGGTCGTGGTCGCTGCGCGGCCTTTTCCATCGCCCCTCGCCTTCTAGCCTTAACTACTACCAAATCTCCCACCAGGGCGTGTCCGCCTTCTTCTCGATGGCGAAAAAGCGGCTGTTGGGGAAGTTTTTCTGCATAACCCGCAGGGTGTCGTCCCTTAGGTCGCTCATGCCCAGCGCATCGTAAGCTCTCACCATGATCGTGAGCGCCTCCTCGATCGCGGGTGCTTGCGGATATTGCTGCAGCGCGCTTTGCGCCCGGTTGACGGCGGCGATGTAGGCGCCGCGCTTGTAGTAGTAGCGCGCAACGTGGACCTCGTGCGAGGCGAGGGCGTTGACCAGGTATTTCATGCGGGCGATGGCGTCCGGCGTATACTTGCTGCCCGGGAAGCGGGCCGTCAGCTCCTTGAAAGACTCGAAGGCTTCGCGCGCCGCTTTCGGGTCGCGCTCGGTCGCATCCTGTTTGGCGAGGGGTGCAAGGGTTTCCGAGGTTTGTGCAACTTTCTCCGCCAAGGCGCCGAGCAGCCCCAGATCGTCGTTGAAATTCACCAGCCCTTTCAGGTAGTAGACGTAATCCACGTTGGGATGGTTGGGGTGGAGCTTGATGAACCGGTCGCAGGCGGCGATGGCTGAGGCCGGTTCGTTGCTCTTGTAATAGGCGTAGGCCACCTCGATCTGCGCCTGCTGTGCGTAGCGGCCATATGGGTAGCGCGCCTCCAGCTTCTCGAAGTACTGGATGGCTTTTTCATAACTGCCGTCGGCCATTTCCGACTTGGCCTCGGTGTAGAGCTTCTGCGCCGACCAGCTCTTGGTTTCATCCTGAACTTCCGGCAGCAGGCCGCAAGCAGGCAGCAATAATACGAAAATTAACGCTAAACTAAACCTCATGACAGTATCCGATGCCCCACAGGGCGCGAGTGATAATCCGCCCGATTATAACCCAAATCCAGCCCCCATCAACTTGACGATTCCGTCCGAACTGGCCGGGCTGCGTCTTGATCAGGCGCTGCAGCAGTTGCTTCCCGATTATTCGCGCAGCCGTCTGCAGTCCTGGATCAAGGACAAGAAGATCGCGCTCGACGGCCGCTTCGTCACGCCCAAGCAGGTGGTATGGGGCGGAGAGAGCGTGCGCGTCGAGCCCGAGCTGCGTCCCGACGAGACCGCCTTCGCGCCGGAGGATATCGCCCTCGACATCGTGTACGAGGACGAGGTGCTGCTGGTCGTCAACAAGCCGGCCGGGCTGGTGGTGCACCCCGGCAGCGGCAACTGGCAGGGCACCATGCTTAATGCCCTGCTGCATCATGCGCCGCAGTTGGCGGGCATCCCCCGCGCCGGCATCGTCCACCGCCTCGACAAGGACACCAGCGGCCTGCTGGTGGTGGCGAAAACACTGACCGCCCAGACCGACCTTGTGCGCCAGCTCCAGGCACGCAGCGTGAAGCGCGACTATCTTGCCGTGGTGCAGGGCATAGTGGCGCGCGACGGCAGCGTTGAAGCGCCGCTCGGGCGGCATCCTGTCCAGCGCATCAAAATGGCGGTAGTACGCGGCGGCAAGCCGGCGGTCACCCATTACACCGTGCTCGAGCGTTTCGCTTATCACACCCTGATCCGTTGCAGCCTGGAAACCGGCCGTACCCACCAGATCCGGGTGCACATGCAGTCGATCGGCCATCCGCTGGCGGCAGACCCGGTCTACGGCGGCAGGCCGCTCAACTTGCCGCCCCTGTTGCGCGGCGCGGTCAAGGCCCTTGGTCGCCAGGCACTGCACGCGGAACGGCTGGGGCTGATTCATCCCGTATCCGGCGCGCCGATGGAATGGCAGGCGGATGTGCCGGCAGACATGGCTGCGCTGATCGAAACATTAAGACACGGGAAGGATTCAGCCGTGAATGTTCAGGAACACCCAAAGGGTACGGATAAAGAGCTATAAATTAAAAGTGCAGTTTTCTCAATCGTGAAGGAGTGAAGGCAATGTACAAGCATATTCTGGTTGCAGTCGACGGTAGCGACACTTCCAACCTGGCTTTGCAGGAGGCAATCAAACTGGCCAAGGAACAGCAAGCTCAGTTGCGGATCGTGCATGTTGCCGAAGATATTCCGCTCAACATCGACACGGAATACGCCCTGGAAGCGTATCAGGAAGCCATGCGCAAAACGGGCGAGGACGTTCTGAGTAAGGCTGATGCAATTGCTCGCGAATCCGGCCTCACTCCGGAGACAAAACTAATCCAGATCGAAACGCTGGGTCACCGGGTTGCAAATATGGTCGTGGAAGAAGCGCAGAGCTGGCCAGCGGATCTGATCGTGCTGGGAACCCATGGCCGGCGCGGATTTAACCACCTGCTTATGGGCAGCGTGGCGGAGGGGATAGTTCGGATTTCCCCCAAGCCGGTGCTGCTGATTCGCGGCAAGTGAAGCTCGGAGGCACGGTTGCCGGGCATGTGACCGGGCGCCGATAGTTTCTGAAATGTCGCTCGCTGCGCTGCTGCATGATTATGGCTACGTTGCCGTCTTCGCGGGCGCCTTCCTGGAAGGGGAAACCCTCCTCATCATGGCCGGCTTTGCCGCCCACCGCGGCTATCTGGATCTGCCCTGGGTGGTGGGCATGGCCGCTGCCGGCGGCTTCCTGGGCGACCAGATGTATTTTTATTTGGGCCGCCGTTACGGATGGCGCATCCTGAACCGTTTCCCCGCTCTTAAGCCGCGTGCGGCGCAGGCGCAGGCATTGTTGTCGCGCTATCATTTGCCCTTGATTCTGGGGATACGCTTCCTGTATGGATTGCGCACCGTGGGACCGCTCACCATCGGTATGAGTCCGGTTGGGTGGATCCGCTTCCTCGTTTTGAATTTCATCGGCGCAGTGGCGTGGGCGGTGCTGGTTGGCGGAGCGGGCTACCTGTTCGGCCAGGCGATGGCGCTGGTGTTTGACGATCTGCGCCGTTATGAAGAAGCGCTGCTGGCGCTGATGGCTCTCGCCGGGATCGTCGTCTGGCTCTGCTATCGCTGGCGTCGGCGGCGCGCTTCGGGGAGCAGCCCTCCATCGGCAAGCAGTAGCGTGGCCCAGACAAAAGATTGAATACACCCCGGAGTTGAAATCCGAAGAGCGCCTCAATTCATTCATGGTAAAAAAACAAATGAATCATTCCTGGATCGTTCCCGACTGGCCCGCGCCGGACAATGTGCGAGCCCTGCAGACCACGCGCCATGGCGGTGTGAGTGCGGGAGTGTATGCTTCCATGAATCTGGGTGACCATGTCGGCGACGATCCCGCCCTGGTGGCGCAGAACCGGGCACTGCTGCGTGCCCGGCTGCCTGCCGATCCGGTATGGCTGAAGCAGGTGCACGGCAATGCCGTGGCCGATGCCGACCATGCGATTGGCGTGCCTGAAGCCGATGCTTCCGTTGCACAAAAGCCAGGCACGGTATGCGCGGTGCTGACCGCGGATTGCCTGCCGGTGCTGCTGTGCGACCATGCCGGCACGGTGGTGGGTGCCGCTCATGCCGGCTGGCGCGGGCTTGCGGGCGGCGCGGTGGAAGCGGCGGTGCGGGCGATGGGCGTTGAACCCGCTTCCCTCATGGCCTGGCTCGGCCCGGCCATCGGTCCGCAGGCATTCGAGGTGGGGGAAGAGGTGCGGCAGGCATTCATGGCGCATGATCCGGATGCACACAAGGCTTTCCATCCATCACCGGCACTCAGGACTCGGGACTCAGCACTCAGCACTCAAAAGTGGCTGGCGGATATCTATCTCCTGGCGCGGCAGCGCCTTGCCCTGATAGGTGTAGAGCGGGTCTACGGCGGCGGGCTGTGCACCTATGGCGATAGTGAACGCTTCTTTTCCTACCGCCGCGATGGCGCCACCGGGCGCATGGCATCGCTGGTCTGGCTTGAACCGTGATATCCCGTATAATGTCGCACTTATGTCCATTTTTACCGGGATCATCCTTGCCAGCCTGCTCGGCGGCGTCCTCAGCATTACGGTGGCGGCTGCGTTCGCCATGTCGGCGCGTGCAGAGTGGGTGCCGATGCTGGTCAGCTACGCCATCGGCGCGTTGCTCGGCGCGGCATTTCTGGAAATCCTGCCGCATGCCTTCGAACTGACCAAGAGCATCGAACGCACCGCGGCAACCATCCTGTTCGGCATCATGCTGTTCTTCGTGATGGAGAAGCTGGTGCTGTGGCGCCACTGCCATGCCGACCACTGCGAGGCGCATGTGCCGGAAGGGCACAACCATAATCACGACCACGGCCGCAGCGGCATGATGATCATGGTGGGCGACACCTTCCACAATTTCGTCGACGGCATCATCATCGCCGCCGCCTTCCTGGCCGATTTCCGCATCGGGGTGGCGACCGCGCTGGCGATCATCGCCCACGAAATCCCGCAGGAGGTGGGCGATTTCCTGATTCTGCTCCATTCCGGCTACACCAAGCGGCATGCCTTCATGCTCAACCTGCTTTCCAGTCTGGCGACGGTGGTGGGCGGCGTGCTCGCCTATTTCATGCTGCAGTCGATGCACGAGTGGATTCCGTTCTTCCTCGCCATCGCTGCGGCAAGCATGATTTACGTGGCGGTGGCGGATCTGATCCCGGGCCTGCACAAGCGCCCGGAACTGCACGCCACGCTGCAGCAGGCGCTACTGATCGGGCTGGGTATCGGCTCGATCTGGCTGGTCAAGGCGCTGATTGGCGAGGCCGCGTAAACGCCGCATCCGTTTCAGGGTCAACCAGAGAACCAGCGCTAGGGGGAGCAGGCCGTAGAATACGAAGGTCAGCACGCCGGCAACGAAACTTTTTGCTGTGGCGGCCATCAACAGAACGACGTAAGCCCAGCCGATTGCGATGATGTAAAGGTACATGACTTATTCGACCGCTAAGGACGCAAGGTAATGCAAGGGAATTCCTGTTTGATTTCCTTCGCGCCCTTTGCGGTCGAAAAGCTCTTTAGGCGAACCCGAGTGTTGTTGGCCAAGGTAGAAGTTGATTCCACAAACCGTGTGGGAAAACTCAGCCGCCCGTACCAGCTATCTTACCAAAGGTGTCATCGCCTTGGCAGAAAAACAGGGTATTCGACGGCCCCGCTGTGCCAACTACAAGCCAAAACGCCGAAAAATGCGTATCTTTAGGAAGTCCACGGCTATCAAATAGCCAAACACCAGAATCATCAATCCGGCAACCAGCGCCAAGGGAATGGCGGCCATGAGTATGCCCTGGGTGGCAAGGATGCCGACGACCAGGATATCCAGCGCCGATGCCAGCAAGAGCCATCTGCTTGGCATTGATTTCCAGAAGTGCCGGCGCTCGCGCACCAGGTACACGTTGCCCTGGCCGGTAAAGACCAGCATCACGAAAATCAGTGTTTGCAGCTGGGGTAAGGGCAAGTGCAACCAGTTGCGCCCGGCAAAAAACACGGTGAAGGACAGGATCAGCACGAGCCCCGCCAGGATGCCGGCGGTCAGCATCAAAGTTGGGATATCCCAGCGCTCCGGCTTGCGGGAATAAGTGACGCGATCCGTGGCCAGGGTCATTGTCACAAAATCGTTGGTGAACAACAGCAGGACGATCAGCAGGGGGGTGATGACGAAAACGCCTGTCAGCATCATGCCGACGCTCAGGAAAATGGCGATTTCCAGCGTCTTGATGATCTTGTTCAGGGTATAGGTGAGCATGCGCTGATAGATGCGCCGGCTGGTTTCCACCGCCGCCTCTATATCGGCCAGGCCGGGATTGGTTAGCACCAGGCTGGCTGCGGCTTTGGCGACATCGGTGGCGCTGGCTACGGCGATGCCGACTTCCGCCTGCTTGAGCGCCGGGGCATCGTTAACGCCGTCGCCGCTCATGCCGACAACATGACCGGCGCGTTGCAACGCTTGCACCAGATGAAACTTGTCCTCCGGCAGAACCCGCGCAAACACGTCGTAGTCCAGTACTCGCTGCTGAATTTCCTCGCGCAGGGTGTCCGGAGGACACACGCGGGTACCGATACCCACTTGCGCGGCCACAGCTCGTGCCGTTGCAGGGCCATCACCGGAAACCATCAGCACATGCACACCGAGGTCACGCAGGTTTTCCACCAGCGAGCGGGAATCGTCCCGCGGCGGATCTTGCAGACCTACCAGTCCGGCCAGGTGCAGCGTGTCCTCAGTTCCGACTGCCACCGCCAGAACGCGGGAACCTTCCGCGCCCAGGCGCTCCACGTCTTTACTGATGTCCGACATGCCTTGAATCAGGGCGGCGATCACGCGTGGCGCACCCTTGAGTACGCGCAGTTGTCGGCCATCCTGATCGAATACGGCTTCCGAGCGCTTGGTTTCCGGGTCGAATGGGATGAAGCGCAAGCGGTGGGGCATTGCGGAAAGCAGATCGCGCGACCGGGCGGCATCCAGGATGGCGAGGTCAATCGGGTCCTGAGTGGCATCGTCGCAGGCCAGCGCTGCCAGACGCATCAGGTCGTCATCGGTGTTCGAAGCATAAGGATGGAGTGCCGCCAGCGCCAGCCGGTTTTGCGTAATGGTGCCGGTCTTGTCGCTCGCCAGCACATCCATCGCCGCGGCTTCCTCAATGGCGGAAAGCCGGGTCACCAGCACGCCGCGCTTGGCCAGTTCCAGCGCTCCTAGGGCCGTGGCAAGCGTGTAGGTAGCGGGCAAGGCGATGGGAACGGATGCCACCAGCAGGATCAGCGCGAAGGGGATTACCTCGGTGAGGGGGATGCCCGTCGCCCAAGTGTAGACCAGCAGTGCTGCGACGAGCAGCACATCCAGCGTCACCAGGTACTTGACGATGGTGAAGATGAGATTTTCGAGATGGCTTGCGGTCTTGGCGCTGCGCACCAGTTCGGCGGTCTTGCCGAAATAGGTGTGGGTTCCGGTTGCGGTGACTTCGCCCGTCGCTTCCCCACGTTTTACGATGACGCCGGCGTGGGCGGTCGATCCCGCGCCAGTCTCGACGGGCAGGGATTCGCCGGTAAGCGCCGATTGATCCAGCAGCACCTGGCCGTCGAGCAGACGAACATCGGCCGGAGCGAGATCTCCCATGCGCAGGTGAACCACATCCCCCGGCACCAATTCCTGCGCCGCCAGCCGTTGCCAGGTCTGGTCGCGAAAAACACGCGCCTGGATCGTCAGGCGGCCTTTCAACAAGGCCAGGGCATTGTTGGCGCGGTTCTCCTGCATAAAACTAAGGATGGCGTTGAAGACGAGCAGGGCGGCAATGATGGCGGCTTCATCCGCCTTGCCCAGAACGAGTTGCAGCGCAATCGTGGCTTCCAGCATCCAGGGGACGGGCGCCCAGAACTTGCGCAGGAAGGCCAACCACGGGTGGGGACGTTCCTCCGCCACCGTGTTGGGGCCATACTGCAATAGCCGTTGTTGCGCTTCAGCGCTGGTCAGTCCCTGCAAGGCAGTCGCTTCGGGCATCGCTTCCCTTGTCCGCTAAGGCAAAATTCGCCAGGTGTGGTGAAACCGCAACGTTATTGCTTGGCACGAATCAGCAAGATCGGTACCGGGCAGATACGAACGATTCCTTCCGCTACACTCCCCATGAGGAGGTGACTTAGGCCGCTACGCCCATGAGTTCCCGCCACGAGGAGGTCGGCTGGCCAGGTTTTGGCTTCCTGTATGATCGCATCTGCAGTCCGCACCCCCAGTTTGTCAATCTCAAGTAATCGGGTCTCTGCTTTTATCCCTGCGGCGCGTGCCGAATTCTGCGCCTTGTCCAGGATTTCGCGTCCCGCGTCTGTCCACGCTTGCTCGATCTCGGTCGGGTTGGGGAATTCCGGGCTGACATTGATGTTGACCTCATCAACTGCATAGACGATGCGCAGTATGGCCTGCTGGTCTTTTGCAAGGTTGATGGCTTCATGAAGTGCCCGATCGGAAGTGTCACTGCCGTCTACCGCTACCAATATGTGTTTGTACATGTCATGACTCCTTGTGTTGTATGTCGTGAGGCCGGGTAAAAACAACCCTGGCACCATCGTATCATGCCCGATTTCGCTTTCGGATATGCAGAGGATCACTAGTAGTCAGTCATATTGAAACCGGTGGACAATCTCGTCATTCCGGCGAAAGCCGGAATCCGTAAAAATCAACAACCTGGACACCGGCTTTCGCCGGTGTGACGGTTCAACTCATCCATGCTTTTCACCGTGACTGACTACTAGTGTCCGGTTAAAAATCGAACAGAATCATTTGGTTGCACGGTTGTGTCGCGATGGTTCCAGAGGTATCGGGCTGCAAGGCGCATGAAATAAGGGTTTTCTCAAAAATCGAGACCGACAAAATCTGTAACAAAGTGTAGAGCGAGGCATTGAGGTGAAGCTCCTTTTTGACGATGGCAATCAGCACGTAGGTGGACACGGCGCACCAGATTTGCGTCTTCACCGCGTTCTTGGTCGTGCCCAAAAAACGCTTGATGCGCAGGTGCTGCTTGATCCATTTGAAGAACAACTCCACCTGCCAGCGGCTCTTGTACAGCGCGGCAATGGTCAACGGCGGCAGCGTCGTGTTGTTGGTCAGAAACACCAGGGTCTTGCCCGACTCGGGGTCTTTGTATCGAATGCGCCGCAAATGTTCGGGGTAGTCCTTGGACACGTAAAACCCGTTGAGCCGAACCGCCTGGTCGCAGATTACCCCCGTGGTTCGGTCGGTCTTGGTCGAATACGCGCGCCGGGCGTTCATGCCGCGCTTGGCTCGGGTCACAAAGAACGCTCCCGCCTGATGCAGCTTGAAGAGTTTGCCGAAGTCCAGATAACCCCGATCCATCACGTAAAAAGCACCCGCTTCGACTGGCAAGATGTCGAGCGCCCTGACGTCGCCCATCTTGCCATCGCTGATGTGAATGAAGGCGGGGATCGCGCCACGCAAATCCAGCAGCGTGTGCATCTTCACCGCCGCCTTGGTCGAACGAAACGGCGCCCAGTCGAACAGGCTCAAACACAGGTCGATGGTGGTCGAGTCCAGTGCGTAGACCGTCGCATCGAGCCCCAGGCCTGTCGGTTCCTTGGCGTAGAGGTCGCGGGCTCGCACGATCAGGCGCATGGCCAGCGCGTGATAGATGCGCCAGTCCCGCTGGTTCAAGGCATCCGAGAGCGTGGATCGGGCGGGCACCCCGCTCAAGCCCATGTGAAACAGCTTGGATTGGTTGGCCGCCAGGCAGGACTCGATGTCGCGCAAAGATTCGCGCCACGTCAATTGCGAGAAAGCCATCACGCGAAACAAATCGGCGCAGTCCAGGGTGCGCACTCCCGCATCGCCCCCGTGGCGGTCGATGATGCGACCGAAGGTCTTCCACGGCACATACTCCATGACCTGCGCAAACAGCGTCTTGCCCACGTTCATGCTTCACCCCGGATTCATCAAACCCGAAAGGATCGCAAATGTTGATTCTGAAATTCAAATCGTGGACACCCATGAATCGCTCAAAAATGGCTTTAATATTGGATTAGCAGCCTGCATGACTCAATTTAACCGGACACTACTGAATTAATCCGGGTCAGTAGCTCGGCCATCTTCAAACGGTTGCATTCAGGGATACGTGCCGGAAGCACAGCATGGATTGTTACCCTTTTTTCTTCTTTTCGTCAAAAACACTCCAAAGCCAAAACGTCAGTCCAGTCGCAAAAATAGAACCCAACGTACCAACATAAGGATCACCCGAAATCATGGCTATCGGCACTCTTACACGGACTCAAAGCAGGTTGAAAAATACTAATATTCCTATTTTAAGCTAGCAGTTTCATAGTAGACGGGAAGCAGGGATATTGGAAAATTCCGTCAATATTGGAAATTCCTGGTAGTTCCGAATCAGAGGGGCATAAGTAGTTGTATACTTCACCGTTTTTCATCGAGCTGGTTTTTCATGACTAAACCGAAAAGTATAGGTATGGTATCTCTGGGTTGCCCCAAGGCGCTGGTGGATTCGGAGCAAATCCTCACCCGCCTGCGCGCCGAGGGCTACCTGATTTCCCCCAGCTATGACAACGCCGACTTGGTGGTGGTCAACACCTGCGGCTTCATCGACGCCGCCGTGGCCGAGTCGCTCGGCGCCATCGGCGAGGCGCTGAAGGAGAACGGCAAGGTGATCGTCACCGGCTGCCTCGGCGCCAGGTCCGACGTGGTGCTGGAAGCGCATCCCCAGGTGCTGGCAGTGACCGGACCGCATGCTGCAGCCGAGGTGATGGCGGCGGTGCACCAGCATCTGCCCCAGCCGCACGACCCGTTCGAAAGCCTGATTCCGCCGCAGGGCGTCAAGCTCACGCCGAAGCATTACGCTTACCTCAAGATTTCCGAGGGCTGCAACCACCGCTGCACGTTCTGCATCATTCCGTCGCTGCGCGGAGACCTGGTGAGCCGCCCGGTGGGGGAGGTGATGCAGGAGGCGGAAAACCTGGTCAAGGCCGGCGTCAGGGAGCTGCTGGTGATTTCCCAGGACACCAGCGCCTATGGCGTCGATGTCAAATACCGCAGCGGTTTCTGGGGCGGCAGGCCGCTCAGGACGCGCATGACCGAGCTGGCAAAGGCATTGGGCGAACTCGGGGTGTGGGTGCGGCTGCACTATGTTTATCCCTATCCCCATGTGGATGAAGTGATACCGCTGATGGCCGAGGGCAAGATCCTGCCCTATCTCGACGTGCCGTTCCAGCATGCCAGTCCGCGCATCCTCAAAATGATGAAGCGCCCCGGCGATGTCGAGGGCACCCTGGCGCGCATTCGCCGCTGGCGCGAGGTCTGCCCGGAAATTACCATCCGCAGCACTTTCATCGCCGGCTTTCCGGGGGAAACCGAAGCGGATTTCGAACTGTTGCTGGATTTTCTGCGCGAGGCAGAACTCGACCGGGTCGGCTGTTTCGCCTATTCGCCGGTGGAAGGCGCGACGGCCAACGCCCTGCCCGGCACCGTGCCGGAAGAAGTGAAACAGGAACGTGTGGCGCGGCTGATGGCATTGCAGGCCGAGATCAGTACCGCCAAGCTGCAGCGCAAGATCGGAAAAACCCTGACTGTGCTGGTGGACGAAGTGGACGAGGAGGGCGCTGTGGGCCGCAGCAAGGCGGATGCGCCGGAAATCGACGGGCTGGTGTTCATCGAAGGGGCGGAAGGCTTGCAGCCTGGCGATTTCGTCGAAGTGGAAATCGTCGATACCGACGAGCACGATTTATGGGGGCGGGTGGTTTAATCCGCCAAGCGGTTTTTTTGCTCCGGCAGGAATGGATGATAAAAAAGCGATTAACCACGAATTTACACGAATAAAACACGAATATTCACTAATAATCAATGAATTAACGAAATTCACCCGATTCACCTATTGGGTGAGGTGGTATTTGTTGTTAACTATTTGTGTTCATTCGTGAATATTCGTGCCATTCGTGGTTAATTACGGTTTTAAGGATGAATGATAAAAAACATTGTAATTCTGCTGCTGGCCGCCTGGGGGAGTTTTCCAGTCATGGCTGCCGCCGCGCCCACCACCTTCGATCCGGTGATCGGCCGCGCTCTGCTGTGCTATGACCAGATTGATCCTGTCTATTTCAAGGATTATTTGATCCGCTTCTACAAAACCCCCTACAAGACAGAGGGGGAAGCCTATTGGTTCAAGCCGGACCCGGAGCAGAAACTCCACGATTTGACCTTGGCGGACATTTTCGTCAGCACCGAGGGCAGTCGCTACGCGTTTCTGGGCGTGGTATTCAAGGAAAGCCTGACAGAGGCCAGGAAGAAAATGCAGGATTTGAAAGGCATCAGCTTTCTGCCGTTTTCGGGCGAAACCGTGCTGCGTTCGGCACAGGGCAGTTTCCTGCTTGAATACAACAATACCCAGAGCAAACTCTATTGCCTGAAACACCGCAGATAAAAACAAGCAAATAAAAACAAGCGCCCTTCACCATTGCCCCTTCTCCCGCTGCGCTAATCTATGCACATCTTTGCAGGCTGTTGATTTTACTCCCCTCCCCCGCTTGCGGGGGAGGGGTTGGGGGAGAGGGAAAAAGGGCATGTTAATCAACCAATTCCCTCTCCCTAGCCCTCTCCCGCAAGCGGGAGAGGGGACTTGTGTGCATGGATTAGCCCGCTGGGAGAAGGTTGGGATGAGGGTAGCCCCTTTGGGAGTGGGTAGCCCTTTTGGAGCGGGTTGGGATGAGGGAGCCAGTGACGCGGTTTATTCTTCCGGTTTGCGGTTTTTCTGGCTGGCTTTGTTGATCGACACGACCTTGGCTTTGTGCGGATCGTCGGTGAAATAAGGCTGTTCCTGTGCAAGACCGGCCTCTTCTGCCAGCTCGGTTTCCCTTGCCGAGATCAGCGCGAAACAGGCCTTGATGTCCTCGATGGTCTGCTGCGACAGCGGGTGATGCATGCCGGGTTGCGGCGTGGTGTCCTTGACGATATTGGCCAGCACCATGCGCATCATGCGCATTACGCGCTGTTCCTTGGAAAGTTCAGTGTTGCCGATCATGACTGTTCATCCTTTTTTTCATTGAGTGCCGCACCCTTCAGGAATTCGTCGAATTCGCCCATGGAGATTTCCTCCACGTGCATGTTGTTCGTTGTCAGGTGGGGTGAAAGAAAGACACTGTCCTGCTCCAGAGGTTCTCCCGCGGTTTTCGCCGCTTCCAGCAAGGCGGGCGAGTCCTGTGCGGATGGATGTGCCTTGTCCTGCGGATACCGGGGCTGCTCTTCAAATTCGTAATCGGCTTGTTCCGGCCCGGGTACCTCGCTGTAGTCGGTCTTGAAGCGCCAGAAAACTGCGGGCACTTCGACAGAGAGTTTGTCCCGGACGAATTTTTTGATCTGAATCTCGATGATGTTTGAAAACCGCAGTTTTTTCTGCGGCTCCACCTGGATCAGCACCACCGGCTGGTTGTCGTAGGCGATGGTATAGACCTTGAAGTTCTCCACGCCGCGCACTTCGAGGAACTGGTACGCAGCCTGGTTGATGGCCAGAAGCGTATCTTTGCCGATGGTTTTCTCTTTCCCTTTATTGAGGAAAGGAAAAAACGTGCCGGCAGCGACTAAAGGCGTGAAGTCGTGAGCGAGGTCGAGGAGCGGAAGAAATTCGGTCAGATTCATTCTGGTGTAAATAAAACAGGACGGTTTCAATGACCAAGAGCAAAAAGCGCCTGGTTGGTCCGTATTTTACCGCTTTTTTGGCCCTATAGAATGACTATGTACCTGCAAAACCAGCAAAATCCGTTCTTGATCAGCCATTTTTTCGCTTCAGTTAGTCAAGCCCGGCAGATTCCTCGCCGACGACTTCATAACCGGCATCCCGGATCGCCTCCTTGAACTGGTCTACACGCGCCTTGGCGGCATCATAGGCGATTGCCACTTGCCCGTTTTCCAGCGTGACATCCACTTCGGCGATGCCGGGAACAGGCTCCAAAACGTTTTTCACGCTGCGCACGCAGCCCATGCAAGTCATGCCTTTGACGGTAAGGATTACTTTTTCCATTGTTATCTCCTCCGGGTTGGGAATGGGTGTGAATTTACCCATCGCCCATTATACTCATTGCTCATCACTCGATTCGCGCCTTCCACCTTTTCAGCAGCAGCGAGTTGCTTACCACCGACACCGAGCTCATCGCCATCGCCGCGCCGGCAATGACCGGATTGAGCATGCCGAGCGCCGCCAGGGGTATGCCCAGCACATTGTAGATGAAGGCGAAAAACAGGTTCTGCCGGATTTTTTTCAGGGTGGCGCGGGACAAATCAATCGCATCCGCCACGCTGCCCAGGTCGCTGCGCATCAGGGTAACATCTGCCGCTTCGATCGCCACGTCGGCGCCGCTGCCGACGGCGAAGCCGACATCGGCCGCTGCCAGTGCCGGGGCGTCGTTGATGCCGTCCCCGGCCATGCCCACCACTTTTCCCTGATTTCTGAGTTTCTCGACTTCCTCCGCCTTGTCTTGCGGCAGCACCTCGGCAAGATAGCGGTCGACACCCGCCTGCGCGGCGATGGCGCCGGCGGTGGCGGCGTTGTCGCCGGTCAGCATCACCACCTCGATACCTATTTCCTGCAGCCGTGCCACGGCGCGGGCCGAGCTTGCGCGCAGCACGTCGGCAATGGCGAGATAACCCAGAACGTTTTGCCCGCCGCCGAGCGCGATGACCGTTTTGCCTTGTTCCTGCAGGCGGGCAACGGTGTCTTCATCCACTTTCAGCCCCTGCCCGGCAAGGAAGGCGGGGGAGCCGAGCTGGTAAAGCCGCCCTCCAACATTGCCCTGCACGCCCTTGCCGGTCACGGCGGCGAATCCGGTGACGCTGCCAGGCGTCATGCCTGCTTCTGCAGCGCGTGCCAGCACCGCTTTCGCGAGGGGATGCTGGGAACCTTGCTCCAGGGCGGCGGCAAGCCGGAGCACTTCATCCGGGCTGACATGTTCCGCCGCTACGATGTCCGTCACCGTGGGGCGGCCTTCGGTCAGGGTGCCGGTTTTGTCCACCACCAGGGTGCTGATTTTTCCCGCCCGTTCCAGCGCTTCTGCATTCTTGATCAGAATGCCCGCTTTTGCGCCGTTGCCCGTGCCCACCATGATCGCGGTGGGCGTAGCCAGACCCAAGGCGCAGGGACAGGCAATCACCAGCACCGCCACGGCGTTGATCAGCGCTGCGGCGAAATCGCCGCTTAAGCCCCACCACAGGCCGAAGGTGATAAAGCTGACCATGACCACCACCGGCACGAAAACGCCGGAGATGGCATCCGCCAGCCGCTGGATCGGCGCCTTCGAGCCCTGGGCCTGCTCCACCAGGCGGATGATGCCGGCCAGCACGGTATGGGAGCCCACGCCGGTGGCGCGGCATTTCAGCATTCCCTCCTGGTTCTGCGTCGCGGCGTATACTTTCGCCCCCGTTTCCTTGGCTACCGGCAGGCTTTCCCCGGTCAGCATGGCTTCGCCCACGCTGGAGCGGCCTTCGAGCACCTCGCCGTCGACCGGGATGTTCTCGCCGGCGCGAACGATGAACACGTCGCCGAGCTTGAGGCTGGCGGCGTCGACCTCGACGATTTCGCCGTCGCGCTCGACCCGCGCGGTTTTCGGCTGCAGCTTGATCAGCTCCTCGATCGCCGCCGAGGTGCCGGCCTTGGCGCGCGCCTCCAGCAGCTTGCCCAGCAGCACCAGGGTGACGACGGCGGCGCCGGCCTCGAAATACACGTGCTGGTCGAGGCCGAACAGGGTAATGGCAGCGCTGAGGAAATACGCCATGCTGGTGCCGAGCGCCACCAGCACGTCCATGTTCGCGCCGCCGCCGCGCAGGGCGTGCCAGGCGCCGACATAAAAACGCTTGCCCGCCCAGAACTGCACCGGCGTGGCGAGCAGCCATTGCAGCCAGCGCGGCAGGAGGTCTACGTGCTGCCCGGCGAACATCGCGCCCATCTGCGCCACCAGCGGCAGGGTGAGGAGGGCGGCAATCCAGAATATGCGCAGTTCTTTCCGGTAAGCCGCGGAGCGGCGCTGCTTTTCCTCTTCGCGGCTGATGCCGAGCGATTCGTGGGCGCCATAGCCGGCCTTGACCACGGCGGCGATCAGCGTTTCCAGCGTGGCAGCGCCCGGTGCGACGCGGATTCGGGCTTTTTCGGTGGCGAAATTGACCACGGCGCTAACCCCCTCGATCCGGTTCAGCACCTTCTCGATGCGCGCGGCACAGGCGGCGCAGGTCATGCCTTCCAGTGCCAGCACCAGTTCCCGGTCCGGCACGGAAAACCCGGTTTTCTGGATGGCTTGCACCAGCCCGGCGGGCGCGGCCAGCGCCGGGTCGAATTCGATGTGCGCCTTTTCGCTGGCAAGGTTGACCGCGGCCTTCACGCCGGGCAGCTTGTTGAGGTTCTTTTCGAGGCGCGCCGAACAGGCGGCGCAGGTCATGCCTTCGATCTGAAGTTCGATATGCTGGGAGGAGGGGGTGCTCATGCAGATGGATTCTACCTCATCCGCACATTCCGCCGCGCCTCTCTACTGAGGTATAGCCTGAAAAAATCAATAATCATAAAAACGGCTATTATCCACAGATTAACACGGATTAACACATATAAAACAATGTGTTGCGTGAAGTTTGCCATTCATCTGGAAGGTGCTTGAGATGAGAAAGGTAACCCATTGATAATCTGTGTACATCTGTGTTAATCCGTGGCTGAACTGCTTTTTCTAGGATAATTCATTCGACCTCACCGCGGCCATATAAGTCTGATGGGGGGAACACGCTAAAATCCGAGAAAAGAACGGGGTGCTGTTTTCGTACATTTTAAGCCATTTCTGCTCGCGAACTCATGGGCAAACCGGTCTTCAGTTTGCTGAAACGCTTTAATTGACAATCCACTTGACCGCCATCTTAGAAAAAAATTCAGGGCGCAATCGGAGTAGTGATCAAAAATTTCCCTACTTTGTTCACATTACTGTAACAAAGACCCCTTAGACTCGACTCTCATTAAATTAACAGAGAGATGTCTAGATGAGTCTTGTTGCGATAAACCGGCACAGCGGCGAAACAGTTTACAGCCAGATAGCCCGCTCGCTGGAAGAAGAAATTCAGCGATTCCATCAGGCCGGAGATTTCCTGCCTTCCGAACAGGAGCTGGCCGTGCGTTTTGCCGTCAATCGTCATACCGTGCGCCGCGCCATCGAGCAATTGATCGAGAACGGTCTGGTCGAGCGCCAGCATGGGAAAGGCACCTTGGTTCTGGATACGCCGCTGGACTACGCTATCGGCAAAGCCACGCGCTTTACCGAGACGCTGGAGTCAATCGGCAAAACCACCAGCAGCGAAATTGTCCGCAAGTTAATCATCCCTGCCAGAGACGGTGTTGCGCAACGCCTGCAACTGACCGGGAATGAGAATGTTATTTGGATCGAATCGCTGCGCTGCGCGGATGACAAACCTATCTGCGTGATTTCCCATTTTCTGCCGCAGGGCCGATTCCCGGATCTGTTCGAACAATACTCAGACGGTTCCTTGCATGAGTTCATTCATAACCACCATGGCATATTGCTGCGCCGTACGGAAAGTCTTGTCACGGCGGAGCTCCCCCAGGGAGACGATGCGGCGCTGCTTGGTATGCCGCCGAACCGGCCTCTGCTGCGGGTAAAAAGCGTAAACGTAAGCGAGCGGGATGGTACCCCGCTCGAATACGCCCTTACCCGGTTTCGCGCGGACCGGATCCAACTGCGCATCAACCCCTGATTTCGCAACCTCACCCCAACCCTGAAGGAGCACTCAAATGTATATGAAGAAACTGATTTCCGCCAGCGTCGCCGCTGCTATCTTGACTGCGGCCAGCGCACAGGTTCTCGCCAAGGACATCATCATGGGCCTGATTCCGGCCGAGAACAACGAGGAAATGGTCGCCAAATTCGAGCCCATGCGCGCCCTCCTGGAGAAGAAACTGGGCCGGAAAGTGAAAGTGTTTACCGCCACCGACTACACCGGCGTGATCGAGGGGATGAAGAAAAAGCGCGTCGACATCGCCTGGTTCGGCCCGCTGGCTTATTACCTCGCAGAGCAGGAAGCCGGTGCCGAGGCATTCGCGGTCGGCGTGCGGGACAACGGCAAGAGTACCTATCGCAGCATTTTCGTGGTGCCCGGCGATTCTCCCGCCAAGTCGCTGAAGGACCTGAAAGGCAAAAGCGTTGCCTTCGTTGATCCCGCTTCGGCCAGCGGCGGGCTGATGCCGGCCTACATGGTCAAGAAAGAAACGGGAATGATGCCGGAGCAGTTCTTCGGCAAGTTTACCTATGCCGGCTCCCATGATGCCGCCGAGCTCGCCGTCAAGAACAAGACTGTTGATGCTGCCGCCGACAACGACATCACCTACCCGAAGATGCTCGCCAAGGGGCTGATTACCAAGGAATCCAACCGCGTGCTGCTGGAGTCCCCTGATCTGCCAGGCTCGCCGCTCACCTACCGCAAAGACCTGCCGGTCGAGTTGAAGACAAAGATGCGGGAAGCGATCCTCGCCGCCCACAATGAAATCAAAGTGACCGGCTACGGCAGCATCATTCGCTACGACGCGGTGAAGCCGGCCGATTATCAGGTGATCCGCGACATGGTGAAGGAACTCGGTCTGAAGAAAGAGCAGATGCTCAAGTAACCCGGACGGGGTGGGCGACTCTCGTTGTCTGCCCCGTCTCATCAAGGAGGTAATCATGTCTACAATTTCGATTGAATCCGTGACGAAGCGTTTTCCGAACGGCTTCGAAGCGCTCAAAGGCATCAACACCGAGATCGCCGCCGGCAGTTTCACCGTCATTCTCGGGCCGAGCGGTGCCGGTAAATCCACCCTGTTGCGGCTGATGAACGGCCTCGAAACTCCCACCGGGGGAAGTGTAAGTATTGCCGGTGAAACACTGGGGAAGGCTAATTTGCGCAAGGTGCGCGTTCACGTCGCCATGGTGTTCCAGCAATTCAATCTGGTCGAGCGCCTGTCGGTGGCTACGAACGTCCTTACCGGTCGGCTCGCACAGCGTTCCTGGTTCGGCAGCGTGTTCTATCTGTTTCGCAATGAGGACATGGATATCACCAGGGAAGCATTGGCGCGCGTCGGGCTCACCGACAAGGCCTGGAGCCGGGCCGACAAGCTCTCTGGCGGGCAGCAGCAGCGCGTGGGTATCGCCCGCGCGCTGGCCCAGCGGCCCAAGGTGATTCTGGCCGACGAACCAGTGGCGAGCCTGGATCCGGTTTCCAGCGAGGAGATCATGGGCTTGCTGCGTGAAATCTGCGACCGCGATGGCATCACCATCGTCGTCAACCTGCATCAGGTGGATCTGGCCAAGCGTTTCGCCGATCGCATCATCGGCATGAACAGCGGTCGCGTGGTGTTCGACGGCGCCTCCGCCGAACTGTCGCCGCAGGCCCTGCGTACCATTTATCAACGCGAAGGCATTGAACATGACAACAGTCTCGATCTGGCGCTGGCCTACGCCTAACGGCTTGCCGCCGCTGCCGCTGGTCGCGTCGTTGTGCGCGGTGCTCGGGGCGATGTGGCTGACGGCGCCGCTGGTGGAGGTGGATTTTGTCCGCCTCCTCGGCTCGCTGGGCAAAATGGCCGCCTTCGCCGGGCAGCTGTTTGTCGAACCGGACTGGGCGTATCTTCCCCAATTGTTCGACAAGATGCTGGAAACCATCGAAATGACCTTCCTGGCAACCATGATCGCCGTGGTTGTCAGTCTGCCTTTAGGCCTGCTTGCCGCGCGCAATGCGACGCCGCATGTGCTGGTCTATCGGTTGACCCGTGACCTGCTGAGCCTGATGCGCGCCTTGCCGGAGCTGGTGTGGGCGCTGGTCTTCGTCTCGGCCGTTGGGCTGGGTCCCTTGCCTGGGGTAATGGCGCTGGCTTTCGTGACGGTCGGCTTCATGGGCAAGTTTTTTGCCGAATCCATCGAGGTGGTCGATCACCGGCCCGTGGAGGGCGTTGCCGCCCACGGCGCGGGATGGCTGCAAGTGCGCTTTTTCGCCATGCTGCCTCAGGCGCTGCCGGATTTCGCCGGCACGGTGATGTACATCCTCGACCACAACCTGCGCGCGGCCACCATTCTCGGGCTGGTCGGCGCGGGCGGGATAGGCTACGACCTGGTGATGTCCATGCGCCTGTTCCAGTACGACCGGCTGCTGCCCATCGCGATCGCGATTTATCTGGTGGTGACCTTGCTGGACCGCCTTTCCGATCAGTTACGCAGCCGCATTATTCACGGGGCACGGAAATGAACATGAAACCGACACAAGCGGTTCCTTCGGCCACGGCATTGCCGCCCAAGCCGCGCAATCTATTTCCGGTCTGGCTGGCGACGGTGCTGGCGGTGTTGTGGCTGATCGTGCGCGATCTAGAGATTTCGTTCGAGACGCTCGCCTACGGCGTGGCGGACATGGGCGAATATTTCAGCCGCTACCGTGAGCCCGACTTCTCCAACTTGTCTAGATATATGGAACTGATGGGGGTCACGCTGGCGACCGCCCTGTGGGGCACGGTGTTCGCTCTGGTCGTGGCGTTTTTCCTGGCGCCGCTGGCGGCGCGCAACTTTACGCCGCATCCGCTGGCCTACCGTGCGGCGCGCGAAGCGCTGAATTTCATGCGCGCCATGCCCGACCTGCTGCTGGCCCTGATCTTCGTGGCTGCCCTCGGATTGGGGCCGCTGCCGGGAGCGCTGGCGCTGGGGGTGCATACCGCCGGTTTCCTCGGCAAGTTCTTCGCCGAAAGCCTGGAGCGCGTCGACCAGGGGGTCTATGAGGGTGTCGCGGCAACCGGCGCGAATTTCCCGCAGCGCGTCATGTACGCCGGCTGGCCTTCCATCCTGCGCGAAGCACTGGGCTATGTGCTCTACATCCTGGACCGCAACGTGCGCATGGCCTCGGTACTCGGCCTGGTGGGCGCCGGCGGCATCGGGCTGGCCTTGCACGACACGCTGAGACTGTTCGATTACGGTCAGTCGGCGGCGCTGATCCTGGTCATCCTGGCGACTATTTTGATTATCGACTACGCCTCGGCGTGGCTGCGACGGAGATTGGGTTGATGCATATTCCACGAAAAGACTGGCTGCGGGTCCTCACCGCGCATCCGGTGGCGGCCCTGGCCGAATTATCCGGGCGGCTGGCCGCGGGGTGGACGCTGACTTATCTGGCGCTACCCCAGGCTGGCCTGGGGCTGCTCAAGCTGCGCGACGGCGCATTTCACGAACCCTATTACCTGGGCGAATTTCCCATTGCCTGTTGCCGGGTGCGGGTGCAATTGCCCGGCGATGTAGCGGTGGAAGGGGCAGCGCAGGTGATGGCGGACGCCCCTGCTCTTGCCCAGGCGCTGGCTGTGCTCGATGCGATTCTCGCTGCCCGCTTGCCTGGCTGGCAGGAAGTGGCGGCGCTGGCTAATGAAGGCGCTTCAAAACGCGCTGAGGAAGACCGTCGGCGTCGCGCCATGCTGGCCGGAACGCGAGTGGATTTCGCCCTGCTCGGGGCAACAGAAGAGGATGAAGATGAATATTGAAGCCATTTGGCAGGCGCAAACCCAGCAAGCGCTGTTCCGCGAAATGCTGGAAGCCATGGCGCGGCCAGGCACGGTGCGCGATCTGGCGCACCATCTGGAGGGTGCGAACGCATTGCGCGGCCTGCTGGCCACGCTGATGGATGGCAGCACGACTCTCGCCGACCCGCATGGGCTGGTGCATGACGCCGACCGGGTGCTGCTTCAGGCAGCGTTGGACATGCCGGAGCGGGCGCGCTTCGTTGCCGTCGATGGCGAACGTGCGCCGGATTTCCAGCCGGCGCTGGGCACGCTGGCCAGCCCCGAACTCGGCGCGACGCTGGTGATCGTGGTTGACGCTCTCGACGCGGGTTCGTTGACGCTTGATCTGACCGGCCCCGGGGTCGAATCGGTCAAACGGCTGGCCTGCGCCGGCCTACATCCGGACTGGATCGCTGCGCGTGAAGAGTGGAACGCCGATTTCCCCCTCGGCGTGGACCTGATTCTGGTCGACAAGACGAAGCTGGCGGCTATGCCGCGCACCACCCGGATCAACGTTTTAGCTGAGGTGCACTGAAATGGGTTATGTCGCCATCAAGGGCGGCGGACGGGCAATTGCCGGTGCCGCCGAGGTCACGGAATTCCTGCGCGCCGAACAGGGGGAGGGTAGCGAGCCGCTCGAAATCGCCACCATCGTCCATCAACTGCGCCATTTGGTTTCGCGCGTGGTGTCCGAAGGGGGCGTGTATCACCCCGAGTTTGCCGCGCTGTCCATCAAGCAGAGCCTGGGCGATACGCTGGAAGCCGCTTTCGCCCTGCGCGCCTGGCGTTCCACCCAACCGCGCCTGCTGGAGACGCCGCTGCTGGATACGGCGAACATGCGCCTGATCCGCCGCATCTCGTCGGCCTTCAAGGACATCCCCGGCGGCCAGATGCTCGGGCCGACACCGGACTACGCCTTGCGCCTGCTGCGCATGGAACTGATCGACGAATCACCGGAAAGTTTTCGTGCCGTCGCCCGCCGCTGGCTGGCGGAACTGCCCGAGGAGCGCTTGCCCGATTCCTTTCCCAAGGTGCTCGATGCCTTGCGCGAAGAGGGCCTGCTGCCGCCAGTGAGCGAACATCGCGCCTCCGTCGCCTTCGACATCACCCGCGAACCGCTGGTGTTTCCCGTGCCGCGCTGCGCGGCGCTTTCGACCATGGCGCGCGGGGAAACCGGGTCGCTGCTGGGCATCGCCTACTCCAACATGCGCGGCTACGGCGATGTCCACCCCACCGTGGCCGAACTGCGCGTGGGCTATCTGCCGGTGCTGCTGCCCCACCCGGTGACGGGCGAATTGATCGAGGCCGGCGAAGTGCTGCTGACCGAATGCGAGGTGGTGGCCATGTACGATGCCGCGGAAGGCGGCGGCAAGCCGGTATTTACCGTGGGCTATGGCGCCTGCTTCGGCCACAACGAGGTGAAGGCCATCTCCATGGCGATCCTCGACCGGGCGCTGCAGAAGGGCATGCGGGATGGCCCGGACAACCCTTCCGAAGACCCCGAGTTCGTGCTGCTGCATGTGGACGGAGTGGATTCCATGGGCTTTGCCACCCACTACAAGATGCCGCATTACGTGACCTTCCAGTCCGACATGGACCGCCTGCGCACTACGCAACGGAAAAGCCGGGCGAAGGAGAGCGCATGAACATGACCAGCCATACACCCACTGCTTACAATTTCGGTTTTCTCGACGAGTACGCCAAGAAGGAAGTGCGCCGCGCCATCCTCAAGGCCGTCTCCATCCCGGGCTACCAGGTGCCCTACGCCTCACGCGAGATGCCGATGGGGCGCGGCTTCGGCACCGGCGGACTACAACTGACCCTGTCCCTGATCGGCCCCGGCGAGGTGCTGAAGGTCATCGACCAGGGTTCGGACGATTCGGTGAATGCCGTGAACCTGCGCCAGTTCATCGAAATGACCTGCCCGGGCGTATCCACCACGACCAGGACCGCCGAGGCGACGCTGATCCAGTCGCGCCACCGCATCCCGGAACGGCCGCTGACCGGGGATCAGATCATCGTGCTGCAGGTGCCGTATCCCGACGCGCTGGTCGTGGTGGAACCCTCCGAAGACAAGCGCAAGATCATGCACGGCGAAGCGGATTACTCGCGGCTGCTGGTCAAGCTCTACGAGGACATCGTCCAGTTCGACGAGATCACGATTTCCCATCGTTATCCGACGCGCATCAACGGTCATTACGTCATCGACCCGTCGCCGATTCCGCGCTGGGATGTGCCCAAGCTCCATCACTCCCGGTCACTGGCGCTGTTCGGCGCGGGGCGCGAGAAAAAAATCTACGCCGTGCCGCCGCACACTGACGCCGAGCCTCTGGTTTTCACCGACGTGCCGTTCCGGGTGGAGGATTTCCGCGATGGGGAGGGGCGCCGCCGCGCCTGCGAGCGTTGCGGCTGCGCCGATTCCTTTCTCGACGAGTTCGTCGACGGGTCGGGGGAAAAAGTGTATCAGTGCTCCGACAGCGACTGGTGCGACGAACACCTTGCCGAAGCGAACCAGGGAGTGACCGCATGAACAAGATTTTCGAGGTGCGCGGCCTGTCCAAAATTTATGGCCCCGGCTGCCCGTTGTGCATCGAATCCACCGGGCCGGACGCCGACACCAACATCTGCCCGCACTGCGGCAGCGTGGTCGCCATCCACGACGTTTCCTTCGACCTGTTCGAAGGCGAAATTCTCGGCCTCATGGGTGAGTCCGGCAGCGGCAAATCCACCGTGGTGAAGTGCCTGTATTTCGACCAGCCACCGTCCAGCGGCGAGGCGGTCTTTTTCGACAGGGACCGGCAACACGAGCTGTTCGCCCTCAACGCGGCGCAGCAGCGCTGGTTGCGCAATCACCGTTTCGGCATGGTCTACCAGAACCCGCACCTGGGGCTGAATTTCAACATCTCCGCCGGCGGCAATATTGCCGAGAGGCTGTTGATGAGCGACCTCATGGACTACGGTGCCATCCGCGCCCGCGCCAGGGAACTACTGGCGCGCACCGAAGTGCTGCTGTCGCGCATGGACGAGTTGCCGAAAAACTTCTCCGGCGGCATGCAGCAGCGGGTGCAGATCGCCAAAGCGCTCGCCACCCAGCCGCCGCTGCTGTTCCTCGACGAAGTGACGACCGGACTCGATCTCTCGGTGCAGGCGCGCATCCTGGACCTGATCCTGGAAATCCAGCAGGAACTGAAAACCGCCATGATCGTTGTCACTCACGACCTGGGCGTGATCCGCCTGCTGACCGGCCGCGCCCTGGTGATGAAGTATGGCCGCATCATCGAGGCCGGACTGACCGATCAAATTCTCGAAGACCCACAGCATGCTTACACGCAGCGGCTGGTGGCGTCGGCATTGTAAGGAAACACCATGAAACCACCCGTTCTACAGGTCGAGGGCTACAGCAAACACTTTGAGTTGCACGAGCAGGGCAAGCTGATCCCCTCTTCCCACAACGTCAATTTCAGCGTTCACGCCGGTGAATTGACAGCGTTGATCGGCCCCACCGGCGCCGGCAAATCGTCGGTGCTGAAGGGAATCTACCGCACTTATCTGCCTTCGAGCGGGCGCATGCTCTACCGCGACGCCAACGGCCGCGAACTCGATCTGGCCCAAGCCGGCGAGCACCAGATACTGGAACTGCGCCGGTGGGAAATCGGTTTCGTGACCCAGTTCCTCCACTGCCTGCCGCGTCAGGCCACGCTGGATGTCGTTGCCCAGCCGCTGTTCGCACTCGGCGCCGCGCGCGAAGAAGCGCGGGAGCAGGCTGCCGAACTGCTCGCGGCCATGAATCTGCCGCAACGGCTGTGGAGCGTTTCTCCCGCCACCTTCTCGGGCGGCGAGAAACAGCGCGTCAATCTTGCCCGTGGTTTCATCGCCAAACCGCGCCTGCTGTTGCTGGATGAGCCCACCGCCAGCCTGGATCCGGCCACCGCCGAGCGGGTTATCGCCCTGATCGAAGGGCTGAAGGCGAATGGCACGGCCATGCTGGCCATTTTCCACCATCCCGAAGTGACAGGGAGGCTGGCCGATCGGGTGGTCGAATTATCGCCACCGCCAGCCATCGAAGAATTGCTCAAGGAGATCGCATGACCAAACTTTATTTGACCGGCGCCCGCGTGGTGCTGGCGGACACGGTGCTCGACGACGGCGCCGTGCTGATCGAGGACGGCATCATTGCCGCCATCAACCCCGAATCCGCGGCGGGTGCCGAGACTTTCAACCTCGCCGGAAAAACCCTCATCCCCGGCATGATCGACCTGCATTGCGATGCCCTGGAAAAAGAAGTCGAGCCGCGTCCGAACGTGCACTTTCCGCTCGATTTCGCCTGCGCCCAGGCTGACAAGCGCAACGCCGCTGCCGGCGTGACCACGGTATTCCACGCACTGTCTTTCGCCAACGAGGAACTGGGTGTGCGCAACAACGAATTCGCTGCCCAGGTGGCAAAGGCCGTACATGCCTGGAACCCGCATGGGTTGGTGGATAACCGCGTGCATTGCCGCTACGAAGTCACCGACCCGACTGCACCGGAAATACTGCTCCACCTGCTGGCCAACAACGAAATGCATCTGCTCTCGGTCATGGATCACTCGCCGGGACAGGGGCAATTCAAGGATATATCTGCTTTTCGCGACTACCTGGCGCGCACCTACAAAAAATCAGAGGAGGAGCTGGACGTCCTGATGGAGAAAAAACTCGCCCAGGGAGAAGGCGCCATGGGGCGCATCCGTCTCCTCGTCGAAGCGGCGCGTACCCACGGTGTGCATGTGGCCAGTCACGACGACGACACGTCTGAGAAGGTGGAGATGCTGCATGATCTCGGCATCGGTATCTCCGAATTTCCCATCAACCTGGAATCCGCCCGTGCCGCCCAGGCGCGCGGCATGAGCACGGTATTCGGCGCCCCGAACATCCTGCGCGGCAAGAGCCAATCGGGAGCCATGCGCGCGCTGGACGCGGTGATGGCCGGCGCGGCGGACTGCCTGTGCGCCGATTATCACCCTGCGACGCTGATCGTCGCTGTCTTCCGTTTGCCGGAACTGGCGAATATCACGCTGGCCGATGCAGTGCGCCTAGTCAGCGCCAACCCGGCAAGAGCGGCAGGACTCCCTGACCGGGGCGAAATCGCCGTTGGCAAACGCGCCGATCTGGTGTCGGTTGCCCATATCAACGGGCTGGTACAAGCCGGTAGCGTGTTCTCGGCAGGCAAGCTGGTCTATGAGGCGCGCTTCCGTCATGTCTGAGGGCAGGATTTTCTATGTCATCGGCGCCTCCGGCAGCGGCAAGGACAGCCTGATGCGCTATGCGCGAGAGCGCCTGGCTGCTGACCCAAACGTGTTGTTCGCGCACCGTTACATCACCAGGCCGGTTGAACTGAATGGGGAGAACCACATCGCCTTATCGGAAATAGAGTTCGAAGCGCGCCTGGCCGCCGGCCTTTTCGCCATGCACTGGAACAGCCACGGACTGCGCTATGGCATCGGCCGGGAAATCAACTTCTGGCTAGCCAAAGGCTGTAACGTGGTGATGAATGGCTCACGGGAATACCTGGCCGAAGCACGGCGCCGCTATCCGATGCTGGTCGCCGTGATAGTGATGGTCTCACCTGAAGTGCTGGCAGCGAGGCTACGTACCCGTGCGCGTGAATCGGAAGAGCAAATCGCCAGGCGACTTGAACGAGCCAGGCAATTCATGCCTCCCCAGGGGCAGGCGGAGGTCATCCGCAATGACAGCGACTTGCATGAAGCAGGCGAACAATTCGTCAAACTGCTGGCCTGCAACGTGGTCTTGAGACGGACAGCAGTCTGAAATATGCGCCTGACCTTACTCGGTACAGGCTCCACCAGCGCGCCGCCGCTTTATGGCTGTGAATGCGCGGTGTGCACTGATGCGCGCAGCAATCCCGGATTGCGTCGACGTCCGGCATCTGCCCTGCTCGAAGCCGGCGCTACGCGGCTGCTCATCGACGCCGGTTTGACTGACCTTGCGGAACGCTTCCAGACAGGCGATTTCCCCAAGGTTTTGTTGACCCACTTCCACCCCGATCATGTGCAGGGACTGTTTCATCTGCGCTGGGGGTTGGGAAAGCGGATTGCCGCCTATTGCCCGCCGGACTCAGAAGGGTGCGCCGATCTATACAAGAATCCAGGGCTGCTGGATTTTAAACCCGTCCGAAAATTCGCCTCCTTTCGCGAGGGAGCGGTGACCATCATGCCTGTGGCCCTAATACATTCCAAAGTGACGCTGGGTTACTGCCTTGAATACCAGGGCAGCAGGATCGCCTACCTCACCGACACGGATGGGCTGCCGCCCAGGACAGAGGCGTTCCTGCGTAACTGGAAGCCTTCGGTATTGGTGATCGACTGCTCCTATCCACCGATGGCCAATGCGCCAAAAAATCACAATGACTTAACGCGGGCCCTGGCAATCATCGAAACCATACAGCCGGAACGTGCCTGGCTTACCCATATCGGCCATGAACTGGACGCATGGCTGAAAGACAACGGGCACTTGCTGCCCCCGAAGGTGTTCGTTGCCCGCGACGACGATATAATCCATGATTCCATCGACGTAACGACGGAGTAAGCATAGTGCACGAACAGGCGTATCTGGCTATCGGCGGGTCAGTGGCGATGCATGTCGCGTGGAACCTGCTGGTTCGGCACCAGGGCGCCAAGACCAATATGCTGTGGTGGGCGCTGGCGCTACATTGCGCGACGCTCGGCCTGTGGGGGCTTTACGCGCTGGTGAGCGAGGCGCACTGGAGCCGGGAGCTGGTGGTTTTCCTGCTGGTGTCGGCGGGTTCCAATACGCTCTACTTTCTTGCGCTCAACCGCGCCTACGAACAAGCGCCGGTGGCGCTGGTTTATCCCATCGTCCGCAGTTCGCCGCTGCTGATCGGCTTGTGGAGCGCGCTGTTTTTCGGGGAATCATTGGCGTTATCCGCCTGGGGCGCGATTCTGGTCAGCGTCGCGGGACTCATGCTGCTGGCCGGAACAGCGTGGCGCAAAGACGGATTTGCGGCCCTGCCGCTGGCGCTGGCTGCGGCGCTGGCGACCAGTTTCTATTCCTTGAGCGACAAGGCGGCGACGGCTTACCTGCCTACTTTCGGCAGCCTGGTTGGCTTCGTGACCGTCGGCTACACGGCTTCGTTCCTCGCGCTTACCCTGCAAATGCGCCTGAAGCAAGGCGCGTGGCGGCCGGAACGCGCCCCCCGGCTGTCCCCTCTGTTGATTGCAGGGCTCGGCATCGGTCTGGCGTACGCCCTGGTGATACACGCCATGCGCTATTTGCCGGCAGCCGTGGTGGTGACATTCACAAATGCAGGAATTGTCGTAGCCGGCGTTCTGTCCATCTTTCTGTTTCAGGAACGTACCCACTGGCGCATGAGACTGGCTGGCATCATGGTGATATGTGCCGGACTGGCTCTGCTGGCGGTAAACAGATGAACCTAGAAACCGCAGTTGACCGCTCCGCTAGATGCTTAATGCAATGATTATAATAAATTTCTTCATAAATTATGGGGTCACCCGTTTTCTCGCCGAGGAGAGCCGCTTTAGCGGCCTCCATGGCGGGGACGGCTTGAACCGCTGGGTGAGGCCGCTACAGGGTGGATTGCACGATTTTTGCGGCGCATGGCGGCAGCCCTCTCTCCAACTCTCCCCCAGAGGGGGAGAGAGCGATCGTCCCCTCTCCCTTTGGGAGAGGGTTAGGGTGAGGGTTGGCAACTCCTTGGAATGGAACGACCATTCCGCGTCGTTGCGCCTTGCCCTGCACCCCAAAAATCGCACACTCCACCCCGTCCAACTGCGGTTTCTAGGTTGAATCCTTAAATGCCCAAGTATTCCCACTGGCTCAGTTGCGCACCAATGCGCCGTCGATGATTTTCACCTTTTCGCCGATGGCGAATGCCGGTTCGGTTTCCTGCACCATGGTGCGGTGGCTGCCGTCATCCATGCGTACGGAGATTTCATAGTGCTTGGTGGTTTTGATCTTCTTCTCGATCTGGTGGCCGGCATAGCCGCCGCCAATAGCGCCGGCGATGGTGGCTAGATCCTTTCCCGGTGCCCCCGCCGATTTGGTGCCCCAGCGGCCCGCCCACCACGCCGCCTGCCACTGCGCCCAGGCCGCTGCCCTTACCCGCCTGCTCGACGGTGCGGATGTCGGTGATGACAGCCCCGCTCCCGGTATTTCACGGTAACAAAAAAACAAAACCGACGTAATCCTTCGCGCTCCTTAGTGCGAAGATCCACGTCGGCCTGCGGTTGGCATTCTAGTGTTTTTCCCGCTCCTGACACTCCCTTGATTCAAGCCACAAGACATTAATCACGGCGAAGAGTACAGCGAAGCCCAAGCCCAGAACCCAAGTGAAATACCACATGATTTGACCTCTTTCTCAGTAAAGAACCTTGTCGTTGGCGCGGATGAAGTCGTCGGTCACCTTGCCGCGCATTACCCGGTATGCCCAGCCGGTATAGGCCAGTACGATGGGGGTGAAGATGAGCGCTACCCAGAACATCACCCACAGGGTGTAGTGGCTGGAGGTGGCGTCCCAGGCGGTGATGCTGGAGCGCGGGTCGCTGGAGGAAGGCATGATGAAGGGGAATAGCGAGATACCGGCGGTGAGGATGATTCCGGCGCAGGCCAGCGAGGAGCAGATGAAGGCAGTCAGCGTTTTGCCTGCGCGCACCATTAATACGGCCAGCAAGCCGCCGAACACGCCAAGGGCCGGCGCCAGCCACAGGAGCGGCATAACGCCATAGTTGGCCAACCACGCGCCGGGCGCACGCGAGACTTCCTTCATCAGCGGGGTGATGGCGGAATTGGTGTCAATCTTGCTGGTGATGACATAGCCTTCCAAGCCGGACACCCACACTCCGGCAACGATGAAGCCGGCAACCATGACGAGGCCGAACAGGGTGGCCGCAGCCTTGGCGCGGGCCTGCAATGCGTCCTCCGTGCGATGTGCAAGGAAGGTCGCGCCTTGCAGGATCAGCATGGCGAGGCTCACCACGCCGGTGAGCAAGGCGAAGGGGTTGATCACCAGCGCCCAGAAACTGCCGGTGTAGAAGGAGCGCATCGACTCATCGAAGTGGAACGGCACCCCTTGCAAGAGATTGCCGAAGGCAACGCCGAACACCAGCGAGGGTACCGCGCTACCGGCGAACAGGCCCCAGTCCCAGGCGTTTCGCCAGGCCGGGTTCGGCAGCTTGGAGCGGTAGTCGAAGCCAACCGGCCGGAAGAACAGGGCGAACAACACCAGCAGCAGGGCCCAGTACATGCCGGAGAAAGCCGTGGCATAAACCACCGGCCAGGCGGCGAAGATGGCGCCGCCGCCGGTGATGAACCAGACCTGGTTGCCGTCCCAGTGCGGCGCCACGGTGTTGATCATCACCCGCCGCTCGGTGTCGTTTTTTCCCAGGAACGGGAGCAGTATGCCCACCCCCATGTCGTGGCCGTCCATGATGGCAAAGCCGATGAGCAGGACGCCCACCAGCAGCCACCAGATGAGTTTCAGGGTTTCGTAATCCAGCATGATCTCGTTTCCTTTTCGATTATGCGTTAGCGGCAGCCATGTTCAGCGAGGCGGCAGGTTCGTCATGCCCGTCCGGACCGCGCCGGGCATATTTGAACATCAGGAACATCTCGGCGCTGAGCAGCAGGGTGTAAAAGCCGAGGAAGCCGAACAGCGAGCCGATCAGATCGCCCGAAGACAGGGTAGACGCCGACAGGTGGGTGGGCAGCATGCCGTGCACCGTCCAGGGCTGGCGGCCATATTCGGCGACGATCCAGCCTGCATGGGCGGCAAGCCAGGGCAGCGGCAGCGACCAGAAGGCCCATTTCAGCAGCCATGGTTTGCTCTCGAAGCGGCCCTTGGCGCTGTGCCAGAAAGACACGATGAACAACGCCAGCATGACGAAGCTCATCAGCACCATGAAGCGGAAAATCCAGAACAGCGGTGCGACCTTGGGCACGGAATCATGCGCAGCCTGCTCGATCATATCGGGGGTGGCGCGGCTGACATCCTCGCTGTACTTCTTCACCAGGAGGCCATAGCCCAGGTCTTTCTCGTGGTCCATGAAGCGGGTGCGGGCCTCGCTGTCCTGCGGGTTCTTGCGCATGGCCTCCAGGGCGAGGACGGCCTGAATGCCGGATTCGATGCGCTTCTTGTTCTTCGCGCGGATTTCACGAATGCCCGGCAATACCTTGTCGGCGGAACGGGTGGCGATCAAGCCGAGAACGTAGGGGATGCGCAGTTCCCAGTCGTTGGCCTGTTTTTCCTCATTGGGCCAGGCCAGCAGGTTGAATGCGGCGGGTGCGGGCTCGGACTCCCACATGGCCTCGATGGCGGCCAGTTTGGATTTCTGGCTCTCGGACACGGCGTAACCGGATTCGTCCCCCAGCACGATCACGGAAAGCGCCGAGGCCAAGCCGAAGGCGGCGGCGATGCGGAAGGAGCGGCGCGCGAATTCCAGGTGCCGGCCCTTCATCAGGTACCAGGAGGAAATCGCCAGCACGAAGACGGAGCCGGTGACATAACCCGCAGAGACGGTATGCACGAACTTGGCCTGTGCCGCCGGATTGAACACCAGCGCCCAGAAGTCGTGCAGTTCCATGCGCATGGTGACGGGGTTGAACGCCGAGCCCACCGGGTCCTGCATCCAGCCGTTGGCGATCAGGATCAGCACGGCAGAGAGGTTGGTGGCCAGCGCCATGAGGGTGGTGACGGTCAGGTGGCCTACCTTGGAGAGCCGGTCCCAGCCGAAAAAGAACAGCCCCGCCATGGTGGATTCCAGGAAGAAGGCCATCAGTCCTTCAATGGCCAGCGGCGCGCCGAAGATGTCGCCGACGTAATAGGAGTAATAGGCCCAGTTGGTGCCGAACTGGAATTCCATCGTCAGACCCGTGGTGACACCCAATGCGAAGTTGATGCCGTAGAGCTTGCCCCAGAAACGGGTCATCTCCTTGTAGATGGGCTTGCCACTCATTACGTAGGCCGCCTCCATCGCCACCAGCAGCCACGACAGCCCAAGCGTCAGCGGTACGAAGAGAAAGTGATACAGAGCCGTCGCGGCGAATTGCAGCCGCGACAGATCAACGACGGTTGAGTCGATCATGAGTTATCTCCTGCGATTGGGTTGAAGAAAACGGGGAAAGGGAGAGTCGGCTGCCCATGCGGGTGGTGTCCACATCCACGCGCTGGTCGCGGATGAAGGCAGCCCATAGCAGCCACAGCAGAACAACTTTTATTAACAGTGCGACGGAAAGATGGCGCAATAGCGGTTTTTCCCGGATTGCCGCACGCCATTTGCGAAGCTTCGCGAGCAATAACGAGTCAGCGCGGGGGATTAAATGCCGGCACAATTTTTCCATGGTCATGCTCCAAAGGAGGTTAACAAATGTTCTTAACCTTGAATTTTTAGCAAGCTTCATGCCATATGGCAATAATTTTAACAAACAGATGGTTATGTCGTATTCGGTGGTTGCGATGTGTGTGTTTTTCGATTGGTGGCGCGCAATTTGGCACGCATGCTGGACATAAGTCGCTTAGGCACCGCAAGGTATTTGTTAAACCTAGAAACCGCAGTTGACCGCTCCGCTAGATGCTTAATGCAATGATTATAATAAATTTCTTCATAAATTATGGGGTCACCCGTTTGGTGAGGCCGCTACAGGGTGGATTGCACGATTTTTGCGGCGCATGGCGGCAGCCCTCTCTCCAACTCTCCCCCAGAGGGGGAGAGGGCGATCGTCCCCTCTCCCTTTGGGAGAGGGTTAGGGTGAGGGTTGGCAACTCCTTGGAATGGAACGACCATTCCGCGTCGTTGCGCCTTGCCCTGCACCCCAAAAATCGCACACTCCACCCCGTCCA
>JAJYXP010000078.1 GCA_021801705.1 Pseudomonadota bacterium
CGTTTTGACCAACTCCGCACAATAAGCTTCAAATCGCGATTCAAAACCCCGGCTCATGCTGTATCCCTCGCTCGTAACTTTGATCCTTGGCATTGTTGCATATTTTTTAACACAGTAGAACTAGTAGTCAGTTAACATGAAATGTCGCCATCGTAGGTCGGGTTTTAACCCGACATGTCGGGCTGAAGCCCGACCTACATCCCGGAAATTCAACGTGACTGACTACTAGAACCGTCGGTAAAGCCAGTACTTCTCGTAAAGGATCTTGCCGGCGTGCCAGAACAGGTTCGGGCCGCGCATCTTCACCTGCGGCGTCGGCTCGGCGTAGAAGTCGCCCTTGCCGATGCCAGCGCGGCCGTTGCCGGTCTCGATGAAGCACATGCCCTCGCCCGTAAACCGGCGCGGCGCGCCCTTGCCGGTCCAGGCGTGGGCGATGTTGTTCGCCACCACCTCGGCCTGGCCGTGGGCGAAGACGCCCGCCTTGGGCAGCGGCCGGCCCATCTTGAGGGGGATAGTGGTGATGTCGCCGATGGCGAAGACGCCGTCGAACTGCGTTTGCAGCGTGTGCCGGTCGACCGCAATCCAGCCCGCTTCGTTGGTGAGGCCGGCGTCGCGCACCACCGCCGGCGCGCGGTGCGGCGGGACGTAGAGCAGCAGATCGTATTCAGCCGTGACGCCGTTGGTGAAGGTGACACGGCGCGCCGCCGGATCGACCTCCTTGACCTGGTGTTCGGGATGGTAGGAGATGCCGCGCGCCTCGATCATGCCGCGCACGGCGGCGCCCAGTTCGGGGCCGGTGACGAACATCGGACGCGGTTCGGCAGCGAAGAAGTCGATGGCCGTTTTCTCGCGCAGACCGTGCTTGTGCAGAAAGGCGTCCACCAGCAGCGCAGCCTCGTAGGGTGCGGCCGGGCATTTGTATAGGGGCGCGGCGGTGAGAACAACGATGCGCCCGCCCGGGAAACGGGCGAGGGCGTCGCGGATGGCGGTCGCTCCCTC
This sequence comes from Pseudomonadota bacterium, assembly GCA_021801705.1. Taxonomy (GTDB): domain Bacteria; phylum Pseudomonadota; class Gammaproteobacteria; order Burkholderiales; family Sulfuricellaceae; genus Sulfuricella. Next base: position 1,000 of record JAJYXP010000078.1, read on the forward strand.
CATGGTGTAGAGGTTCAGGCCGGCTTCCGCCAGTCCCGGAATCGACTCGGGGGCATACTCGGCGCCGAGCGCGATTACCAGCGCATCGGCCGTGAGCGATTCGCCGGCGACCTCGACTTCGCGGCGCTGCGGATCGATGCGGGTGACATCGCCGTGGCGAAACTCGACGCCACGACCGATCAACCGGTCCAGGGAACGGGTGAAATCCTCCGGTTTCCGGTCGCCGACCATCAGCCACAACAGCGACGGCGGAAAGAAGTGCCGCTCGGCGCGATCAACCGCAATCACACGGTCGGAGGCGGGCAGGAGCTTGCGCAGCATCTCGGCAGCGACGAGGCCGCCGAGACCGGCCCCCAGAATCAACGCGGTTCGTTTCATGGCGTGCTCCTTAGAATCTGTTTTAAAAATTTCCGGTAGGAGCGGCCCCCTGGCCGCGATTCAATCTGTTTCGCGGCCGGGGGGCCGCTCCTACAAGAGGGGTGCGTGATTTTTTAAAATCAGCTTCTTAGAAGACTATGACCTTGTCGCTCCACTGCGTCCATGCGGTAAGCTCGTCCATCGTGCTGCGGGAGGCGCCTTTGACCAAGTCAGTTTCGCTGATGCCGCGCGCGTCGATGCAGGTGCCGCACACGCCGATCCCGCCGCCGGCGCGCACGATCATGCCCAGCATGTCGCCGATGTTGTAGTAGCCCTGGGGCACCTTCTGCCCGGCCTTGGCGCAGGCGGCGGCATCTCCGATCAGGAACACCTTGACTTCCGTGTCGCCCGCCTTCAGCAGGGAACGCGCCAGGCGCAGGCCGTTGTAGCTGCGCTCGGTGCCATAGGGCGCATCATTAAGGATCAAGAGGTACTTCTGCATGATTTTCTCCCGTGTTGATGGTTACTTGCGGTTGCGCTCAAATAATCGTAATAACATTTGAATTGTAGCCCCAAAAAGCGCCTGTCGCAAGAAGAATGCGTCGATGGCGCAAAAACACTTGACATGGCATTGGGCTTGCGAGGATTTTTTTTGGGTTATTATTCGGTGCTCCATGCCCTATTCTCAATCTTGTCCGTCTGTGCCTGTCAGAACGGATTACCCATTTTGCCCCGCGTGCTCTTCCACACTTCGATCAACGCCCACGCCGCACGGTCGATTTCGGCGGCGGTGGTGTCCCACCCCAGCGACAGCCTGACCGCTCCCGCCGCCCGTTCGGGAGAAATTCCCATCGCGCCAAGCACACCGCTCGCCCCATGCCCGGAGGCATGGCAGGCGGAGCCGGTGGAGGCGGCTACGTCCGTTGCCGCTTGCAACAGCGCGGCGCCGGTCACGCCGGGGAAGGAGATGTTCAGGGTGTTGGGCAGTCGCGCCTCGAAGGGGCCGTTGAGAACCAGGCCGGGTATCGCCGCCAGTAGCGTCTCGTGCAGCTTGTCGCGCAAGCCGCGCAGATGCGCCTGCGCTTCGGGCAGGCGGCGGCTGGCGAGTTCGGCGGCTACGCCCAAGCCGACGATGAAAGGTACGTTTTCGGTGCCGGGGCGCAGCCCCCGTTCGTGGCCGGCCCCCACCGATACGGGCAACAATGGGGTGCCGGTGCGGACATACAGCCCCCCTACGCCTTTGGGGGCGTAGAACTTGTGCCCCGCCAGAGTCAGCAGGTCGGCGCCGAGGGCATCGACATCAACAGGAATTTTGCCCGCCGACTGGGCTGCGTCCACATGCAATATAATTCCGCGCTGACGGGTCAGCGCCGCGATTTCGGCGATGGGCTGGATGGTGCCGGTTTCGTTGTTGGCGTGCATCACCGAGACCAGGGCGGTATCGGGCCTGATCGCCCTTTCAACTTCGACTGGATTGACCCTGCCATGCCGATCAACTGGCAGGACGGTCACTTCCCAGCCTTCTTCATGCAGCTTGAGAAAGGGCTGCATCACCGAGGGGTGCTCGATCAAGCTGGTGATCAGGTGTCTTTTCTTTCCGGCAAGCGCCCGTGCCACGCCTTGGATGGCCAGATTGTTGGCCTCGGTAGCGCAGCCGGTAAAGACGATTTCCTCCGGCTTGGCGCCGACCAGCGCGGCCACCTCCCCCCTTGCCTGCTCCACCGCCGCTTTCGCCTTTTGCCCGTAAACGTGGAACGAAGAGGGGTTGCCGAAATGCTCGCGCAGATAAGGCTCGATGGCGCCTGCCACTTCCGGCGCCACCGGGGTGGTGGCGTTGTAGTCGAGATAGACCGGCTTGGCCCCCATCATGCCTCCTTTGTCCTGCACGGGTTCAGAAAGTCAGGTTCATGTCAGCCTGGATGACCACATCCTTGTAATACCTGGCCGGGTCGGCGACCTTGACCCCCTCCACGAGGTCGCCGGGGCTCATGCCGAAGAGCGGGATGTTCAGCGGACAGGCGAGCAGGGCGGCACCTTCGGCAGCGAGCATGACGAACATGTCTTCCACTAGCGGCAAGTCAAGCTCGTCCATGCGTTTCATCACCGCCGCCCCCTGTTCGGGCATGTCCGGCATGCAGGCAAGATTGCCCACATGTTCCTTGTGCACCGCGAGGACGCCGCGGGAGCCGAAGAAGACCGTGACCCTGGAGCCGTTGCGCAGTAGCGAAAGCGCTGTCATCAGGGCATTGAAGACCTGGCAGAGCTCGTCGTGGAAACACATGATGGATACATTTCTGGACGGGGTCATGGCAGTACATCCTTAAGTGGTGGGATCGACGTGAAACGGAATCAGCGGGAGACGCGACGCGCAGCGGCTGTTGCTGTCATTGGGACTGTTCATGGCATTTCCTCTGCCGTTTGAAAGAATATAAAGTGGCAACTATCCGCCGGTGGACGCCATGAGCCGGACGACTTGATGCGGCCGCTCCCGGAACTCGTGACGCGCCGGCTTGCGGTGCAGACCCGCGAGCAATGCTTCCTCGATGGCGGCATCGGGGCAATCCGTTCGCAGCAGGTCGCGAAAATCCACCCGGTCATCCTGGCCCAGGCATAGGTGCAGGGTGCCGTCCACTGCCAGACGCACCCGGTTGCAGGTTTCGCAGAAGTGCTGGGAAATCGGCATGATGAAGCCGATCTGGAAGCGGCCGTCCGGCGAAACCAGATAACGGGCCGGCCCGCCGCCGGGAACCACACCATCCACCAGCCCGAAGCGGACACGCAGCCGCTCCCGCACCGGACGCAGATCGAGGAAGCCGCTGCTCCGCCTGGTATCCCCCATCGGCATGGTTTCGATCAGCCGCAGGACGAAGCGCCGCTCGATGCAATAGGCGACCATCGCATCGATCTCCTCCTCCAAGGTTCCGGCCATCGCCACCATGTTGATCTTGATGAGCTGAAATCCCTCTTCCCTGGCGGCTTCCAGCCCTTCCAGCACCTGCGGCAGGACATCCCTCCCGCAGATGGCCCGCACGCGATCCCGGTCGAGGGAATCGAGACTGACGTTGAGCCGGTGAATGCCGGCCCGGCGCAGCCTGGATGCGTACTTCGCCAGTTGGGTGCCGTTCGTCGACAGGGAGAGATCCTCGATTCCAGGCAAGGCGGCCAGGCGCTGAACCAGGTCAACCAGGTTCCTGCGCAGCAAGGGCTCGCCTCCCGTGAACCGCACACGCTTCAACCCCAGGCAGGCGAACACTTCGATCAGACGCTCGATCTCGCCGAAGTTCAGCCAATGCTCAGGTTCCTCGTAGCCCTTGTATCCTTCCGGCATGCAATACGAGCAACGCAGATCGCAGCGATCCGTCACCGAGAGCCGGAGGTATTCAATGCGACGGCCGAATCTGTCCAACAGCATCTTTACCCCCTCCGATCCGTCAGAACCGCAACTGCCACCATTCTAGGGTTATGGCCTTTAGGCCGTCCCTTTCCCGGTTGTCGCCATCCCAGGCGGCAAATGCCACCGGGACGCTCTTCCTCCCGCTTAGCGTGATGCCTTCCTGCTGCTTGACACGCAAATGGCGGGAAATGACGACTTCCCAGCCGCTTTCCCTGCGAACCGCCGTGCTGCGCAAGTCTGGTAATGGAATGGACGAGCTGGTGCCGCCATAGCCGTTGGCGATCAGGTTTTCGATGCGGCCATCGGCCCGCCAGTACCACACGTTGACCGCGTTCTCGGAATCACCCATGAAGGGCGAAGTCGACGCCTTGGCGTTGATGGGAAACTGCACCGCTGCGCCGTCAGCGAACCGCGCCAGATCATCGATCGCGGTGTTGGCAGTGCGATCACTCCACGCCAGCTTCAGGAACAGGCGGTCTTTCACGCGCACCGCCTGTGCGGTCAGCCGCTCCACGACGGGCACACCTTTAATGGCTGGGTGGCCTGGAAAAGCAGGCTGCAGCGAAACTTGCGTGGCGGGCGCTTTCTTCCAGATCGCCGCCTCCGGCGAGGCGGCATCCACGCCCGTCACGGATAGTACGCGGATAGTGTGCTGGGCCGCCGCAGAGGCGCTGCCTTGCGCCGCCGTCGCCGACATGGCGAGGCACCATGCCCCAGCGCTCAGTCCGAGTGCTGCCAGTCGCTTCATCAGTTTGCGTGCTTGCATCATGTATCTCCCGATTCTTATGGTTGCTCGCTGAGCCGGCTCCGGTGTGCTTCCACCAGTTCGCTCAATGCCGGGGCGTATTGCGCATAGATGGTATCCGTTGTCTCCAACCGCCAGCGAAACTCCGGCAGCCAGGCGCCCAGGTGTCTGGTGAGGAAATCCCGCGCCGCGAGGCGAAAAGGTTCCGCATCGCGCCCGGCTTGTCCGGCCGCCTGCTCCTGCATGCAAAGCCACGCCAGGAATTCCAGCTCGGTGGCGAGGTGGTCGGGATATTCCCGGTCGGCTTCCGGGAGCTTCACATCGAAGAACTCGTAAAAACGCATCAGGTCCTGCAGTATCCCATCTCGCCCGAGATCAGGCCGGTTCAGTCCCTCGAACAGCGGTACCGGGGCGCGGTTGCGGCCGACTTCGAAGGCGGCCAGGTACTCCGCCTCCATGTCGTCCTGGGTGAGGCCCGGGTCGGTCAACCCCTGATCGCTCAAGCGCCGCCAGGACTCCGGATTGGGGTAGGAGAAGACCTGCGCCATCGCCATGTAGGCGCCAGCAAGGGCGCCGGCATCCCAAGTGGTCGCGTTCATAATTTGAACCTGTCCTTGTTGGTGTAACCGATCAGTATCTCGGTCAGTCCCGAGGGCTTGGCTTCCCGGCGCTTCTGGATCTCGCGCCCCAGAGTCTCCAGCGCCTGCCTGGTCCCCGGGCCGAACAACGCCTCCAGGTCGGCGATTGGGATGCGTGGCGTGTCTCCAAGACGGCCGTCTTCCTCGAACATGGCCGGCGTGGTATTTATCGGGGGCACATAGAAAACGTTCGGCTCCGTGCCGTGCTCCGGATGGAGCGGTAGTGCCACTTTCCACTGTTCGACCAGCTTGTAGATCGGCCCATCCTTATCATCGCGGTAGCCAACCATGCGCATCTTGCCGCTGCATTGGGTAACGCATGCCGGCGCCACACCCTTCTCGACCCGTGGATAACAACCGATGCACTTCTCGGACTTTTGGGTCTGGAGATTGAAATACACCTTGCCGTAAGGACAGGCCTGGACGCAGTAGCGGTAGCCGCGGCAGCGCTCTTGGTCGATCACCACCAGTCCGTCCTCGGGGCGCTTGTATATCGCCTTGTTCGGACAGGCTGCCAGGCAGGCGGGGTTGGAGCAATGGTTGCAAATGCGCGGCAGGTAGAAGTAATGGTTGTTCGGGAATTGCCCTGCGCCCTCGTCCTCGTCCCAGTTCGGGCCCCAGGTCGGCTTCTCGTGGGGCACGAGCTGATTGGCCTTGCCTTCCAGCAGCGCTGCCTCGAAGTTGTATTTCCAGACGCCGCCGTAGGCCTCTATAAGCGGAATCTTGCCATCCGTCTGCAACACCCCATTCTTGAAGCCACCGCCCTTCTCCTCCCAGTTCTTTGGGTAGCCCTTGCCGGGGCGGGTTTCCACGTTGTTCCAGTACATGTACTCGCGCCCGTCGCGGTTGGTCCACAGCTGCTTGCAGGCCATGGTGCAGGTGTGGCAGCCGATGCACTTGTTCAGGTCGAATACGTAGGCCAACTGTCTCATGGTCTATTTCCTCAGGTTTTCTCGACGTCAACCGTCGTTTCGTTGAAGATGCGGTTCGGGTTGAAGCCGCCGGCCGTATATTTGACGTGGCCGTAGCCGCCCACCAGTTCCAGCGGGTTGATCAACTCGCTGCCGACATCGTTGTAGTGGGTCCTGTTCTTGTACTGGTACTGCTCCCAGCCGTGCTCGCTGAAGACTACGTTCTCGGGCAGGCCGGGCCAGGCCTTCACCATGGCGAAGAACTCACCCGCGGAGTTGAATACCCGCACCATGTCGCCGTCCTTGATGCCCTTTCTGGCCATTGCCTCGGGGTTGAGCCGCACGTCTGGCGTGCCGCGCTGATGGCGTAGCATCCATTGCTCGGTGCGGGCAAAGGAGTGCACGCCCCAGCGGGTATGCGGTGAGTTATACACGAAGGGATACCTCCTCGGCGCCACTACGCCGCCGCCGTACTGCGGTTTCGGCACCGTCGCGCCGAAGCGCTGGAACCAGTCGTGGTCCACGTAGAACTGCAGGCGCCCGGTCAGCGTCCCGTAGGGCTTCTTATCGGTAACGTTTACCGTGAAGGGCCGGTAGGGCTTGTCCTTGGGAACTGGCCCGGTCTTGCCGGCCGAGGGGCCGACCTCGGCGAAGCCGTTCTTCAGCACTTCCTCGTAGGTGCCGGGGCCCAGCGCCTTGGATCTTTCCATGACGAAGCGCAGCGCGTCCTCGTCGCGGGCGACGGCCCCCTTCATGGTGAAATCGTCGTAGAAGGTATCAAAGTCGATGGCGCTCTTGATTTCCGGATCGTCGACCCTGGCGATGCCGCGAGCTCTGGCGCGCTCCTGGATCTTGGAAGCGAGCGCCACGCCGATCGCCCAGTCGGTCTTGCGCTCGTACATGGGCTTGACCGGCTGGCCGAAGGCGTGGATGAAGCGGGTCACCGAGGTCTCGCGGATGTCCAGCTTCTCGATATTCTCCGCCGCCGGCAGGACGATGTCGGAATACATGCACCCCGAGTTCATGCGGAAGTCCACGTTCACCAGCAGCTCGCAGCGCTTGAGAAAGTTCTCCGCCAAGTGACTGTAGGCGTTGGATGTGGCAAAGATGTTCACGCCGGCGTTGATGTAGACGACCGGATCCTTGATGGATTGCCAGTTGGGCATCCAGCCCTTGGCCTCCGACTCCTTGCGCAAGGCCTCCATGTCGTCGACACCGAAGCCGATCTGCTCGTGCAACTGGGCATCGTCGTAGTAGGCCTTGGAGCGCCGGTACTGTTCGCCCCACACCCATTGCGCCAGCACCATGGAAACGCTACGTCCCGGCTTGCCCTTCACCGCGCCGAGCTCCGTGCCCCCTTCCAGCTTCCAGCCCTCGTAGGTGGTATCGATGGAACCGGTGGTGCCGTGGTGGCCAATCAGGGTAATGATGAGGATTTTCAGGCGGCCGCACTGGAAGCCGTCGAAGTGCTTCTGGTTGTTGTAGCCGTCGAGGATGCGCAGCGCCTTGCACTCGGCGATCCAGCCGGCAAGCTTGCGCACCACGGTCGGATGCACGCCCGTGGTCGCCTGGGTGGCTTCCGGCGTGTAGGGAGCGATCTCGGCCTTCAGACGCTCGAAAACGGTGGTGACCTGGACGCCCTCCGCAGAGAACGACCCTTCCAGCGCCGGATCGACGGCGCCGAACTTCAGGGTCTTGTCCTTGCTGCCCATGCTGCCGGGCGCCAGCACCGCCTTGCCGGTCTTGATGTCCCAGACGTAGAAAACCTGGTCGCTGCCGTCCGGCTTGAAGTCCTTCTCGCGCAGGAACTTGCCGTTGTCGGTGCGCACCAGGAAGGGCAGGTCGGTCTGCTCCTTGAGATAGTCCGGCTTGTAGTATTTGCCGGCGATGAGCACGTTGATGATGGCCGCGGCGAGATGGGAGTCCGTGCCCATCTTGACCGGCACGAACAGGTCGGAGTGGATCGAGGAGGGGTTATAGTCCACCGAGATGTTCACCAGCCGCGCCCCGTTGTAGCGCGCCTCCATCAGGAAGTGCGCATCCGGAATCCGCGTGACGATGGGATTCATGTGCCACATCAGGATGAGGTCGGATGTGAACCAGTCGTCGAAGGTGGACACGCTACGCGCCGGTACACGCACCGTCTGGATGCCGGGATAGAGGTCGCCGGTCATCGACGACACGTCCGGCTTGATGGCGCCCAGCAGGTTGGCCAGCCGGGTGTAGACGGTGTTGCTGATGACGGCAAATGGACGCTTGGAGACGACGATGTTGCCCGGCCCGCGCGTGAGCGTGGTGTCGATGATCTTGTCGGCGATCTCTGTGAGCGCCTCGTCCCAGGAGATGCGCTTCCACTTGCCCTCGCCGCGGGCGCCAACGCGCTTCAACGGATACTTGAGATGGTCTGGCTGCTTCGACCAGGAACAATAGACGGCACCCTTCTGGCAGCCCCGCGGGTTCATGTCGGGGATGCCGGGCAATTGCGGGTACTTGCTGACCTGTTCGTCGCGCATAGGGATGCCGTTTTTTACGTAGACATTCCAGGCACAGCCTGCCACGCAGCCAATGGAGTGTGTGGTGAAGCCCACCGAATCCCAGGTCCATTCCTTGCGGTAGAGATCTTCCCAGCTTCGGTAGGGATAGCTCTTAAGTGGATCCTCGACGGGCAGGATCTTGGAGAATGCCCACACGCTCGATGGCACAGCGGCGCTGGCAAGCGCTGCAGCGGAGAGTTGCAGGAATTTGCGGCGACCGTTGACGTCATTGGGACTGTTCATGGCATTTCTCCAGGTTCGGTTCAGAAGCGAATACAGTTTCCTTTGGCTTGTGCCAGTGGGTTTTGACACGGGTCAAATCCCGAAATTGCGAACTTTGATGCATGTCAAGCTAATTGCCTTTGTCTAATTTCGAAGGCCGGTCGCCGGTCTATTCTTCCTCTTTCTTCATGCCCTTGTGACAGTCGATGCAGGTCTCGCCTTTCTTCTGGGCAGCTTTGTGACGGAGCCAGGCCATCGCCGCCTGGGGCTCCTCGGGCATACCCTTGAAGCTGTGGCAATTGCGGCACTCGCGCGAGTCGGATGCCTTCATGCGCTTCCGCTCAGCAGCCACAATCCGCCTCGACTGAAATGCCCGTCTGGGCCGAGGCCTTCTCGCCGTTCTCATCTTCCACCCGCAGGATCACGACGTACAGGCCCTGGGTAAAGGTGTGCTCCGCCTCCTTCGTCGATGCCGATTCGCCGTCGCCGAAATCCCACGCGATGGACTTGAGTTTTCCGCTGCCGCCCCCGACCACGGCCTTGAAGTTCACCTTGTAGGGCGCATTGCCGCGGCGGTTGGCCACGCCGCCGATCTTGGCGGCGAGTTTTCCGCCGGCCGCCCCGGCGCTCTCCTCGGCGAGAAGGCTGCCGCCCAGATCCTTGGAGACCTTCGCCAGGGACTGTTTGATCTTGTCATCCATGGGCTTGACGGCGTCCTGCGCCGGTTTGGCCCCGGCAGTGATCGTGACCTGCTGGCCGTCGTCGATCCGGAGGCGATCCGTGCCCACGTCGATAACCAGCCGGCCGATCACGGACCACGCAGTGAAGCTCTTCTTGTCCGGATCATGGTTAATGGCGAACTCGGCGCCCTGGGTTCGCACGTTCAGCGCCCCCATGCGGACCTGGAATTCGGAGAACAGGTGCTCGGGCACCTGAGCCTTGATGAAAAGGCGCCCTTTGTGCAGGTCCAGGATCGTCTTCTCCATCTTCTTCTCCAGATCGAAACTCACGCCCGCCAGCTCGATCTCGGTATTGGGATAGAGCTTCACCATGCTGCCGTTGGACCAGAAGAGCAAAGCCCCGGACTTGTCCCTGGCGGCCAGGCGGTCACCGCGATCGAGGACATCGCCCTCCTTCGCTGGCTTCCAGTCCTGCGCGCCGCTTCTCCTGATCTCGACGCTGCCGTCACTCTGGGTGATCCTTACGTTCGACGCGTCCTCAGCCCATGCAAAAGCGCCCCACATCAGAAAAACCGCAACCAACAGATGTTTCATGACTGACCTACCCTTCATTGAAAAAACCGGTTCAAATTCCGCCGCATCCATGGGATTCCGAATCGATTGCCACGCTCGCCTTCCTGACGTGTCCGGCGGCATCGGTCACCGTGAGGATGACGTCGTAGCGACCGACCTCGTACTCCTGTTCGGGCGTTTCCGGGCCATCCCACTCCTTGCCGTTGCCGAGATTCCAGTGGAACCGCAGGGGCGGCACCAGCCCGGCAGTTTCGGCCCTCAAAGCGACGATCTTCGGCGGCCGCCCCGTGCATAGATCCTCGACCAGAATCCTCACGGATGGCCCCGTGTCATGCGTTGCGCCCGGCCGGCCCAACATGCCCGCCGTGCATCCGGACAGGAGCAATGCCACAAACGCGACCCATTTCATTGCTAGAACTTGACCTCCCCGCCGAAAACCAACTCGTAAGCGGGTTTGGGATCGCTCCCGTCGGGCAGCGCGTAGACGGCTCCAGGGCGGAAGTAGCCGATGGAAGCAAAACCATCCAAACGCTTGTAGAGCGGATAGGTCACGTTGAGGTCGGCTTCCCATCCCACATCCCTTGTCGTGCTGGTCGATGTGGCCGTGCCACGGCTCCAGTCCAGGATCGGCCCCCGGCCTTCGAACACGGCCTTCGTCGTCCAGAGCTTGGTCAGCGACGGGGTAATTTTCAGGCCCTTGCGCGGCTCCAGGGTGGTGTCCAGGCGCACATAGGTGATGTTGGAGAGATTGCTGTCCCAGAAATTGTATCCCGCGCGGATGTCCTCGCTGTAGATATTTCCGAACTTGTGCCGTTCCTTGCACAGGAACAGTCCGTTGAAATTCTGCATCGTGCCGCTGGCCGTGCTGTCGGTTCCGTTGCCGGAGCCCCGGCCGAATTCAAGCCCGGCGGAAAGATTCGCCAGGGATCCAACCCTGCCGAGGTCGCGCGTGGCTTTCAGGAGCAGCGCATTGGCCTTGAGTTTCCGGTCCGCTGTGTAGTCGCCGGAAAGCAAGATGGCTTCCGCCTCGAACTTCCAGTTCTGGAAATCGGCGGATGCGGCGATGCCCGTCCAAAGCGGCTGGAAGCCGCCGTCCCGCGGCATCGTGGCCGCATCGAAGTCCTTGTCCAGGTTCAGGTCCGCGTCGCCTGCGCCGCCGCGGTCGACGACTTTCAGGAGATAGGGCTTCACGCGCAGCGAGCGCGAGGGACGGACGTCGAGATCCAGGTAATAGGCGTCCAGCTTGTTCTTCGCATTGAGCAGTGCATCGCGAGGTCCGGCCGGCGGCCCGCCCGCGGCCCTGAAGTCCGTGTAATCCCGCCAACCGCCGGCGACCGACATGTAGCCGCCGGACAGGGTGGTCTGCCCCCAAGGCAACTGGCCGAAGGGATACTGGAGGCGAACCGCGTCCATCGGCCCTTCGAGGACGATTTTATTCCCCACGTCCCAGTTCTGGCGTCCCGCCCGGACCATGAAGGGGCCGGTGTATTGGACGAACAGCTCGCGCACCAGTTGGGAATTGAGCGTCTGGAACTGGCCCCAGCGTTCCAGCGTTCCTTCGCTGTCCTCCTTCCAGTCGAACGTCAGATTACCCTTGTCCAGCACCAGCCTGGCCAGGAGCGCCTCGTAGGTGGCGTCGACCTGCAACGAATAGCGCTGGTCGAAATACGTCGCGTTGTCGAATTCCCAGTTCTGCCGCGAGTTGCCCAGGTCGAAACGTCGGCGGGAGTTGACCTGCCCCTTGTACTTGCCGGAGAAGTCGAACTTGACCTTATCCTTCTGCTCTTCCTGCTGCTTGGCCGCCTCCGCCTGGGACTTCCGCGCCTGGGTTTCCAGCGCCAGCAGCCGCCGCCGGGCTTCCTCGTCGCGCCCTTCCGGCTTCTTGGCGACTTCCGGCTCGGCCCACTCGTCGTCACCCGCACCCTTGGCCGCCGGTGGCGCCTGCCGAGCCTCAGCGCCCGGCTGCGTGCCTCCGGGCTTTTGCTCTTTCCTGAGAAGCTCGGCCTGAAGCCGCGCGGTCTCCGCCTTGAACTGGGCCACCTGGGCTTCCAGTTCCTGCAGCCGGCGCAGGATCTCCGCCTCGGCTCCCCGCCTCCCGGACGCCATGCGCTGGGACTGGCCCTGGGGCTGCGATTTCTTTCCCAGCGACCTGACTTGCTCCGCCTGCACGCCGGAAGCGCTTCCGGCGATCAGGCCGGCCGCGATCAGTCCCGGCACCCACGGGCGAGCTCTATTGGTGGTTCGCTTCTGCATAATCCTTACCCTGCTTATGCCTCCGGCCCCGACTTGCCCGGCGAAGCGCCGGGCAATGACAGGCTTTTCGGCAGTGATGTTATTTTCCTGCTTCCGGAGCCCCGTAGAACGTCTTGATCTTGCTGTCGGGCCCATGGCATTCCGCGCAAACCAGCCGTTTGAGGGTCGGCTTGAAGAGGTCAGGCTCCATCGGCCGCAGCGCTTCCACGCGGGTGTATTGCACGCCCTCGCCCGGACGCACGATCAATTTCTTCCACACGCCCGCAGGAGAATGTGCCGAATTGGGATGGTAGACATCGGCCATAATGAACCATCCTTCCTTCTCGCGGGCGTTTTTCGTGGGAGTCCACATTTCGTGACAAGTCAGGCAGTCACGGTTTCTGCCGTTGTAAGCGACTTTTTTCGATTCCAAGTGGCGGCGGTGCAAGTTGGAAATATCCGCGCGGGCGGTCTTCATCTCGAGGATATATCCATGGCAGCCCAGACATATCTTGTTCTTCTTGCTGTAGTCGGGAACTTTGCCTTTCTGTTGGTTGGAAACCGCCCTGGGCGGCCAGTCTATGGGCGACTGGACCTCCAGCGCCGCCATGGTCGCCGTCGAGGCAAGTGCGAGGAATGCAAAACTCAAGATTCTGTAACGCATGGTGTCCTCCCTTCGGAGTGGATTTCATGGGTCAATTCCGGCACGTCCTTTTGCTCGTCCTCCAAAAATGCGATGGTGAGGCGGGCGAGCGCCCGGTACATGTCCAGATCCGTTTCGTCGATGATCCGTTCGCACAGGGGCCTGTACCAGCGCAGCAGGTGCTCGGTGAGGAAGCCGTTCTGGAAGCTCAGGCATTTCTGCAGCCCCGCCCAGTTGGGTTCCTTCCAGAACTGCTCCTCGATGTCGCACAGGAATTTCATGAACTCCAGTTCGACCCCCATGTGGTCGGGCAGCTCCAGGCAGGCGCCGGTCAGTCGAGCGGCCGCCTCCTCGTAATACTGTTGCACCGCGACGGTCACGCGGCCGCCCAGGCGCTGGTTTTCATCGGCGTAGAAGGCCTCGTGGGGCACCACGCCGGTGGGCAGGACGAAAAGCCGGGTATGCTCCGCCGCAAGCTCGTTTTCGAGTTGCGTTCCGCTGGCGGCTTCCCGGAAGAAGAACGTCAGGTCGTTCGCCGCCGTGCCGAAAGGTCCGCGCTCGTCCTGAACGAGCCCGCCTTCACGGATCATCTCCGTCAGATCGGCGCTAGGCGGGGCCGCGTAGAGCGCGGAGAGCACGGCATAAGTTCTCGCGCGCCCGGCGGCAACGGTTTGCATTTGCTTAGGGTTGATCACTCTGATTTCCTCCAAGAAAGAAACGTCGCGCAATCGCGTCCCGGCGGTCGCCGCTCGCGAGGCACGACAGGCGGTGCTCCGATGCCTCGCCCAGGAAGCTCTCGTGGCATGCCTGGCAAGTTTGCCGCGGTGCGGAAATTAGCGTGACGCTCGGCTGATCGAACAGCACGGACAGATCGACCGTTTCACGGATGCGAATGGCTTGATGGAAGCACGCGGCTTCGCAGACCCGGCAGCCGGTGCACAGCGCAGGATAAAAATCGAGGGCATAGACGCCGTTCGCTTCGCGATGGCGCAGCGCCTCCACGGGGCAAAGCGTTTCACAGACATTGCAGCCCACGCACTGGCTGCCCACTTCCACATCGGCAAACGGCAATCCGGCAGCGGGAAGCGACTTCGACCTCGCCTCGGCGCCCGGGAGAGCGCGTAGCACTTGCAGCAGCTCCGTCCGCTTCGGATTCCCGTGATGCCGTTGCACAGCGTCCCGGAATACCTCGGCCGGCTTCTGCCCGGTCGCCCCGTCCTCCGTCGCCGCGACAGCCCCGGCATCCTTCCACTTCTCGGCGATGGCACGGAACATCGCCCGGCGCGGGTTGGGAGATTCGGAAGCCTCCCGGGTCTCCTGCGGCCTGCCGACCGACACCGGGATCCGACCAACCCGGCCGGCGGTGAAACCCGCCGATTCGCACAGCGCCTGCGCGAGAAACAGGGCTCTCTCCCACTGGGGGGCGTCCCGGTTCAGCCCGCAGCCCGAGCAACCGGGATCGAGGAATTCCGCGCGCGCGGCCCCGCCTCGAATCGGCTCCAGCAGGAGCGCCTCCGTCAGCCGGCTGAGGCAAGGCAGCACCAGGTCCACCTTCCCTTCCGCCCGGGGGCAGGCGATGCGGAAAGTCTCTCCCGGCCGCACCCGGCTACGGATGCGTTCCGCGAGCTGCGGATCGCTTTCCTTGAGGCTGATCGCACCGTTCGGGCAGGCAGAAGCGCAGGCGCCGCACCCGACGCAGGCGTCGGTGATTTCGGCGCCCTGCCCGGCAAACTGAACCGCGCCGGGAACCGGGCACACCACCGCACACGAAGTACAATACGACTTCGTGGTCCGGAAGCGGGAGCACAAGCCGTGCTCCACGCTTGCCGGCAGCTCCGGCCGGATTTTGGCAAGCATGTCCATGCTGTTGACCGTCTCCGCAATCCGCTACTTGGTGGTGGTGTAGCGCACGCTGGGATTGGTGTCGGCACCGGCCACGGTGATGCTCACGGCGCGCGCCTGTCTCTCCCGCATGAGCGGCGTCAGCTCATTCAATTCGCCGAAGAACCGCACCTTGGCCGGACAGGTGTTAACGCACGCGGGCAGCAGGCCCTTCTCGACGCGATGGACGCACAGCGTGCATTTCTCCATAACCTTCGCCTCTGCGTTGAACTGGGGCGCGCCGTAGGGGCACGCCCAGGCGCAATAGCGGCAGCCGATGCACTTGTCCTTGTTGATGAGGACGATGCCATCTTCCTTGCGCTTGGTGATCGCGCCCACCGGACAGGCCGCCAGGCAGGCCGGCCGCCCGCAGTGCATGCAGGGCATCGGCACGAAAGTGACGCCGACATTCGGCGCCTTCTGCGGATCGCGGAAATCCCCTTCCTCGATCTCGATCACGCGGTTGTAGTCGACGCCGATGGGCGTGTTGTTCTCCGACTTGCAGGCTATCGTGCAGGCATTGCAGCCGATGCAATGCTCGATGTCGACCCAAAGCGTGTATTGCTTCGGACCCTGCTTGGCGAAGGAGCGGTCGACGGCTTCACGGGGAATGACGGATTTGTATTCAGACATGATGCCCTCCTTAAACTTTTTCTACACGGAGCGGCGTCCCATTGCTCTGGGTGCCGCCCGATACGGGATCGATCAAGATGCGGTCGCCCAGAACGGGATCGGCCATGTGCAACGGGTTGAGGCTGAAGCCCGCGCCGATGCGCTTGTCGTGGTATTGCGGCTTGCCGTCCGCTGTCCATTCCTTGCCTCCCCCGGCCCCCCAGCGCCCGTAGGACTGGCTCACCGAGAAGACCCCCGGCCGGATGCGGCTGGTGACGCGCACCTGCATCTTGAACCAGCCATCGCCCAAGGAGAGTTCCACGAACGGGATGTGCTTGCTCGAAGGCGACTTGACCTTGACCCAGTCGCCGGTTATGACGCCGAGTTTCTGCGCGTCGCCCGGATTCATCTCCGCATAGTTCTGCGGCTTGATCGAGGCCAGCCAGAGGTTGTTCATGGTGCGCGACTGCGTGTGCCAGGCATCCTTGTGGGTGTGGAGCTGGAACGGGTATTCCTTCCAAATGGCCGGATCGAGCGGCTGCTCCTTGCAGTCGAAGATGGTACGGTATTGCGGCAGGCCATCGTAGAACTTGCCCGTCATGCTGTTCTTGTTTGCCGCCACGTTCGCCGCATACGCCAGCAGGCCGCGCACCTGCCTGCCGCCCGGGAAGCGCGTGTAGTCGCCATCGTACTGCTTGCCAGGGTTCTCGAACTTGCCGCCGAGCTTGACCAGGCGGCTGTCCGGATCCAACCCCGGCTCGCCCTTGTAGTCGCCGTTCTTGTAGTACTCGTTCCAGAACTGCCAGGAGTTGAAGATATCCACGCCGGGACCGCCGCCGTCCTTGCCGAAGCCGGGCAGTCCGCAGCGGATGGCAAGCTGGATCAGCGTATCGTCCGCCGTCTGCACATCAGGATGGATGCCGCGGTAGTTCTTGGTCTTCGGATCGAGGGTGCCGACCACCGGCTGCCGCAGCCCCGCGACGCGCGTCTTGATGGGCGGGTAGGTCTTGAAGCCGCCGATGCGCTCCAGGTACTCGGTGTCCGGCAGGACGTAGTCGCACAGCTGGCTGGTCTCGCCCATGTTGGCGTCGATGCTGAAGGTAAGCGGCATCGCCTTCAGGTCGAGGAAGGCCTCGATGACCGGGGCGTTGAACGGCTGGGTATAGGCCGGATTGTTGAAGTAGTTCAGGTAGGCCTTGATGCGGTACGGATAGCCTTTCCGCACGGACGAGAAGAACTCGCTGGCCACGGTGCGCACCGCCAGCGGATAAAATGGGCGCGTCGAAAACGGCTTCTTGCCCTGATACTTGGCTTTGTTACGATCGACCGGTACGCCCGTCGCTGTGCGCTTGGGGCCTTTCACGTCCCCGCCGAACGCCTTGTGTCCGGGAATGTAGCCGCCCTTGCGGTCGATGTTGTCCACCATCATGTTGAGGATGCACAGCGCCTGACCATTCCACCAGCCGTTCGTCTGCTGGACCGGGCCGCGGAACATCTCGATCACCGGCCGCTTGGCGCTGGAAAACTCCTTGCCCAGATGCGCAATCGTGCCGGCGGGAATATCGCACTCCCGCTCGCACTCTTCCAGCGATTTCTCCTGCGCCCGCTCGCGCAGCATGCGGAAGACCGTCTTGTACTTCTCGCCCTTGATCTCGACTTCGGCATCGAGGTCGGCCGGCCCGTCCACCTCGTGGAACAGCGTTGGCTTGCCATTGACCAGCACCACGTAGTCGGCCTGGCCCAGACCCGCATCCTTGCCCGAGAGATACAGCTTGGGTTCCTTGGTCCTGACCAGGTAGGTCATGTCGGTCCAGTTGCGCCGGCCGGTCTTCTTCGCCGCCTGCTCGTTCGGCAAGGCAAGGAAGTCGGACTTGTAGGCCTTGTTCTCGATCATCCAGCGGATCATCCCGATGAGGAAGAAAGCGTCCGTCGAAGGTTTGAGGGGGATCCACTCGCCTTTGCCTTGAAGAGCCTTCGCGGCGCCTGGGGAGAGCCAGGGGTCGACCACGACGTGCTTGAACTCCTTGGCGTAGGGCCCCATGCGCTTGGCGAACTTCTGCAGGTAACGGGCCTTGGTCTGCCCGGGGTAATCGGCGTGGGTGATGTTGGATCCCACGCTGATCAGGTAGCTGCAGTACTCGTAATCGGCATAGGCGCCAATCTCGTAGGGTGGCACGTTGAGCGTGTGCTCGACGACGTTGTAGAAAGTTCCGGCGCAGCGGTCGCAGTGGTTGAGCATGTTCGGGGAGCCCGCAGCTTCCTTGACGAAGCGCGGCGTCAACGGCGACTGTTCGTTGCGCCCGTGCGCCCAGACGAACTGGTTGCGTTTGGGGCCCCAGCCTTCCGCCGGCGCCTCGTCCATGTAATCCGAGTCCTCCGCGCCCATCGGCTTGTCGTTGTTGAGGATAGACTTGAGACCCTCGACCTGCCGGGTCTCCTCCCCCGGCACGTTCTTGAAGAGGAGGCCGCCTTCGCAGATCTCGGTCAGCGCCTGGTCCCACGAGATGGTTTTCCACTTGCCGGAGCCGCGCGGCCCGACGCGCTTGAGCGGATGCTTGAGGCGGTTGGGATTGTAGAGGGCATAGACGCCCGCCTGGCCTTTCGCGCAAAGCGTGCCGGCGTCCTTGCCGTTGAGGCCGCCGTCCAGATCGCTCTCCTCGACGATGTCGCCTTTAGCCACGTAGTCGTAGGTGTTCGGGTGATAGGGGTTGCCGTCGATCTTGACCAGCTCGCCGTTCACGATCGTGCATTGAATGCCGCAACCGCTGTGGCACATCAGGCAGACGCTGCGCACGATCTTCGCGTCGGCGCCCACCATGTCCGGCCTGGAACCGGTCTTGCCCACTTGCGCAAGCCACTCCTGCGCGCTCACCGGCTGGATTTGCGAGAGTACTACAGTCGCCCCGGAAACCTTGAGAAATTCGCGCCGGGTAAGGTGATTATCAAGCAGTTTCATGTGATGGTCCTCCTGGGAAGTTGTGGCTGTTCATTTCGTCTCGTCCTCTTTGAGATGAAGCGGCTGGTCATATTTATCCGTTTTCCTGCGCAAAAACTGTGTTACCGCCGGGTAACAAAGAACTGCTCGTAAAGTCTTCATGTTGCTGCATGACCAGCGCGACCGGCACCCAGAACCCTCTCTGGAGCGCCAAACACTGACCTGTCCGCCAACGCTGCAACGAGCATCGCAAAAAGACATTCCCGCGAATTTCCGGCAGCCATCAGCATGTGAAATCACCATCTCGATGCCATGGCGATTCATATCGCGTACCAAGTTGATGTTGTTAGGCACGTTACTTGCGAAGTGGGAGATAATTGAATTCATTTTCTTGGTATTATCGGTTTTGGTTACTTGCGTTATCGCATTAGCACAAACCGGGCCAGACGACGAATGATTTGCCTAACACTTGGAATCATTGAAAGAATTTTTTCCGCCCGAATATCTGGTCTGACGGGATAGAAATCAAGAAATGGGTCATTAATAGAAGCAAAAATCCTTATTTGGTTACCTTAAGGTAACCAAATCGGCAAAACAGTAAATTTCTGCTACTGCTTGGTAACCGACCGATAAAATGAAACCCTTAATCAGAATTGTTTTATTGGCAGCCGCGGCTGTTCTTGCCAACCCGACGCTCGCCGCAGAGGAGCCTGCCAAGATACTGCGCATAGGCTTGACGCCGACGGTTCCGTACGATCAATACCAGTTGATCGAGCAATGGCGCCTCTACATGGAGCGCAAGCTCAACCGGCGGGTTGAATTCATACGGCGCGACAGCTACATCGAGACGATGGATATGCTGCGCCGGAGGAAGCTGGACTACGCCTGGATCTGCGACTACCCCTTCGTGTACTTCAGGAGCCAGGTCAGGCTGCTGGCGGTGCCGCTCTATCAGGGACGTCCCTACTACCGGTCCTACCTGATCGTACCGGCAACGAACCGGAGCACGACATCCATCGCGCAGCTGCGCGGTGTGGTTTTTGCCTATACGGACCCCTATTCCAACACCGGCTATCTCGTGGCGCGGCACCAGTTGCACCAGATGGGTGAAAACCCGGCGCAGTTCTTCCGCCAGACGTTCTTTACCTGGTCACACCGCAAGGCGGTGGAGGCCGTGGCAACCGGGATGGCGGATGGCAGTGCGGTGAGCGGCCACGTCTGGGACACGCTGACCATAGTCAAGCCCGAATTGACAGCAGCGACGCGCATCGTTTCGAAGTCGTCCGAATTCGGCTTTCCGCCGCTCGTGGCGAACCCGACGGTGCCCAACGAGGAATTCCGCAACGTGCAGAAAGCGCTGCTGGGCATGGCGTCAGACAGTAAAGGCAAGGCGTTGCTGAAAGGGTTGAACATCGACGGTTTCATTGCGGGCAGCCCGCATCTGTATGACAACGTCGCCCGAATGATGAAGGCCGTCGGCGAGAAATGAACCCTCTGCTCAATCTCAGCTTCCGCTACAAGGTCCCGCTGTGGGGTGGCGTCCTCATCGTCGTCGCTACGCTGGCGGTTTCCGCCGCGCTCATGAAGCAGGCCTACGACGACCTCAAGAGCGACCTGATGAATAGCTCCGCCAACCTGAGCCGGACGCTGGCGAAGACGCTGTTCCCTTCCATGATGCACGAAGAGGTATGGCGCGCTTATGAGATCATCCTGGCACCGCTGGATGCCGGGCAGGGTGGCAGCCGTATCCAGCCGGAACTGATTGTCGCGCTGGACAACCGGCAGCGCGTCTTCGTTTCCAGCCAGCCGAAATCCGTTCCGTTGTCAGCCGATATCCGGCAGTTCGGCGAGGAGTATGCGCATCTCGCCGATCGGATTGCAGCACGATCTGAGCCTGACGCTGCAATCATCGAATTCTCCGGCTCCCGCCGAATTTATGTCGCCGCCCCCGTAGCCGAGGAGGGCGCGCGATTGGGAACGCTGGTCATCGTGCATTCCAAAGACGTATTCCTGCCGCGCTTCAAGAACGTCGCTTCGCGCGGTGCAGTGATCGGCCTTCTCGTGCTTGCGGTGCTGCTGCCGATCAACTGGTACTGGGGGCAGCGGACGGCCGTACCCCTGGTGCAACTGGCCTGCAGTATCGGCAAGGTGGCGCAAGGCGTGCCGCCGGAACTGCCGCCGTGCACTTATGCCTATCGGGACGAGCTCGGCCAGTTGTGCGAAGCCTATGGCCTGCTGGTCAAGGCCCTGCAGGAAAAGGGGCTGCTGGAGCAGGAGATGATCCGCTCGGAGCGGCTGGCGGCTGTCGGACGGCTGTCGGCCGGCATCGCTCACGAGATCAACAACCCGCTCGGCGGCATGCTGGTCGCCTTGAACAACTTCAAGCGCCGGGCAGGAAATGACGAGCGCACGCTGAAAACCGTGGGCATGATCGAGCGCGGCCTGGCGCAGATACAGGACACGGTGGGCGCCATGATGGTCGAGGCAAAAGTGAAAAGCCGGGACTTCGTGCCGCACGACGTCGAGGATGTGCAGATGCTGCTCTCGGGCGAGGCGCACAAGCGGAGTGTGGCCATCCGCGTCGACAGCGACATCACGAAACCCGCCGCGCTGCCGGCAACGCTGGTGCGCCAGATCCTCATGAATCTGCTGCTCAACGCCGTGCAGGCCTCCGAACCATCCGCCACGGTTCAATGCACGATTCGCCGCACCGGCAACACGTTGACCATCGAGACCGAGAACACCGGTCGCACCATGCCGCCGGAAGTCATGAGCCATCTTTTCGAGCCCTTCGTCAGCAGCAACGAGGCCGGGCACGGGCTCGGACTGTGGGTCACCTATCAAATTGTTTCGCAACTGGGCGGGCAGATCACGGCCGAGAGCCGCGATGGCCTGACGCGCTTTTCCGTTTCGCTTCCCGCAGGAGAAAATTCATGAGCACCGAGCCGCTGCAGGTCTGCCTGATAGAGGATGATGAATTGATGGGCGAGGCTTTGTGCGAGCGCTTCGAAATGGAGGGCTTCAAATTCGCCTGGTACAAAACCGGAAAGGATGCCTTGCATGCCTTGCAGCGCAAGCGTTTCAGCATCGTTGTCAGCGACATCCGCCTTCCCGATCTGAGCGGGGAAGACGTATTTGTCCAGTTGCGCCAGTCGCAGGTCACGGCCCCGCAGTTTCTGTTCATGACCGGCTATGGCACCATCGATCAGGCAGTGCGCTTGCTCAAATTAGGCGCGGCCGACTATGCCGCCAAACCACTCGATGTCGACGCCTTGATGCAGCGGATACGAGAACTGGGCGGCCCATCGGAATCGATTGCACCGGAAGGCATGGTGCTCGGCATCTCCAATACCATGCGGCGTATCGATCACATGCTCGGGCGGCTGGCGACATCCGACGGCACAGTCCTCATCACGGGTGAATCGGGCACCGGCAAGGAACATGTTGCACGAAGGCTGCACGAGCTAAGCGAGAGTGGCCAGACCGCGCCGTTCGTGGCGGTCAATTGCGCTGCCATTCCCGACACGCTGCTGGAGGCGGAGATGTTCGGTTTCGAGAAGGGAGCTTTCACCGGAGCGGCCAAAGAGCGTCACGGCTACTTCGAACAAGCCGACGGCGGTACGCTCTTCCTGGATGAAGTGGGCGACATGCCGCTCGCCATGCAGGCCAAGCTGCTGCGAGCAATCCAGGATCACACCGTGACCCGCGTCGGCGGCGGAACGCCTGTTCGCGTCGATGTCCGCCTCATTTGCGCCACCCACGAGGATCTGCGCCAGATGGTGGAGGCCGGCCGCTTCAGGGAGGACCTCTATTACCGGATCAACGTCATCCACCTGCGGGTTCCACCCCTGCGCGAGCGGCGCGAGGATATCCTCTGGCTGGCGCGACGCTTCGCGGAAGAACGCTCCGCAAAGAAAGAAGGGGGGGTGTCGTTCTCATTCAGCCTTGCCGCAGAACGGGCGCTGCTATCCCACCCCTGGCCGGGCAACATCCGCGAATTAAGACATTGCATCGAGCGCGCATGCATCCTGGCCGACCATTCCCAGCTTGATCCTGAACTGCTGTTCGGCGACTCGCTTCACCACGATCCCGGTGCTTCCGTTACCGGCGATACGCTGATAGCTCATCTCGATATCTGCGAGAAGCACTATATCGAGCAGGCGCTGGCCGCTCACGTCTGGAAAGTCGGGGAGACGGCCAAGTTCCTTGACATCAGCCGCAAGAACCTGTGGGAAAAGATGCGCAAGCACGGCATCGCCGGGCCGGCCAAGCGGGCACTGTCCTGACGGGTCGATGGCGCCTGCCACTTCCGGCGCCACCGGGGTGGTGGCGTTGTAGTCGAGATAGACCGGCTTGGCCCCATCATGCCTCCTTTGTCCTGCACGGGTTCAGAAAGTCAGGTTCATGTCAGCCTGGATGACCACATCCTTGTAATACCTGGCCGGGTCGGCGACCTTGACCCCCTCCACGAGGTCGCCGGGGCTCATGCCGAAGAGCGGGATGTTCAGCGGATCATGGTGCCCAGGTTCTTGCGCCAGTTCCACACCGGCGCCAGCAGATGCCTGGCGCCCATCAGGGCCCCGGCCGTGATGTCGCTGTGCCCCCCAGATATTTGGTGGCGCTGTGGATGACCCGGTACAGCGCTCAAATCCAGCCCGGAACATCAACCATATTAAATAATCATATGAATTTTTGAATAATAAATCAACAATAATTTTGCGTCATGGCAAAACATTTTCTTTCAGGGCGTTACGAATCGGACAGGGATGGCTCTTAAAGCCCCCCGCCGCCAGAGCGGCGGCGAACAGGAATAGCAAGACAGCAATAGTGCGCTGCACCGCTGCCAGGGTCACTTTACTTCATCAGCCGCACACCCAGGAAGGAGCCGGCAAAAGCCGGAAAACAGCGTCAGCACCGCCACCGCCGTGAGACAAACAATCGCAGGTACGCCAGGGTTACTGCCCGCCCGCCACCGGCTTCCGGTCGGCTTTCCATTCCGGATAGCCGTCCTCCAAGCGCCGTGCATGGTAACCGTGCTTGCGCAACGCTTCCACCGCCTCGAAGGCCAGCATGCAATATGGGCCGCGGCAGTAGGCGACGATCTCCTGGTCGTGAGGCAACTTGTTCAACCGCCCCGTCAGGGATTCAAGCGGAATATTGACCGCCCCTTCGATATGACCGGCGTCATACTCGGCAGGCGGACGGACATCGATCACCATCGCCTCGCCGGATCTGACCAATCCGAGAAGTTCTTCGCGCCGAACGGGGGTCAGGTTATCCCGGCTCTCGAAATTTTCGCGCACGATGCGCTCCACCTCCGCCAGGTGGCGCTCGGCGATTCCCCGAATGCCGGCCAGCACGGCCGGAATCGCGTCGTCGGTAAGCCTGTAGAACACCTGCAAACCATCCTTGCGCGACACCGCCAGTCCGCTGTCGCGCAGAATTTGCAAGTGATGGGATGTGTTGGCCATTGACATGCCGCTCGCCTGCGCCAGCGCATCTACGCTGCGCTCGCCCTGGGCCAGCGCCTCGATCAGTTCCAGCCGGTTAGCGCTGGCCATGGCCTTGGCGACGCGGGCGAAATGCTCGAGCAGTCTTTTTTTGGGGGAAACCAAACCGGGCATACGTTCAGTCCTCCGCGACCCAGTGCCCCGATTTGCCGCCCCGCTTCTCGATCAGGCGGATGCCGTCCATGCGCATGCCACGGTCCACCGCCTTGCACATGTCGTAAATGGTGAGCAGTCCGACGCTGACCGCGGTGAGCGCTTCCATTTCCACGCCGGTGCGCCCGAGGGTTTCCGCCGTCACGGCGCATTCGATCGCCGCGCTGGACTCGTCCACGTTGAATTCGACGCCGACCCTGGTCAGCGCGAGCGGGTGGCACAGGGGAATCAACTCGGCAGTCCGCTTCGAAGCCTGGATCGCGGCGATACGGGCGATGCCAAGCACGTCGCCCTTCTTCGCGCTACCGGCCTGGATCAGCTTGAGCGTATCCGGCTGCATGGTGATGCGGCCTGCCGCCCGGGCGATGCGGCGGGTTTCCGCTTTTTCCGCCACGTCCACCATATGGGCCTGGCCAGATTCATCAAAATGTGTGAATTGATTCATTTTGCGATACAAAAAGATACAAAATTAACGAACTAATTGGGTTAAGAAAACATCCAATCAAGCTATCATATCATTATGAATTTGCGCCTCCTAATCCTGCTCGTCCCACTGCTGACCATGCCAGGCGTACTGGCTGACGGCCTGCCCGATCTCGGCGAAGCTTCGCAAAACACATTCTCCCCACAGACGGAACGCCGCGTCGGCGAGGCCATCATGGTCGACATACGCCGCGACCGCAGCCTGGTAAAGGATCCCGAACTAACCGACTACCTTAACAACCTCGGCTA
This sequence comes from Pseudomonadota bacterium, assembly GCA_021801705.1. Classification (GTDB taxonomy): domain Bacteria; phylum Pseudomonadota; class Gammaproteobacteria; order Burkholderiales; family Sulfuricellaceae; genus Sulfuricella. Next base: position 25,752 of record JAJYXP010000078.1, read on the forward strand.
CCGGCTGGTGTCAGCCAGCGCGGAAAACCGCCAGGATTTCGAGTTTTTCGTGCTGCGCGACAACACCCTCAACGCATTTGCCCTGCCGGGCGGCTTCATCGGCGTGCACACAGGGCTGATTCTCGCAGCACAGAGCGAATCCGAACTCGCCGCCGTGCTCGGCCATGAAATAGCCCACGTCACCCAGCACCATCTGGCGCGCATCATCACCAAGCAGGAGCAAAGCACGATCACTTCGCTTGCCGGCCTGGCGGTAGCAATCCTGGCCGCACGCTCCAACCCGCAAATCGCCAATGCCGCGATGGCCACGGCACAGGCAAGCTCGATCCAGACCCAGCTCGACTTCACCCGCGAACATGAGCGCGAGGCCGACCGCATCGGCCTGCAGACCTTGAGCCAGGCCGGCTTCGACCCGCGTGGCGCAGCCACATTTTTCGAGCGGCTGCAGAAATTCAGCCGCCTTTATGAAAACAATGCGCCCGAATACCTGCGCACTCACCCGATCACCAGCGAGCGCATCGCCGACATCCAGAACCGGCTGGCAGGCTTGCCCTATCGTCAGGTTCCTGACAGCCTCGAATTCCAACTGGTGCGCGCAAAGCTGCGCGCCGAGGAAGGCACGCCACAGCAGGCCGTGGCCCTCTTCGAGGACGCGCTGCGCGAGAAAAAATATACCAGCGAAACAGCCAGCCGCTACGGTCTGACAGCGGCGCTGCTGCGAGCCAAGAATTATGCCCGTGCCGAGCAGGAACTCGCTCTATTACGCGAGACGGCCCAGCCCAACGCCATTATCGAAAACCTGGCAGCACGAATCAAGACCGCTGCCGGCCAGCCCGGTGCCGCCCTCGCCCAGTATCAGACAGCTCTGAAAAGCTTCCCCAACCACCGCGCGCTGGTATATGGCTATGCCGATGCCCTGCTGCAAAACCGCCAAAGTGCTCAGGCACTGAAACTGATCAGCGACCGGCTGCGCCGCTTTCCACACGACGACCGGCTCTACGAACTGCAGGCACAAGCTTACGCCATGCAGGGCAAGACACTTCTGTCCCATCAGGCTCAGGCGGAAGCCTACGCCCGCCAGGGCAACCTGGTCGCAGCCATCGAACAACTGCAACTCGGACTAAAAGCAGGCGACGGCGACTTCTATCAACTCTCTATAATGGAGGCACGGCTCAAGCAACTCAGGGCCGAGCACGCCGAGCTCGCTAAAAAGCCCTAAGCCCGAAGAGCCGGATGTGAGTAGTAAGGCGAGAGGAGAAAAATATAACGGCACCGACCTCGGTTTTATCCCTTACTCCTTACTCCGTAATTAATTGGTATTTTATTTTTCAGTCTCCCACTTAGGGGTACTTGAAAAATTTACCATCAGGGTCAAAATAGATTGAGTAGAATTAAAGGAAGCGAATGGGCAGCAAGCGTCAGGAAACCCCTGTTCTGGAAACAGTGGCAAGCAGGTTAAGAACTCCGCCCATGTTTAAAGTGGTGTTGCTGAACGATGACTTTACGCCTATGGAATTCGTGGTCGAAGTGTTGCAGCAGTTTTTTTCCAAGACCCTCGAACAGGCGACGGAAATCATGCTCAAAGTCCATACCGAGGGTGCCGGCATATGCGGGGTGTACCCCAGGGACATCGCCGAAACCAGAGTGGAACAGGTCGTGGCATTCGCCCGGCAGCATCAACATCCGCTGCAATGCGTGATGGAGGAAAATTGAAATGATCGCACAGGAACTTGAAGTATCCCTACACATGGCCTTCATGGAAGCGCGTCAGAAGCGCCACGAATTCATTACCGTGGAGCACCTGCTGCTGGCCATGCTCGACAACCCAAGCGCAGCCAAGGTGCTGCAGGCCTGTGCCGCCAACATCGACGAATTGCGCAAAACCCTGGCCGATTTCGTCACTGCCGAAACCCCCACCGTGGCCGGCTCGGGCGAAGTGGACACGCAGCCTACCCTGGGCTTCCAGCGCGTTATCCAGCGCGCCATCCTGCACGTGCAGTCTTCCGGCAAGAAAGAGGTGACCGGCGCCAACGTGCTGGTGGCGATATTCGGCGAAAAGGATTCGCACGCGGCATTTTTCCTCAACCAGCAAGGCATTTCCCGCCTTGACGTGGTGAACTACATTTCCCATGGCATCAGCAAGGTAGCGGAAGGCAATGCAACGCGCCACGCCCCGGAACAGGAAGCGGAGCAGGAAAACGCTCCCGCCGGCGCGCTGGATAACTTCACCCAGAATCTGAATGCACAGGCGCTGGCCGGCAAGATCGACCCGCTCATCGGACGATCCCTGGAACTGGAGCGGGTCATCCAGACGCTGTGCCGCCGCCGCAAGAACAACCCGCTCCTGGTAGGCGAGGCGGGCGTGGGCAAGACCGCCATCGCCGAAGGACTGGCACGGCGCATTGTCGAGAACGAAGTGCCCGAAGTATTGTCCGACAGCACGGTCTATTCTCTCGACATGGGCGCCCTGCTGGCCGGCACCAAGTATCGCGGCGATTTCGAGCAACGCCTCAAGGCCGTGCTGAAGCAGCTCACCGAGGACCAGAACGCCATCCTGTTCATCGACGAAATTCACACCCTGATCGGTGCGGGCGCCGCTTCCGGGGGCACGCTGGACGCTTCCAACCTGCTGAAACCCGCCTTGACCTCGGGCCTGCTCAGATGCATCGGCGCCACCACCTATAATGAATACCGCGGCATTTTCGAGAAGGATCACGCCCTTTCGCGGCGCTTCCAGAAAATCGACGTGCCCGAGCCCAGCGTGGAAGAAACCATCGCCATCCTGCGCGGCCTGAAATCCCGCTTCGAGGTTCACCACGGCGTCAAGTACACTGCCGCCGCGCTGACCACGGCAGCGGAACTGTCGGCGCGCTACATCAGCGACCGCCACCTGCCCGACAAGGCGATCGACGTAATCGACGAGGCCGGCGCGGCACAGCGCATCCAGCCGAAGTCGAAGCAGAAGAAAACCATCACCAACAAGGAAATCGAGGAAATCATCGCGAAAATCGCGCGCATTCCGCCGAAGAATATTTCCAGCGACGACCGCAGCACCCTCAAGACCCTGGACCGCGACCTTAAATCCGTGGTGTTCGGGCAGGACAAGGCAATCGACGCGCTCGCCACCGCCATCAAGATGGCGCGCAGCGGCCTGGGCAATCCGCAGAAGCCGATCGGTTCCTTCCTTTTCTCCGGCCCGACCGGCGTCGGCAAAACCGAAGTAGCGCGGCAACTGGCCTACACCCTCGGCATCGAACTGATTCGCTTCGACATGTCCGAATACATGGAGCGTCACGCGGTGTCGCGCCTGATCGGCGCCCCGCCCGGCTATGTCGGTTTCGAGCAGGGCGGCCTGTTGACCGAGCAAATAACCAAGCACCCCTATGCGGTGCTGCTGCTGGATGAAATCGAGAAAGCCCATCCCGATATTTTCAATATCCTGCTGCAGGTGATGGACCATGGCACGCTCACCGACAACAACGGCCGCAAGGCGGACTTCCGCAACGTGATCATCGTCATGACCACCAATGCCGGCGCGGAAAGCCTGACAAAAACCAGCATCGGCTTCACCGGTTCCCAGAAACCGGGAGACGAACTGGCAGAGATCAAGCGGCTGTTCAGCCCGGAATTCAGGAACCGGCTCGACGGCACCATTTCCTTTGCGGCGCTCAGCCACGAAATCATACTGCGCGTGGTGGACAAGTTCCTGATGCAACTGGAAGAACAACTGCACGAGAAAAAAGTGGAAGCGGTGTTTACCGACGCGTTGAAGGATTATCTCGCCAAGCATGGTTTCGACCCGGCCATGGGCGCGCGGCCGATGGCGCGGCTGATTCAGGACACCATCCGCAAGGCGCTGGCGGACGAGCTTCTGTTCGGCCGGCTGGCAGGCGGCGGCAAGGTGGTGGTGGACATCGACGGGGAGGAGAAAATCCGCCTCGAATTCGAGAGCAGCGAAAGCGCGGTCAGCGTTTAGCCGCAGTAAAACAAAAAGGCGCAGAATTCAAAAAATCCTGCACCTTTTTAAAACCAGGCCGCCTGTTTTACTTCTTTTCTTTCATCGGGCAGGTATTCAAGCCCAACAGCGGGTAGAACGGGCACCAGCCCATCAGGCCGGTTGCCAGCGGCACGATGCCGATCAAGCCCCACAGCCACAGGCCGTTTTCGCTCCTGAGCACGAAAGTCAGCGCCAAAAGCACGATTCCCGCCACGATACGCAGGACTTTGTCGATTCCACCAACGTTTGCTTTCATTTCGATCCTCCAGTTAAAACGACCTTGGTATAAAAACGGCACCTTACCCCTTGATTGAATGCAGTTGGTAACGGTTCAGCTTGCGGTACAAGGTGCGCTCGCTGATGCCGAGGAGGTCCGCCACAGTGCGCCGATGACCGGCGTGCTGTTGCAGCATTGCGCGGATATGGCGAATTTCCAATTCCTCGATTGAAAGACCGGCGGCGTTGGCGGCCCCCATGGTTTCGCGGCGTCCGGACTGAATCCCCGGTTGCGGCGTTTGTTGGGATTTAGCCTCGCTCAGGCTGTCGAAATGGATGTGCCTGGCATGGATAATTCCGTCGGCAGTCAGGGCGGACGCCTTCTGCAGAACATTACGCAACTCGCGCACATTGCCTGGATAGTCATGGCTCATCAGGCGGGAGATGGCATCCGCGGCAAGTATCGGGATCTTCTTTCCGGAGCTGCTCATGCGGGCAAGCAAGGCCTCGGCCAGGGCGGGAATGTCCTGCCGCCGCTCGCGCAACGTGGGCAGCATCACATCGATACCGGCAATCCGGTAATAGAGATCCTCGCGAAACAGGCCCTGATCGACCCGATCCAGCAAGTTGCGGTTGGTGGCGGAAATAACGCGCACATCCGCCATCAGGATTTCCGTGCCGCCTACACGGCGAAACTCCCCCGTCTCCAGCACGCGCAGCAATTTGGGTTGCATGGAAAGGGGAATTTCTCCAATTTCATCAAGAAACAGGGCGCCCCCGTCAGCCAGTTCGAACAAACCCTGCTTGCGTCCGATGCACCCGGTAAAGGCACCGCGCTCGTGGCCGAAAAACTCGCTCTCGAACACCGATTCTGAGATTGCGGCACAATTCACCGCGACAAACGGACGGCCGCTCCTGCTCGAATGCTTGTGCACGAATTCAGCCGCCAGTTCCTTGCCGACGCCGCTCTCCCCGTAAATCAGAATGGGCGCCTCCGACTCGGCCACGCGCCCCAGCTTGTCGGCACACGCCAGAAAGGCGGGAGATTGACCGATCATGCGCATGTCCTCGCAATCCAGGTCTTCCGAGGCCCTCATCGGAGCAATCGCCTCCCCCAGATACAGGCGGCCGTCCAGGCCGTGGATCGGATAGCCCTTGAGACGCACCCGCTCGGCACGGTTGTGGCTGTCGTGATGAATATGAAGCACCTGGCAAGGCTCACCGCTGGCAAACACCTTCTGATGCGGGCAGAACTCGCCGTTCTCGTGGCAGGGAACTGAAGAATGATGGGAAATTTCGTGGCACAGGCGGCCAACGATTTCCTGCTGGCTTAAGCCGTACACCTGGCAATAAACGTGATTCGCCGATACCACGCGGTAATCCGCGTCGATCAGGACGAACGGATTTTCCTGGATGTTGATCAGGGATTGCAGATCGAGTGCAAGATCATTCATTCAGGGAACTCTTCATGACAAACTGTCATGACAGTATAGCCGCAATTAATCCACTATGTAAATCATGCGGCTAGATTTGATTATCCGCCTTGTATCGTCCGGCATGCCGGACGGATCTGCCACAGCGTCATGACACGGTGGCATCGACAAAAAATACCCATGTCATATCTCATTAAAAAACATCGCATTGCGAACTGGCACGCCGATTGCTTTCAAATCGTATTGCACACTGTAATCACCCTCATAAGGAGAAAAAGATGTCGGCAATCTGGAAACTGCGGGAAAACGTAAAAATGGACGACGCCACCGCTGCGGAAGTGGCCAAGATCGCCTGTGCGCTCAAATCCCTTTCAGCCTATGCCAGCATGGCGATGGAAAGCGAGGATGCGCCGGAAGACCTGCAGAAGATTGTAGACGAGGGCCTCGACGCGATGACCAGGATCTTCGTCTGGTAATCGTATTTCACTCTATTTCGGGCAATAAAACTTAAGGAGACCGTGCAGATGGCACATATCGTAATTCTCGGCGCCGGCATTGGCGGCATGGCATGCGCGTATGAAATGCGGGAGCAAGTCCGACCCGAAGACAGCGTTACCGTCATTTCGGATTCCCCTCTATTTCAGTTTGTTCCCTCCAACCCCTGGGTCGCCGTCAACTGGCGCACCAAGGAAGACATCACCATCCCCATCGAACCCTATTTCGAGCGCAAGGGCATCAAGCTGATCGCCACGCCGGCAAAACGCGTGCACCCGGAAAAAAATCAGGTCGAAATGAGTGACGGCACCACCATCGACTACGATTTCCTGGTCATCGCAACCGGAGCGAAACTGGCCTTCGATGAAGTGGAAGGCATGGGGCCGGGCAAAAACACCCATTCCGTCTGCCACGTCGATCACGCGGTAGAGGCCAGCAAGGCATGGAATGACTTTATCAAGGACCCGGGGCAGATCGTTGTAGGCGCCGCACAGATGGCCTCCTGCTACGGCCCCGCCTACGAATTCGCCATGATCATGGACACCGACCTGAGAAGGCGCAAGATACGCGACAAGGTGCCCATGACCTTCGTCACCGCCGAACCCTATATCGGCCACCTCGGCCTGGGCGGGGTAGGCGACTCGAAAGGGATGATGGAATCCGCCATGCGCGACCGCCACATCAAGTGGATCTGCAACGCCAGGGTCACCAGGGTCGAACCCGGCAAGATGTTCGTCACCGAACTGGATGACATGGGCAACGTCAAGAAGGAACATGAGCTGCCCTTCAAGTACTCGATGATGTTGCCCGCCTTTAAAGGGGTGGATGCCGTATTTGGCATCGAGGGCCTGACCAACCCGCGCGGCTTTATCCTGATTGATCAATTCCAGCGCAACCCGAAATACCACAATATCTATGCGATCGGGGTGTGCGTCGCCATCCCTCCGGTGGAAGCCACTCCGGTGCCGACCGGCGCGCCCAAGACCGGCTACATGATCGAAACCATGGTGACCGCGACGGTGCACAACATCCGCGCCGCCCTCGACGGCAAGGAACCGGATTACCAGGCGACCTGGAACGCCATCTGCCTCGCCGATTTCGGCGATACCGGCGCAGCCTTCGTGGCCCTGCCGCAGATTCCGCCGCGCAACGTCAACTGGTTCAAGGAAGGAAAGTGGGTGCATCTGGCCAAGATCGCCTTCGAGAAATACTTCCTGCGCAAGATGAAGAAGGGCACGACCGAACCGATCTACGAGAAATACGTGCTGGGCGTACTGGGCATCAAGAAAAAGAAATAGGTCATGGGGTTTTTGTGGTTGTAGTGTGTCTCCGTTCTGGGCGGCTTCGGCCGCCCTTTTTATCTTCTCGCTTCAAACCGGCGGAGCCAGCAGGAAATTACGAGCTGTGACGCATACCGAATGACCAGTTCATGTAGGGTGCCCTACGCTGGCTGGTTGTTCGCCCGTGTTCGCCCAGACCCTGTTCGTCCGGGTTGACCCCAAAGTTTGTTGGTCAAGCTGCCCACTGTTTTTGGTTGTGTACCTGATCAAGCAGATATTCGGGCGCAAGGCCGGCGCCATTCGCCCATGTCACGGCTCGGGAAATCCGCCTCACCCTCTTCGCCATTATCAAAAACGGGATAGAGCCGATAGCCCCCCAAATGCCTCGCATCGGTTACATGCAAAATCATGGCAATCACTCCAATGGGTCAATCGAGTTCAGCGGACTGTCTGCTTGCTGCTTGCGACAGCCGCCAGTTTTCCAGCAAATCATCTTTGTGCAAATCCAGTTTAACTGCGTCACAAATTACGTTTAATCGATCCGCAACACGGATATCGATGCAGGCGAAGCGCGATACGAGCGGCGATGAGAAAGCAAAGCGTGGCAATCGAATCGGTTATCGGCACGTTTAAACATTTATTGACACAGTCAGACTAGTAGTCAGTCACGGTGAAAAGCATGGATGAGTTGAACCGTCACACCGGCGAAAGCTGGTGTCCAGGTTGTTGATTTTTCTGGATTCCGGCTTTCTCGCCGGAATGACGAGATTGTCCACCGGTTTCAATATGACTGACTACTAGTCCTCGACCTTTCCCCGCCCTCGCTTGACCTCGCCACGTTGCTTCTTGGTTGCCAGCCTGCGCTTTTGGGACGCCTTGGTCGGCTTGGTGGCGATGCGCGGCTTGGGCTTCTCGGTGGCGCGGAGTATCAGCTCCACCAGCCTCTGAATCGCGTCCTGCCGGTTGCGCTCCTGGGTGCGGTGGCGTTTGGCTTCGATCAGCAGCTCGCCCTCGTTGGTCAGGCGACTGCCCGCCAGCTTCATCAAACGGGCGCGCACATCCTCGGGCAGCGAAGGCGAGTGGGCCACGTTAAAGCGCAACTGCACCGCGCTGGACACCTTGTTGACGTTCTGCCCTCCCGGCCCGGAAGCGCGGATGAACTGCAGTTCGATTTCGCCCTCGTCGATGGCGAGCTGTGAAGTAATCCGGATCATGCCGCCATGGTAGCAACCGGCCGCTTGCCATGAAAGAAATAATCGCGTTAAATCCAATCGGCATCACTACTGCCCGGTCAATCACTACTGCCCGGTCAATTGAACATGCGAAATGCTGTAGCCCGTGACTGACGGGGAGTTCCGAGCGATGAAGGGTGGTGTCGATTTGAACGACGATTGCCGATTCTTGCAGACTTCCGGGATTTTTCCCGGAGGGTGCCGTGAACACTGGCAAGACGCTGTTCGCACAGATAATCCTAGTAGTCAGTCATATTGAAACCGGTGGACAATCTCGTCATTCCGGCGAAAGCCGGAATCCAGAAAAATCAACAACCTGGACACCGGCTTTCGCCGGTGTGACGGTTCAACTCATCCATGCTTTTCACCGTGACTGACTACTAGTGTAGTGCTTCGTAAATTGCGATACATACATCACTGAACGCATCTCCCTCATTCCCAGCCCTCCCAAGGGGTCGATCGCCCTCTCCCCATCCGGGGGAGAGTTGGAGAGAGGGCTGACGCGGAATGATGCGACCGCGCAGGACTGAGCAGTGCCTTCCGCAGGAAGGTGCGGCCCCGGAGCGGGGTGCAGGCGCCCGATAGCGCGGTCGCGGCATTCCTTCCGCTGCGCGGGGCCCCTCGTGCAACGCTCCAGGGCGCCCCATTCCAAGGAGTTGCACCCGTAATGGGCATCCCCGCCATGGAGGCCGCTAAAGCGGCTCTCCTCGGCGAGAAAACGGGCGAACCCATAATTTCAAGCAAATGAAGTGCGATCTGAAATCCGGCCGGACCCCGGCTTCGTCCTTCCTCGCCAACTTCGCCCGCCTGTTGCTGACGGCGGGAGCGCATGTCTTGCACCAGCAATTGCGTCTCCTGGGCCTGCAAGGCACCGCACCGGCAACGGCTCAGCCCGTGACGGTCATCCTCTCGCTGTTCAAGGTTGCCGCGCGAGTCAAACAGCAGGGTGCCTCTAAAAATTCAGAGTTCGCCCAACCGCAAGGCGCGGAAAAAAATTCGCCGTGCCGCATATGCTAAAAACCGCCATTAGCCACAGATAAACGCGGATTAACACGGATAAAACAATGTGTTGCAGTGGATTTTTCATTCACCCGAAAGGTGTGCAAGATGAGAAATATAACTCATTGATAATCCGTGTATATCCGTGTTAATCCGTAGCTGAACTGCTTTTTATAGATTTGTGCAACATTCAGGCTAACTCCTTTGCAAGGATTTAAGCTCAGCCGAATTACCGGATATAATAAGGGTTTTTGGAATGCCATTTTTTGAGAACACACCATGCTTAACGCCTACCGAGACCATGCCGCCCAGCGCGCCGCCCAAGGCCTGCCGCCACTCCCCCTGAACGTGGAACAAACTGCCGCCCTGGCCGAATTGCTGAAGAACCCGCCCGCGGGAGAGCAAGATTTTCTGGTAGAACTGCTGGAAAACCGCGTCCCCGCCGGCGTGGACCAGGCGGCCTGCGTCAAGGCCGGCTTCCTGGCCGATGTCGCCAAGGGCAAGACGGCTTCCCCGCTGGTAAGCCGCGAAAAGGCGGTGCAATTGCTCGGCACCATGCTGGGCGGCTACAACGTGGGGCCGCTGATCGAGCTGCTGGATGGCGACCTGGCCGAACAGGCGGTTGCCGCGCTGTCCCGCATCACCCTGGTGTTCGATGCCTTCCACGATGTGGCGGACAAGATGAAGGCGGGCAATCCGCACGCCCGGAAACTGATGCAATCCTGGGCCGACGCCGAATGGTTCACCTCCCGCGCGCCGCTGCCGGATAGCCTGCAGGTGGTGGTATTCAAGGTTCCCGGCGAAACCAACACCGACGACCTGTCACCCGCCCAAGTCGCCTGGTCGCGGCCCGATATCCCGCTGCACGCAACGGAAATGCTGGTGTCACGCCTGCCCGGGTCGCTGGAAACCATAGCCGAACTGAAGAAAAAAGGCCTGCCCCTGGCCTATGTGGGAGACGTGGTGGGCACCGGCTCGTCGCGCAAATCCGCCATCAATTCGGTGCAATGGCATATGGGGCGAGACATTCCGTTCATCCCCAACAAACGCACCAGCGGCATTGTGCTGGGCAGCAAGATCGCCCCGATTTTCTTCAACACCGCCGAAGACTCCGGCGCCTTGCCGATCGAGTGCGACGTGTCGGCGATGAACACCGGCGACGTCATCACCATCTACCCGTTCAAGGGCGAAATCCACGATACGGCCGGCAAGACCCTCTCCACCTTCACCCTGGCTCCCGTCACGATGGCGGACGAGGTACGCGCCAACGGGCGCATACCATTGATCATCGGGCGAGGCCTGACCGGCAGGGCGCGCGAGGCGCTTGGCCTGCCGCATTCCGACCTGTTCATACAGCCGGTCCAGCCCAGGGACACCGGCAAGGGCTTTACCCTGGCGCAGAAAATGGTGGGCCGCGCCTGCGGCGTGGCGGGCGTGCGCCCCGGCACCTACTGCGAGCCGAAGATGGCGACTGTCGGCTCCCAGGACACCACCGGCGGCATGACCCGCGACGAACTGAAGGAACTGGCCTGCCTGGGCTTTTCCGCCGACCTTGTGATGCAGAGCTTCTGCCACACGGCGGCCTATCCAAAACCTGTGGACATCAAGTTGCAGCATGAGCTGCCCGAATTCATGACCAGCCGCGGCGGCGTGTCGCTCAAGCCGGGCGACGGGGTGATCCATTCCTGGCTCAATCGCATGCTGCTGCCCGATACCGTCGGCACCGGCGGTGACTCCCACACCCGCTTCCCGATCGGCATTTCCTTCCCCGCCGGCTCCGGGCTGGTGGCCTTTGCCGCGGCGATGGGCATGATGCCGCTGGACATGCCCGAGTCCGTGCTGGTGCGCTTCAAAGGCCAAATGCAGCCCGGCATCACCCTGCGCGACCTGGTCAACGCCATTCCCTACGCCGCCATCCAGGAGGGCACGATGACAGTGGGCAAGCAGGGCAAGAAAAATGTTTTCTCCGGCCGCATCCTGGAGATCGAGGGTTTGCCCGACCTGAAGGTGGAGCAGGCGTTCGAGCTCTCCGACGCCTCGGCCGAGCGCTCCGCTGCCGCCTGCACGGTGCATCTCAGCAAGGAGCCGGTGATCGAATACCTCAACTCCAACGTCGCCCTGCTCAGCAACATGATCGAGAGCGGCTATCAGGACGCACGCACCCTGCAGCGCCGCATCGACGCCATGAAAGCCTGGCTGGCCAAGCCCGAACTGCTGGCGCCGGACGCCGACGCCGAATACGCCCACGTCATCGAGATCGACCTCGCCACCATCAAGGAACCGCTGCTCGCCTGCCCCAATGATCCGGACGACATCAAGCCGCTTTCCGCCGTCGCGGGCGACAGGATCGACGAGGTTTTCATCGGCAGTTGCATGACCAATATCGGCCACTACCGTGCTGCGGCAAAAATATTGGAGGACACCGGCTTGATCAAGCCGCGGCTGTGGGTCGTGCCGCCCACCCGCATGGATGAGCAGGAACTCCGCGAAGAAGGCGCCTACAGCGTCTTCGGCCGCGTCGGCGCGCGCACCGAGATGCCCGGCTGCAGCCTGTGCATGGGCAATCAGGCACGAGTGGCGGACAACGCCGCCGTCTTCTCCACCAGCACCCGCAACTTCGACAACCGCATGGGCAAGGGTGCCCGAGTCTACCTCGGATCCGCAGAACTGGCGGGGGTCTGCGCGCGCCTGGGCCACATCCCGACGGTGCAGGAATACCTCGACCTGGTGGGCAACATCATTGCACCCCAGGCGGACAACATTTACCGCTACCTCAACTTCGACCGGATGGAAGAGTACCGTCCGCGCAAGACCATACAACTGACACAGGTGTCGTAAAAAAATGAAACTGATCATGACGCCGACCAGCCCCTACGCCCGCAAAGTCCGCATTGTCCTGGCGGAAAAACGTATCGAATATGAGCAGGTGATAGACAGCCCGTGGGACGCAAATTCTCACGTACCCGATTTCAATCCCCTGGGAATGGTGCCGGTGCTGGTGCTGGACGACGACCACACCCTGTTCGACTCGCGCGTGATCGTCGAATATCTCGATACCGTCAGCCCGGTGTCCCAGCTGATTCCCAAGGACAGCCGCCAGCGTCTGGCGGTGCGCCGCTGGGAAGCGCTGGCCGACGGGATTTCCGATGCGGCAGCCGCCATCTTCGTGGAAAGAAAACGTCCGGAATCCCAGCAAAGCCATGAGTGGATCGTGCGCCAGGACCAAAAGGTATTCCGCGGTCTTGAAGCCATGTCGGAAGAGCTGGGAGAGAAAAACTGGTGCACCGGCGAGTTTTTCAATCTCTCGGATATTGCGGTGGGATGCGCCCTCGGTTATCTCGATCTGCGCTTCCCGGAAATCGAATGGCGCAAGGCTCACCCCGTGCTTGCCCGGCTGGCGGACAAACTGTCGCAAAAGCCATCCTTCAAGGACACAGTGCCGCCCGCATCGTAGGTGCGAATTTATTCGCACGTTTGGTTGGCCGAATAAATTCGGCCCTACAGTCACGTAGGGTGGGCACGTTTTGTGCCCACGCGGAAACAACCCTTGCTGACCGCGTGGGCACAAAAACGTGCCCACCCTACCAATCTATCGGATTACCCCGCCTCCCAGGCAGACTTCGCTCTCGTACACCACCACCGACTGGCCGGGCGTGACTGCCCATTGCGGCTGGGCAAATTCGATTTCGCACCGCTCCCCGTCCACGCGGCTGATGGAGCATGGCGCATCCGCCTGGCGGTAGCGGACCTTGGCACCGTATACCCAATCAGTGTGGGGCGCATGACCGGAAATCCAGGAAAGATCGGCGGCGGTCAGGTTTTCCCGGAACAGGACGGGATGGCCGTGCCCCTGCACCACGACCAGCACATTGCGCTCCATGTCCTTGCCGGCGGCGAACCACGGCTCGCCCCTGTCGCCGAGGCCTGCCAGCCCGCCGATACCCAGCCCCTGGCGCTGGCCGATGGTGTAGTAGGCCAGCCCTTCGTGCCGCCCCACCACGCTGCCCTCGGGCGTTTCCATGTCGCCCGGCTGCTTCGGCAGATAGCGGGAAAGAAATTCCCGGAACGGCCGTTCGCCGATGAAACAGATGCCGGTGCTGTCTTTCTTGGCATGCACCGGCAGCCCGGCTTCGCGCGCAATCTCGCGCACCTCGCGCTTGTACAGCCCGCCCAGGGGGAAAAGCGTTTTGGCAAGCTGGGCCTGGTTGAGGCGGTAGAGAAAATAACTCTGGTCCTTGCTGCCGTCTTCCGCTTTCAGCAACTCGAACAGCCCTGCCCGTTCGCGCACCCGTGCATAGTGGCCGGTCGCGATGAAATCGGCGCCGAGGCTCAAGGCATGATCCAGGAAGGCCTTGAACTTGATCTCGGAATTGCACAACACGTCCGGATTAGGCGTGCGTCCGGCCCGGTATTCGCGCAGGAAAATCTCGAATACCCGCTCGCGGTACTCCTTGGCGAAATTGACCGCCTCCACCTCCATGCCGATCTTTTCGGCGACAGCGAGCACGTCCATGAAATCCTGTTTGGCCGGGCAATAACCATCCTCGGTGTCGTCGTCCTCCCAGTTCTTCATGAACAGGCCGATCACATCAAAGCCCTGGCGTTTCAACAGCAGTGCGGCAACCGAGGAATCCACCCCGCCCGACATGCCCACCACCACTTTGCTCCTACTCATCCGGTTTTGCTCCGTCCAGCCAGTCTTCCAGCCGGAAAATCACAGCCGGCCGGCCATTGTCGAAAAACCAGGAATCCACCGCGAATTCCTGGCCGCTCTGTTTTTCCACGATACGCGCCGCCCAGTGATCGTCAACCAGCAACGGCGCCCTTCTCGCCGGCTCCAGCACGCCATGAAACCTGAGCCAGCCCCTGCTTTCCAGCAGGCGCAAATAGGCGGTGGCATTGGCGGACTCATCAATGCAATCCATCCTGCCGTCCAGGCCGTCATCATCGATGTTGCCGCCCCTGTCCGCCCATGTCGGGGTCTGTTGCCCGGAAAAAGTCTCGAACAGGCCGATAGCAAGGGAAATCGCCACTCGCTCGCCCGCCGCGTCCTTTGCCCGCAGCAACAGCCTTTTGACTGCGGCCAGTTCACTCGCATCGAATTCGACCCCGGCCCTGACGGCGCAACTGTAGTTATAGCAAATGCTGGCCTCATCGGCCTGCGCGGCCAGACCGAAGCACAACAGCAACAGGAATAACCACGGCATCAGATAAAGTGGGTGACGAGGTCCAGAGGATAGCGCTTGCCGGCAAGGCAGTCTTCAAGACACTGAAGCACCAGCGGGCTGCGGTGGTGCGCTGTGCTCGCGCGGATTTCGTCCGGACTCAACCACACGGCGCGCAGGATACCGTCATCCAGCCGGCGTAGCGGCTCGTGCCCACGCACCCGCCCGGCAAAGGCAAAACGCAGATAGGTGATATCCTTGCGCGGGTGATGCCAGCGGTAAATCCCTAGCAGCCATTCCGGGATAAAATGGTAGGCGGTTTCCTCCAGCGCCTCGCGGACCACGCCCTGCTCCAGGGTTTCATTGGCCTCCCAGTGGCCGGCAGGCTGATTAAAGCGGATGCCCTCATCGGTTTCTTCCTCCACAAGGAGAAATTTCCCGTCTTGTTCGATGACCGCCGCTACGGTGACATGGGGCTTCCAGATCATGCATTTTACCTGCGCAAAAAGACGATTTTATAGCTTTTCCATTTCGATTCAAAACCCAATAAGGGTAAAATCGGCAAACATCCCAATGGAAATGCCGCCTTGAATAAAGCCGTCGTATTATTGTCCGGTGGACTCGATTCCGCCACCACCCTGGCCATCGCCCGCAGCGAAGGGTACGCCTGCTACGCCCTGAGCCTTGACTATGGCCAGCGCCATGGCGCCGAACTGGATGCCGCTCAACGGGTCGCCGCGGCGCTGCAGGCCCACGAGCACCGCACGATCAAGCTGGACCTGACGGCATTCGGCGGCTCTGCGCTGACCGACGCCCGCATCGCCGTGCCGACCCGCCCTTCCGCAGGCATACCCATCACCTATGTGCCGGCGCGCAACACCATCATGCTGTCGCTGGCACTGGCCTGGGCGGAGACGCTGGGCAGCGGCGATATCTTCATCGGCGCGAATGCGGTGGATTACTCCGGCTATCCGGATTGCCGCCCCGAATACCTCGAAGCCTTCGAAAAAATGGCCAACCTGGCCACGAAATCCGCAATCGAAGGCAGAGCCATGCACATCCGCGCACCTATCGTTCACCTTACAAAGGCGGAAATCATTCTTCGCGGCATCGAACTGGGCGTGGATTACAGCCTCACCGTTTCCTGCTACCAGGCCGATGCGCATGGATCGGCCTGCGGACTATGCGACTCCTGCCGGCTTCGCCGCCAGGGTTTTTCCAGCGCCGGCGTTGCAGACCCTACCAGATACCTGCTTGAACCTTAAAACCGTAATTAACCACGAATGGCACGAATATTCACGAATGAACACAAATAGTTAACAACAAATATCGCCTCACCCAACAGGTGAATCGGGTGAATATCGTTAATTTCTTGATTATTCGTGAACATTCGTGTTTTATTCGTGTAAATTCGTGGTTAATCGCTTTTTTAGGTTGAAACAAAAGAAAAACCTTAGTCCGAACGGACTATGTGAAATCGAAGCGTCTACCTATAGAATCAATCTGTTGAAATACAGACAAATTCAAAGGCGGTTTTTATATCGCCACCACCCCAACTCAATCTTAAAGCTCACCACGGAGGAAAATAAATCATGGTGGAAACAGGCTATTCGGCAGCGCCCTCTGCTCAGCAGGGATACGCTCATGCGCTCATCCTGGGCGCATCCTTCACTTCAGCGAAAGGATAGGCAGATGGTCTATCAATCCTTTGCACAAGCCCAGTCGTTCTTCCTTTGGTCTGTTTTCGGCATAGCCGTGGTCATGGGCGCGCTCGTCAACAAGACAAATTTCTGCACCATGGGCGCGGTATCCGACTGGGTAAACATGGGCGACACCGGGCGCCTTCGTTCCTGGATGTTTGCCATCGCGGTGGCGATGTTGGGCGTGACGATCCTCGAAGCCAGCGGCCTGATCAATCTGACCTCCACCTTCCCACCCTACCGCGCGTCCCAACTGGTTTGGGCTCAAAACCTGCTGGGCGGGCTGATGTTCGGAGTCGGCATGACGCTCGCCTCCGGCTGCGGCAATAAAGCCCTGATCCGGATCGGCGGCGGCAACCTTAAATCGGTGATGGTCGTGGCCATCATCGGTCTTATCGCCTACTTCATGGCCAATCCATTGCCGGGCACGGACCAGACGCTGTATACCATTCTGTTTTATGACTGGATCAGCCCGCTCTCCGTCACCCTGAAAACCAGCCAGGACCTGGGCGCAATCGTCGTCGGCTCTGGCACACCCGCAAACGCCCGCCTGGCTGTCGGGATCATCCTGGGATTGGCGCTGCTCGCCTATGTTTTCATTTCCGCCGATTTCCGCGGCAGCCTGGACAACATCCTCGGCGGCCTGGTGGTGGGACTGGCAGTGATTGCGGTCTGGTATATCACCAGCAACGTCATGGTGAGCGCCGACGGACAGAACTTCCCCCTGCAGAATTTCGTCGCCGAGCAATGGGACATGTATGCCGCGCCCGGAGACCTGAAACCAGCAGACAGCCGGCCACTTTCGGTGCAATCCCTTACCTTCATCAACCCGATGGGCCAGACCGTGGGCTACGCCATTGACGGCTTCAAGGCTACCGCCCTTAATATAGGCGTGATGGTGCTGACAGGCGTCATCCTCGGATCCCTGCTGTGGTCCCTGATCAGCAGAAGCTTCCGTATCGAGTGGTTCGCTTCCGTCAAAGATTTCGTCAACCATTTCGTCGGCGCAATCCTCATGGGCTTCGGCGGTGTACTGGCAATGGGCTGCACCATCGGCCAGGGTGTCACCGGTGTTTCCACCCTCGCTGTCGGCTCCATCATCACCCTTATCGCGATCATTGCCGGCACTGCCGCCACAATGAAATATCAGTACTGGCGAATGATGAACGAGGCCTGATTTGCCTCCGCAACCGTTGTCACAAGACCCCGCCCAGCGTGGCTTTTCTCTTGACAGCCGGTTTTTGACTAGGCATAATCTCGTTTTTTTCGGGGGTCGTTAGCTCAGCCGGTAGAGCAGCGGACTTTTAATCCGTTGGTCGCCAGTTCGATCCTGGCACGGCCTACCAAAAACTAAAGGGTTAGCTCAAAAGGCTAACCCTTTTCTCTTTCCGGGCGTGGCAAAAGTGCGACAGCGACGCCACGTTACTTCATCAGCCATTCGCTATACCAGACGCCACAACCGCCAGATGTTCCCTTGCCGGCTTGTTGGCATAGCCACCACATCGAGCGGGATTCTCTCCGAGCAATTCATAAAGGGTTTTAAGCGATCCCGGCCTCGGTTACGCACAATGCTTAATGAATAATTTCGATTAATCAGAGAACTCACTGAAATTCCTGAACAATTAGTCAACATATTGAAAAACAACGAAAATTAAATAGTATAAATTATAAGCAGGCAAGAATAATCCCTTATTAGTCAATGTTGTTTCATAATTGTTACTTAGTTTTGCACATAGTTATCCACAGCATTTGTGGAAGCCCATTATTTTAATTCTGTGTCAATTGGAGAATCCCTATCGTTTCCGGCTTCCTGCGTTAATCGCCCGGTGCGCACGGCGTGCCCGTTGCACTAGTCTTCTGACGCAAGGCCCTGCCCCATCACCTCGCTCGAGCCGATCCAGAAGGCATTGTCCATGCGGAGAAACTCGTCATACGGTATGTAATGGGAGCCGTCACAGGAAAAAGTAAGGCCGACGATGCCATTGAAGATATTCAGCGTACCGGAACGCAGATAGAACATCTCATCCATAAAACGCAGCATGCGGAAGGTATCCAGCACTTCACGGATCCGCTCCAGAGGCACCAGCGCATCGGCCGGGTAGGCCTTCCGGGGATAGGCGAGACAGATATCAGGATCGATCAACTCATTGATGTCCAGCAACCGGTACCGGTAGGGATCGTCCACCACCCAGATAATGGCGCGGCTGCTGGAGAAGTGCAGCATCACATGGAATACCCCATGATAGAGCATCAATTCAGCCACCACGCCCAGTACCGTATCGACATGCAGGTCCATTTCGCTGTCCGCCCTGGTCTGGTGAAAGACCGTGCCGCGTATGGAGGGGTCGCCCTTGATCTGACGCCAGTATCTCGGCTCCTCGTAGAGCTTGCGCGTCAGCGGCAGGTCGCGCAGACCGAAATATGCGCCGATAAAGCCCAGCGCCACACCTGCCGCGTCGCGCACGACCTGGATGGCGGTGAGGGACGGACGCCGCTCCCGCAAACTGATGTAAGCCTCGGAAAGGAAAAAATTGGTGCCCGCCGAAACCTCCCGGAAATAAGGGCGCTGCGACCGATCCCGGCCAAAACCCTCCAACAGCCCCTCGTGACCGACGTTATCGCTGATCTGGATCGCGTTGGCGTCCAATACATAGAGATGCTTGCAGTAAGGCAATTCCTTCAGCGCCTCGCTCAGCAAGGAATTGAGCTTTGCGCGGTCACCCCATACAGGGATGCATTTCGCTGCCAACTGCTGCAGTGGTTCCTGCAGCAGGCCGACGAGTGATTCGCGCTGATGCGCAATGCTTTCTTGCAATGTTTCCTTGGGTGGCTTCATGGCCTGGGCAACCTCTGTCTCTACTACGTTTGAATCATCTGTCCGCGCAAAATCCCATTTTATGTCATTCCCTCAGACTTGATCCGCGTATGCCGTAGATTCTATGGCAGGAAACCATTCCAGCCAATACCGGCATACCGTCGATTTTCCTGGAAACAGGAATGGAACCCCTGCTGTTCCTTGCGTTCAAATCCAATGCCGTGTAAAACACATTTTTTCCACAAGCCGGGGATAGCGCCATGAACGATACCGCGTGTGATCTGACCTCGAAAACCTGCAAGCCCTGCGAGGGCGGCGTACCCGCGCTGGAACAGGCGGAAATAGACCGGCTGCTGAAGGCATTGAATGACTGGTCACAGGACGGGAACGGAATTTTTAAAATTTACCGCTTCAAGAACTATCACGAGACCATGGCTTTCGTAAATGCAAGCGCCTGGATCTCGCACCGTGAGGACCATCATCCCGATCTGGCGGTGAGTTACAACCAGTGCCTCGTGCGCTATTCCACTCATGCCATCGGCGGATTGTCTGAAAACGATTTCATCTGTGCCGCAAAAATCGACGGGATTTTTAAAATCTGAACTGACCGGCGGGATCGCTCCGCGTTGCACGGGCACTTGTGCGCAACAGATTATTTTGCAAAGATAACCCGCATGCCGACCAAACTATTCGCCCTCAGAGGCGTGCCTGATGACGAAGCCGGAGAAATTCGTGAATTATTGGCGGACAATGGAATCGATTACCATGAAACGCCCGCGGGAAATTGGGGGATATCGGCGCCGGCCATATGGGTAAACGACGAGAACCAGGCCCAAAAAGCAAAGTCGCTCCTGGAAAAATACCAACAAGAGCGGCTTGCCCGGGCAAGGACGGAATATGAGCGATTAAAAAAGGCGGGGAAGAACAAAACCGTCATTGATTTAATAAAAGAAGATCCGGTTAGATTCATCGCCTATTTGGCAATCATAGCGCTAGTGGTCTACCTCTCCACCAAGCCGTTCCTGCATATCGGGAAATGACGGTGCGTTGAATCACTCGCTCTCCCGCATCCATATTTTTCAGGACTTGCACAAAAACCGACATGAAACCCCATTCCGAATCCTGCGAGCAAAATCAGGCGCCCATTCTGGCAGTGCTGAAAGAAAGCTTTGCAGACCGCCACCGGGTCCTGGAAATAGCCAGCGGGACGGGCCAGCACGCCGTTTATTTTGGGCGTGAGCTAGCGCATCTGACCTGGCAGACCAGCGAGCTGGCGCACAACCACGCAGGCATCCAGGCATGGCTCGACGAAGCCCGGCTGCCCAATGTGCCGCCCCCTGTCGCCCTGGATGTGAATGATGCGCCATGGCCAATCGGGAGGGTGGATGCCGTGTTCAACGCCAACACGGTGCATATTGTGTCGTGGCCGGCAGTGGCGCGAATGTTTGAAGGTATCGGGCAAATACTGGAAACGGGGGGAATCCTGTGCCTATATGGCCCGTTCAACTACGGCGGCACCTATACCTCTGAAAGCAACGCCCGTTTCGACGCCTGGCTCAAGGCCAGGGACCCTCAAAGCGGGGTGCGTAATTTTGAAGCCGTGAATCAGCTCGCCGGAGCACAAGGTCTGGTGCTGCAGCGCGATGTGCCCATGCCCGCCAACAACCGTACCCTGGTGTGGAAGAAAATTAAACCTGGAAATTGATACGGGCGAATGAAATAATGAAAAAAGACCGGCGATAACATTCAGATTTTCAATCCCGCGGGACAGTAAAGGCGAGCCAAATGAGCAATCTTGAAGCAGTGATCCAACCGCGTATCGTGGATCGTCAGTCACTGGCGGAGTATCTTGAAGATCTCGCGGATCTCGCGCCCAAGGTCGAAAAAGACGTGGCCAAACTCAAGGCTGCGCCGACCGACCGGGACATCATCACCAACCTGTTTCGCACCCTGCACAACATCAAGGGGGATGCCGGCTTGTGCAAGGTGGAGATGGGCGTGGTTATCAGCCATCCGCTCGAAACCCTGCTGGGGCGGCTGCGCGCGGGGGAGCTGAATTTTACCGACTTGCTGGGCGAGATCATCCTGCTCTCGATAGACCGCCTGGAACTGGCCGTGGAAACACTGGCAGCGGGCAAGCCGCTCGCCCATTTGCAGCTCGTCAACCTGGTGAATGGCCTGGAAGAACTGAGCCAGATCCAGCAGAACCAGATGGACGCCGCCATAAGCCGCATCATCGAATCGGTCACCGGATTCCGCCCCGCTTCAGTGGCATTCCGCAGCAAGGCCCATAGGTCGGCCATCGCGCGCAGCGCGGAAAGCATCGCCGCGGATCTGCGCTTTTTTCGTACGCTGGCGCAACAATTCGAAAACCGCTCCATCCATTTCCGGGGGCGCGGCGTACGGACGCTCCGTCTCGCTCTGGATACCAACCGGGCCGCCGGCAAGCCGGTTGATCCGGTGCAACTGGAAGCCGCGGTCTACATGCACGATGTAGGCATGATGTTCCTGCCCGAGGGAATGTGGCTAAACAAGCTTGGCCGGCTCAATGAAGACGACAGGAAAGCCCTGCACGCGCATCCCGGCTACGGTGCCGGCCTGCTGGACCGGATGGAAGGCTGGAAACCCGCGACCGAGATGGTGGCGCAACATCACGAGATGCCCGACGGGGCAGGCTACCCAGAAGGACTGAAAGCGGACCAGATCTGCCAGGGAGCCAAAATCCTCGCGATCGTGGACGCTTTCGAAGCCGTCATGCTGAAACACGCCAACCGCGGCCATAGCCGCTCCATGCTGCGGGCTATCGCCGAAGTCAACGCCTGCGACAAACAGTTCGCGGCGGAGTGGATAGCCCCCTTCAATGCCGTGATCCGGCAGATGATCGAGGGCTGAATTTAATTAATTTCATTCAAGTCCAGGCTATATGGATATGAGAACCCGGATATCGAAATATCGGACTTTATGAGAGAATACGGAAAACAAGATTGGCGATTAGCAGCGGGCATCGGCGCGATGTTTCCGGGTAATAAACCAGCAATTTTTAACAACACCAATCAAGGAGAAAAGTTTCATGGCAAATATACAGGAAATCGATAAGGCAATTGGCGCTCACAGCTTGTGGAAGGCGCGCCTTAAATCGGCAATTTCCACCGGCAAATCCGAAGTTCCGGTGGCCACAATTAAGGTGGACAACCAATGTGCATTTGGTCAGTGGTTATACGGACAGACGCTAAGCGCGTCAGACAAGACAACGCCGGACTATAAAACCGTAAAGGACTTGCATGCCGAGTTCCACAAGGTTGCCGCGCGAGTTGCAGAATTAGCCACATCTGGCAAGCAGGCCGAAGCAGATCAGGTGTTGTCTCACGAATTCGCGGCCGCTTCACTAAAACTGACAACTGCAATGATGGAGTGGCGGAAAACCTCCAAATAGAAAACGCTAAAGCCTGTCGGGCTTGAAGAATAAAGGCAAAAAAGTGGCTCGGCGAGAACAGGTTTTGCTGCCTATTTCCTTCAAGTCCGACAGCACGCTCAATCTTAGTCAGTCAACTTAAAACGACTGTACGTTCTTTGTAGGTGCGAATTCATTCGCACATTTGGCCGAATGAATTCGGCCCTGCAAGAAAATCACGCAAATTCAACATGACTGACCGCTAGTAGTCAGTCACGTTGAATTTGCGGGATGTAGGAGCGACCTCCAGGTCGCGAACCACCGAATTCGCGACCTGGAGGTCGCTCCTACGCAAACCGTGCGTTTCATGTTGACTGACCGCTAGCATATCCGCGGCAATTGTTCGCCCGTCAGCCAATCCACGATGCGCCGGCCGCCAAATGTCGTTCCCATCTGCACGAAGTGGTGGGCGCCTGATTCTTACCCCGACAGACTGACTTCTGCTGAACATGCCAGCCTTCGCTGAACAGAACCGCACGTGCAGTTTTCCCGCAGGGGGCTCCCCAGTCGATGGTTTCCCCATCGGAATTGCCTCGCTCTAAGCCCAACTTATGCCTGGTGAACAGCCCAACTCCCTCCAAAAATATCTTTAGCCGGCGCAAATGCCCTTCATGGCAACGCCGATGCTTTTCCTTCTTAAACATAACAACGCGCGCAGGCGACACGGCCGATTTACGCGCCCAGCTCCCGGAATGCTCATTCATGCGCGAGTCCGGATCCGAATATGACAAATTTTTAAACTATGCGGCTATCATGTTTTTATGTACTATACTGAGTACAAATTATGGAAAGAAAATAAATTTTAACCATGTCAAGTTATAGGAGGCACTGATATGAAGAGCTATTTGTTTGGCGCTTGTGCAGCGGTAGCAGCAGCGCTGTCCATGCATGCGCTGGCCGCGCCGCTGGGGCTACCGTCTGTTCCCATTCCTGCGGACAACCCGCAAAGCCAGGAGAAGATCAAGCTTGGCGACAAATTATTCCACGATACGAGGTTCAGCTCCACCGGTAAGGTGAGCTGCGCGACCTGCCACGACGCCAAAAAAGCCTTTACCGACAGCCCATTGCGGGTTTCGGAAGGCGTCAACAAGCTGACGGGCACGCGCAATGCGCCAACAGTGGTAAATGCGGCCTATTTTCACAAGCTGTTTTGGGACGGGCGTTCGCCAGACCTGGAAGACCAGTCTCAGCATCCATTTGTGAATCAAGTGGAAATGGGTTTAAAAGATCACAAGCCGATTCTCGAAATTGTGCGTACCGACTCTGATTATGGAAAGGCGTTCAAGGCGGTGTTCGGAAAATCCGGCGATCAAATCACCATGGATGACGTGAAAAAGGCTATCGCAAGCTTCGAGCGCACCATCGTCTCCGGAAACTCGCCGTTCGACCGGTATTACTTCGGTGGTGACAAGAAAGCCATGGCGCCCGCGCAGATTCGGGGTTTCCAGGTTTTCCTTGGCCAAGGCCGATGCGTTTCCTGTCACACCGTGGAACAGGATCATGCGCTTTTCACCGACAACCGCTTCCACAATATCGGCATAGGCATGAATCGCATACAGAAAGATGCGCCTCGCCTGGCCGGCGAGTTTTTGAAGGCCAAGTCGCAAGGTGCGGACGTGGACAAAGCCGTGCTGACCGACCCGAAAACCTCGGAGTTGGGCCGTTTCGCGGTAACGGATGGGTTTGACGATATGGGTTCGTTCAAAACTCCGACGCTGCGGAATATCGCACTGACCGCGCCGTACATGCATGACGGCAGCCTGAAAACCCTGAATGAAGTGGTGACGCACTACAACAATGGCGGGGCAACCAAGAAAAGCGATCGGGTTAATGACTTTCTGAGCGGCGGCATCCGGCCGTTGAATTTAAGCAAACAGCAGATTTCGGACTTGGTCGCTTTCATGGAAGCGCTGACCAGCCCGGAATACGCAAAATCAGTCAAACCGGTTAAAAAATGAGGAGACCAGCATGAGCAAACCGATTAACCGACGCGATTTCCTGAAGGGTGCTGGCGCGCTGGCGGCCATGAGTACCCTGCCGATCAGCATGGTGGAACTGGCTTTTGCGGACAGTTCGCAAAACTTCACCTTCGCTTATATTTCGGATGCGCATATTCAGCATATCAAGGGTCGTGAATTCGTACGCAATTGGGATCGCGGCTTGATCCGCGCCGTGGCTGAAACCAATATGCTTACGCCCAAGCCTGATTTCGTCATGTTTGGCGGGGACCTGGGCCAACTCGGAAAGAGGGAAGAACTCGATCACGGCGCGGAAATCATGTCTGCATTGCATGGTAGCAAAGTGCATTACGTGATGGGCGAACATGATTACTACCTGGATCTTGGCCAATACTGGGAGAAGCTTTTCGGGCCGAAATATTACAGTTTTGACCACAAGGGCGTCCATTTCGTGGTGTTGAACAGCATCCTCACCTATGACGACTGGACGTTCAAACGCTGGCCTACCGCCGAGCAGCGCATGCTGGAAATGGCCGGTCTCGACAACCCCAACGGTTCGCCCTTCATGGTTGGCGACAAGCAACGCGAATGGCTGAAGAACGATCTGGAGAAAGTTGACAAGAATACACCGCTCGTGGTGTTCTCGCATTCGCCCCTGCAAAAAATCTACAAAGGCTGGAATTTCTGGACTGAGGATGCCGAGCAGGTGCAAGCGTTGTTACAACCGTTCAAGAAAGCCAATGTCATCTACGGTCACGTGCACCAAATCCAGTACAACCAGATCGGCAACATCAGCTTCCACGCCGTGATGGCAACATCCTGGCCCTGGCCTTACCCTTCCACCTACACACAAGCGGAGCAATATCTGCCCAAGCTGACGGTGCCGATGAACCGCGCCGATCCATTCTTCGAACGGGACGCGACAGGCTGGCAATTCATCAATCTCGCAACCGGCAATGCGGATGTGCACTACAACCTGAGCAGCAACACCAGCCGCACCGTTTCATTCAACACCAGGACCGGCCAGCCGGAGGATGAGGCATATCAGCCGGCGGACAAGCACATTCCGCCGCAGACACATTTCTAAGAACAGAGGAGACGGACATGATGCATATGAAACATCTCAAGGCCGCTGTCTTGTGCATTGCTGCGGCAGGTTTTGCCCATGCGCTGCCGGCGCAAGCGGACGAATTCACCCCGGCGGACTTAAACCGCTGGCAGGAACAGTACATGAAGGTGGTCAAAGACGGCCGCGAGCTTTGGACCAGTCCCACTCTGGGCACCAATGGCGTGGCCTGTGCGCAGTGCCATCCCAATGCCGCAAATACCCACCCGGAAACTTATCCGAAATTTCAAAAACAGCTCGGCAAAGTAGCGCCGCTGTGGGAAATGGTTAACTGGTGCATCCGCAACCCCCTGGAAGGCAAGGCGCTCGCCGCCGATGATTACAAGATGATCGCGCTGCAAGCCTACATTACCCAGGAAAGGCGCGGGGTAAAGCTGGAGCCGGGCAAGCACTAGTAGTCAGTCACGGTGAAAAGCATGGATGAGTTGAACCGTCACACCGGCGAAAGCCGGTGTCCAGGTTGTTGGTTTTTCTGGATTCCGGCTTTCGCCGGAATGACGAGATTGTCCACCGGTTTCAATATGACTGACTACTAGTTCTACTGTGTTATTAAATACTCATTACGCTGAAAGACGCGCTGCCACAGCAGGGACACTGTGGCAAAGTCCGAGCAATGACGCGCGCCAG
>JAJYXP010000021.1:0-41389 GCA_021801705.1 Pseudomonadota bacterium
CAAACACTATCGCCGAATTTTTAGTCGATTTGAGAAAAAAATGCTCAATTTCATGGGGATGCTGACGTTTGCGGCCTCTCTGCTGTGGTTGCGCTAAACAGGCGGCAATACGTCAACAGAACCTAGTTGAAGGCAAATGTGTAAAACAAATCCACCGCATTGTCGGTGCCGGTCTGGGTGCGCACCGACAGGCGCTTGGTCAGGGTGTAATTGATTTTGACCAGGGTGCCCGTTCCCAGCAGCCCCTGCTCGAAGCTGAGATAGGCTTGCGCAGAGAGCCGCTGGCCCATGGTCAGTACGCTGCTCTCCAATCCGCCCGCGCCGGAGAGTCCGAGTTGGTCCAGCCCTGCGGCATGGGCGATCCTCGATTGCAGTGACACCGATTCGCCCGCGGCCAGGAGCGCGCCCGTTGCCGCTTGCAGAACGTGGAACTCGCTGCCGCCAGTGTTTTCCATGCCATGTCCCAGCACCAGCCAGGACAGTTTTTCGCTGTCCGGCACGCTGGGGTTGGATACCAGTCTCACTCGCGGCTGCAGGGCTGTTCCGGTCACGGCTACGCCCGCCTCGACAGGCTGGTTCTTGCGCATGGCGATGATGTTGAGCCCTGGATTGTCGATCGGGCCGGAAAAATTCAGAATTCCCCGGTCGATCGCGAGCCGCTGCCCGTAGGCAGAATAGGTGCCCTTGATGACCCGGATGCTGCCGTTGGCCTGGGGCGGTTTCCCGTCGGCGGCGCGTATCCTGATCGCGCCTCCCAACTGGGCGTCCAGCCCCTTGCCCTTGAAGTGGAAGTCATCCCCCATATCGAGTGCGAGGTCCATGCGCGTCCGGTAGGGCGAGGCTTTGGTTTCCCGCTTTTCATCGCGGCCCAGCACGACCACGTCGTCACTCAGGGCCGGGGCATCCGTTTTCGGCAGCTCGATCAGGCCGCGGTCTGCCTTGAGTTTTGCCGTCAGTTGTACTTCTCTGCCTGTTGCGGCGGCATCGACCATGCCGCTCAACACGAGATGCCGGTCCGGCCGCGCCAGCACTTCCAGCTTGTTCGCCGTCAGCTTGAGCTGCATGACGGGCACTGCGCCGCCGAGCAACAGGCTGCCCTGGCCCGTGATCTGCCCTTCACCGGCACGCATCACCCATTGCGTCAGACGGAGCGTGCCCTGCTGCAGCTCGGCGCGCAACTGGCCATCTTTCAGGTACAGGCCCTGGTCGGGCACTTCCACCTTCAAACCGCTGGCGCTGATCACGCCTGTCAATCCGGGATTCTGCAGCGTGCCATCGGCACGCAACCGGGCACGCACACTGCCGTCCATCGAGGTGCCGCTGGTCGGGTCCAGGAACGGGCCCAGCCAGGCAAGCGAAGGAATGGTCGCGTCCGCCTCCAGCCGGACAGCCGTACTTCCCGCTACCCCCCATGCGCCGTTTTTCCGGGTCATCTCCGTGGCGGCGTTGGCCGAGATCACGCCGAGGGGCGTTCCGGCGGCGTCCAATGTGCCGGTCACGCGGCTGTTCACGGCTTCCAGCTTGAGGGCAAGCCTGCTCAGGCCAAGATTGGTTCTGGGCTCGGTCGGCATGCTGATGTCGCCGTTTTCACGGGAAATGGACAGTGTGCCGTTCACCTGATCGTCTGCAGTTACCGACCAGTGGCCGCCGAAGCGCAGAGAGGTTTCGATGCCGAGGGATGGATCGAGAAGTTTTTGGGCCTGGGCCAGTGCCAGCTTGTCGAATTGGCCGCGGCTGGTAAATTGCGCCCCCTTGCGGGCAATCTCGTGGATAGAGACGGTGCCATCGGCAAAGCCCAGCTCCGCATTCCTGAGCCGCCACTGTTCCGGGCCCAGCGCCAACGGTGCCGGAGCCCGCAGAACCACAGGGTAATCGCCCTGGTTGCGGAACTGCCGCAATTCGCCGGTCCAGCCGTTTTTGTCGTTCCAGCCGCCCGCCAGCTCGGCGTGCATATCCAATGCCGGGTTATGGGCATGCAATGTCAAAACATGGCCGCCGCGCCGTCCACGCCCGGCCGCGCTCGCCTTGTCCAGCCTGAATCCGTTGGAGCGGTAACCGTCGATCTCGGCGTTCAGCGCGAGCGTCCCTTCCAGGCCCTTATCCAGCCGGCCGCTTGCCCGCACCCGCTGCACCTGGTGCTGCGCGGTCCAGCGCAGTTGCCGGCCGCTAAGCTCGAAGCTGCCGGAGGGTTGATCCGGGGTGCCCTCCAGCGTGCCTGTCGCCTGCGCTTGCCCGCCGAATTCCGGGCCGATGACGGACAGTTTGTCTGCCTTGAGGCGCCACTCCAGGCGGTCCCCCGCCCGGCCGAAGGCGCCGCTGGCGGTAAGACGGTTTTGCGCCAGCCGTGCTTCCACGGCGCTGTCCCAGATCCGTTCGGAAGAGGCGTGGACTTTCCCTTTTGCCGAGAGCGGGTGGCCGCGAAACTGGCTGTCGCTCAGCGAAAAGTCGATTGCCGCCTGCCACTGCGGTGACAAACGGCCGCTGGCAGCGAACCGGCCATTGATTGCCGCCGCCGGGTATTCGCCGAAATCGGCAGGGTTGAAGCGCTTGATCGCCCCCTCGGCCTTGAAGGCTTTGTCCCCGGCGAGCGCCATGCCGCCGCTCAGTTGCAGCTCGCTGGCATAGGCACGGATAGTGGCCGTCTTGAGCTCCAGTTGCCGGGCTGCCTGGCGTGCGTCCAGCCGGATTTCGTAGTGGCGCTGCCTGAGGTCTGCGTAGATCCGCTGGGCTTCCTCTTCCGCATCGATGCGGACCTTGCCGGCGAGCTGCGTCGGTTTGAGCTTGGACTGTACGCCCTGCAGATTGAAGTTTCGGGTCGCCAAATCCAGCCCGAGGCGGCGTCCCTTGACCTCGGCGCCGCCCGTAAACTGGCCTCCTTCCCCAAGATCCAGATGCAACTGCGTGAAGCCCAGGTCGTCCAGCTTGCCGGTGAAGCCGGCAGCCGCTGTTTTCAGGGGCAGGCGCGCCTGGTCGATGGCGCCGGGAATCCGGTTTTCCACCCGCAGGCGGCCCTGAAAGGTATCCGCTGCGCTGCCCCGTAAACTGAGCGCCATGCCGATATCGGCAGCAGGCCAGCCGGCATCCAGCCATGCCGGGTCCAGATGCCGCCCATGCAGGCTGGCCTGCTGCAGAAAGACCGGCTCGAACGGCAGCCATACCGATTCCATCTCCGCCTCCATGCGGCCGGCGGTGGCGGTCGCGGAGGCTGCCAGTTTCTGGAGTGAGCCTTTGAGCGTAACCCGGGCGGCGTAGGGGTGGCTGCCTTCCTTTTTCTGCAGCGAGATTTGGCCGTCCAGCGCGAACGGGCGTGATTCCCCCAGGTCCAGGCCCGCCTTCGCGGCTCCCCATGGCGTAGCGGCGCGATCCAGGGACAAGCGGTAGCGGCCTGCGCCATAGCTCAAGCTGGCCAGCAGATCCTGCAGTTCATGGCGGCTGTCCTGGTTTTGTATTTCAAGCCGGGCCACGGACAGGGCCGGGATTTCCACGCCGACCGGCAGGTGCAGGGAAACGGGCAGACGCAGCGGCTCCGCACTTGGTTTTTTGAGTTCTATCCGCAACGACCGGAGCGCTGCCTGGTGCAGCCGCACCTGGCGCTGAAGCAGGAGCAGGCGCGGCGACCAGTCCAGGGCTAGCCCGTGCAGCTCGATCCGCCGTTCCGGCGTCTCCCAGCTCAGCCTGGCAATGCGCAAAGGGCCATAGAGCGAGCCTTGCACGCCCTCTATGGCAAGCTGTCCCTTGCTGGCTGAAACCGCCTGCCCGGCGGCCCAGCGCGCAACGCTTTCCCGCCCCGCGAGGCCAAGCAGCGCCGCCAGGATAGCCGCGACAGCCAGTGCCGCCAGTGCGAGAGCCCGCTGCCTTGTGATGAAAGGTCTCTTGGGCGCCATCAGAAAGTAAACCCGACAGAAAAATGCAGGCGTAGCTTTTCGACATCCTTGCCGTAGGCGATGTCGAGATTAAGCGGGCCGACCGGGCTCTTCCAGCGCACGCCGGCCCCATAACCCTGGACCGCCTTGAATTCTTTCACCTCGTCCACTGCATTGCCGGCGTCGAAAAATAGCGCAGCGCCCCACTTGGGCATCACCCAGTGCACATATTCGGCACTGGCCACCCCGAGATAACGCCCGCCGACAACGGCAGCCCCCTGTTTCAGGCCGAGGCTCTGGTAGGCGTAGCCGCGCACCGACTGATCGCCGCCGGTGCGAAACAGGAAGTCGGAGGGAATGCCATCCCGGCTGGCTGCCGCCACCATGCCCGCCTCGACGCGGAGTATCAGGGAGTCCCTGGCGCCAAGGGGATGGAAATAGACCAGCCGCCCGTAGCCGCGCCCGAAATCCTGGTCCGACAGCAGCGCCTTCGCGCCACCGCCGATCTGCGCGTTGAACAGATAGCCACGGGTGGGGTAGAGCAGGTTGTCGACATCGCGCTTGGTCCATGAGTAGTTCAGGGTCAGGGCCTTGTTGAGCTTGCTCTCCACCCCGGAAACCTCCTGCCGTTCGGCCTGATATTGCATCGCCAGGGCGGTTTCTATCTTGCCCGTCACCCGGCTGCGCTTGGCGCCGAACCCGATCTTGCGCGTCACTTCGCCCTCGATGTCGGTGCTTTCCAGCAATGCATTGATGCTGTCGCGGTATCCCGCCTCGGTGAGGGGGAATTGCACTTCGCCGTTCAGGCCCTGTTTCTTGGTTTCCAGCTTGAGCGTGCTACTCAGGCGCCATGCCCGGTCGAAAAAGTTCAGGTCGCGGTAGTCTATTTGGGCCCGTGCCCCGGTGTTGGTGCTTGCCCCGACGCCAAATCCCAGTTTCCGGGACGGGTTTTCGGTCACTTCAACCCGGACGGGCACGCGTTCGGGATGCGCCGGATCGGTCTCGGCAGTGACCAGGGCCGAACTGAAATACAAACTGTCCTGCAGCCGCTGCTGAAAGTCGAGCAGCTTGCTCTGGGCATAGGGCGCACCCGGCTCGACGGTGCTGAGGCGCTCGACTATGCTGCGGGGATAGCGCTTCAGTCCGCTGAGTTCAAGGCCGCCGAAGGTGAAAGCAGGGCCGCTGTCGATAGCGACTTCCAGCGCAACCTGGTTGGTTTCCGGGTCGACCGTGGCCTGGCTGAAACTGATCCCGGCGCTCGGGTAACGCTCGATCAGCACTTTCTGGAGCGCACCGCGCTTGGCCGCCTCCCAGTCCTGCTGGCGAAAAACGGCGCCCGGATTGAGCGGCCATTGCTCCTGGATTTTCGTCAAGCGCGCGGCATTTTCGCTTGAGCCGTCCGCAAAGGGCCCTTCCACGCGCAGAGCCAGTGAGCTCACGCGCGCCGGTTCACCCGGCACAACCGAAAAGCGCGCCACCCAGCCGCCGGATTTTTCCGCCAGATCGGATTCGATCCGGGGAGAGAAAAATCCCTCGGTTGAAATCAACTCGCGGATCTCGTCCGGAGTGCGTTTGAAAAGCCGCCGCAACTGATCCGTGTTCATGCGCGGGTTGTCCCGCCAACGGTAAATTTCCAGGTTCTGTTGCAGCATTGTTTTATATCGTTCCGGAGCGTCCAGTTCGATTTCATAGCGGAACGGGCCTGCGCGCACCAGGCCAGAGAAAGAGAATAGGAGCAGCGCGGCAAGAAGAAAACTGCGGAACATCCGTGGAGCCATGTATCCTCGTTCGATGGATTGTAAAATCGGCGTGGACCTTGGAGCGGGGGGGCGGAACAAATTAAACTCCATGGACTCTATTGCACATACACTTTTTTACATTATAACGATCCAAATATGGGATGCTGCCGCTTCCTTAAGCGTTTTGGTGAGTTGTTCGTGTCTTTCGGAAAAGGAGCGCTATCCATGTTGAGGATCTTGGTACCTGTGCTGGTGGTGTTGGCGGTGGTTTTTGCGCTGCAGAATATGGCGCCCGTATCGTTGACTTTCATTGTCTGGCAATTTCAATCTCCCCTTGCATTTGTCCTGCTGGGCGCGCTTGGGGCGGGACTGCTCATCGCGGCGCTGGCTTTCATGCCGTCAGTCGTGCGAGGTAAGTTCGCCATATCCGCCAGCAAAAAGCATGTCAGCGACCTCGAGCAGAAATTGGAGGCAAGCAGCAGGCAGAGGAAGCCAGAGAAGTCGGTGATCATCGAGAACGAGGCCGACAACTCGAAAACTGGCGACAACCGTTAAATTAGTCGGGTATCCGTTTCCCATGATTGATTTTTGTTTTTGTTATCACATGGCCAAAACGAATTTTGTGATTGGAGGTCGCAAAGCGACCCGAACCAGCCGGTCGCTCTCCTCCGAAGCGGACGTTCAACGTTCAAATTGAGGGGCTGGCCGATTACAAACCTGGCCGAAGCTCCGGAAGTTAAAATTACCACCGCCTGTAAAAAAGCCACTTACCGGCCAGCCCCGCTCGAATGCAGGTCAAGGCCGGCAATGTTTGATTATTAGACCCCGTGCTCTCGCGGAGCACCTGCCTAAGGCGGTCGACCGCTACAATGAATATCATGCCCTCATTGTGCAGCTCGGCAAGAATGTAGTCGACCCAAGCCCCGTTGTGGCGAGTGTCCCTTGGCGGGGGTCTGCAAGCACAACCACGAATAAGAGCCTGTTTCAGTGGGCTGGCGATCGCGGTCAGATCGGGTACGCCGGACCGTTCGGGCAAGCTCAGAGTCCTGCTCAGGTGCGGCATTCCGAGGCTACTCGGGACGCATCTCGCCTCTGCGCATCCAGATGCCCCGTTCTTCGCAATGCAGCAGCTCGCTGCCGCTCAGCACGGATTGGCCAATCGGGTAGGCCACATCGTTGAAATAACAGGCGCCCGCTTCGAGTTCCGAGTCGAGCGAGATCTCCTCATACTCATCGAAGATCGGAGATGTTTTGAGTTCGGGATCCGGGGCGCCGACCCGGGGGGGGATGACCAGTCATCTCTGCCTCCTGTATGTGAGGTCTGCGGTTCTGCGCAGACAATAGACAACCGCATCCTGATCTGTCGCAAGCTACAGTGGCTGGACTCGGTTGCCGTGAATCCGGTGCGAGCGGCCTTTCAGCGGCAGGGGCCACCCGCGCCCGCGTTATTCCTTGGGCGGTGCTTCCAGGGGCTCCATACTCTCAACCTGGGGTATGCCTTTTCGCGGATGCTGCTTGATGATCCGCTTCAGCGCATCGTCCTCCCGGAAGCCGTGGACGCCGCTCTCCTGCATCCCGAATGCCGTCGTCTCGACCAGTTCGGGCGGTTGCGGCTCGGCCTTCCCCCCGAAAAGTTCAGCTTCTGCCGCAAGCCAGTCGTCAAGATCATGACCCGGGACAGGGGCACGCTGCACGTACCGAAAATAGGCGGCCTCCCGAATCATGCGCTCGCGTTGCCCGGGGCTGATACCTCCTTCCGGAGGAACGTTAGAGCGGCCTCTTGGAGTAACCAGCGCACTTGTCTTTTTAGCCATTCTTGCCTCTCCCGTAGTTGATCAGTGAGATGAGATCTCAACAATCATAGTGTAGATCATAAAAAGCATAACCTTGCGCATCTTCAATTGCCGCGCCGGACTGTGCTTGGACCTTTGCGAACGCTTTTTTTCAGCACGTGATGGGTCGGCAGATAGACGCACAAAGGGAACAGCATCATGAGCAAGGCAAGATACCCGGTGGCGGGGAGCAAGGTCTGAGGCTGCTCGCCCCATCCGAACACCCAGTTGATGTTTTTGGCGGGGTCGGTAAGCAGGAAGGAAACCGGCAGCACCACCCAGCACAGCGCCGTGGTCGCAAGCAGGGCGCGCCGGTCGTAGCCGAGCCGATGGAGCAGCCACAGGAGCAGTAGCGGCAGGAACACGTGGAACGAGGACAGCGCCCGCAACCA
The DNA here is from genome assembly GCA_021801705.1 of Pseudomonadota bacterium. GTDB lineage: Bacteria > Pseudomonadota > Gammaproteobacteria > Burkholderiales > Sulfuricellaceae > Sulfuricella. Next base: position 7,827 of record JAJYXP010000021.1, read on the forward strand.
CAGCGGCCGCGCGGGGTCGAACATGTAAGCGGTGGCGTCCAGGCCGATCACGTCACGGCCGACGATCAAGCGGGTGAAGAAATCCAGGTTCCACGCCAGCTCCGGCAGCAGCACCGCCACCGCCATCGTGCTGGCGAGCAGCCGGCTTTCGCGCCATAGGGCGACTACCGTGCCCAGGAGCGCAATGTCGCTGGCCCACAGGAAATTGGCCGGGCCGTAGTGCACCCAATACGCCGGCACCAGCACGCCGACGAACAGGGTATAAGCAAGCTTGATCCAGAGCGGGATCATCCGCTGCGCGGCAACGCCGGCAATTGCGCTTTTCATCGCCCAAGAAAATCCGCTACCGCCTCAAACCGGCGGCGGTGAATCTCGGCGCTGGCATCCTGGAACGGATGTGCAAAGTCCCGCTGCCTCAGGAGGGTTGCACCGCAGTGCTGCGCGGCATCCAGCAATTCTTGCGCCTCCCCGGGCGGTACCACAAGGTCACGTTCGCCCGCGATGATCTTGATGCGGGAGCAATCCGCAGGCAAATGCCCGACCGGATCATAGCTTGCCGGGCAACCCAGCGGAGAAATGCGGCTCGGCGTGGAGTCGACGACCATGGCGTGGTACTGGCCAGCCGCCCCCACGGCGTTCAACAGGATGACGCCGCCCATGGACATCCCATAAAGAAGGCTGCGCGGGTAGCCCAGTGTGTTCAAATGCGTCACGATCTCGCGGTAATCGGAGACGATGGCCATGAGTCGGCTGGCGCCGCCGGACAGGCCATAGCCGCGGTAGTCATACACGTAGACGTCGTAGCCGAGATCGCGGAAATATTGCAACTCGCCCATGATCTGACCAGCGAGCATGGCATTGCCCGGCGCCACCAGCAGATATCCCCTGGGCTTGCGGCTGATCAGCTTGTAGCCGCCCAGTTCCCGTCCGTCGCGGGTCTTGAAAGCCAGGCGCTCGATGTTCGGGATGCCGGCAAGACGCCGGGCGCCGGCTGCGCCGGCCACGCGCCGGAATAGCCAGAAGGCCAGCGGCTCGCGCATCGCCCCGCACACGCTGATTTCGAGGTCGGGCCCGGCCGCCATCACCTCAGCCATCCCGCCGCCACCCGTCAGCAATGCCAATACCCCCAGCCACGCCAGTCGCCGCCGCAAAGGCATGGGATTAGGCCGCACCTGTCCTCGACGCAGCGGCCTGCGCCAGTTGCATACGGCGCATTCCATTCACCAGTTGCGCGAGGATTGGCACCGATCCCGGCCAGATACCCGGTTCCGGGCGGATTTTCATCAGCGCCTTCATCCGGCGACCCACTAGCGGGATTCGAACTTGTAGTACCGGCTGTTGAGGAAGCGCACCACGTCCTCGACTTCTTCCTTGCCCCAGGGCAGGCGCGAATATTCTGCCCAGTGCCGGACCCACCCCCGCAGCTCCGGCAGCGAGTGGGTGTTCCTGTTGCTACGGATGTGAGCGGCGCTTTCGTGGCAGGACAAGCAGTGATTCTCGTAAAGGAGCTGGCCGCGGGGCGGCGCCACAGGAGCGACATGCTCTCGCGGCGCTTCGGTCTGCGCGGGTTGCGTTTCCAACCCCTGGGAAGACGGTGGGGGCTGAACGCGGGGAGTAGCCAAGGCCGCGGGGGCGAGCCCCAGGGAAAGCAGCGCACAGGAGATCATGATCTTTGTTCGCATGGATGGATTCCCGGGCCGTTCAATGGCCATGATTCCTCTTATGGGATGATTCCTAACGAGGCTGTAGAAAAAGCCCCTCGCCCCCATTTTGCCTCGGCTGCTCGTCTGCATCAACATCGCCCCATCGATCCTGCGATGGAACCGGCTTCGGTACCAGCTTCCGTAACGACGAAACCGGTGCTGCCGCCTATGTCCGCTTCTGGCCGGCTCCTTGCCCTTCACATCATAGCAAATCAACACAAATACAAATTCAGGTGCCACCGTTTTTAACCGAGATCAATCACGGAAACGGATACCCAATCAGTCTGTTGCGCCCATTGCCAGGGCGCGGATGCGCGAAGCGGCCCCGGCTTCCTTCTCTTCGGCACCCGTCCAGCCATGCAGGTTTTCGGAAACGATGTCGCATAGCGCATGGATCCAGTCATCGCGCTCATTGAGGCAGGGAATGTAATGGAATTCCTTGCCCCCGGCGCCGAGGAAGGATGCTTTGCCTTCCAGTGCGATTTCCTCCAGTGTTTCCAGGCAGTCTCCTACAAAGCCGGGGCAGATCACATCCACCCGCTTGGTTCCCTGCTTGCCGAGCTCTTCCAGGGTCGCGGTGGTGTAAGGCTTGAGCCATTCGGCGCGGCCGAAGCGCGACTGGAAGCTGATCCGGTATCGATCCTGTCCGAGTCCCAGGGCTTCGGCCAGCAAGCGCCCGGTTTTCTGGCATTCGCAGTGGTAGGGGTCGCCTTTTCCCAGGCTGCGGCGCGGCACGCCGTGAAAGCTCACGACGAGCTTGTCGGGGCGGCCATTCTTCATCCAGTAGTCGCGCACGCTTTGCGCCAATGCCGCGATGTAGCCGGGGTGGTCGTGGAAACTCCGGATGGTGCGGATTTCCGGCATGTTGCGCATTGCGCGCAGGGCGTCGAAAACGGCATCCATGGCCGTAGCCGTGGAGCTGGCGGCGTACTGCGGGTAGAGAGGGAAAATCAGGATGCGCCCGCAGTTCTGCTGTTTGAGCTTTTCCAGTGCCGAGGCGACCGATGGGTTGCCGTAGCGCATGGCGAATTCCACCGCCGGGGTCGACTTGCCGAGCGATTCGCCGAGATAGCCCCGCAGCAGTTTGGCCTGGCGCCGGGTGTGAACGAGCAGCGGCGAACCTTCCGAGGTCCAGATCTGGGCGTATTTTTCCGCCGATTTTTTCGGCCGGGTGTTGAGGATGATGCCGTTCAGGATCGGCCACCACAGCACGCGGGGTATTTCCACCACGCGCGGGTCGCTGAGGAACTCCCTGAGATAGGGCTTCAGCGCAGCGGCGGTGGGTGCGTCGGGCGTGCCGAGGTTGATCAGGAGAATGCCGGTACGGCTTGGTGTGCCGTGATGATAGGCGGGTTCCATGGTGTTAGTCCTGAGTCCTGAGTGCTAAGTCCTGAGGTGTGGTGGTTTTACTCAGCACTCAGGACTCGGTACTCAGCACTGTTTTAATGGTAAGAAAGCGCGCTGGAAAGCAGCTTGGCGGTGACGTCCACGATCGGGATGATGCGCTCGTAGGCCATCCGGGTCGGGCCGATCACGCCCACGGTGCCGACAATCTGGCCGCCCACCTTGTAGGGCGCGGTCACCATGCTGCATTCATCGAGCGGCATGCGGCCCGATTCGCCGCCGATGAAGATCTGTACCCCCTGCGCCCGCTGGCTCACATCCAGAAGTTGCAGCAGGGTGGTTTTCTGGTCGAAGGCGTCGAACAGTTTGCGCAAGGAGGCCATGTTGGATGAAAGATCCTGCACATGCAGCAGCTTGCGCTCGCCCGAAAGCACGTAGCTGTCGGCATGCTCGTCCGCCTCGCCGCCGGCTTCCAGCGCCATGGCCATGAGCGCGGTCATGTCGTGATGGATCTGTTTCAGTTCGGCCTGCATCTTGCCGCGCACCTCTTCCAGGGTGCAGCCGGCATAGTGCTGGTTGATGAAGCTGGCTGCCCGGCTCAGTTCCGCTGCGGTATAGGGCTTTTCGGTGAGGATGATGCGGTTCTGCACATTCTCGTCGGCCGTGACCAGAATCAGGAGTATGCGCTTGTCGGAAAGGTTGACGAATTCGATATGGCGGAATGCGATGCTGCGGCGCTTGGGTGTCATCACGATGCCGGCGAACTGGGTCAGGTCGGAGAGCAGCCTCGAGGCGGAAGCGATCAGCTTTTGCGGCTCGTTGGGGTGGAGTTGGCCCTCCAGCCGGTGCACCTCGATGGCGTCCAGGGGCTGCACCGTCAGCAGGCTGTCGACGAAGAAGCGGTAGCCGCGCGGGGTCGGGATGCGCCCGGCGGAGGTGTGCGGGCTGATGATGTAGCCCGTCTCTTCCAGGTCGGCCATGACGTTGCGTATGGTGGCGGGCGAGAGGTCCAGGCCGGAGAACTTCGAAAGGGTGCGGGAACCGACCGGTTGGCCTTCGCTGATATAGCGTTCCACCAGGGTTTTAAGCAGGATTTGCGCGCGTTTGTCGATCATAAACTTAAGTTGTGCGTTTGCGATATGCGCTTTGAGTGATAGTACCACCAAAAGTTTTATTATGGTTTAATTCGCACCATGAGTCATCTCTTCAAAACCGTTGCCCTGATTGGCAGATACAACAGCCCCGAGATCGGGGACTCGCTGTTGCGCCTGGCCGGATTCCTCGAAGAACGCAAGTACCGGGTGTTGGTGGAGCGGTCCACGGCCGCGTGTACCGGCGTGACCGGCTACCCTCTGGCGAGCCTGGACGAGATCGGTGAGCAGGCCGATCTGGCCGTGGTGCTGGGCGGCGACGGCACCATGCTGAATATCGCCCGTTCGCTGTATACCTATGGCGTGCCGCTGGTCGGCGTCAACCAGGGCCGGCTCGGCTTTCTCACCGATGTGTCGGCCGATACCATGCTGCAAACGCTGGAAGAAATTCTCTCCGGCGATTACCTCAGCGATGCGAGGTTTTTGCTTACCGTGACCATCAGGCGCCAGGGCGACAACGTTTTTGAGGCGAGCGCCTTCAACGATGCGGTGGTGAGCAAGGGTGCGACGGCGCGCCTGATCGAGCTGGAAGTGTTCGTCGACGGCCAGTTCGTCTGCAGCCAGCGTTCCGACGGACTGATCATCTCCACCCCGACCGGTTCCACTGCCTATGCCTTGTCTTCGGGCGGGCCGATCCTGCACCCGACCCTGGAGGCAATCGTGCTGGTGCCGATCTGTCCGCATACCCTGAGCAACCGGCCGATCGCGGTCAACAGCGAGAGCACCATCGAGGTCCTGTTGCTGCACGCCGACGACGCGCGCGTTCACTTCGACGGCCAGCGCCATTTCGACCTGCAGGAAAACGACTGGGTGATCGTGCGCCGCTCCAAGCAGATGGTGCGCCTGCTCCATCCTTTTGGTCATAGTTATTACGATATGTTGCGCCAGAAGCTGCACTGGGGTGAGAAGTTGTAAACTTTAAACACAGCACACCACGAATGACACGAATTTTCACGAATGAACACGAATAGCGCCAAAGACAAACTCCGCTTCACCAAACTGGTGGAGCATGCGCACTACGTGTGTCATTGATTATTCGTGAACATTCGTGTTTCATTCGTGCAAATTCGTGGTTAATCGTTTTTTATAGACCGGCCCATGCTCCTGACACTCAATATCCGCGATTTTGTCATCGTCGACCGGCTCACGCTCGAGTTCGAGCCCGGCTTCACCGTGCTTACCGGGGAGACCGGGGCGGGCAAGTCGATCCTGATCGACGCCTTGTCGCTGGCCCTGGGCGAGCGTGCCGACGCCGGCGTAGTGCGCGCGGGCACCGAGCGCGCCGAGATCGAGGCCGAGTTCGACATACGCTCCCTTTCCCAACTGCAAACATGGCTGGACGAGAACGGGCTCGGCGGCGACCCCGGCGTGTGCCTGATGCGCCGCGTGGTCGATGCCGGCGGCCGCTCGCGCGCCTTCATCAACGGCCGCTCCGCGACCCTGCAGCAGTTGCGCGAGGCGGGTGAATTCCTGGTGGATATTCACGGTCAGCACGCCCATCAATCGCTGCTTAAAACCTCCGCGCAGCGCGAGTTGCTCGATGCTTACGCCGGCCTTGGGCGGCAGGCCAGGGAAACGGCGGCGGCCTGGAAGGAATGGCAGGCGCTGAGGCGCGCGCGGCTGGAACGGGAGAAGAACGCCGCCGCCTACAGCGAGGAGCTGGAGCGGCTCGAATGGCAGGCGAAAGAGTTGGCGGCGCTGAATTTTTCCGCATCGGAATGGGCGGAGTTACAGTCCGAGCACGGCCGGCTGAGCCATGCCGTCAGCCTGATGGAGGGCGCGCAATACGGCCTGGAAGTTCTGTCGGAAAACGACGTGGCCTGCCTGGCACAGGTGAATGGAGTGATCGCGCGCCTCAATAATCTGGTCGAGTACGACCCCGGCATGAAGGAAGTGCTCGACCTGCTGGAGCCGGCCGAAGTGCAGTTGCGCGAGGCGGCCTACAGCTTGCGCCATTATCTGCAGCGCCTGGACCTCGATCCGGAGCGGCTCTCCCAGTGCGAGCAGCGCCTGGCAGATATCCACGACGCGGCGCGCAAATACCGCGTCAGCCCGGAGCTGTTGCCCGAACTGCTGGCAGAAAAAAACGCCCGCCTGGACGAGCTGCGCGGCTTCGAAACGGGCGGCGGCGAGCTGCACCGGGAACAGGCGGCGCAGGCCCGTTATCTCGACCAGGCCGGGCAGTTGAGCGCCGCCAGGAAACAGGCGGCACAGGCGCTGAGCGCAAAGGTCAGCGCCGCGATGCAGTCGCTTGCCATGGCCGGCGGTTCGTTCGAGGCCGCCCTGACCCCCTTGGACATCCGGGAAGGCGCAGGGGGCGGCGCCCACGGTCTGGAGGAAATCGAGTTCCTGGTCAGCGCCCACAGCGGCCTTCCCCCCAAGCCGCTCACCAAGGTGGCTTCCGGCGGCGAGATCTCGCGCATCAGCCTCGCCATCCAGGTCATCACCAGCAAGGTGTCGCTGGTGCCCACGCTGATTTTCGACGAAGTGGACGTGGGCATCGGCGGCGGCGTGGCGGAGATTGTCGGGCAACTGCTGAAGCAGCTCGGCTCCGAGCGCCAGGTGCTGTGCGTGACCCACCTGCCCCAGGTGGCGGCGCAGGGCGATCATCACTGGCAGGTCAGCAAGTCCAGCCGGGAAGAAGCCGTGGTGAGCCGCATCCGGGTGCTGGATCGAAACAGCCGCATCGAGGAGGTCGCGCGCATGCTGGGCGGCGTGGATATCACCGACACCACCCGCAAGCACGCAAAAGAAATGCTGGGAGTTTAAGACTGGCTGCCGGCGGCGGCCTTGCCGGCGAGTTTGGCATTGAACCTTGCCGCATCGATCACAAAGCGCTCATGCGTGCCCTCGGTGATCTTGTCCACGCCATCGTCGGCTTCGACGTGGAATGTGAGTTTGCGCCCTTCGATCTTTTCCAGCCTGACTTTTACCGTCACGGTCAGCCCCGGCGGGGTGGCGGCGAGATGGCTCAGGTTGACGTGGGTGCCGACGGTCTGTTCGCTGGGCCAGTCAAGATGGGGGTTGACGGCCTGGATGCAGGCCCATTCGCACAGCCCGACCATGAAGCCGGTGGCGAACACTTCGGGCATCTGCTGGAATTCGGGCGCCTCGGGGAAAAGCTGCGGCACGGTTTTGGTTTCCGGTACCGTGAACCTGAATTCGTAGGCCAGACCCGGTTGCAGCGTGTCTTTCATCAGGTTTTGTTCGGGCAGTTCGGTGTGATGCATTCGGCGAACAGGTAGAGCGAATGGTCGCGGATGGCAAAGCCGCGCTCTCTGGCAATCCTGTCCTGGCGCTTCTCGATTTCCGGGTCATGGAATTCTTCCACCTTGCCGCATTGCAGGCAGACCAGGTGGTCGTGGTGGCCGCCCCGGTTGAGCTCGAACACCGCCTTGTCGCCCTCGAAGTGGTGGCGGATCAGCAAGCCTGCCGCCTCGAACTGGGTCAGCACCCGGTATACCGTCGCCAGGCCGACATCCTCGCCGTCTGCGAGCAGGATTTTGTACACGTCCTCGGCGTTAAGGTGGCGTACATCGCTGGTTTCGAACAGGTTGAGGATTTTCAGGCGCGGGGTGGTGGCCTTGAGTCCGGCGTTTTTCAGGTCCTGCGAGTCGCCCATGAGACTATCCTAATGGTTTGTTAGCCAATCATATATTGTTTGCCCGCCGCTTTCCAGAGTTTCCCGCCCGGCACAAGGTGCTATAATCCCGGATTATCCATTAGGCGGCGCTTTGCGCCTACGCGAGTGCTGGCGGCCGGTTTGCGGCCATTTTCGCCGCTTGTTCGTCGTCCATGGAACGACCATGGACTCCTCGCAAGCAACGAAACTGTCCCGCAACCCGCCTCGCCATCATCTCGCGTCCCAATGGATAATCTGGGATAATGCCCCCACCTCATTGTTTTGTGCCGGGATTTTTATGAAACTCGTTTTGCGGTCGCTTGCCGTCGTGCCGATTCTGCTTCTTCTTGCCGCCTGTTCCACCGACAAGGTGACGGAAAAGCTTTCGCCCTACAAAATCGACGTCCAGCAGGGCAATGTGGTCACCCAGGAAATGGTGGCGAAACTCAAGGCCGGCATGACAAAATCCCAGGTGCGCTTTATTTTGGGCACCCCCCTCATTACCGATGTGTTTCATGCCGATCGCTGGGATTACGTCTACCGCTACCAAAAAGCGGGCAAACTGAAGGAAGAGCGCAAGCTGGCGCTGTTTTTCGAGCAGGATGTGCTGAAGCGCGTCGAGGGCGATGTCGTGCCTGCCAGCCCCGCCGCAGAAGAGAAGAAACCCTCTGCGACCGGCGCCGCGGAAGCGGGCAAGAACGCCGCCGCGGGCGAAGCGGCCAAGGCGCAGGAACAGCCGGTGCCGAATGCCGTGCCGGCACAAAAGGAAAAGGGTTTCTTCGGGAAAATGTTGGAGAAGGTCGGACTGTGACTACATTGAATATTGCCATTGTGGGCAGTTCCGGGCGCATGGGGCGCGTACTGCTCGAGTCGGTGGCGCAGGCGCCGGATATGAGACTGGGCGCTGCCCTGGAGCGTTCCGGCAGCCCGTTTCTCGGCAAGGACGCGGGCGAGTTGAGCGGCGCGCCCTGTGGTGTGCTGATCGGCGAAGACGCTGCCGCTGCGCTCAAGGGCTGTCATGCGCTGATCGACTTCACCCGTCCCGAGGCGACGCTGGATCACCTCAGGATCTGCCGTGAGCTCGGCGTCAATATCGTGATCGGCACGACCGGTTTCACGCCCGAACAGAAAACGCTGATCGCCGATGCAGCGCACGATATCGGCGTGGTGTTCGCACCCAACATGAGCGTCGGGGTCAACCTCTGCCTCAAACTGCTCGATATGGCGGCGCGCGTTCTGGACGAGGGCTACGATATCGAGGTCATCGAGGCGCACCATCGCCACAAGGTGGACGCGCCTTCCGGCACCGCGCTGCGCATGGGCGAAGTGGTGGCCGGCGCGCTCGGCCGCGACCTGTCGGAGTGCGCGGTGTATGGCCGCGAGGGCGTGACCGGCGAGCGGTCTCCCTCCACCATCGGCTTCGCAACGGTGCGTGGCGGCGATATCGTGGGGGATCATACCGTGCTGTTTGCCGGCACCGGCGAGCGCATCGAAATCACCCACAAAGCCAGCAGCCGCGCGACTTTCGCCCTGGGTGCGCTGCGTGCCGCGCGCTTCCTGGCGCAGCGGGGCAAGGGCTTGTACGACATGCAGGACGTGCTCGGCCTGCGTTGATAGCGGGGCAGAAGTCACGTATAATTCAAAAAGTTTAACGGCGGGGCGGGTGTAAACCCACCCCGCTTTGCATATCCGCCGCTAATCCAAGGAGTTCCCGTGCCGCATCACCAGACCGCCATCCTCGTTCTTGCAGATGGGACAGTGTTTCGCGGCATTTCCATCGGGGCCGCCGGCCATGCCGCAGGCGAGGTGGTATTCAATACGGCGATGACCGGATATCAGGAAATTCTGACCGACCCGTCCTATTGCCGCCAGCTTGTTACACTGACTTACCCTCACATCGGCAACACCGGCATCAATGCCGAAGATGCCGAGTCGACGCAAATTCATGCCGCCGGCCTGGTGATCCGGGATTTGCCGGCCCAGTCAAGCAACTGGCGCAAGCAGGAAGAATTAAGCGCTTACCTCAAGCGCAATGGCATCCCCGCCATCGCCGAAATCGATACCCGCAAGCTGACGCGCTTGCTGCGCGAAAAAGGGGCGCAGAATGGCTGTTTGATGGCGGCGGGGCCGGCGAGCGGGACGCTCGGCGCATCCCCGCCGGACATGCCCTATTCGGGTATGGCGGCGGGGCCGGCAGGAGGCATCGACGAGGCCAAGGCGCTTGAGCTTGCGCGGGGTTTCCCCGGTCTGGCCGGCATGGACCTGGCCAAGGTGGTAAGCAGTGACAAGCCCTATGTCTGGCAAGAAGGCGAGTGGGCTCTCGGGAGCGGGTTCAAGACCCGGGGGAATCCCGAATTTCACGTGGTCGCCTACGATTTCGGCGTCAAGCGCAACATCCTGCGCATGCTCGCCGAGCGTGGTTGCAAGGTCACCGTGCTGCCCGCCCAGACCCCTGCCGAAGAAGCGCTCAAGCTCAATCCGGACGGCGTGTTTCTGTCCAACGGGCCGGGAGATCCCGAGCCCTGCGACTACGCTGTCAGCGCCATTCAGAAGATTTTGCGGGCCGGTAAGCCGACTTTCGGCATCTGCCTTGGCCATCAATTACTGGCACTGGCATCCGGCGCGAAGACGCGCAAGATGAAGTTCGGCCATCATGGCGCCAATCACCCGGTGCAGGACCTGGATACCGGCCGCGTCATGATTACCAGCCAGAATCACGGCTTCGCAATAGACGAGGCGACGCTGCCGGTCAATCTGCGCGTGACGCACAAATCGCTGTTCGACGGCAGCAACCAGGGCATTGCCCGCACCGACGTGCCGGCGTTCAGCTTCCAGGGTCATCCCGAAGCCAGCCCTGGGCCGCACGACGTGGCGTACTTGTTCGACCGCTTCATCGGTCTGATGCAGGAAAGAAAAGGCTGAACCGCCAAGACGCCAAGAGCGCCAAGAAAAGATTGGTGCAGAAATTTGGCGGATAATAGTGCGGCTTCCAGAATTATGTACCTTGAATTAGTAGCCTTGGCGTCCTTGGCGTCTTGGCGGTTAACGTAAAAACATGCCAAAACGTACAGACATTAAATCCATCCTGATCATCGGCGCCGGCCCCATCGTCATCGGCCAGGCCTGCGAGTTCGACTATTCCGGCGCGCAGGCGTGCAAGGCGCTGCGCGAGGAGGGCTACAAGGTCATCCTGGTCAACTCCAACCCGGCCACCATCATGACCGATCCGGAAATGGCGGATGTCACCTACATCGAGCCGATTACCTGGCGGGTGGTGGAGAAGATCATCGAGGCCGAGCGCCCCGACGTATTGCTGCCCACCATGGGCGGACAGACCGCGCTCAACTGCGCGCTCGATCTCGCCAAGCATGGGGTGCTGGAAAAATACGGCGTGGAGATGATCGGAGCCACCAAGGAAGCGATCGACAAGGCCGAGGACCGCGAGAAATTCAAGAAGGCGATGGAGAAGATCGGCCTCGCCTGCCCGCGCGCGGCGATTGCCCACAGCCTGGAAGAAGCGCTGCAGGTGCAGGCGATGGTCGGCTACCCCACCATCATCCGTCCCTCCTTCACCATGGGCGGATCGGGCGGCGGCATCGCCTACAACAAGGATGAATTCATCGCCATTTGCGAACGCGGCCTGGACGCCTCCCCGACCAAGGAGCTGCTGATCGAGGAATCCGTCATCGGCTGGAAAGAGTTCGAGATGGAGGTGGTGCGCGACAAGAAGGACAACTGCATCATCATCTGCTCGATCGAGAACTTCGACGCCATGGGCGTGCATACCGGCGATTCGATCACCGTTGCCCCGGCGCAGACGCTCACCGACAAGGAATACCAGATCATGCGCAACGCCTCGCTGGCGGTGCTGCGCGAGATCGGCGTGGAAACCGGCGGGTCGAACGTCCAGTTCGGCATCAACCCGGACGACGGCCGCATGGTGGTGATCGAGATGAATCCGCGCGTGTCGCGCTCCTCCGCCCTGGCGTCCAAGGCGACCGGCTTCCCGATCGCCAAGGTGGCGGCCAAGCTGGCCGTTGGCTACAGCCTGGACGAATTGCAGAACGACATCACCGGCGGCAGGACGCCGGCCTCGTTCGAGCCTGCTATCGATTATGTGGTGACCAAGATTCCGCGCTTTGCTTTCGAGAAATTCCCGCGTGCCAACGATAGGCTCACCACCCAGATGAAATCGGTGGGCGAGGTGATGGCAATCGGCCGCACCTTCCAGGAATCATTGCAGAAGGCGTTGCGCGGACTGGAAACCGGCAGCGACGGGCTGGACGAAAAGACCACAGAGCGCGAGACGATCGAAACCGAACTGGGCGCGCCCGGCCCCGACCGCATCTGGTACATCGCCGATGCGATGCGCATCGGCATGAGCCAGGCAGAAATTTTCAGCCTGACTCACATCGATCCCTGGTTCCTGGCGCAGGTGGCCGACCTGGTCGCGCGCGAGCAGGCGCTGACAGGGCGCGGCCTGGATTCCATCAGCGCCGGCGAAATGCGCGCGCTGAAGCGCCGCGGCTTCTCCGACCGGCGTCTGGCCAGGCTGCTCGCCACCGACCAGCACGCGGTACGCGCCCTGCGCCACGCCATGGGCATCCGTCCGGTCTACAAGCGCGTCGACACCTGTGCCGCCGAATTTGCCACCGACACCGCCTACATGTATTCCACCTACGAGGAGGAATGCGAGGCCGAGCCGACGAACAGGAAAAAGATCATGGTGCTGGGCGGCGGACCGAACCGCATCGGCCAGGGCATCGAGTTCGACTACTGCTGCGTGCACGCCGCGCTGGCAATGCGCGAGGACGGCTACGAGACCATCATGGTCAACTGCAACCCGGAAACCGTGTCGACCGACTACGACACCTCCGACCGTTTGTATTTCGAGCCGCTGACGCTGGAGGACGTGCTCGAGGTCGTCGCGGTGGAGAAGCCCGTCGGCGTGATCGTCCAGTATGGCGGCCAGACCCCGCTGAAACTGGCGCGCGATCTGGAAGCCAACGGCGTGCCCATCATCGGCACCAGCCCGGACATGATCGATGCTGCCGAAGACCGCGAGCGCTTCCAGAAGATGCTGCAGGAGTGGGGGCTGAAGCAGCCGCCCAACCGCACGGCCCGCGCCCCGGAAGAAGCAATCAGGCTGGCCGAGGAAATCGGCTATCCGCTGGTGGTGCGGCCAAGCTATGTCCTGGGTGGCCGGGCGATGGAGATCGTCCACCAGCAGGCCGACCTGGAACGCTACATGCGCGAGGCGGTGAAGGTGTCCAACGATTCGCCCGTGCTGCTCGACCGCTTCCTCAACGATGCCACCGAGGTGGACGTGGATGCGATCTGCGATGGCACGGACGTGCTGATCGGCGGGGTGATGGAGCATATCGAGGAAGCGGGCGTGCATTCCGGCGATTCGGCCTGCTCGCTGCCGCCTTACAGCCTGTCGCCGGAGATTCAGGACGAGATGCGCCGCCAGACCGTGCTGATGGCGAAGGGTCTGAACGTGGTCGGCTTGATGAACGTGCAGTTCGCCATTCAGGGCGAAACGGTGTACGTGCTCGAAGTCAATCCGCGCGCCTCGCGCACCGTGCCCTTCGTGTCCAAGGCGGCCGGCCTGCAACTGGCGAAGATCGCGGCGCGCTGCATGGCCGGGCGCAGCCTCAAGGAGCAGGGCGTGTCTCACGAAGTGGTGCCGCCTTATTACTCGGTCAAGGAAGCCGTGTTTCCGTTCATCAAGTTCCCCGGTGTGGACCCCATACTCGGGCCGGAGATGAAGTCCACCGGCGAGGTGATGGGTGTGGGCATGACCTTCGCCGAAGCGTTCGTCAAGTCGCAGCTCGCCACCGGGGCGAAACTGCCTGCCGGCGGACGCGCCTTCATCAGCGTGCGCGGCGGCGACAAGGAAAAGGTGCAGGATATTGCCAGGAACCTCGCTGCCCTTGGCTTTGCTCTGGTTGCCACGCGCGGTACGGCTGCGGCCCTGAGCGAAGCCGGATTGGCGGTGACGGCGATCAACAAGGTGCATGAAGGCCGGCCCCACATCGTGGACATGATCAAGAACGGTGAAATCAGCCTGATCGTCAACACCGTCGAGGACAAGCGCGGCGTGCACGACTCCTACACCATGCGCAATGCCGCCCTGCAGAACAAGATTACCTACTACACCACGCTGGCCGGCGCGCGTGCCGCCTGCGCCGGTATCCAGCACATGAAGGAACTGCAGGTGTATGACTTGCAGTCCCTGCACACCAGGCTGCAATAATCCGCAGCCTGGTTGTATCTCACCGCACAGAAAGCAATCAGGGAATTAGGAGAAAGGGAATGAGCAAGGTTCCATTGACCGTTATTGGCGCGGAAAAATTGCGTGCCGAATTGCATCAACTGAAGACCGTCGATCGTCCGAACGTGATTGCCGCCATTGCGGAGGCACGATCCCACGGCGACCTGTCCGAAAACGCCGAGTATGACGCGGCCAAGGAGCGCCAGAGTTTCGTCGAGGGGCGCATTGCAGAGGTGGAAGGCAAGCTGGCCAACGCCCAGATCATCGACCCCAAGTTGCTGGACGTTGACGGCCGTTGCGTGTTCGGCGCCACCGTCGAACTGGAAGACCTGGAAAGCGGCGAAACCGTGACCTACCAGATCGTCGGTGATGACGAGGCCGATATCAAGGAAGGCAAGATTTCCATCAGCTCGCCTATCGCGCGTGCCCTGATCGGCAAATATGCCGGCGACGTCGCCGAAGTGCAGGCGCCGGGCGGGATACGCGAGTATGAAGTGCTGGACGTGAAGTACATTTGAGCGTAGGTGCGAATTCATTCGCACAAACCGGATGGCCGAATGAATTCGGCCCTACATATTAATGAAAAATCTTACTGACAATCTGGCGCTAATCGCCATCACCCTGTGGGTAGGGGGCCTGTGGGCCATCGGTTACCTGGCGGCGCCGGTCTTGTTCGCCTCGCTCGGCGACAAGATGCTGGCCGGGATGCTGGCCGGGAAGATGTTTACCTGGATTGCCTATATCGGCATGGCATGCGGGGTTTACCTGCTGATTCACCGTCTGGGGGTGTTTGGCGGTGCAGCGCTGAAGCAGGGATTTTTCTGGGCGGCGCTGGTGATGCTGCTGCTTGCCGCGGCCGGCCATTTCGGCATCCAGCCGATCATGGAAGGCCTGAAAGAGCAGGCATTCCCGAAGAGCGTGATGGAAAGCATGTTCCGCGACCGCTTTGCCCGCTGGCATGGCATTTCCAGCATCGTTTACCTGTTTGAAAGCCTGCTCGGTCTGGTTCTGGTGCTGGCACCTCGCCGGGGTTAGGACCTGTTATCCTAAAAAAAGCAGCTCAGCCACGGATTTACACGGATTAACACAGATTATCAATGAGTTACATCTATCATTTTGCGCACCTTTCGGGTGAACGACAAGCTTTCTGCAACGCATTATTTTATCTGTGTTAATCCGTGTTAATCCGTGGCTAAAAGAGGTTCTTGGGGTTATTGGTGATGAGTGATGGGAAAAGGGTGATGAAAACCCATTCCCCATTACCCTTCCCTCATTACTCTTTTGGCAGTACGAGCCTGGGCTTTTCGGCGGATTTGTAAACGATCAGAATTTTTCCGATGTGCTGCACCGGCGCGGCGTTCAGAGTGTCGCAGATTTCCGCCAACTGGCTTTCGCGCAGTGCCTTTTCGCCGCTGTGGGATTTGACTTTGATCAGTTCATGGCTGACGAGGCTGCGCTCGATTTCCTTCATGACCGCCTCGGAGAGGCCGGCTTCCCCGATCGTCACCACCGGGTGGAGCGAATGGGCCTGGGCCCGCAGAAACTGTCTTTGCGCCGGGGTGAGCGATAACATGATTGCATCCTGAATAAAGGTTCGAAGTTTACCCGATGAAGCGTACTAAAACCAGCAAGGCCTGGATGATGGAGCATGTTACCGATGCCTACGTCCAGCGGGCGAAGCAGGAAGGCTACCGCTCGCGTGCCTCGTACAAGCTGATGGAAATCATCGAGCGCGACCACCTGCTCCGGCCGGGAATGAGGGTGGTGGATCTGGGCGCGGCGCCCGGGGGATGGTCGCAGGTTGTGGCGAAGCAACTGGCAGGCAGCGGGCGGGTGATCGCGCTCGACCTGCTCGAAATGACCCCCATGGCAGGCGTGACGTTCATACAGGGCGATTTCCGCGAGGATGAGGTGCTCGCCGGATTGGTCAAGGCGCTGGACGGCCGCCCGGTGGATCTTGTGATTTCCGATATGGCCCCCAATATAAGTGGTATTGCCCTCGCCGATCAGGCGCGGGCAATGCACCTCGCGGAACTGGCGCTGGAATTTGCCGTGCAGCATTTGAAACCGGGCGGCAATTTTCTGGTCAAAGTTTTCCAGGGTGAAGGTTTCGACGAGTACATCCGGGCCCTTCGCCGCCACTTCAGGCAGGTGGTGACGCGCAAGCCAAAAGCCTCGCGCGGCAGGACCAACGAAACATACCTGCTTGGAATCGGGTTATGCCCGCAAAAGAGCTAACACAAACCGGATAAAGAGTTTAGAATTTACTTGCGCAGGCAAGTGATTAAGGAGCAGTTTTGAATAATTTGATGAAAAATATCGCGGTTTGGCTGGTGATCGCATTGGTGCTGATGATGGTGTTCAACCACTTCGGTACGCGGCAGGCTGCCCAGGCGCCGCTGGAGTATTCCCAGTTCCTCGACGAGGTGAAGCAGGGCAACATCTCCAAGGTGACAATTGAGGGCCGCGTTCTGAAGGGCGTGAGGAGCGACGGGAAGCGCTTCACCACCTATGCGCCGTCCGACCCCTGGATGGTCAGCGACCTGCTCAAGAACGGCGTAGTGGTGGAAGCCAAGCCGGATGAAGAGCCCTCCTTCCTGATGAATCTCTTCGTATCCTGGTTCCCGATGCTGCTTCTGATCGGCGTGTGGATCTTCTTCATGCGCCAGATGCAGGGTGGCGGCAAAGGCGGCGCTTTTTCTTTTGGCAAGAGCAAGGCGCGTCTTCTGGACGAAAACACCAACACGGTGACTTTCGCCGATGTGGCCGGCTGCGACGAAGCCAAGGAAGAGGTGTCCGAACTGGTTGAATTCCTGCGCGACCCCAGCAAATTCCAGAAGCTGGGCGGAAGGATTCCGCGCGGCGTGCTGATGGTGGGCAATCCCGGTACCGGCAAGACGCTGCTCGCCAAGGCGATTGCCGGCGAGGCCAAGGTGCCGTTCTTCAGCATTTCCGGCTCCGACTTTGTCGAGATGTTCGTCGGCGTCGGCGCGGCACGGGTGCGCGACATGTTCGAGCAGGCCAAGAAGAACGCGCCCTGCATCATCTTCATCGACGAAATCGATGCGGTCGGCCGCCAGCGCGGCGCCGGTCTGGGGGGCGGCAACGACGAGCGCGAACAGACCCTGAACCAGTTGCTGGTGGAAATGGACGGCTTCGAAGGCACGGCCGGCGTGATCGTGGTCGCCGCCACCAACCGTCCCGACGTGCTCGACCCGGCGCTGTTGCGGCCCGGACGCTTCGACCGCCAGGTGGTGGTGCCGCTGCCCGACATTCGCGGCCGCGAGCAGATACTCATGGTACACATGCGCAAGGTGCCGATGGCGCCGGACGTGCGCGCCGACATACTGGCCCGCGGCACGCCGGGATTTTCGGGCGCGGATCTCGCCAACCTGGTGAACGAGGCGGCTTTGTTTGCAGCGCGAGGCAACAAGCGCCTGGTGGACATGGAAGACTTCGAGCGCGCCAAGGACAAGATCATCATGGGCGCGGAGCGCCGCTCCATCGTCATGCCCGAGCACGAGCGCAAGAACACGGCATACCACGAGGCCGGGCACACGGTAGTGGCGAGGCTGCTGCCGAAAACCGACCCGGTGCACAAGGTCACCATCATTCCGCGCGGCCGCGCCCTGGGCGTGACCATGCAGCTTCCGACCGAAGACCGCTACAGCATGGACCGCGAAACCATCTTGCAGAATATCGCGGTGCTGTTCGGCGGCCGCATTGCCGAGGAAGTGTTCATGGGGCAGATGACGACCGGCGCCAGCAACGACTTCGAGCGCGCCACCGAAATGGCGCGCCGCATGGTGACGCAGTGGGGGATGAGCGATGCCCTGGGGCCGATGGTCTATGGCGAGAATGAGGGCGAGGTGTTCCTTGGCCGTTCCGTCACCACCCACAAGAACGTATCCGAGGCCACCATGCAGAAGGTGGACGCCGAAATCCGCCGCATTGTAGACGCGCAGTACAGCCTTGCCCGGCAACTGATCGAGGAAAACCGCGACAAGATCGAGTTGATGGCGAAGACGCTGCTGGAATGGGAAACCATCGATGCCGACCAGATCAGCGACATCATGGAAGGCAGGGCGCCGCGTCCGCCCAAGCCGAGCCAGAGCACGCCGACCCCGCCTTCGGACAGCGCGCCCACGGCGCCGGCCACGCCTACTACCGATCCGGCGCAGGTATAAAACAGTCCTGAGTCCTGAGCGGAAAGTGCTGAGTAAAAGCCACGGCACTCAGCACTCAGCACTCAGCACTCAGCACTCAGCACTCAGCACTCAGCACTCAGCACTCATGCTCCTCTGCGGCCGCTTCTCCCTCCCGCTCGATCGCCCGCTGATCATGGGCATCGTCAACGTCACCCCCGACTCTTTTTTTGACGGCGGCCGCCATGCCTCTCCTTCCGCAGGCATCGAGCACGCTCTGCGCCTGCTCGAAGAGGGCGCCGACATTCTCGATGTCGGCGGCGAGTCGTCGCGCCCCGGCGCTCTTTCCGTCAGCATCGACGAGGAACTGCGCCGGGTGATGCCGGTGGTGGAAGCGATGCGGGGCAGGGATGTGCCTGTCTCGGTGGACACCTGCAAGGCGGAGGTCATGCGCGCCGCAATCGAATCCGGCGCGGCCATGATCAACGACATCGACGCGCTGCAAAACGAGGGTGCGCTTGCAGCGGTGGCCGGCTCGAATGTGGCCGTCTGCCTGATGCACAAACAGGGCGCGCCGCAGACCATGCAACTCGCGCCCAGCTATGATGACGTGGTGGCGGAGGTCATGGCGTTTCTGCAGGCCAGGGTGGCTGCTGCCGAGGCTGCCGGCATTAGCCGCGCGCGCCTGGTGATCGATCCCGGCTTTGGCTTCGGCAAAACCCTGGAGCATAATATCGATCTGCTGCGCCATCTGAACCGTTTCCGGGCGCTTGGCGTGCCGCTGCTGGCGGGGCTGTCGCGCAAAGCCATGCTGGGTAGAATCGCCGGTCTTGAGGCAGCGGATGAAAGGATCCATGCCAGTATTGCCGCTGCCATCCTGGCAGTGCAGAAGGGCGCCAGAATTGTGCGGGTGCATGACGTGAGGGCTACCCGTGAAGCTTTGCAGGTCGTGAATATCATCGAGGGAAATGAATGACCAGGAAATATTTCGGCACCGACGGGGTGCGCGGCAAGGTCGGCGAAGCGCCGATTACACCGGATTTCGTGATGCGTCTGGGCTATGCGGCGGGCAGGGTATTGGCATCCCAGGAGAAGCTGCCGCCGGGCGAACATCCGGCGGTAGTGATCGGGAAGGATACCCGGATTTCCGGCTACATGCTGGAATCCGCCTTGCAGGCCGGGCTTTCGGCCGCCGGGGTGGACGTGCTGCTGCTCGGGCCCATGCCCACCCCCGCAGTGGCTTATCTCACCCGCGCCCTGCGTGCCCAGGCGGGGATCGTGATCAGCGCCTCGCACAATCCGTTCGATGATAACGGCATCAAATTCTTTTCTTCGGCGGGCACCAAGCTTCCCGACAGAACCGAACGCGCCATAGAGCAGGCGCTGGACGAGCCGATGCAGACCATGTCCTCGGCCCGGCTCGGCAAGGCCCGCCGCATCAACGATGCCGCCGGCCGCTACATAGAATTCTGCAAGAGCGCATTTCCCACCGAACTGGACCTGCGCGGAATGAAGCTGGTGGTGGACTGCGCCCATGGTGCCACCTATCATGTCGCGCCGCCGGTTTTCCACGAGCTGGGTGCGGAAGTGATCGCCACCGGCAACCAGCCGGACGGCCTCAACATCAATCACGAATGCGGCGCCACCAGCCCGCAGGCCTTGCAGGACGCGGTGAGGCAGCACCAGGCCGACCTCGGGATCGCCCTCGACGGCGATGGTGACCGCCTCATCATGGTGGACGGCAGCGGCGAGCTGTTCGACGGCGACCAGTTGCTCTACGTGATAGCCAAGTACCGCCACAAGCACGGCCTGCTCAAGGGCGGCGTGGTGGGTACCCAGATGACCAACCTCGGCATGGAACACGCCCTGGAAAAACTCAAGATCCCGTTCGCGCGCGCCAAGGTGGGTGACCGCCATGTGCTGGAGATGCTGAAGGAGCACGGCTGGCAGGTCGGCGGCGAGGGCTCCGGCCATATTCTCTGCCTCGACCGGCACAGCACCGGCGATGGCATCATTTCCGCGCTGCAGGTGCTGCTGGCGCTGCGCGTGGCGAAGAGCACCCTGGGCGAATTCACCCATGACCTGACGTTGTATCCCCAAATGTTGATCAACGTACCGGTGGTCAAGGGTTTCAATTTTCGCGAGAACGTCCGGGTTCAGGCGAAACTGGCCGAAGCGGAGAATGGACTGGACGGCGCCGGCCGGGTGCTGTTGCGCGCCTCGGGCACGGAGCCGGTGCTGCGGGTGATGGTGGAAGGAAAGTCCGGGCAGAAAGTCCGGCACTGGGCCGAGGAAATAGCCGAAACAGTGCGACAGGCGGCCGGGTAGCATTCAGTTCCCGCGTTATCCGGAACCGCTTTTCCCGGTTTTAACAGGGTGTTGAAAAACATCAAGAAGTGGAGATGGACGGGGAACGTTTCCCGCTCGGGGCCGGGATGCAGGCTACCGCCGAGATCCTGCTCGGGCGGCGCATGGTGATGGAATACCTGCTCTCGCCGGTGCGCAAGGCGTTTCATGAGGCCGGAAGGGAGCGGTAAGGACGCAGGATTATGCCGGAGCGCAGATCGGCGGCTTGCGGTGGTGACACGCGGTGTGCAAATCAGTACACTTGCTTCCTCTGGCTATCGCCATTTCTTATACAGTTAGGGTATCGTGTTAAGAGAAGTTCGGTTCTATGCGTATCACTACGTCCAAAGTGCTGTTTTTTCCATTTCTACAGGGGCTGGGCAGTGTTGATCAAGCTGTTGCTTCTTGCCTTTGGTGCCTGGATTATCTACCGGCTGCTCAAGAGTTATGGACGCAGCATCAAGCAGGACGATGCGCCTAAAAATGTGCCTGGCGAGGACATGGTGCGCTGTGCCCATTGCGGCGTGCATCTGCCGAGAAGCGAAGCCGTTGTCAGCAATGGCGAATTCTTTTGCACGAATGAGCATCGCCAACTTCGCCAGAACTAATCTCAAGCTCGGCCGGCAATCCATGCCCGGCGAGATTCTGCCTTACCAGAAATGCTGAACGGATTGCTCCAGGTCCGGACTACGTCCCAACCCGAGGCATACTGGCGTTCGCTGCGCTATTTCAATCTTTTCCGCCTCACCGTCGCCGGCACTTTTGCCGTTACCTATGCGATGTTCGGGGTCATCTACACTTTCGGGGCCTCCGATCCCAAGCTGTTTTTCTCGGTCAGCGTGGGGTACGTCATTTTTGCAGGACTGATGATCGTGCCTGTCGATGTCCATTGGCCGCGCCTGAATCTGCTGTTGAGCGTCCAGGTGGCCGCCGATGTGCTGTTCGTTACCTTGCTCATGCATGCCAGCGGCGGCATCTACAGCGGTCTTGGTTTGCTGTTGCTGGCTCCTCTGGCAGCGACCGGCATGCTCAGCCGCGGCCGCCTTGCCATGTTCCTCGCCGCGCTGGCCACGATCGCCCTGCTGCTGGAACATTCATTTCAGGTCGTTCTGCTGGATGGGGATGCCAGGGGCTTTATCCTGGCCGGTCTGACCAGCATGGGTTTTTTTGCCACCTCGGGTTTGGCCTATGTGCTGACCAAACGCCTGATGGCGAGCGAGCGCCTGGCGCAGAAACAGAGCATCGACCTTGCCAACCTGGCCCAGGTCAACCAACTGGTGATCCAGGATATGCCGGATGGCGTGCTGGTGGTGGACGAGCAGGGAAGAGTCCGCCAGCGCAATGCCGAGGTGGAGCGGCTGCTGGGCAAACCGCCGGCGATTTGGGACAAGCTGCTGCTCGGGCACTATTTGCCGGCATTGTCCGAATGCCTGCAACGGTGGCTTGAAAATCCGCGCAACGATCATTTCGAGTTGGTCGCGCCGGCTACCGGAAAACGGATCCAGGCCCGCTTTACCGCGATCAGCGGGGATGAGGGGCTGGGTGCGGTGATCTTCCTGGAGGATTTAAGCCGGATGCAGGAACGCGCGCAGCAACTGAAGCTGGCGGCACTGGGCAGACTGACGGCCAATATCGCGCACGAAATCCGCAACCCGCTCAGCTCGATCAGCCATGCAACACAACTGTTGCAGGAAGAACCGGATCAGGACGCAACCCATGTCCGGCTGCTGCAAATCATTCTCGACAATGCACACCGGCTTGACCGGATGGTGCAGGATGTTTTGCAGCTTAACCGCAGGGATCGTGCGGTGCCGGCAAAGATAGAACTGGGCCCGGTCTTGCGCCAATTCGTGAATCGCTTCCTTCAGACTGAGAACATTCCTGCCGAAGCCGTTGTCCTGAGAGTGGGAGAGGACTTGACAGCATGCTTCGACCGGCAGCATTTCGATCAGGTACTGTGGAACCTCTGCCGCAACGCCTGGCGCCACTGCCGGCAGGAGGCCGGCAGCATCCGCCTGCAGGCAAAGGTCTTGCCGCCCGGGAATGTTGTACAATTGGATGTAACCGATGACGGGCCGGGGGTGGCGGAAGCGTTGCGCACCCAGTTGTTCGAGCCGTTTTTTACCACTGACAGCACCGGCACCGGCTTGGGGCTTTATATTGCCCGCGAATTGTGCGAAGCGAACGGGGCTACGCTCGACTACGTGGATACTGCGCAAGGCGGACATTTCAGGGTCGGCTGCCCGACAAGGGGGTTCTGATCCGCTATGGGCTTAACAGGCTGTTGAAATTTGCCCGGAATGCCCTTCGATACGCGCTTCGCGCTACTCGGGGCGGAACGGTAATGCATTGATTCCGTTCGTGCTGAGTGGGCGGCTTTGCCGCCGTATCGAAGCACAATAAGCGTTTTTCAACAACCTGTTAAGCTCATAGCGGGAGCGTGGCTGTTGACGCTTTTCGCGTCTTTACAGCCACGGTCTCCCCCTTGCGGGCTAATCTATGCACACATCTTTGCAAGCTGTCGATTTTACTCCCCTCCCCCGCTTGCGGGGGAGGGGTTGGGGGAGAGGGGAAAAGGGCATGTTAATCAACCAATTCCCTCTCCCTAGCCCTCTCCCTCGCACCCGCAAGGAGTGTCCCCGCCGGGATTGGCAGCAAGCTGCTCAATCCGGCGAGACGGGAGAGGGGACTTGTGTGCATAGATTAGCCCTTGCGGGGGAATCGTAAATAAAGGGGGGTGTATTGAGCCGGGTGTCGCAATGTTTCAACAGTGAAGAAGAAAAGTCGCATCGTGTGCTGGTCGTGGACGACGAGGCCGACATCCGGGAGTTGCTTGCTCTGACGCTGCAGCGCATGGGGCTGACGGTGGACGTTGCTGCCAGTACATTCGAGGCGGAGCAATATCTGCACAAGCACTACTACAATCTTTGTCTCACCGACATGCGCTTGCCGGACGGGGATGGTCTTGGTTTTCTGGACTATGTGACCAGGAATTATCCCGGCAAGCCTGTGGCGGTTATCACCGCATATGGCAGTGCCGAGAACGCTGTTGCCGCGCTCAAGGCCGGTGCGTTCGATTATCTCTCCAAACCGGTTTCCTTGCCGCAACTGCGTGCGCTGGTCAAGGCTGCGCTCAAGTTGCCGAGCGCCAGTCAGGCGAAAAAAATTGGAGAAGGCCAGCCCGCTGCCGGCCAGCCGATGCTGCTCGGCAAGTCGCCGCTGATGCAGCAGACCCGTCTGATGATAGAGAAATTTTCGCGCAGCCAGGCGCCTGTCCATATCGCGGGAGAGTCCGGCAGCGGCAAGGAACTGGCGGCACGGCTGGTCCACCTCAATGGCCCGCGCGGGGATGGTCCGTTTGTCGCCGTCAACTGCGGCGCGATACCCGAGAATCTGATGGAAAGCGAGTTTTTCGGCTACAAGAAAGGCGCATTCACCGGCGCAACCCAGGATAAGGACGGCTTTTTCCAGGCAGCAAGCGGCGGCACCCTGTTTCTCGACGAGGTGGCGGATCTGCCCCTGTCGATGCAGGTGAAGCTGTTGCGCGCCATCCAGGAAAAAATGGTGCGCAATATCGGCGCCACCCAGGAGGATCCGGTGGATGTGCGCATTATCAGCGCCACTCACCAGGATCTTGGGCTATGCGTGGAAAGCGGAAAATTCCGCCAGGATCTTTTTTACCGTCTGAATGTGATCGTCCTGAAAATGCCGGCGCTGCGCGAAATACCGGAAGATATCCCCCTTCTGGCAGGCGAGATTCTCAAGAAAGTGGCGGGTGTGAATGCCGCTCCGCCGAAGCTTGGTCTGAAGGCCTTGAAGGAACTTCAGGCATACGATTTTCCCGGCAATGTGCGTGAACTGGAGAATATTCTGGAGCGGGCGCTGGCGATGACAACGGGCGGCGAAATCCGCAAGGAGGACCTGCAGCTCTCGGTGAAGCCGAAAAAAGCCCCCGAGCGCTTGAAAAGCCTTCCCCTGCAGGAATATCTCGATAGCGTGGAAAGAGAGGCGATCATGGAAGCGCTGGAAAAAACCCGTTACAACAAGACCGCGGCGGCCAAACTGCTTGGCATTTCCTTTCGCGCGTTGCGCTACCGGCTGG
Organism: Pseudomonadota bacterium; assembly: GCA_021801705.1. GTDB lineage: Bacteria > Pseudomonadota > Gammaproteobacteria > Burkholderiales > Sulfuricellaceae > Sulfuricella. The sequence goes on from JAJYXP010000021.1 coordinate 32,517, forward strand.
ATCGTCTGGGAATTGATTAGTCCGGAAAACAGTCCTGAGTGCTGAGTGGAAAGTGCTGAGTGCGTGGTATCGCTGCGCGATAATTTTCAGCACTCAGCACTCAGCACTCAGGACTCAGGACTCAGGACTCAGAACTCAGCACTGATTTAACCCCCCAGATCTTTTCCGCATATTCCTTGATAGTGCGATCGCTGGAAAACTTGCCCATGGCCGCCACGTTGAGTATCGCTTTGCGTGCCCATTCATCCGGATTGCGGTAGAGCGTTTCCATCTGCTCGTGGGCGGCGATGTAGGCAGCGTAGTCGGCGAGCAGCATGTAATGGTCGCCGTCGCGGGTAAGAGCGTCGATGATCGGCTGGAAGCGGCCGGGTTCATCCTGCGAGAAATAGCCCGAAGCGATCATGTCGAGCACCTCCCTCAACTCTTCATTGCCATGGTAGTAATCCCACGGGTTGTAACCCTTGGCTTTCGTCTCCGCGACTTCCGCCGTGGTCAGGCCGAAAATAAAGAAGTTCTCCGCGCCGGCTTCATCGCGCATCTCGATGTTGGCACCATCCAGGGTGCCTATCGTCAGCGCACCGTTGAGGGCGAGTTTCATGTTGCCGGTGCCGGAGGCTTCGGTGCCGGCGGTGGAGATCTGCTCTGAAATATCTGCCGCGGGGATGATTTCCGAGGCGGTGGTGACATCGTAATTGGGAATGTACGCCACCTTGAGCCGGTCGCCTATCGCGGGATCGTTGTTGACGATGTCCGCCACGTCGTTGATCAGCTTGATAATCAGCTTGGCCTGCGCGTAACCGGGCGCCGCCTTGCCGCTGAAGACCGCCGTGCGGGGCACGCGGTCGGCCGCCGGGTTGGCCCGTATGCGGTTGTACAGCGTGACGATATGGAGCAGGTTGAGGAGCTGCCGCTTATACTCGTGGATGCGCTTGATCTGCACGTCGAATATCGAGTTCGGGTTGACTTCGATGCCGAGCTTGTGCCGGATCATGGCCGCCAGGCGCTCCTTGTTTGCATTTTTCACCGCGCGGAATCTTGCCTGGAATCCCCGGTCCGCGGCAAATTTGGCAAGCATGCCAAGTTGGTCCAGATCGGTAATCCAGCCGCTGCCGATGTGTTCGGTAATCAGCTTGGCCAGGCCCGGGTTGGCCTGGTTGAGCCAGCGCCGCGGCGTGATGCCGTTGGTGATGTTGATGATCTTGCCGGGGTAGTTGCGGTCGAAGTCCCGGAAAATGGTCCGGCGCATCAGCTCGGTATGGATTTGCGCCACGCCGTTCACCCGGTGGCTGCCGACTATGGCCAGGTGCGCCATGCGGATGCGGCGTCCGTTCTTTTCGTCGATGATGGACATGCGCTGCAGAAGTTCGACGTCGCCGGGGTTGCGATGCCTGACCTCGGTGAGAAGGCGGTGGTTGATTTCGTAGATGATCTGGAGGTGGCGCGGCAGTATGCTTTCGAACAGGCCGACCGGCCAGGTTTCCAGCGCCTCCGGCATGAGCGTGTGGTTGGTGTAGGAGAAGGTGCGGATGGTAATGGCCCAGGCCCGGTCCCAATCGAGATGGTGGATATCCATCAGGACGCGCATCAACTCGGGGATCGCGATCGAGGGATGGGTGTCGTTGAGCTGGATGGCGGCCTTGTCGGGAAGTTCGTCGAAATTTTTATGGAATTTGCAGAAGCGGTAGAGCATGTCCTGCAGCGACGCGCAGACGAAGAAATATTGCTGCTTCAGGCGCAATTCCCGCCCCATTGCCGTGGTGTCGTCGGGATAAAGCACCTTGGACAGGTTTTCGGAGTCGTTCTTGTCCTCCACCGCCTTGATGTAGTTGCCTTCGTTGAAGTACTTCAGATCGAAATCGCGCGAAGCCTTGGCGGACCACAGCCGCATGTTGTTCACCGACTTGCCGCCATAACCCGGAACCGGCGTGTCGTAGGCCATCGCCATGACATCCTCGGTGTCCACCCAGTGGTGGCGCAGGCCGCCGTTTTCGTCGGTGTAATCCACCACCCGGCCATAGAATTTTACCGGGTAGAGCACTTCGGGACGCGCGAATTCCCACGGGTTGCCGTAGCGCAGCCAGTTGTCCGGGTGCTCCACCTGCCAGCCGTTTTCGATGCGCTGGTTGAACATGCCGTATTCGTAGCGGATGCCGTAGCCGTAGCTGGGCAGCCCCTGCGTGGCCATCGAGTCGAGGAAACAGGCGGCCAGGCGGCCCAGTCCGCCGTTGCCGAGGGCGGCGTCGGGCTCCATGTCGCGCGCCTGCTCCAGGTCCAGTCCGGCCTTGGCCGCCATCATGAGGCATTCGTCGAAGTGGCCCATATTCATCAGACTGTTGGTCAGGGTCCGGCCGATCAGGAATTCCATCGACAGGTAATAGATCCGCTTGGCGTCCGCCTGGTAATAGCGGCGCATGGTTTCCATCCAGCGTTCGGTCATTTGGTCGCGCGTGGTGTGGGCGAGCGCGAAGAACCAGTCGCGGTGGGTGGCGGTGAAATGATCCTTGCCGACGGAATAAATGAGGTGATTGGCCAGCGCGCGGCAGAAAGCCGGCATGCCTTCATCTTTTCCCGGTTGGGGCGGGGTGTCCGCGGACGCGGGGTTCTTGGCCATTACGCACTTCTCCCTGGCTAACATCGAGTGGCCAGAATACCGTTAACCATGGCGGTGGTAAAGGCTTGGGGCCCTTAACTCAGCGCGATAACGAGGTAGGTGATGTACATGGCGCCATTGGCGGCCAGGTGCCAGACCTTGATCTGCCCGCGGCTGATCATCAGCCTGAGCCACAGCGCCGCGAGCAGGGTGATGACGATGCCCGCCAGCACCTCCTGGCGCGGCTCCCACGGGGTAAGCATGATGCCGATGGCGGGCAGCAGGGTGCCCTGGAACACCATTGCGCCGGTAATGTTGCCGAATGCCAGCGTGTCCTTATGGCGGCGGATCCACAGGATGCTGTTGACCTTTTCCGGCAGCTCGGTGGCGATCGGGATGATCAGCAGCGACAGCAGCAGGGGGGTAATGCCGAGCAACTGGGATGCGCTTTCCACGCCATGGATAAAGCCCTTGGCGCCGGCCACCAGCAGAGCCAATCCCAGCGCGAGCTGGATCAGGATCACCGGCATGTTCTGCGGCAGGCCCAGGCGGCAGAGGAACATTTTATCTTCCGCCTCGGTGCCGTGGCCTTCCTTGACCAGATGCGCGGAGGCGCGCAGGGTGAGCATGATGTAGATGAAGTAGGTCAGCACCAGAGTGAAGCCGATGGCGGCGCGGATCGCGGTTTGTTGGTGCGGCACGAACAGGGCGACGGCGGAAAAGGCGAAGGCGGCCAGAAAGAAATTCAGGTCGCGGGTCAATCCGGTTCTTTCCGGCATGAAATGGCCGTGAGCGCCGCGCTTTTTCAGCACCGCCAATGCCATCAGGCTGATGGACAGGGTGGAAAGCATCAGCGGCGCGCCAAGGATTGCGCCGACGCCGATTTCTTCGTTGACGTTCACGTTGCTGGTGCCCGCCATGAGCGCCAGCAGCGGCACCATGGTTTCCGGCAGGGCCGTGCCCACGGCGGCGAACAGCGAACCGGTGACGCCCTCGGAAATCTTCAGTTTTTCGCCTAAATGTTCCAGGGCATTGGTAAATACCTCGGCGGCAATTAAAATGACGATCAGCATCAGGAACAGAACGGCGAAAGTGGTCATGAAGGGCTTCCGGACAAATTTACGTGGCGCGATTATAACATTGTGCGCTTGACGACCTTAAACGAGTTCGACTTTTGCCGGCGCCTGCCGCAGTCTGGTATGAATTGGAAATGAAATGAAAATTGACCGTTCAGGATTTTTGCAGGGCGTGCGCTTCATCGCCACGCCCAATTGCGACGAGCGACCGCCGGAAGTGGAGTTCGATCTGCCGCTGCTGGTGATCCACAATATCAGCCTGCCGCCGCGCGAATACGGCGGCAGCGGCGTGATCGATTTTTTCACCAACAAGCTGGATGTCCGGGCGCATCCTTATTACCAGATGATTGCCGACCTCAGGGTCTCGGCCCATTTTTTCATCCGCCGCGACGGCGAGATCATCCAGTTCGTGTCATGCAACAAGCGCGCCTGGCATGCGGGGGTGTCGAGCTGGCGCGACCGCATCCGCTGCAATGATTTTTCCATCGGCATCGAGCTGGAGGGCAGCGACGACGATCCATTTACCGGTATCCAGTATGAAAAGCTGGCGGAGCTGACCCGTGCGTTGCAGGAAGCCTACCCTATCGAGGATATTGTCGGCCACTCGGACATCGCGCCGGTGCGCAAGACCGATCCGGGGCCGTGTTTCGATTGGCAAAAATTCCGCAGCTTGGTGAGCGCCGGCTAAGCTGGGTCATGAAACTTCCGGAGAAGGTGAGAATAACCGTCCGGGCTAGTAGTCAGTCATATTGAAACCGGTGGACAATCTCGTCATTCCGGCGAAAGCCGGAATCCAGAAAAATCAACAACCTGGACACCGGCTTTCGCCGGTGTGACGGTTCAACTCATCCATGCTTTTCACCGTGACTGACTACTAGTTGTCAGTCAACTTAATAAACTCGATTGAACCGCCAAGACGCCAAGAACGCCAAGAAAAGCATGTGATTGGATAAGCTGAACTGCTCGCCCTGTCGGTTAATTCAACATGTTGTCAACAAGATGATTCCTTGGCGTTCTTGGCGTCTTGGAAAAAGGTTTTCAGGGCCGTTCGCACAGTTTGCCGAATGAATTCGTCCCTACAAGAAAATCACGCAAATTCAACACGTTCTGCCAGGATCAGGGGCGCGCCCAGCAGCTTGGCGAACTCGTCTGCAGGCAGCGGCGGGCTGAAGTAATTGCCTTGGGCAAGGTCACATTTCAGGTGCCGGAAGAAATGCAACTGCTCGGCTGTTTCCACCCCCTCGACGATGACGCTCAGGCCCAGGTTCCTGGCCAGGAAGACCACGGCCTGGGCAATGACGGTGCTGCTTTTGTCGAGGGGGATGTCGCGCACGAATGCTTGTGCCACTTTCAGGTGGTTCAGGGGGAAGCGGTTGAGGTGGCTCAGGGAGGAATAGCCGATACCGAAATCGTCGATCGACAGGAGGATGCCGGCATCCTTGATTTGCTTCATCAGATTGACGGCCGCCTCGGTGTTTTTGTGCAGGATGTTTTCCGTGAGCTCCAGCTCCAGCCGGTGCGGACCCAGTTGGTGGGCGGAAAGGATGCGCTGCGCACTGGCCAGCAGATCACGTTGCCGGAACTGCCGCGCCGAGAGGTTGACCGCCACCCGCAACGGCGGCAGGCCGGCATTATCCCATGCCTTGATTTGCGCGCAGGCGGTTTCCATGGCCCACTCCCCGATGGATACGATCAGATCGGACTCTTCGGCGATCGGGATGAACTCAGCCGGGGGAGGGAATCCCATTTCCGGGTTTTCCCAGCGCAGCAGAGCCTCCGCGCTGACGATTTTCTGTCGTCCAAGGTCGACCTGGGGCTGGTAATAGACCTTCAGTTCGTTGCGCTCCAGCGCTCTGCGCAGATGGTTTTCCAGCGTCAGGCGGCGGCTCGCCGTGGCGTTGATGGCGGGGGTGAAAAACTGGAAATTGCCGCGCCCCGCCTCCTTGGCGAGATACATGGCGCTGTCGGCGTTTTTCGCCAGCGTGTCGGCGTCCTCGCCGTCGGCGGGGTAGAGGCTGATGCCGATGCTGGTGCCGATGAACAGTTCGAGTTGTTCGATCTCGAAGGGGCTTGCCAGGGCTTCGATGATCTTGCACGCGACATGTGAGGCGGTATCGGTGCCCTCGATACCTTCCAGGGTGACGGCGAATTCGTCTCCCCCCAGGCGCGCCACCGTGTCCATTTCGCGCACACAGGATTTGAGTCTTAGTGCGACAGCCTGCAGAACCTGGTCGCCCACCTGATGGCCGAAGCTGTCGTTGACGTACTTGAAACGGTCCAGATCCAGGAACAGGAGGGCCGCCATTCTGTGCTCGCGGCCGGCCTTCAGGATCGCCTGCTGGAAACGATCCTGGAACAACAGGCGATTGGGCAGCCCGGTGAGCGGGTCGTGGTGCGCCATGTGATCAAGGTACTGCTGGTTCTTCAGCAACGTTATTTCCGCCTGCCTGCGTTCGGTGATGTCGCGTGCCGATTCGACGATGCCGATGAAACTTCCATTCTTGTCCAGCAGGGGGGCGGCCGACACCTCCATTATCCTGAGCTGGCCATCGTCGTTGTAGTGCTCGTGTTCCACCACCAGCGGCTGCCGGTGCAGGCGCACCTCGTCCATCGGGCAGATGTGATCACCGCAGGAAATCGCGCTGTGGTGCGAAATCTGGTGGCACAGGATCGGCACGCCCCCGGGTTGGCCGGGGAGTCCGGCCCTGAGATTCGCCACCTTGTTCATCAGCAGGACGCGATAATCAGGGGAGAGGCGCCGCCATTGCGGCCTCAAATCTTTCCTCGCAACCTTGTTCATCAGCAGGACGCGATAATCGGAGCCGATCACCATGATCGGATCGGGCACGGCGTCGATGATGTTCTGCAGGAAAGTGCGCTCGCCGGTGCGCGCTTCCAGCAGTTCTGCCAGCTTTTCGTCGCGCAACTCGATCTGTGCCAGCATGTCGTTGAAGCTATCCACCAGCGTACCGATTTCGTCGTGGCCGGTTTTTTGCGCGCGCAGCCCGTAGACACCCTCCTGCGACACGCGCGCCGTAGTTTGCGCCAGTTGAATCACCGGCTGCGAAATCATCCGCTGCAGGCGGGATGCCAGAATGACGGCGAGCAACAGGGCAAGCAGCGAGATCGCGGCGATGGCGGCGATATCCCACGCCAGCAGGGCATGCAGCCGCCCCAGGTCGGCCTCGATGAAAATCGTTCCCAGCCGCTGGTCTTGATGCAGAATGGGGCGGAATGCCTCGACATGGCCTTCCTCCACGCTGTCACCAGCCGCCTGCGCGGCAATCATGGCCTGATGTCTGGTGTGGTGGCGCGAGTCCACCGTGCCGCCCACCTTCGTTTGCCCCCTCGCGTATCCGGCGAAAGGCTGGTTGTTGCTGTCGTAGACGTAGGCATAGGTGATGCTCGGCTCGGCGCGCAGCGCCGAGAGCGTTTTCGCCGCCGCAAGCGGATCGTTGAGCATCAGGGGCGATGCCGTGTTCCCGGCGATCACCGCAGCCAGTATTCCGACATGCTCGGACACTCTCTGCGGCTCGATCAACAGGCTGCGCGTAATCGTTGCCACTGTGAACAGCAGCAAGGACGCGCCGCTGATCAGCACTGTCAGCACCACCAGTTTCTTCCTGATGGAGAAATCGAGGAATTTGTTCATGAAGCGTTCCCCCTGGCCAATAGTGCCGATATTTAATTTATCCTAAAAACCGTAATTAACCACGAATGACACGAATGTTCACGAATGAACACAAATAGTTAACAAGAAATATCGTCTCACCAAACAGGTGAATCGGGTGAATTTCGTTAATTCTTTGATTATTCGTGAACATTCGTGTTTTATTCGTGTAAATTCGTGGTTAATCGCTTTTTTCAGGTTTATAGCGTATTTCCGCTGCAGTAAAATACCGGGCCAAACTCCGGAGAAGGCCGGTCTTGGACGGCCATGCAGTACCGGCCTTGGGCGGGTGTCAGTCGAAAACCACCGTCTTGTTGGCGTACAGCAGAATGCGGTTTTCGATATGCCAGCGCACCCCGCGCGACAGCACCACCTTTTCCAGGTCGCGGCCTTTCTGGACCAGGTCGCCGATCGCGTCGCGGTGGGAGATGCGGGCGACATCCTGCTCGATGATCGGGCCGTCGTCGAGCATTTCGGTGACGTAGTGGCTGGTCGCGCCGATCAGCTTCACGCCGCGCTCGAAGGCGCGGTGGTAGGGCTTGGCGCCAAGGAAGGCGGGCAGGAAGGAATGGTGGATGTTGATGATGCGGTTGGGATAGTGCCTGATGAAGTCTGCCGACAGCACCTGCATGTAGCGTGCGAGAACGATCAGGTCTATGTGGTGGTGGCGCAGCAGGGCGATCTGGTCTTTTTCCGCTTCGTGTTTGCTGTCCTTGAGCACCGGGATGTGCTGGAAAGGAATTTTGTAGGAATCGGCAATCCATTTGGTGTCGTCGTGGTTGCCGATGACCAGCGGAATGTCGCAGTGCAGCTCGCCGCTCTGGTGGCGGTAGAGCAGGTCGGCCAGGCAATGGTCGTAGCGCGAAACGAAGATGGCCACCTGGGGGCGCTGGGCCGACAGCGCCAGGCGCCACTGCATCCCGAATTTTTCGGCAATCGGGGCGAAGAGCTGGGCGAACTGTTCCGGATTCAGGCCGAAGTCGTGCAGATCCCATTCGACGCGCATCAGGAACAGACCCAGCTCGCTGTCCTGGTGCTGGTCGGCGTGGAGGATATTGGCGTTATGGCGGTAAAGAAAATCGGCGATGCCTGCGACCAGGCCTTTGCGGTCCGGGCAGGAAATCAGCAGGATGGCGGTGTTTTTCATTGTCAGTGAACAGATCGTGCGCAAGAGGCTAAATCATACACCAAGTACGGAGGTGTTTTACCGCACGCTCACGCGGAGCCCTTCCTTGATGGCATCGCCGGGATAAACGATGACCCGGTCGCCGGGCGCCAGGCCCTTGGACACAACGGCTTCCAGTCCGCCGCGCCGGGCCAGATGCACGATGCGCCTGGCGGCCCGGCCTTCGGTAACCGTAAACACCGCCCACTCGCCGCCCGCACGAAACAGCGCGCTGACCGGCACCTTGACCGCATCGTCCAGGCTTGTCACGACGATGCGCGCGTCCATCCTGTAGCCGTCGCCGAGAGCCTGCCATTTTTCGGCGGGGGAGGTGAGATCGATCACCACGTTGACCCGCTGCTCCTCCACCCC
>JAJYXP010000021.1:41489-50093 GCA_021801705.1 Pseudomonadota bacterium
TGACCGCATCGTCCAGGCTTGTCACGACGATGCGCGCGTCCATCCTGTAGCCGTCGCCGAGAGCCTGCCATTTTTCGGCGGGGGAGGTGAGATCGATCACCACGTTGACCCGCTGCTCCTCCACCCCGAGGGCGGAAACCTTGGTGTAGGCTGCCGGTTCCACCCGCCTGACCCGGCCTTCGAGCGGCTCCGCCCTGCCCCAGCGCTCAAGACGCACTGCTGCCCCCGGCTTGATCTGCACCGCATCGGTGCTGAGCACGTCCACCACCACTTCGAGCTCGGCGGGCTCTCCGATCTCCAGCAGAGGCGCGCCGGCCGGGATGGTGGCTGCGCTCTCCTGCATCACCTTCAGCACGTGGCCGGAAACCGGGGTGCGCACTTCCCAGCGCCGCCCCGATGGCCTGCCTGCCGCGCCGCCCCTGCCATGCAGCAGGGCCGCACGGGCCATCGCCACATCGTGCGCCGCCGCTTGTCCGGCATACTTTGCTGCCTCCAGTTCGCGCGTGTTTGTCTTGGTTTCAAGTTCTGCCTGTTCCAGTTGGCTGGCTGAAACGAAGCCTTTTTCCGCCAGCTTGCGGGTGCGCTCCAGGTCGGCACGGGATTTGTCCAGCGCTGCCCGGGCGCGTTCGACGGCGGCTGCGGCGCGCAGCCTGGCCGCTTCCGCCGCGCCCAAGCGCTCGGTGAGTTCGCGTTCCGAGCGCACGTCGAGCAAGGCCGGCGCGCCGGGATCGATGACAGCCAGCGTCATGCCGGCAGTGACCGGGTCGCCGGCCTTGAACCTGATCCGTTGCAGTTCGCCGGCGAGCGGGGCGGACACCACGTAGCGCTCGCGTACCCGGGTCTTGCCGTCTTCCTCGATGATCTGTTCGAAGCGGCCGCGGGTAATTTCCGTCACCTCGACCGGCACCGGTTGCGGCAGGAAGGCCCAGACCAGGGCGACGATGAGAGCGAGTCCCGCGAGGAGAGTGAAAATGCTTTTTTTCCAGCGCATGTCATTCCCTTGTTTTCAGAACTGCGACAAGATCCAGGTGATCCACCCGGTGGCGCACGATCAGGGCGCTGGCCAGGCCGGCGGCCAGGGTGGTGAGGGCGGCGTAGGCATAGGTTCTGGGTTCGATGATAACCGGAATGGAGAATGTTTCGGTATGCGTCAGCGCAACGATGGCCGCCGAAAGCAGGTAGCCGAGCCACAGCCCGAGCGGGATGGCGACGGCAAGCTCGATGGCGAGTTCGCCCAGCAGCAGGGCGGAAACCTCGCGGCGGGTAAAGCCCAGCACGCGCAGACTGGCCAGCTCCCAGGTCCGCTCGGCCAGCGCGATGCGGGCGCTGTTGTAGACCACGCCGACCGCAATCCCCGCGGCCAGCACGGTCACCAGGGTGGTAAAGAACAAGACGTTTTTCGCGGAGGTCTCCCTGAAATTCTGCAGCAACAGCGCCTTGATCGCTACGGTGGCGACTTTGGGCATTTCCTTGAGGCGTGCATAAAAATCCTTCGTCTGCGATTGATCCAGCATCACCGCCACGCTGGAGATTGAATCCCCTTCGTCCATCAGGCGGTTCAACTCGCCGATTTCCATGTAGGCCGACAGTCCGATCAGGTCGTTGACGAGGCCGGCAACAACGGCCTCGCGCCTGGCGCGCGTGCCTTCCAGAGATTCGATAATCAATCGGTCGCCGACCTTGAGGCCGAGGCGATCCGCCAGGCGATCGGTGAGCAGGACGCCATGCGGGGGCAAGGGGATTTGGCGCAGATCGGCATCCAGCATCCGCCTCAAGCCGGTGTTCGCGGGCAGGCCCAGGACGACTGTGCGGTAGGCGCGATGGCCGGCGCGCAGCCGCACCGGCACGCTGCGCGCTACCTGGATGGCGAGGACGCCCGGCAGGTGCGCGATTTCATGGCGGGACCGGGCCGCAACGGGCTGGGTGAAGGCGATGCTGGCATCGCCCCGGTCGGCCGCGTTGAACTGCACGGCGATCATGTAATCCAGCGCGTCGCGCCAGAATATCCCGGAAACGATGATGGCGACCGAGCTGGCAATGCCGAATGCCGTCAAGGCAGCCCGAAACGGGCGCCGTTCGAGGTTGCGCACTATCATGCGCGCCTGCGGGCTGAGCAAATGCTCCAGCCCGAGCCGCTCCAGCAGCATGCGCCGGTAACGTACGGGCGCAGGCGGGCGCATCGCCTCGGCAGGGGCAAGCCGCATGATGCTGCGCACGGTGCCGAGTGCACCGGCGATGGCGGCAAGCAGGCTCACTCCGGCTGCCACCAGGAAAATCCAGGGCTGGATGCGATAGCTGAGACGCGGAAAATGAAAGAACTCGGTATACATGGCGGTCATAAAGTGGCCCAGCCACGCGCCGATGGCAAAGCCGCCGAGTATGCCGATCAGCACGATGACCAGCACCAGCTTGAGGTAGTGCGCGGCAATCGCCAGGTCGGTATAGCCGAGCGCTTTCAGCGCGGCGATTTCCCCGCGCTGGGTGGCCACCTGGCGGCTGAGCACCACGTTCAGCAAAAATGCCGCGACGCCCAGAAAAATAGTCGGGTAGACCATGGACATGCTCTTCTGCTGGTTGATTTCCTGGCTGAGAATCTTGTGGGAGAGCTGCTCGTCCCGCCCATGGGCGCCCAGCGCCCCATAGGGCTCCAGCAGGCGGTCGAGGGCGGCGATGACGTCTTGTTCGCCGGCGTCCGGCGCAAGCCGCAACACCGCGTGGTTGAAAGCGCCTTCCATGTCGAAGGCGCTTCCCAGGTGTTCCCGGTTCATCCAGAATACGCCGAAGCTTTTGTCGTCGGGGAATGCGCCGAGCGAGGAGAAGACATATTCCGGGGACAGGACAACGCCGACGATGTGCAAAGCTTCGCGCTTGCCGTTCAAAATCGCCGTCAGGTGATCGCCGGGCTTGAGCTTGCGCGCTTTGGCAAAGGCTTCGGAGACCAGAACCTCGTTCGCCCGGTCCGCTTCGGGCAGGCGTCCCTGGCGCAGCGTAAGACGGTTCATGCGCGGCTGCCCGGCGTTTGCCAGGCCGATCATGCGCCCGACCACCGGTTGAGCCACCTCGGGAATGTCCAGCGTGACATCGAATACCACTGTGGTTTCCACATCCGCCACGCCGGGCAATGCGGCGATTTGCTGTTCCACCGCTTGCGGCGCCCGTTTCACGTCGGCGAAGACCTGGGCGAAGCGTGATGCTTCATAATAGGACAGGCGCGACCACTGCAGGGAATCATAGGTGGACAGCTGGGTGACGAATGCGCCGACGCCGTTGCCGACCACCAGCGCAATGGTCAGCACCTGGCTTTTGATGTGCCACAGGTCGCGCAGCAGCTTGAGGTCGAGAGTTTTCATTGCGGGTAAAACCTACCGCAGAGGCGCAAAGACGCAGAGTTTACGCAAAGAAAAACCTTTGCGGATTTTCTTTGCGCCGCTGCGCCTTTGCGGTAAATAAGGTTCTGAAGTCACCATGACAGCTCCGACGGGCTGATTTTGTGCGGGTTGGTTTCCACCGCGACGATATGGCCATTGGCCAGGTGCATCACCCGGTCCGCCATGCCGGCGATGGAGGCGTTGTGGGTGATCACTACCGCCGTGGTGCCGAGTTCCTGGTTGATCCTGGCGATCGCTTCCAGCACCACCTTGCCGGTCTCGTAGTCGAGCGCCCCGGTCGGTTCGTCGCACAGCAGCACGTCCGGGCGCTTGGCGATGGCGCGGGCGATCGCCACGCGCTGCTGCTCGCCGCCGGAGAGCTGGGAGGGAAAATGATCCATGCGCTGTTCCAGTCCGACCAGTTGCAGCGCTTCTTCGGGCGTCATCGGGTCGGGCGCGATTTCGGTCACCAAGGCCACGTTCTCGCGCACGGTGAGGCTGGAAATCAGGTTGTAGAACTGGAATACGAAGCCGACGTGATCGCGCCGGTAGCGCGTCAGCTCGCGCTCGTCGGCGGTGGCCAGGTTGTGGTCGCGCCAGAACGCCTCCCCGCTGGTGGGGGTATCCAGGCCGCCGAGGATGTTGAGCAGGGTCGATTTTCCGCTGCCCGAAGGCCCCAGCAAGACGATGAATTCGCTCTGGTAGATTTCGATATCCAGCGCGCGCAGAGCGGGAACCTCGACTTCCCCCATGTGGTAGGTCTTGGTCAGGCCGCGCGCGACGAATACTGTTTGGGGGGGTGCTTGCATTGGTTTGAACCCTTTCTTCAGACTATTCAACAAACTCGTGTTTTACAAGCGCGGATGCAAGTGCGGGTGAGGCGGTTCCGGATGACAAGGGAATGCCAAAATCAGGTTGCGTTTTGTCAACTACGGCACTAGAATTAGTGGTATTGATATTGGCAGAACACTACATGTTGTGGAAAAGTCGTCGAACAACCTGTGGATAAGAGCCAAGAGGCCCGTCACGCAATACCACAATAATATTTAGGAGGAGATCAACCCATGCTGTTGGCTACCGATTCTGTTTCGCCCTCTCCCTTTGCCGCATCGAATTACGGCAGCAGCGATATCCCGGCAGGCCGGGAATCCGCTTATGCCCAGTACAGGATCATCCGCCGCAACGGTTCCGTGGTCGGCTTCGAGCCTGCCAAGATTTCCATTGCCCTGACCAAGGCGTTTATCGCCGTCAATGGCGGGCAGGGTGCGGCATCCGCGCGCATCCGCGAGATCGTCGCCGCGCTGACCGAAAACGTGGTGTCGGCCCTGATGCGCCGCCAGCCCAACGGCGGCACCTTCCATATCGAGGACATCCAGGATCAGGTGGAACTCGCCCTGATGCGCTCCGGCGAGCACGACGTCGCCCGCGCCTACGTGCTCTACCGCGAGCAGCGGGCGCAGGAACGCGCCCGGCAAAAACAGGCGCAGCCAGCAGCCGCGCAGCATGTGATCAACGTCAGCGAGAACGGCACGACCCGCCCGCTCGACATGGAGCGCCTCAACGGCCTGCTGCAATCGGCCTGCGAAGGGCTGGGGGCGGCGGTCAATCCGCAGGCGATACTCGAACACACCCTGAAGAACCTGTACGACGGCGTGCCGGTCGAGGAAGTGGGCAAGTCCGCCATACTCTCCGCACGCACCCTGATCGAGAAGGATCCTGCCTACAATTTCGTCACCGCGCGCCTGCTGCTCGACACCATCCGCAAGGAAGTGCTGGGCGAGCCGGCGACCCAGGCCGACATGGCGATGCGCTACGCCGAATATTTTCCCGATTTCATCAAGCAGGGCGTCGCCGCCGAGCGCCTCGACGAGCGTCTGGCGCAGTTCGACCTCAAGCGCCTGGGCGCAGCCCTGAAAGCGGAGCGCGACCTGCAGTTCGGCTACCTCGGTCTGCAGACGCTGTTCGACCGCTATTTTCTCCACATCGACGAGCGCCGCATCGAGCTGCCGCAGGCTTTCTTCATGCGCGTGGCGATGGGCCTCTCCCTCAACGAGATCGACCGCGAGGCGCGCGCCATCGAGTTCTACAACGTGCTCTCCAGCTTCGATTTCATGAGCTCGACGCCGACCCTGTTCAACGCCGGCACCTGCCGCAGCCAGCTTTCTTCCTGCTACCTCACCACGGTGAGCGACGATCTCGACGGCATCTACGAGGCGATCAAGGAAAACGCGCTGCTCTCCAAATTCGCCGGCGGCCTGGGCAACGACTGGACCCGGGTGCGCGCGCTGGGCTCCCACATCAAGGGCACCAACGGCAAATCGCAGGGCGTGGTGCCCTTCCTCAAGGTGGTCAACGACACCGCGGTGGCGGTGAACCAGGGCGGCAAGCGCAAGGGCGCGGTCTGCGCCTACCTGGAAACCTGGCACCTCGACATCGAGGAGTTCATGGAGCTGCGCAAGAACACCGGCGACGACCGCCGCCGCACCCACGACATGAACACCGCCAACTGGATTCCCGACCTGTTCATGAAGCGCGTGATGGAAGGCGCCGACTGGACCCTGTTCAGCCCGAACGACGTACCCGATTTGCACGACAAGTTCGGCAAGGCCTTCGAGGAAGCCTACACCGCCTACGAAGAAAAGACCGCGCGCGGCGAACTCAAGCTGTTCAAGAAAATCCCCGCCTTGCAGCTGTGGCGCAAGATGCTCACCATGCTGTTCGAAACCGGCCATCCCTGGATCACCTTCAAGGACCCGTGCAACATCCGCAGCCCGCAGCAGCACGTCGGCACGGTGCACAGCTCCAACCTCTGCACCGAGATCACGCTCAACACCAACGAGCACGAAATCGCGGTGTGCAACCTGGGCTCGGTCAATCTGGTGGCACACATCAATCAGGATGGCACGCTCGACACCGACAAGCTGCAGCGCACGGTGCGCACCGCCATGCGCATGCTCGACAACGTCATCGACATCAATTACTACGCCGTGGCCAAGGCGCGCAACGCCAACCTCAAGCACCGCCCGGTGGGCATGGGCATCATGGGCTTCCAGGATTGCCTGCATGCGATGCGCATCCCCTACGCCAGCCAGAATGCGGTGGAATTCGCCGACCGCAGCATGGAGGCGGTCGCTTACTACGCCTACATGGCTTCCACCGAGCTGGCCGAAGAGCGCGGCCGCTACGCCACCTTTAGCGGCAGCCTGTGGGACCGCGGCATCCTGCCGCACGAGGGAAACAGCATGGTGAGAGAAGCGCGCGGCGGCTACCTCGAGCTGGACGAGTCCGCCACCCTGGACTGGGAAGCCCTGCGCGCACGCATCAAGCAGTTCGGCATGCGCAACTCCAACTGCCTGGCAATCGCGCCGACCGCCACCATCGCCAACATCGTCGGGGTCTCCGCCAGCATCGAGCCGACCTACCAGAACCTCTACGTCAAATCCAACCTGTCGGGCGAATTCACCGTGGTCAACCAGTTCCTGGTGGAAGACCTGAAAGCCGCCGGCCTGTGGGACGAGGTGATGATTTCCGACCTCAAGTATTTCGACGGCACCCTGAGCAGGATCGACCGCATTCCGGCGGACCTGCGCAGCCTTTACGCCACCGCCTTCGAGGTCGATCCGAGCTGGCTGATCGAAGCCGCCGCGCGCCGCCAGAAGTGGATCGACCAGGCGCAGAGCCTCAACATCTACATCGGCCAGCCCTCCGGCAAGAAACTCGACGAAACCTACCGCCTGGCCTGGCTGCGCGGACTCAAGACCACCTACTATTTGCGCTCGCTGGGCGCCACGCACGCCGAGAAATCCACCTCCAAGGCGGGCGCGCTGAACGCCGTGCCGGTCTCGACGACCCCGCCGCAAGGCGGCGTGGGCTCGTCGGGGATGCCCTTTACGGGTATGGACGGGGGCGTCGCGGCCGAGACCAAGTTCTGCTCGATTGATAATCCGGAATGTGAGGCTTGCCAGTAAAAAGCTTTATTTACCGCTAAGGACGCGAGGGTTCGCAAAGGTTTGTATTGCCTTACCTCGCGTAACCTTGCGTCCCTTGCGGTGAAACAAGAAATTAAATGGAGACAATAATATGCTGAGTTTCGAAGACACCACCCCCGCCAAGCCCGCCGCGCCCATGCCGCAAGCCGCGCCGCAGCCGGCCGCCGAACCGGTTTCCGCCGCGCTCACCGGCATCCACGATACCCGCCGCATCAAGGCGGAGGACAAGCGCATCATCAACGGTGACGCCGACGTCAACCAGTTGGTGCCGTTCAAGTACAAGTGGGCATGGCAGAAGTATCTGGATGCCTGCGCCAACCACTGGATGCCGCAGGAAGTGAACATGAACCGCGACATCGCGCTGTGGAAAGACCCCAACGGTCTGACCGAGGACGAGCGCCGCATCGTCATGCGCAATCTCGGCTTCTTCACCACCGCCGACAGCCTCGCCGCCAACAACATCGTGCTCGGCACCTACCGCCACATCACCGCGCCGGAATGCCGCCAATACCTGCTGCGCCAGGCGTTCGAAGAGGCCATCCACACCCACGCCTACCAGTACATCGTCGAGAGCCTGGGGCTGGACGAGGGCGAAGTCTTCAACATGTACCACGAGATCCCGTCGATCCGCGACAAGGACGAGTTCCTCATTCCCTTCATCGACACCCTGTGCAACCCGGACTTCAAGACCGGCACGCCGGAAGACGACCAGAAGCTGCTGCGCTCTATCATCGTTTTCGCCTGCATCATGGAAGGCATCTTCTTCTATGTCGGTTTCGTGCAGATCCTCGCCCTGGGCCGCATGAACAAGATGGTGGGCGCCGCCGAGCAGTACCAGTACATCCTGCGTGACGAGTCCATGCACCTCAACTTCGGCGTCGACCTGATCAACCAGATCAAGATGGAAAACCCCCATCTGTGGACGCCGGAATTCCGCGTCGAGATCGCCGGCCTGATCAGGAAGGCGGTCGAGCTGGAATACGCCTACGCCGAAGACACCATGCCGCGCGGCGTGCTCGGCATGAATGCCTCGATGTTCAAGGAATACCTGCGCTTCATCGCCAACCGCCGTTGCCAGCAGATCGGGCTGGACCAGCTTTATCCGGGGGCGAGCAACCCGTTCCCGTGGATGAGCGAGATGATGGATTTGAAGAAGGAGAAGAACTTCTTTGAGACGAGGGTGACGGAGTATCAGAGTGGGGGGGCGTTGAGCTGGGATTAACCGGCTGACTGAAAAAGGCGCAGGG
>JAJYXP010000073.1 GCA_021801705.1 Pseudomonadota bacterium
TTGCGGTCCATGTCTGCGATTTGCAGATCGGCCTTGAAAATCGTTGCTTTAAGGGCCATAGGGTCACTTTTGCGGTTACATGAGGTTCGCACTCATTCGGAGTGCAAACGCTTAAGGATATGAAGAATACCTGATTTGGGGTTGTAAATTCCATGCGATCCGAGCGATTTCCTTGTTGGCTGGCCTTGGGGAGAGCATAAGCGAATTCGGGCATCCACTATTTTTAGCATAAACTGAAGTGCTGAAGCCGTTGATTGGATTGATGGGCCGGTTATTTTTTACGGCGATCGCTTTAATGCGGAAACACATTCGGTCACATTCCGATTGAATTTTTCTGCGTCCTTTCAATCCAATTTTTATTAGGAGGAACATCATGAAACCCATAACCCCAACCGGTGCGCCCATTGCCAACTGCTCGGAAGAAGATCGATGCACGCCGCTGACATGCAGCGTCTGTATGGCTGAAATCCCTCAAACTGCGGGGCTCACCCTCGATGGCCCGGATTACGTCGCGTACTTTTGTGGACTGGACTGCCTGGAGGCGTGGAAAAAGAGCCATCCCGCCCATGCGCCCGATCCCAAAGGGAAGAAGTAGGGCCGAATTCATTCGGCCAAATGTGCGAATGAATTCGCACCTACAAAAAAACGTACAGTCGTTTTAAGTTGACTGACTGCTGGTGCCGGGCGCATGCCTTTTCCCGTCTATCGCAGTGGTTGACACTGAAATCGGGATGTCATACCTTTGCATACTCATTTCAGAGGGCCTCTATGCAAACCGTCGAACTCCGGCTTAATGGCGAACACATCGAACTCTGCAACCTGCTCAAACTCGCCGGCGTGGCGGAAAGCGGGGGACGCGGCAAAGCCCTGGTCGCCGGGGGTGAAGTAACCGTGGACGGTCAACCCGAGAGCCGCAAAACAGCAAAAATCCGTGCCGGACAGGTCGTCGAATGCCTTGGGGCGCGGATTACGGTTGTAGGTAAGTAATTCGAGGCCCGTTAAACTGCCATGAATTTACCCGCCCATGCCGTGCTTGCCGGATCCAGCCCGGCGAACCCCTTTTCCGCCCGCTGGTCTGCCAAAGGCAATAACCTGTGCCTGGGTGAATGGGAGATCCACTACCTGGGGCGGCCTGTGGAACTGGGCGCCGTTCGGCGCGATGCGGACATGGGCACCTTCGGCATATTCAGCTATATCTACCCCGACGACGAGGACTTTGCCGAGGGGTTGCCGGAAGACGACTGGATTATTGAAAACGCCGGATGGCTGGGCGATCTTTTTGCCGAGCACGACATTCCCATTGACGAAGCACATATGCGCTGGTTCTATCAGGCGATCAATCCCCACGATTGGCGGTGCGGCAGTTGCGGCGGGTGCCTCTGATCCCGAAGAAGATGCGGCGGATGGCTGGGGGCGACCCGGGTTGATCTTTCATCGCCGCGCCGTTCCCCCCTAAAACGGCTATTGAAACCGCCAAGACGCCAAGAAACTCATGCCGTTACAGGACGCTTGCAGCTCGCCCATGGGGTGATTTGGCCACCTCGGCCTTTACTTCGCCATTACTTGGCGTCTTGGCGGTTCAACTGCCATTGGGTTAAACCACGGTCTCGGTTGCGTTGCTTCCGGAGGCGTGGCGCTCGATAAAGCTGTCGATAAAGCGATGCAGGAATCCCGTGGTCTGCGCGCTGTGAAAGCGGTCGATTTCCTTTCCGCGGCTGTAGGCGATGACGGTCGGGAAGCCCCGCACGCCGTGGCGTCCGGCAATCCTCATGTTCTCGTCGGCATCGACTTTAGCCAGCACAAACTTGCCCTCGTATTCTTTCACCAGTTTGTCCAGCATCGGCTCCAGCACACGGCACGGGCTGCACCATTCGGCGCTGATATCCAGCAGCACCGGTATGTGGTACGAACGGGCAAGCACCAGCTCTTCAAAATCGGCTTCTTCTACGTTGTAAGAGAGTTCCATCATATTGAACGGTCTGAATGAAATAAGGAGCGCTAGTTTAAACAAGCCACCCGCTCTTTGCCACTAGCTAAACGGGTAGTTCACCCGGAAGGCACGCGGCCGCCACCCCGCCAAGCGGGTTGTTGCCCCGCTACTTGCCGAGCAGCCGGCCAATCACTCCGCCCACGCCCTGGGCTGCACTCCCTACCCCGCGTGCCAGGCCTTCGATGCCGACGCCGAGGCTTTCGGCCATGGATGCGCCGAGACGCTTGGCGAAACTTTCGTTGAGGGAGAATCGGGGGTCCTTGAGGTTGCCTTCCAGCGTAAAGCGGATGCTGATCTGGCCCTTGTTGTTCTTGAGGGCGGCCACCACAGCCTGACGGGGCATACCCATGAAAGTGCCGAATTTGTCGCCGGCGGAGACCAGCTCCAGTTGGGAGAGGGTCAGCGTGCCCGGCGCCCGCATGCTGTTGTTGTGCACGGTAGATTTCAAATCCAGATCGAGCGTGCCACGCTTCACCCCGGTTTCCGAAGCCTTGATGAGATAGGGTTGGAGGGCGACCAGATCCACGCCCCGGAGTTTGGTGGTGACTTCCGAATCCTTGCTGGCCAGCTTGATCCAGCCCTGTATGGCAAGCTTGCCGTCGTGTCGCACACCCTTGATCACGCCTTCCAGCTTGAGTTGAGTTCGGCTGTCCAGATCCGGCAACCGCAGGTTTTCAACGCTGGCGTTGAGCTGCTCCAGCCGCAGCTTGTGGGGAGGCTTGCGGACGCTGGCGTCGTAGAATTCGAGCACTGCAGTCTTCAGTTCGACGCTGCCGATGCTGATGGGAGGTGCGGGCGGCTTGGCTTTATTCTCATTCCCGGCGGGCTTTTCCAGCAGGCTGGGCAGGAGCCGCAGAGGCCCCTCCCTGGGGCGGAGGATGGAGATATAACCGTCTTCCACCGTGATGCTGTTTATCCGCACCTGGGCGGATAAAAGCCCGCGCAGGTCGGGCACGATGATAATTCGCCGGGCGCGAAGGGTGTTTTCAGCCGGCCAGTTTTTTGGCGCGTGTATCCGCACGCGGCTCACCTCGATGGCGGACCAGCCGAGCGTGATTTCGCCCACTTCGCTTTCCGGTCCCAGAGCTTGTTCCACCTTGGCCTTGAGTGCCTTCACGGCAAAGTGGAGCCCCAGCGTGCCCGCCCCCGCAAGCACAAGGATCACGACCAGGGCCGCCAGGAGCAGCCGTTTGGACTTGCCTTCCTTCATTTTGTTTTTCCTTTATTCCGGCAACGGGTTAGCGATGGATTATAGCAGTCCGGATGGCCGCGGAAAGCCGAATCCGGAGCAAATCCTTGGAGGGTGTAGTTGGCTATACTTAATTTGGCGTTCCCGGATTTACTCTGTTGGCTGGCGAAACCGTACCATCTGTTGGAGAAAAGACCTTCATGCCCCCCTCCATGCGCATCCTGCTTCTGCTTATTGCGACGGTAGTCCTGGCGGGCTGCGCCAGTTCTGGGCCGCGCTACCAGACCGCATACCATTATGAACCGCCCGTGACGGCTGAGGGTCGCGCCTGTCTGGAAAAGTGCGGACAGAAAATGGAAGCCTGCCAGCAGCGTTGCACGGCCGATTACCAGGCTTGTCTGGAGCGCATCGAACCGCAGGTGGAAGCGCGTTACGGCGAGGCCCTCAAGCGCTATGAAGCCGAACTGGATCGCTACCGCTGGGAGCTGGAACGTTATCGTTTAGACCAGCTCCTGAGTTGGCGCGACCCCTTCTGGTACGGCCCCGGTTTTTACCGCCCCTGGCCCGGCCCGTACTATCCGTTCTATTTCCCCCCTTTTCCGCCTGTTCCGCCGGCCAAACCCAACCGCGACGAGGAGTTCAACCGGCTCCGGAACGAGCAATGCGAGGTGGAATGCGGCTGCCAGCCCGTCTACGACGCCTGCTTTCTTGCCTGCGGCGGCAAGCGAACCGTGGAGGAGCGCTGCATCGCCAATTGCCCTCCATGAACAGCGCCAGTGAACTTGCTTCGTCGATGGCCTCATGGCGGATGATTGCCGCATGTTCGACGGGGAAAGAGATGGCCTTAGTGTAGTGCTTTCGAATTATTGCAGCTTATTCGTTGCGCCCTGTAGATCGGGCTTTAGCCCGATATGTCGGTCTGAAGACCGACCTACAACACCCGATGCCACGCAGCAATAAGTTCCAAATAGAATGAAGCATTACATTAGCTGCTTGCCAGCGCCTGCAGCACCGCCCTGAGCAGTTGCCAGCACCGCCCTACCGATTCGATTTCGACGCCTTCTCCCGGCGCATGGGCGCCGCGGATGTCCGGCCCGAAGGAAATCATGTCCAACTGCGGGTGGCTGGCCGCCAGCAGGCCGCACTCCAGCCCGGCGTGGATCACCTGCAGGCTGGCGGGCTGGCCGAACTCCTGGCGGTAGACCCGTTCGCACAGCCCGAGCAGGGGTGAAGCCGGGTTCGGCGTCCAGCCCGGATAGGCGCCGGATTTTTCGGCGCGGGCCGCGCTGGCCACGGCGTGGCTCACGATCTCGTCGGCCAGCGCATCGGCCCGGTCATCCTTCAGCGAACGCACCTTGAAAGTGACGCGCCACTCGCCCCGGTCGAGGCTGGCCACGCCCAGGTTGCCGGAAGTTTCCACCACGCCGGGAAAATCGGCGCTCATCTGTTTGACGCCATTCTGCGCGGTATGCAGAAATTCCAGCAGCGCCGTCCGCTCCTCGCCGGCCAGCGCCTCGCCCACTGCCGATGCCTGCGCCCGGCAGCCGAGCCGAACGCCGTCATCGTTGCCCTGAAAGCGCTGCCGCCATGCCGCCGCACGAGCTTCAGCCAGTTCCTGCAGCCGGGATACCGCGTCGGCGGGCAGGGCGATCACGGCAAACGCCTCGCGCGGGATGGCGTTGCGCGCGCTGCCGCCGGTCAGGCTGAGCAGGCGCAGGTCGATTGCTTCAGCCGCCTCGCGCAGGAATTCCGCCAGCAGCCGGATGGCGTTGCCGCGGCCGAGGTGGATGTCGATGCCGGAATGGCCGCCGCGCAGGCCGGTCACCCCCACCTGCCAGGCCGCGAAACCCGCCGGCACCGGCCCGGTGCGGCAAGTCCGCCGGGCGTTGACGTCCACCCCGCCGGCGCAGCCCAGGTAAAAGCGGCCCCATTCCTCGGTATCCAGGTTGAGCAGATACCTGCCCCGCAGCGCGCCGGGCGCCAGCCCGCGCGCACCGTCCATGCCCGATTCCTCGTTGACGGTAAGCAGCACCTCCAGCGACGGATGGGCAAGGCCCGGCTCTTCCAGCGCCGCCAGCGCCAGCGCCACGCCGATACCGTTGTCGGCGCCCAGCGTGGTGTTCTCCGCAACCACCCAGCCATCGCGCGCCACCGCCCGGATCGGGTCGCGCTCGAAATCGTGTAGCGTGCCGGAATTGGCCTGGCACACCATGTCGAGGTGGCCTTGCAGCACCACCCCGGGCATCGCCTCGCAGCCGGGGCTGGCGGGCCGGCGCAGGATCAGGTTGCCGGCGCCGTCGACCTGGCTGGCGATGCCGCGCTGCGCCGCCCAGGCGATCAGGTGCTCGCGCAAGGCCGCTTCGCCCAGCGAAGGGCGCGGGATCGCGCAGAGGGTGGCGAAGTGCGACCAGACCGGGCGCGGTTGCAGGTTTTCAAATGGAGTCATGCTGCAAAGCAGGCTTCAGATGACAAAGCGCAAGTATAGCGCGGCAGGAAAAGATCACGATAGCTCAGCCTAATAGCTTGAATTTCAAGGTCAGATAAAATATTATGACCATATAGTCATTTCTGAAGGACTGCCATGCGAACCATCCCCATCGTCGAAGCAAAATCCCATTTCTCGGCCCTGCTATCCGAAGTCGAGGCGGGAGAAGAAATCGCCATCACCAAACATGGCCGCATCGTGGCGCGCATCGTGCCGGACAAGCCGCGCATGGCGGCGGACGTGTTCAGGTCTTTTTGGCACGAGAGCGACATCGACCTGGAGGCCCCCGCCGACTCCCTGCCCGAACCCGTGCCGCCGCTGGAGTAGGAAATGGCCTACCTGCTCGACACCAACATCATCATCGCCGCCATGAAAGGCGTGCCGGGCGTCATCGGCAGGCTGGAAAAAATCCCCCTCTCCGCCCTGATCCTTTCGCCCATCGTGCTCGGCGAACTGGAATTCGGCGCGGAAAAAAGCGCGCACGTGGAAAAGAACCGCGCCCGCCTCGCCAGCCTGATCGAAAACATCCCCGCCGCGCCGCTGGATACCGAAACCAGCCGCCACTACGGGCTTATCCGTGCGGACCTGGAGGAAAAAGGCACCCCCATCGGCGCGAACGACCTATGGATTGCCGCCCAGGCGCTGGCGCTCGGGGCAATGCTGGTCACCGACAACATTGGGGAGTTTTCGCGGGTGGCGGGGCTGGAAGTGGAGAATTGGGTGGGGAAGTGATGGATCAAATTCACTCTGAGTCTAATGGCTCTACCCCAGAATTATTGCGATGCTGACCCCTTTGATCACTCCAACATTCCCTCCCCCTGGCAGGGGGAGGGTTAGGGTGGGGGTTGAAAGTTTCGCGTGAGAATGGGCATCTTAACCCCCATCCCAACCTTCCCCCTGCGAGGGGGAAGGAGTGAAAAATAGCCGCCTTGGGCGGCTCACGGTTTTATCGGCGCCTTTGAGGCGCTCACCCATAGGCCTCCGGCTTTGCCGGAGGGGCAATTAGGGACAGACCACGGTTTCATCACACCTTCCTCACGCCGTCCCCATACTTTGCAACGAGTTTGTCCACTGTCAGCAACATCAACCCTTCCACCCTCGCTTGCGCCACGAGGATGCGGTCGAACGGATCTTTGTGCAGGTTCGGCAACTCGTTCACCGCGACAGCGTGTTCGCTGGCGATGGGGAGTTCGCGATAGCCACTCACCAGCAGCATGCGCCACAGTCGGCGCGGGTCAACATTGAAGTCCGAGCGTTCGAGCCCGTTCTTGATGCTGATCTCCCACAGGCTGGCGGAACTGAATAAAAGGTGATTGGCGGGGTCGAGCAGCAGCGCACGAGCCTTGGCCGACAGCCGCTTGGGCTCGCTCGCCGCCCACAGCAACAGGCGGGTGTCGAGCAACAGGTTCAAGCCTTGCGTCCG
Organism: Pseudomonadota bacterium; assembly: GCA_021801705.1. Lineage (GTDB taxonomy): Bacteria > Pseudomonadota > Gammaproteobacteria > Burkholderiales > Sulfuricellaceae > Sulfuricella. Next base: position 7,088 of record JAJYXP010000073.1, read on the forward strand.
GTAAACAGGCTTTCGATTTCGCTGCTGCCCATCTGGTCGAAATCATCCGGCACGGAAAATTCTCCCGCCATGAATCCCAGGCGACTAGCCGTTCCCGATTCGGCGGGTTCCAGCGGGATAACCTTGACCATCGGCTTGCCAGCCTTGGCAATGATGAAGGCTTCGCCGTGAGCGGCTTGTTCGACCAGCTTGGAAAGCTGGGTTTTGGCATCGTGGATATTGACGGTGAGCATGGCGGCCTCGTAGTGGACTAATTGAAGTTAGTTTACATGAAGCAGGCGAAATGACAACCCCCTCACCCCAGCCCCCTCCCTCGGGAAAGAGGGCGTGGATGCATCTAGCGGCTAATCGGCTTATACCGTATCCGCTTCGGCTTCGCCCCTTCCTCGCCCAGCCGCTTCTTCTTGTCCGCTTCGTATTCCTGGTAGTTGCCGTCGAAGAAGGTCCACCTGGAATCGCCTTCGCAGGCCAGGATGTGGGTGGCGATGCGGTCGAGGAACCAGCGGTCGTGGGAGATTACCAGCACGCAGCCGGCGAATTCGAGCAGGGCGTCTTCGAGGGCGCGCAGGGTTTCCACGTCGAGGTCGTTGGAGGGTTCGTCGAGCAGCAGGACGTTGCCGCCGGCGATCAGGGTCTTGGCCAGGTGCAGGCGTCCGCGTTCGCCGCCGGAGAGGCTGCCGACGATCTTCTGCTGGTCGGCGCCCTTGAAGTTGAAGCGGCCGAGGTAGGCGCGGGCAGGCGTTTCGAATCGGCCGACGGTGAGGATGTCGGCGCCGCCGGAAATTTCCTCGAACACGGTTTTGTTGCCGCCGAGGGCATCGCGCGACTGGTCGACGTGGGCGATCTTGACCGTGGAGCCGATTTTCACTTCACCGGCATCGGGCTGCTCCTTGCCGGTGATCATGCGGAACAGGGTGGATTTTCCCGCGCCGTTGGGGCCGATGATGCCGACGATGGCACCGGGCGGAACCTGGAAGCTGAGGTTGTCGATCAGCAGGCGGTCGCCGTAGCCCTTGGAAACACCGTTGAACTCGATGACGCTGTCGCCCAGACGCTCGGCCACGGGAATGAAGATTTCCTGGGTCTCGTTGCGCTTCTGGTATTCCTGCGAGTTGAGTTCCTCGAAGCGGGCGATACGCGCCTTGCTCTTGGCCTGGCGCCCCTTGGGGTTCTGCCGCACCCATTCCAGTTCCTTGTGAAGCGCTTTCTGGCGGGCGGACTCGGTGGATTCCTCCTGTTTCAGGCGGTTTTCTTTCTGTTCCAGCCAACTGCTGTAGTTGCCTTTCCACGGGATGCCGTGGCCGCGGTCGAGTTCCAGTATCCACTCGGCGGCATTATCAAGGAAATAGCGGTCGTGGGTCACCGCCACCACGGTGCCGGGGAAGCGGGTGAGGAACTGCTCCAGCCACTCCACCGATTCGGCGTCGAGGTGGTTGGTGGGCTCGTCCAGCAGCAGCATGTCGGGTTTGGACAGCAGCAGCTTGCACAGAGCCACGCGGCGCTTCTCGCCACCGGACAGATTCTTGATGAGCGCGTCCCACTCGGGCAGGCGCAGCGCATCGGCGGCGATTTCCAGTTGCTGGTCGGCATTGCCGTCACTGGTGGCGATGATGGCTTCGAGGCGGGCCTGCTCGGCGGCCAAGGCGTCGAAATCGGCATCCGGTTCGGCGTAGGCGGCATACACTTCATCCAGTTTTTGCTGCGCGCTGAACACTTCGCCCAGCGCCTCCTGCACTTCCTCGCGTACGGTATGCACGGGGTCGAGCTGCGGCTCCTGTGGCAGGTAACCGATGGAGAGGTTGGGCATGGGCGTGGCTTCGCCTTCGATGTCCTTGTCCAGCCCGGCCATGATCTTGAGCACGGTGGATTTGCCCGAACCGTTCAGGCCGAGCAGGCCGATCTTGGCGCCGGGGAAGAAGCTCAAGCTGATGTCCTTGAGAATCTGGCGCTTGGGCGGAACGATCTTGCCCACGCGGTTCATGGTGAAAACGTATTGAGCCATGGTGTCAGTTCAGTGTGAAGGAAAAGAGATGCAAGCTTAACCCAAGGCGGTGAATTTTGGGAACCGGTCACAGGGCGCCGGGCATCCTGTCTCCGATGCGGGCACGGGCAAACCACGCATTCTGCTTCGCAGCCTCTGCGCCTTCGCCGGCCTGGGTCCAGGGCGCACAGTCGGCCTCGGTCAGGGGCAGATAGGGCCCGTGTTTCACCTCGAAGATGATGCCGCCGGCATCCAGCGACAGAACGGCATGCCAGGTGCCCGCCGGATTTTCCAGCACCTTGCAGTCCTCTCCGAGTACGGTGCACTCGATGACCGTGCCCGTCTCGTCGAAATGCAGGACGACGAAACGGCCGCGCAACGGGAACAGCATTTCCCAGGTATGCGGGTGGCGGTGGGGACGCACATAGGTATCCGGCTCCATCGCAATGGCGAGGCGCTGCACCGGGTCGCTCAAATCCTCATGCAGATTGTGGTTGGCGCGCCTGCGCGGGGATAGACGGGCCGCCTGGCTGAGGGCATCGAGCATCGAATCGGTAAGCTGTTTCAAGATTGAACTCCGGGGGAAAACGGGGATTATCCTTAAAACCGTAATTAACCACGAATGACACGAATGTTCACGAATGAACACAAATAGTTAACAACAAATATCGTCTCACCAAACAGGTGAATCGGGTGAATTTCGTTAATTCTTTGATTATTCGTGAACATTCGTGTGCTATTCGTGTAAATTCGTGGTTAATCGCTTTTTTCAGGATTATCTCTAAGGGTGCTGCGCATAATGAGATACCGGTAACCAATTTTTTCCGGCCTGCCCCAATCCTGGCCATCAGGGATTGGAAAGCAGCGCCAAACAGGTTTACCATCCGGTTTGATGTGCGGATACCGCAAGCTTAAACGAAAACCCTAACTCACAGACATGTCCCCATTACCCCGCGCCATCGTCTTCGCCTACCACAACGTAGGCGTCCGCTGCCTGTCGGTGCTGCTCGCCCACGGCGTAAATATCCCGCTGGTGGTGACGCACCGCGACAACCCCAACGAGCACATCTGGTTCGACAGCGTTGCCGAACTGGCGGCGCTGCATGACATCCCGGTGATCACGCCGGACGACCCCAACACGCCGGAAGTCATCGAACAGGTGCGCGCGGTGCAGCCCGACTTCCTGTTTTCCTTCTACTACCGCAACATGCTGAAAAAAGCGCTGCTGGAAATACCGTCGCGCGGCGCCTACAACATGCACGGCTCGCTGCTGCCCAAGTACCGCGGCCGGGTGCCGGTGAACTGGGCGATCATCAAGGGCGAGCGCGAAACCGGCGCGACCCTGCACGTGATGAACGAGAAGCCGGACAACGGCGCCATTGTCGATCAACAGGCGGTGCCCATCCTGCCCGACGACACCGCGCTGGAGGTGTTCCACAAGGTCACCTGCGCCGCCGAATTCGCGCTCGACCGCTGCCTGCCCGGGCTGCTCGCGGGCACGGCGCAACTCACCCCGCAGGACTTGAGTCAGGGCGGATATTTCGGCGGAAGACGCCCGGAAGATGGTAAAATTGACTGGTTGCAGAGCGCGCTGGCCATTCACAACCTGGTGCGCGCGGTGGCGCCGCCTTACCCCGGCGCCTACACGCTGCTGGCCGGCAAGCCGATGCGGGTGCTGAAAACCCTGATCGAGCCGCAACGCCAAAGTCGCGCGGCAGCGCCGGTTTTTTATTGCGAGCATGGCCGCTGCTATGCGGAATGCGGCGACGGGAAGGTGCTGCGGATTCTGGCCTTCGAACTCGGCGGCAAGGCGATGAGCGCCGACGAATGGATTGCAGCCAGCGGCACCGGTTCCTTGCCGCTGGGCGTATAGAATTTATTTTGATAGGAAAAAAACGATGAAAAAAGTCCTGATCCTGGGCGTGAATGGCTTCATCGGCCATCACCTCTCCAAGCGCATCCTCGAGACGACCGACTGGGAAGTCTATGGCATGGACATGTACAGCGAGCGCGTCACCGAGCTGATGGACAACCCGCGCTTCAACTTCTTCGAGGGCGACATCACCATCAACAAGGAATGGATCGAATACCACGTCAAGAAGTGCGACGTCATCCTGCCGCTGGTCGCCATCGCCACCCCGGCGACCTACGTCAAGGAACCGCTCAAGGTATTCGAGCTGGACTTCGAGGCCAACCTGCCGATCGTGCGCCAGTGCGTCCAGTACGGCAAGCACCTGATTTTCCCGTCCACCTCCGAAGTCTACGGTATGTGCCGCGACGGCGAATTCGACCCGGAGAACTCCGAACTGATCCTCGGCCCGATCAACAAGCCGCGCTGGATCTACTCCTGCTCCAAGCAGTTGATGGACCGGGTGATCTGGGCCTACGCCATGAAAACCGAATTCAACTTCACCCTGTTCCGTCCGTTCAACTGGATCGGTGCCGGCCTGGACAGCATCAACACCCCGAAGGAAGGCAGCTCGCGCGTGATCACCCAGTTCCTCGGCCACATCGTGCGCGGCGAGAACATCAAGCTGGTGGACGGCGGCGCCGCCAAGCGCTCCTACACCTATGCCTCGGATGGCATCGATGCGCTGATGAAGATCATCGAGAACAAGAACGGCGTGGCAACCGGCCAGATCTACAATATCGGCAACCCGTCCAACAACTACTCGGTAAAAGAACTGGCGAAGATGATGCTGGATCTCGCCGTCACCTACCCTGAATACGCCGATACCGCGAAAAAGGTAAAAACCCTGGAAGTCACTTCCGCCGACTACTACGGCAAGGGCTACCAGGACGTGCAGAACCGCATCCCCAAGATCGAGAACACCATGAAAGACCTCGACTGGAAGCCGCAGGTCCCCATGGCCGATGCGCTCAAGCACATCTATGAAGCTTACCGCGGCCAAGTTGCCGAAGCACGCAAGCTCGTGGAATGATCCTGTAGGAGCGACCTCCCGGTCGCGATTATCACTAATTCGCGACCGGGAGGTCGCTCCTACAATTTATTTTCCCATGAAACTTGCCCTGAAGATCGACGTCGACACCTATCGCGGGACCCGCGAAGGCGTGCCGCGCCTGGTTGAACTCCTGAAAAAGCACGAGGCCGGCGCCACCTTCCTCTTCAGCCTCGGCCCCGACCGCACCGGCCGCGCCATCAAGCGGGTGTTCCGCCCCGGCTTCATGAAAAAGGTGTCGCGCACCTCGGTCGTGGCGCACTACGGCCTGAAAACCCTGATGTACGGCACCCTGCTGCCGGGGCCTGACATCGGCAAGCGCTGCGGCGGCATCATGCGCTCGGTGCGCGATGACGGCTTCGAGGTCGGCATCCACTGCTACGACCATATCCGCTGGCAGGATCATGTGGCGAAGAAGGATGCTGCGTGGACGGCGCGGGAAATGAAGCTGGCTTGCGACCGCTTCGAAAAAATATTTGGCGAACCCGCCAGAGTCCACGGCGCCGCCGGCTGGCAGATGAACGTCCATGCCCTGCGCCTGGAGCAGCGCCTGGGCCTCGACTATTGCTCCGACACGCGCGGCACCCATCCTTTCATCCCGATCTGGAATGCCGAAATCGTCGTCTGCCCGCAACTGCCCACCACACTGCCGACCCTGGACGAGCTCATTGGTCTAGGCGGCATCACACCGGACAACGTGGCGCAGCATCTGCTCTCACTGACAGAAAATCCGCCCCCCACCGGCCACGTCTACACCCTGCACGCGGAACTGGAAGGCATGAAGCTGGCCGGCGCATTCGACCAATTGCTCGCCGGCTGGAAGGCACAAGGCTACGAGCTGGTATCGCTCAAGGATTACTTCGAGGGGCTGAAACTGGACGATCTGCCGCGGCACGAAGTGGTCATGGGCGAGATCCCCGGCCGTTCCGGCGTGCTGGCATTCCAGAGCGACGAGTTTCTTTCCTAACGGACATGGCGGCCGCGCCAGCCCGAATGATGAACGTCGCGGCCGCCGTGTCCGTTCCCTCTCTCCTACCTCTCCCCCAGAGGGGGAGAGTGATGAGGTGTCGCTCTGCGACGTTCCCGTTAACCCAGGTTCGACATTAGCCACAGATTCACACAGATAAACATCGGTGCTTTAGATCGCCACACCCGCTGGCGCAATCGCTTGCAAAGACCGCCCATTCTGCTATCTATAAAGAAGCCGGCTGTTTAAATCTCCTTCCACCTCCTTAACCACGTGCCCGACTTTTCCTCATGAGCGATGAAAATCTTATGCTTTTCACACTTAACGCAAGCCGTGCATTTGGCGAGAGGATCAGCCAAACGCTAGGGACCCCTTTAAGTGCGCACGAGGAACGAGAATTCGAAGATGGCGAACATAAATCCCGGCCTCTCGTGAACGTGCGGGGCCGGGATGTTTTTGTCGTGCAATCTTTGTACGCAGATGCAGAACAGAGCGTTAACGATAAACTTTGCCGCTTGCTCTTTTTCATTGGGGCATTGCGGGATGCCTCGGCGGGTAGCGTGACCGCCGTTGTTCCCTACTTGTGTTACGCGCGCAAAGACAGGAAGACCCAACCGCGTGATCCGGTCACTACACGTTACGTTGCCAGCCTGTTTGAGGCTGTCGGAACAAATCGTGTTCTGACTCTCGACGCGCACAACCTCGCCGCCTTTCAAAACGCTTTCCGCTGCCATACCGACCATCTGGAAGCCAAGCCGCTGTTTGTCAGGTATTTCGCGCCTCTTGTGCGTAATCAAGAAGTTGTTGTCGTGTCGCCCGATGTGGGGGGGATAAAGCGCGCCGAGCAGTTCAGGCAAGCGCTGGCAAACGCAACTGGCAAAACAGTGTTGAGCGCCTTCATGGAAAAATACCGCAGCAAGGGGGTGGTTTCAGGCGAGACGATCGTCGGCGAGGTGAAGGACAAAATCGCACTTATTATCGATGATCTGATCAGCACGGGCGGGACCATTCTGCGGACAGCGTCGGCATGCCGCCAGCTCGGAGCGAAGCACGTCTATGCGGCCGCATCCCATGGCGTGTTCGTGGGTGCTGCCAATGAAGTCCTGGCGAACGAGGCGCTGGACAAGGTCATCGTGACCAACACGATACCGCCGTTCCGGTTGGGTTCGGAGGCTGCCAGGGCAAAACTGGAAGTTTTGGACGCCACGCCGCTCTTTGCAGCAGCCATTACACACATCCACACGGGCGGGTCGATCGTGGATCTGCTGGAAGTATAAGCGGCTCAGAACCCTCGCGTGTGGGCTTCCGCAAGACGCAGATATTCCCCTGCCAGGTTGTACCACTTTGATGGATTCCGCACATCGGAATCCTTAATATGCCAAATCGTGATCTTCGCGCGCAGGGTTGCGCGGTAGCTTTTGTAGAAATGCAGCAGCTTCTCTGGAGGTTTGTCCCCTGTCACTTCGCTGTAGGTTTCGAGGAATAATTGCCCCACGGATGGTGCGCCCAGATGCTCGCATTCCATGGCGAGAAAAGCCAGCTCGTCGGCGACATCGAGAATGCGATATTCGCGCTTGAATTCCAGGCAATCGATGACAACCGGTTCCACCCCGAGCCAGATGTGTTCGGGCCGAAGATCGCCGTGAGCCTCGATGATTTTTCCTGCTCGCACTCGTTGATAAAGCAGTTCGGATTCTTCCCGTAAGAACGCAAATTGCGCTGCGTTAATTTTGCGTACAACTGCTACCGGTAGCCGATATCCGGGATCGCTCAATTCCCGCAAATTGTCGGCCACGTTTTTTTCAAGTTTCTCTCCATATTCGGATTCGCTCAGTTCGGCCGGCGGCGAGGCCTGATAAAATTTTGCAAGCACCACGGCTGCTCGCCTCACATCCGTCGTTTCGACAGTTCCCTGCTTGATCGCATGATCGAGCATATGAACAATCGGCAGGCGGCGCATTTTGACCAGCCAATCCACTGCCTCACCCTCACCGTCTATTTTCAGAGACCCCGCAGCGTCTCTGGTGAGCGGCAAAATCCCCAAATAGATGTGCGGGGCAAGACGTGTATTCAACCTGATTTCCTCCGCTGAATCACGCTGTCTGGCTTCAATCGAGCTGAAATCGAGGAAATCATACCGCACCGGCTTCTTGAGCTTGTAAGCGTAACTGTCGGTCAAAAATACCCAGGACATATGAGTTTCGACTGCCTCGACGTGCCGCGGTCTATCCGGGTAGGCATCTGACCGCAACAAGAACTGAAGCTTTTGATCAAACGTGACATCTGTGTCGGGCTCTGGTTTTATTTCAGCCGCCATGTTCTCTTCTCAAGTTATGGTTGATCTATTCTTGCAATCAGGCATGCCGCCTGCGCCGCAATGCCCTCGCCGCGCCCGGCGAAACCCAGTTTTTCGGTGGTGGTGGCTTTAACATTGACGCAGTCTGCCGCCACTTCCAGATCGGCAGCGATGTTCGCCACCATCTGCGCAGTATACGGCGCCATCTTCGGCATCTGGGCGATGATGGTGGCATCCAGGTTGACCACGCCATAGCCCTTATCTTTCAGCAACTGCATGACCTCGCGCAGCAGATGACGGCTGTCAATGCCCTTGTAGCGCGGGTCTGAATCGGGAAAATGGCGGCCGATATCGCCCAGACCCGCTGCACCCAGCAGTGCGTCGCAAATCGCGTGGAGCAGCACGTCGGCGTCGGAGTGGCCGAACAAGCCGCGCTCGTAGGGAATATCCACCCCGCCGACGATCAGCTTGCGCCCTGCCACCAACTGGTGGACGTCGAACCCCTGGCCGACTCTCATGCCTTGCCTCCCAGAATCAGTTCCGCCAGTTTGATGTCCTGCGGATAGGTCACCTTGAAATTGCTCATGTCGCCCGCCACCAGTTTGGCCTGAAAGCCCATGCGCTCGACCGCCTGCGCCTCATCGGTCACCACCGCCCCGCCCAGCAGCGACAGCGCGCGCTGCAGCAGGCCATAGCGGAACATCTGCGGCGTCTGCGCCTGCCACAGGCCGTCCCTCGGCTCGGTGCGCAACACGCGGTTGTCGGCATCAGCCCGCTTCAGGGTATCTGCCACCGGCACCGCCAGCAGCCCGCCGAAGGGGTCTGCGCCCACCTCGGTAATCAATCTGTCCACCAGTTCCACGCTCAATCCGGACCGGGCGGCGTCATGCACCAGCACCCAGTCCTCGAAGCCGACCTCCGCGCGGATGGCATCGAGGCCGTTGCGCACCGACTCGAAACGTTCCGCCCCGCCGCAGTAGAGCACCTGGAGCTTGGTGGAAAACGCGCTCCAGTCGAAGGTTTGCCACAACTTGTCATGCGGCGCCAATACCACGTAAACGCGCTCGATGCGCGAGCAGCGGCTCAGCGCGGCGACAGCGTAATGAATCAGCGGACGGCCCAGCACGGAAAGATATTGCTTGGGCGTTTCGCCACCCATGCGCGAACCCGAGCCGGCGGCGGGAATCAAGGCAAAGTAATTTGGCATTCTCTTCGGATAGGTCTATCTTGAAAACATATGCAATAGCCGCACGTAATTGGCAAGGAGGTTCCATGAAACAGATCCGTCCCGCCGCCGTTGCAGGCGCCTTCTACACTGGCGACCCGGGCATCCTGGCCGGCGAGATCGACGCCATGCTGGAAGAGGCGGAGCGGCACGCCGCTAAGCCGGCGACCCTTCCCAAGGCGCTTATTGTACCCCATGCCGGCTACATTTATTCCGGCCCGGTCGCCGCCAGCGCCTATACTCTGCTGCGCCAGGGACACGACATCTATCGCCGCGTCGTGCTGCTCGGCCCGGTGCACCGTGTGCCGGTGCGCGGTCTTGCCTTGCCCGAGGCGGAAGGCTTCGCCACGCCGCTCGGCGTGGTGCCTCTCGACTTGGAGGCAATGGCGCATATCGCCGATTTTCCACAGGTGGTGGAATACGATGCGGCCCATGCCTGGGAGCATTCCCTGGAGGTTCAACTGCCTTTCCTGCAAGCCGTGCTCGATGACTTCAAGCTGGTGCCGCTGGCGGTGGGCAACGCCACGCCGCAGGAAGTGGCGGAGGTGCTGGAACGGTTGTGGGGCGGACCGGAAACGCTGATCGTGATCAGTTCCGACCTGTCTCATTTTCTGCCCTATCTCGAAGCGCAGCGGATCGACGGCTCCACCGCGCAGGCGATCCTGGATTTGCATTGGCCCGTCAACCACGAGCAGGCCTGCGGCGGCACACCGGTAAACGGCTTGCTGCTGGCGGCGCAGCACCACCACCTCAGGCCGCGCCTGCTCGACCTGCGCAATTCCGGCGACACCGCCGGTGACAAAAGCCGGGTAGTCGGCTATGCCGCCTTCGCTTTCATTGACGAGGGCTCAAATGTCCATTGAAAAAGGCCGGATCCTCTTGCCGATCGCCCGCGCCACCATCTCGCAGGCGCTGGGCCAGCCGATGGAGGCGGACGAGGGCGCGGTGTGGCTCAAGGAGCCAGGGGCCTGCTTCGTCACCCTGACCCAGCGGGGCCAACTGCGCGGCTGCATCGGCAGCCTGGAGGCACGCCGCCCGCTGATCGAGGACGTCAAGGCCAACGCCTACGCCGCCGCCTTTTGTGACCCGCGCTTCTCCCTGCTGACGCCGGCGGAGATGGACTATACAGAAGTAGAAATATCGCTGCTTTCCCCGATGCAGCCGATGACGTTCAGGAACGAGTGGGATGCGCTGGAACAGTTGCGCCCAGGCATTGACGGCGTGTTATTCGAGTGCGGCCACTACCGCAGCACCTTCCTGCCGCAGGTGTGGGAACATCTGCCGGATTCCGGCATTTTCATAGCCCAGCTCAAGCGCAAAGCCGGCCTGCCGGTGGATTTCTGGGCGCCGGGGGTAAAACTGGCGCGCTACACGGTACACAAATGGAAGGAATCAGAGCTGGAATAGCCACAAAAAGGCACAAGAACCACAGAATTCGTAAAAAAGTTATTGTCTATTGTGATTTTTTTGTGCCTTTTTGTGGCTAATAGCAAATAGGTAAACATCATGCAAAACTACCCCGCCCGCTGGTGGCACAAACTCGACGACGGCCGCATCCAGTGCGACCTGTGTCCGCGCGACTGCAAGCTGCACGAAGGCCAGCGCGGCCTGTGCTTCGTGCGCATGGTGGAGAACGGCCAGATGGTGCTGACCACCTATGGCCGCTCCTCCGGCTTCTGCATCGACCCGGTCGAGAAAAAACCGCTCAACCATTTCTACCCCGGCTCCAGCGTTTTCTCCTTCGGCACCGCGGGCTGCAATCTGGCCTGCAAGTTTTGCCAGAACTGGGACATCAGCAAGGCGCGCGACATGGATCGCCTGATGGACGAAGCTTCGCCCGAAGCCATCGCAGCGGCAGCCGCCAAATACGGCTGCAAGAGCGTGGCCTTTACCTACAACGATCCGGTGATCTTTGCGGAATATGCCATGGACACCGCCGATGCCTGCCATGCCCGCGGCATCCAGACCGTGGCGGTCACCGCCGGCTACATGCACGATGCGGCGCGGCGCGAGTTCTACGCCAAGATGGACGCAGCCAACGTCGACCTGAAGGGCTTCACCGACGACTTTTATAAAAATCTGTGCAGCGGTCACCTGCAGCCCATCCTCGACACGCTGCTTTACCTGCGCCGCGAAACGAATGTCTGGCTCGAGATCACCACCCTGATCATCCCCGGCCACAACGACTCGGACGAGGAGCTCACCGCCCTCTCGCGCTGGGTGTTCAAGGAACTGGGGGCGGACGTGCCGCTGCATTTCTCCGCCTTCCACCCCGACTACAAGATGATGGATGTGCCTCCGACGCCACGGGAAACCTTGGGCCGCGCCCGCCGCATTGCGATGAAGGAAGGCCTGCGCTACGTCTACACCGGCAATGTCCACGACCCGGAGGGCGACACCACCTATTGCCCCTCCTGCAAAAAGCCCTTGATCGAGCGCGACTGGTACCAGATCAACGCCTACAAGTTGACCGATGACGGGCATTGTCCGGATTGCGCCACGGCGATTGCCGGGCGCTTCGAAAAATTCACCGAGGCGTTCGGGCCGCGCCGCATCCCGGTCACGATGCACGCCTGCCGCCAAACCGAAAACCAGGGGTGATCATGAAATCGGCCGAATTTTCACAGTTGGTCAATATCCCGGCAGACCCGGTAACCCTCGAAGGCATGCTCGAGCTGCCGGAAAATGCCTCGGGCATAGTGCTGTTCGCCCACGGCAGCGGCAGCAGCCGCCTGAGCCCGAGGAACAACTACGTGGCGCGGGTACTGCGCGATGCCGGCTTGGGCACGCTGCTGATCGACCTGCTGACGCAGCATGAAGACGCGGATTACGCAACGCGCTTCGACATCCCCCTCCTGACCCGCAGGCTGCTGGCCGCGACCAGTTGGCTGCAAAACGAGGCCCGCACAAAGTCCCTTTCCATCGGCTATTTCGGCGCCAGCACCGGCGCAGCGGCAGCCTTGCGGGCGGCTGCCGCTGAAGGCGGCAAAATCTCCGCCGTCGTCTCCCGCGGCGGACGCCCCGACCTTGCCGGCGAGGAAGCCCTGGGCAAGGTTGCGGCCTCCACACTCCTGATCGTGGGGGGATTCGACGACGTGGTAATCGGTCTCAACCAGGCAGCCTATCGGCTTTTGAAGTGTGAAAAGGAATTGGTGATCGTCCCCGGCGCCACCCATCTGTTCGAAGAGCCCGGCACGCTCGAGCAGGTAGCGAAACACGCCGCTCACTGGTTCAGCCAAAATCTCGGGCCGGGCAAGGCCGCCTGATCCCGCTCTTCGGAGAAGGGCGAGGTTGCTCCTTTCTCCGCAAGCAGGAGAAGGCGAGCACATAAACCTTAAAACCGTAATTAACCACGAATGACACGAATGTTCACGAATGAACACAAATAGTTAACAACAAATATCGTCTCACCAAACAGGTGAATCGGGTGAATTTCGTTAATTTCTTGATTATTCGTGAACATTCGTGTTTTATTCGTGTAAATTCGTGGTTAATCGCTTTTTTCAGGATAAATGGCGCCATTGACCACTCATCCGCTGTTGATCTGGATCGCACAGCATCCCTACTGGGTTGGCATCGCGATTTTCCTTGTTTCTCTGTCCGAATCTCTGGCTCTGGTGGGCTTGTTCATTCCCGGCGCGTTAGCGATGTTCGGAATCGGGACCCTGGTCGCCGCCGGCGCGGTGAATTTATGGGCCGCGCTGGCCTGGGCTGCGGCAGGCGCCATTGCCGGCGATGCCATCAGCTACTGGCTGGGGCGTCATTACCGCGAGCAGTTGCAAACTCTCTGGCCTTTTAGCCGTTCCCCGCAACTGATAGACCAAGGCGTGGCATTCTTTCACCGGCATGGCGGCAAAAGCATCCTGCTGGGCCGCTTTGTCGGGCCGATGCGCCCCATTATTCCGGCGATCGCCGGCATGCTCGACATGCCCCCGGTGCGCTTCTATCCGGCGAATATCGTATCGGCGCTCGGTTGGGCGCCCGCTTATATTCTGCCCGGCGTCGTTTTTGGCGCATCGCTGAGATTGGCGGAAGCGGTGGCAACGCGTCTGGCCGTGACGGTGGCGATGCTGGTGGTGGCGATCTGGGGCGGCGCGTGGGGAATCAGCCACGCTGCTTTATGGCTGCAACCGCACATCGAGCGCGGGTTGACGTTTTTGCAGGCCTGGAGCATAGCTGCACCGCCTGGCCGGGACCGCCATTTACGGAAGCTGGTTGCTGCGCTGCTCGACCCCACGCAACCCGAATCCCGCGCCTTGCTGATATTGGCGGGGCTGTTGATTGTTGCTGTCTGGGGGTTTTTTGGCGTTCTGGAAGACGTCCTGACCCGCGATCCCCTGGTGCTTATTGACAGCGCGACGTATCACTTTTTGCAGGGTTTGCGCACCCCCTTCGGTGACGCGATCATGATTGCGCTCACCGAGCTGGGCGACGCGGCGGTCACACTCCCGGTAGTATCGGCGGCGCTGCTCTGGCTGCTGGTGCAACGCGCCTGGCGTCCGGCGGCCTATTTGCTGGCTGCGGTGGGCTTTGCCGCTGCTCTGACCGTGGCGATCAAGGCAGGACTGCGCCTGCCGCGCCCGACGCCTTTGTACCACGGGATTAACGCCTTTTCTTTTCCCAGCGGCCATGCCACCATGAGCATGGCCAGCTACGGTTTCCTGGCGCTGCTGGCCGCGCGCGAACTCCCCGCCCGCGGGCGCCTTGCGGTATTGACCGCGGCCTTCCTGCTGGTCATCCTGATCGCTTTTTCCCGGCTGTACCTGGGAGCGCACTGGCTTTCCGACGTGTTGGCAGGTTTGGCTTTCGGAACTGCATGGCTAGCCCTGCTGGGCATTGCCTATTTGCGCCATCCCGCCCCGGCGTTTTCTGCCCGGGGCTTGATGGTTGTGGCGTTCTCGGCGCTGCTGGCCAGTGGCGGCTTTCACGTCTGGACCCGCCACGCGGATGACACCCTGAGCTACGCCGTGCCCCAGAACATCAGGTTCATGGCGCAGCAGGACTGGTGGGGGATTGCCTGGCAAACCCTCCCGGCCTGGCGCATTGATATCGAGGGCGAATACGAACAACCGCTCACCGTGCAATGGGCCGGATCGCCCGAATACTTGCGCCGCAGCCTCCTGGAGGCAGGTTGGCGGGAGCCTTTGCCGCTGTCGGGGAAAAATTTCTTGCTGTGGCTTGATCCCTCCCGCTCCGCCATGGAACTGCCGCTGCTGCCACGTGTCCACGATGGCCGCCACGAAGCGTTGGCGCTGATTCACCCGGTTTCGGGCCAGCGCCTGGTGCTGCGCCTTTGGCAGACCGGCACCGTGCTCCGCGAAACGGCCCAGCCGGTGTGGGTAGGGACGGTGACGCGGGAAACGGTAATCCACCCCCTGTCCTGGTTTAGCCTGCCCCGGGACGGCAGGGACTTTAACCAGCCGCGACTAACCCTGCTCGACAGCCTGTCGGGTGTACCGGCACGTCTGGCCAGGCGGGGCGGGATACCGGGCCCGGTAGACGAACAAACGATAATCTGGGATAAACAGGTATTGTTGGCGCGCGAACCGGAGATGCCATGAAAAACAGAAAATTGAACGAGCGTTTCGGCTTTGCCTGGGCAGGCATCCTGGCGGCCTGGGAAAGCGAACAAAGTTTCCGGATACAGGCCGGATTCGCTGCCGCCCTGCTGGTGGCGCTGTTGCTGCTCCGCCCGCCCCTGTTATGGTGGGCGCTTTGTTTCATCATGGCGGTCCTGGTGCTGGCGGCGGAGCTGTTCAATACCGCCCTGGAGGCATTGATCGACCACCTCCATCCAGAAATCCATCCCGCCATCAAAACCGCCAAGGATTGTGCCGCCGGGGCCGTTCTTTTGCTGAGTTTCGGCGCTTTGGCGGTGGGCATAGCCATGCTGCTGGTGGCGCTCTCGATACTGTCTTGAGACAGTCTACTCAGATTGATTCGCTTTGGTGCCCTGCCGCAGAATTTCGATCACTTCCTCATCCTCCACCTGGGGGAAATCCATGTAGAACTGCCCCACCGCCTGGAACCATTCCGGCGCCTCCAGGCACACCACCTCGTCAGCGTAGCGGGCCACCTTCTCCAGCGTGTCCGGCGGGGCCACCGGAACGGCGCAGACCAGCTTCTCCGGATTTTTCGAGCGCAGGGCATGCAGGGCGGAAATCATGGTGGCGCCGGTGGCAAGGCCGTCATCGATCACGATCACAATGCGCCCCGCCGGGTCGATCGGCGGACGGATCGGGGTGTATTGGGCGCGACGGCTGCGCATGGTTTCCATCTGCCGCTGTTTTTCGGCCTCCAGATATTCGGGATTGGCGCCCGCCTGCGCCGCATAATCCGCAATATAGGCCCAACCGCTTTCATCCACGGAACCGACCGCAAACTCCGGGTTGTAGGGCGCGCGCAGCTTCCTCACCAGCACCACGTCCACCTCCCCACCCAACTCCCTGGCAATTATCCTCCCCATCGGCACGGCGCCGCGCGGGATGGCCAGCACCAGCGGATTCCTGCCCTTATAGGCAAGAAGGCGTTCCACCAGACGGCGGGCGGCTTCATTGCGATCGCGGAATGGCATGATGTCGATCCTTTTCTTATTGATCCATATTAAATATTAGTCATTTCCCCGGATGAAATCGTGGTTTTTATTGACGGAAAGGAAACAATCATTAAAATACCCGCATCTTTTCACAAGAAAATAAAGAATGCTTCGTTCCCACCAATTTTTTCTGTGCGGCGGATTTTTGTTGCTTGCCAGCACCGCCTGGGCAGGCGAAGCCACCGACCCGGCAGTATCCCAGCAGACCGTGTTCTCCAGCTCCATCGACCAGGCCTCGGATATGCTGGCATATGCCCTCGGCCTGGTGGGCGTAAATTACAAATATGGTGGGAAATCGCCCGAAACCGGGCTGGATTGCAGTGGTTTCGTCAGCTATGTTTACAAGCAGGCTGCAGGACTTGTTCTACCGCACAACGCCCGCGCCATCAGCATGTTCGGGCAGAAAATCACCATTTCCGAGCTTCAGCCTGGCGACTTGGTGTTCTACAATACCATGCGCCACGCTTATTCCCATGTCGGCATCTACCTCGGCGAAAACAAGTTCGTCCACGCCTCTGTGACCGGGCGCGGCGTCGAAGTCGTCAACATGAATGAAAACTACTGGGTCAAGCGCTTTAACGGGGCCCGCCGTCTGGTCACTTCCCGCCTGCCTTTTGCAGCTTCGAACGAATAAGCGGCAGCGCGCCTAGCGCGGCCTTTTCCCCTTCCATGATGGCCAGGTGCTTCTGGTCGAATTCGGTTGCACCTATCATCCCGGTTTGCGGCCGAATCACAACATCCGCTTCAGCCAGTTCATAGCGGCCTATGGTCTGCCCCATGATGTTGAAGGTCTGCAGCATGATGTCTACGGTATCGTTCACCTTGGCATAGCGCGGCTTGCTGGAAATATCCACCGCGATCACGATATCCGCCCCCATGGCACGCGCCACCTTGACCGGAATCGGGCTCACCAGCCCGCCGTCAACATACTCCTTGCCGCCGATGCTGACCGGCTGGAACACGCCGGGAATGCTGCTGGAAGCGCGCACCGCCATGCCGGTATTGCCGCGCCGGAACACTGTTATCTCGCCGCTTTGCAGTTCCGTGGCAACCGCCGCGAATGGCTTGTTCAGGCGCTCGATGGCGCGATCCTGCAATGCCTTGTTGATGAAGTTCTGCAGCATTTCGCCCTTGACGAAGCCCCGGTTCGGCAAGGCCCAGTCTCCCACGTTCTCCTGTTCCATCTGCCAAGCGACTTTTTGCAGTTCAAAGCCGCTGTAGCCTCCGGCGTAAAGCGCCCCCACCACGCTGCCCGCACTGGTGCCGACCACCATGTCCGGCACGATGCCGTGCGCCTCCAAGGTCTTGATGACACCGACGTGAGCGAACCCGCGTACCGCACCGCCACCCAGCACCAGTGCAACTTTCGGTGCCGGGAGTTTGGGCGCGGGCTGAACCTTGGAGACGGACGCATCCATTGCCCCAGGCGTGGTAGCACAACCGGAGAGCATCAGCATGCAGGAAACAAGTACCGCGACAAAGCCTTTATGCATATAAAAAACCGTGATTATCCAAAGTTTTTAATTGTAATGAATATTCACATACAAGACATGATCCGCCGATCTTTTTTGCGATTCGGCTTATCGATTTTTATCGCCCTGAAAAATTCTTCTTGCTAATACGAATTGTTCTCATTATTATATGAGGCACATTTATCTTACAACGGAGAAAACCCATGAAATGTCATGCCCGCACAATTACCGCCTCGCTCGCATGCCTTGGCGCCACCCTTGCATTTTCGGCCCACGCCGTGGAATACCCGATCGGCACCCCGCAGCAGCGCAATGGCATGGAAATCGCCGCTGTCTACCTGCAGCCGGTCACCATGGAGCCGGACGGCATGATGCGGAAGGCCGAGGAATCCGACGTGCACATGGAAGCGGACATCCACGCGCTGGCCAGCAACCCCAACGGCTTCGAGGAAGGCGCGTGGATTCCCTACCTGGCGGTCAAATACGAGGTCACCAAGCAGGGCAGCAACGAGAAGATCGCGGGCGACTTCATGCCGATGGTGGCCAACGATGGCCCGCACTACGGCGACAACGTCAAGCTCAAGGGGCCGGGCAAATACCATGTCAAGTACATCATCTCTCCGCCTTCCGCCAATCCGCACAGCCATTTCGGCCGCCACACCGACCGCCTGACCGGAGTGCGGCCATGGTTCAAGCCGTTCGAGGTGGAATACGAGTTCACCTATGTCGGCATCGGCAAGAAGGGAGGCTACTAACATGCTACCCATCAACCCCGGCAAGCTGGCGGCGGCCGTCGCCGGCATCATGCTGGCCGGCGCTATCCCCGCCTTTGCCGCCGACCCTTCCCGGGCGGAACTGCTGAAAGAACTGCGCCGGTTGAGCGAACGCCTGGAAAAGCTGGAAACGCGCAACGCGGCGCTGGAGAAGAATATCCAACCCGCCCCGGCCAGGGAAGAAGGCCAGTTAGCGCAGCGCGTCAAGGCGCTGGAAGAAAACAACGCCAAATTGGAAGCTGCACTGGACGACGACCGCTTGAGCGAGAACCAGCCGGATCTGGCGACCCGCTTGAAGGCCGTGGAATACCAGTCGCTCGGTATGCTTAAACAGGCGCGCACGGTGGAAGCGCTGGAAGGCGTTACCGCCGGCATCAGCCTGACCACGGTAGCTCAAGGCGCGAGGGGTGTGCCCGCCGATGCAGGCATCGGATCAAGCCAGCTCAACTACCGCGGCGATGTTTTCGTCAGCCTGCCCATGCCGACAATCGGCGACACCGACAGCAAGATCTTCGCCCAATTCCGCATGGGACAGGGCAACGGACTGAACGCGCTGTCCAACGTGTTCGCCAAGCCCAATGCCAGCGCGTTCCGCGTCGCGGGCGTGAGCCAGCCGGACGACAGCGTCGCGATCCTCGGCCAGGCCTGGTACCAGGCTACCATTCCGCTGCCGTTCGGCGGCTTCAAGCCGCGCTCGCGGGAAACCCTGGAGATCAATTTCGGCAAGATGGACCCATTCGTGTTCTTCGACCAGAATGCCGCCGCCAACGACGAAACCCGCCAGTTTCTCAACACCGTCTTCGTGCACAACGCGCTGCTCGACGCGGGTGGGGATATCGGCGTGGATGCCAACGGCTTCTCGCCGGGGCTGCGCGTCTCCTATTTTAATGAGAAGGCAAAGCCCGAAAACTGGCGCCTCTCTCTGGGCGTGTTCGGGGCGGGCCAGGGCGCCAACTACGTCAAATTCTTCGGCTCCCCGCTGGTGATCGCCCAGGCCGAAACCCAGCAGAAATTCTTCGGCGGCCTGACCGGAAACTACCGCATCTATGCCTGGAACAACGGACAGGGGCCGGATTATGACGGCACCGCCAGCGCCCACGGTGGCTGGGGGGTGAACTTCGACCAGCGTATCGGCGACGGCGTCACCGCATTCGGCCGCTACGGTCAGGGCGCCAAAGGGAAACTGCGCTTCGACCGCGCCGTATCGCTGGGTGCGGAGATCGGCGGCGGCTACTGGGGCCGCGGCGGCGACGCCGCCGGCATGGCCTTCGGCGCGCAGCGCATCAGCGCCAATTTCCGCAACGATTCAGCGATCCTGGACGCAAACGGCGATGGAACACCGGATTTCGGCTACACCGCGCAAGGCTGGGAAAAGGTGTCGGAGCTTTACTACCGTTACCGCATCAACAAGCAGTTCGAACTGTCGCCGGACTTCCAGTTGATCCAGAACCCGGCGGGCAACGGCGCCGCCTCGAGCGTGAAAATTCTCGGGCTGCGGGCGCAATTGATGTACTAATCAAAGAGAGACCGCGATGAAAACACGGCGCAACAACTCAACCCGGAGCATTGCGGCAGCACTGGCGCTCGCCGCCGCACTGCCTCTCACGTCCGTGGCGGACGAACTGCCCACCTTCCATCTCAAGGCGAAGGGCGGACGCTTTTATCCAGAAACCATCGAAGCTCCGGCCGGGAAGAAATTCAGGATTGCTATCAAGAACGAAGGTCCCGGCCCGGAAGAATTCGAAAGCATCGAGCTTCGAAAGGAAACCGTGCTTGCGCCAGGCGTCACCCGGACACTGGTGTTCGCGCCGATGAAACCCGGCACATATAAATTCTTCGGCGAATTCCACCCGGAAACCGCCAAGGGCCAGATTGTCGTCAAATAGGGAACCGTTATGGGTAATACGTTGTTCATCGTCTGGCGCGAAAGCGTCGAAGGCATCCTGGTGGTCGGCATCCTCTATGCCTGGCTCAAGGCCCACCCCGAAAGCGCGCGCGGTATGCGCTACCTGTGGGGCGGCGTGGCCGCCGGCCTCGTGCTGGCGGGATTGCTCGCGCTGGCCATGCTGGGGGTATACAGCAGCCTGGACGGCGAGGCGCTGGACTATTTCCAGCTCGGCATGATGCTCGTCGCTGCCGGGCTGATCACGCAGATGGTGTTCTGGATGAGGAAGCACGGCCACGCCCTGAAAAAGGGTCTGGAAACCGGCCTGGAACGCGCGGCGGGCGAGGCCAACTGGATGGGGGTGTCGGTAATCGCCGCCCTCGCGGTCGGGCGCGAAAGCGCGGAAACCGTGATCTTCCTCTACGGCACCGGGATGGGGCAGCAAGGCACGGCGTTCGCGCAGTTCCTCGGCGCCGCCGCGCTGGGCTTCGCGCTCGCGCTCCTCACCTTCTGGCTGCTGGTCAAGGGCGGGCGCACCCTGTCGTGGAAAAGCTTCTTCCGCATCAGCGAAACCCTGCTCCTGCTACTTGCCGCCGGGCTCTTGGCGGGCGGAGTGGAAAGGATGATCGGCTTCGGCTGGCTTCCGGCGCTGGCCGATCCGGTATGGGATTCCTCCTTCCTGCTCGACGACAACACAACAGTCGGAAACCTGATCGCCACGCTCAGCGGCTACCGCGCCCACCCGGCCCTGACGCTGGTTCTGGCGTATGCCGCCTACTGGGCGCTGGTGCTCGGCTGGCCGCGGCTGCACAAGCAGGCGGCATGAATAAGCCGACAGATGAAAGCCAAATCATGAAAATGGAACAACCGATATTCCTCCAACCCATGCCGCCAGCGCGGCCCGCCTCGCGCCTGCAGCGCCTGGGCGACGCCATGCGGCGCTACCGTCGCCTCATTCTCGGCGTTCAATGGGCAGTGGTGGTTTTCTACCTGGCCCTGGTAATGATCCCGGCCTTTCTCCCCCTGCCGGGCACCGGCGCCAGCGTGCTGAACAACCTCACCCTGCTCGCCCAGTTCATGTTCTGGGGCATCTGGTGGCCGTTCGTGATCGTCGCCACACTCACCATGGGGCGGGTGTGGTGCGGCGTTTTATGCCCCGAAGGCACGCTTACCGAGCTGGCCAGCCGCCACGGCCTGGGCCGCCCGGTGCCGCGCTGGCTGAAGTGGGGCGGCTGGCCGTTCGCCGCCTTCGTCATTACCACGGTGTACGGCCAACTGGTGAGCGTCTACGAATATCCCAAGGCCGTCCTGCTGGTGCTGGGCGGCTCAACCGTCGCCGCCATCGCCGTCGGCTTCGTCTACGGCAGGGGCAAGCGCGTCTGGTGCCGCCACCTGTGCCCGGTCTCCGGCGTGTTTGCCCTGCTCGCCCGGCTCGCGCCAGTGCATTTCAGGGTCGACCGCAAGAAATGGGACGCCGCCGCATCCACCCATCCTGTGCCGGTAGACTGCGCCCCGCTGCTCGACATGCGGCGCATGAAAAGCGGTTCCCAGTGCCACATGTGCGGGCGCTGCAGCGGGCAGCGCGACGCCGTCACCCTCGCCCCGCGCCTGCCGGGCGCCGAGGTCGCCAACCTGAAAGCCGCCGAAGCCGGCGCGTGGGAAGCCCGGCTGCTGGTGTTCGGCATCATCGGCACGGCGGTGGGCGCGTTCCAGTGGTCGTCGTCTCCCTGGTTCGTGGCGATCAAGACCCGCGTCGCCGAATGGCTGATCGAGCGCGATTCCTTCGCCCTGCTCCAGGACAACGCGCCCTGGTGGCTGCTGACCCACTACCCGGAGGCCAACGACGTCTTCACCTGGCTAGACGGAATCGGCGTGCTCACCTACATCGGCGCCACCGCATTGATCCTGGGAAGCTGGATCACCCTTTGGCTGCGCCTTGCCGGCGCACTGTTGCCGGGCGATGCGAAACAAAATTCACGCTGGATTGCCTATGCGTTCATCCCGCTGGGCGGTCTGGGAGTGTTCCTCGGGCTGTCCGCCCTTACCGTCACTCTGCTCAAGGCCGAGGGCGTCATTATGCCCTGGCTGCCGGAGGTGCGCGGGGCGCTGCTGGCTCTGGCGGCGCTGTGGAGCCTTTGGCTGGGGTGGCGCATGTTGCAGCGCATCAGTCGGTGGCGGAAAGTTTTCGCGCTAGGCGCCCTTGGCGCGGCCATCGGCGGCAACGTGTTTGCCTGGATGCTGCAGTTTTATATTTGGTAAAACCACTATTGATAATAATTCGTATTTGCGTCAAAATGACATTAATTTACCGATTGACATGGAGAGTTCAAATGAAAACACTACGCTTTAGCGCCCTGCTTGGCGCTGCCATTTTCGCATTCGCCTCGCCGGTTTTGGCCGATGAAGTAGTGGTTTACTCCGCCCGCAACGAGCAGTTGATCAAGCCGTTGTTCGATGCCTACACCAAGGAAACCGGCGTCAGGATCAAGTTCATCACCGACAAGGAAGGCCCGCTGCTGCAACGGCTCAAGGCGGAGGGCGAGAACACCCCGGCGGACATGCTGCTCACGGTGGATGCGGGCAATCTGTGGGAAGCCGCTCGCGAAGGGCTGCTCAAGCCGGTGCAATCGAAAGTGCTGGCCAGCAACATCCCGGCGCACCTGCGCGACCCCGGCAACCAGTGGTTCGGCCTGTCTGTGCGCGCCCGCACCATTTTCTACAATACCCAGAAGGTCAAGCCCGCCGATCTGTCCACCTATGAAGACCTGGGCAGCGCAAAATGGAAGGGGCGGCTGTGCCTGCGCACATCCAAGAAGGTCTACAACCAGTCCCTGGTGGCAATGATGATCGCGGAGCACGGTGAAGCCAAGGCCGAGCAGGCGGTGAAATCCTGGGTCGCCAACCTCGCCACCGCCCCCTTTCCCGACGACACCAAGATGCTGGAGGCGATTGCTGCCGGCCAGTGCGACGCGGGCATCGCCAACACCTACTATTTCGGCCGCCTGATGGAGAAGAAACCGGGCCTCCCTCTCGGAATTTTCTGGCCGAACCAGAAGGAAAACGGAGTGCACGTGAACGTTTCCGGCGCCGGCATAACGAAGTACGCCAAGCACGAAAAGGAAGCGCTTCGCCTGCTGGAATGGCTGTCCTCCGACAAGGCCCAGAACCTGTTTGCCGACGTGAACCTGGAATACCCGGTCAACCCGGCAGTCAAACCCGATGCGGTGGTATCGGCCTGGGGCGCGTTCCGGCAGAACCCGCTCAACCTCGCCAAGGCCGGCGAGCTGCAGGCGGCGGCAGTGAAGCTGATGGATCGTGCCGGCTACAAGTAAGACCCAGCCGGCCCGGTTGGGCATGGATGCCACTGAGCGTGCCGCCCGGCCGCCACGCACCGGCATCTTTACGGGCTGGCGCTTGGCGGCCTTCGGCATCGCCCTGCTGACCGTCGTGCCGCTGGCAGTGGTGCTGTCCGCCTTCTTCTCGCCGGAACGGGAAGTCTGGCAGCATCTGGCGGACAACGTTCTGCCCGGCCTGCTCGCCAACACCTTCCGCCTGACGCTGGGGGTGGGCATGGGCGTCACCCTTCTGGGCGTGTCGCTCGCCTGGCTCACGGCGGCGTGCGATTTTCCCGGGCGCAAGTTCTTTTCCTGGGCGCTCCTGCTGCCCCTGGCCGTACCCGCCTACGTCACCGCCTTCGTCTTTGTCGCCTGGTTCGACTTCACCGGCCCGGTGCAAACCTGGCTGCGCGCCGCGTTCGGATCGAGCGGCTGGTTTCCCGGCATCCGCTCCGGCGGCGGCGCGGCGCTGGTCATGACCCTTGCCCTCTATCCCTATGTCTACCTGCTGGCCCGAAACGCCTTTCTCACCCAAGGGCGACGGGCGCTGGAAGCCGCACAGTCCCTCGGGCACAGCCGATCCGAAGGTTTTTTCCGTGTCGCCCTGCCCATGGCCAGGCCGTGGATCGCAGGCGGTCTGATGCTTGCCCTGATGGAAACCCTGGCCGATTTCGGCACCGTGGCGGTGTTCAACTACGACACCTTCACCACCGCCATCTACAAGACCTGGTTCGGGCTGTTTTCACTCACCGGCGCATCCCAGCTAGCCTCGATCCTGGTGCTGCTGGTGTTCGGGCTGATCCTGCTGGAACAGCTCACCCGCTCGCGTATGCGCTATACCCAGGCGGGCCGCCATTCCCAAGCGGAACGCATCCGGCTTGCGGGCGCCCGCGGCTGGGCGGCCGCTGCCTTCGCTTCCGCCGTGTTCCTGGCGGCATTCGCGCTGCCGGTCGCACAGTTGGCCGCATGGACCGCGCAGGTCGCCGTCCGGGACTTAGATGAACGCTATCTCGGATTCCTGGGCCACTCCCTGTCGCTGGGCGGCATCGCCGCCGCCCTTACCCTTGCCGCCGCCCTGGTGTTGGCGTATGCCCAGCGGCGCCACAACGACCCCGCCACCCGTATCATGGTGCGCGTCGCCACGCTGGGCTATGCCGTGCCCGGGCCGGTGCTGGCGGTCGGCATTGTCATTCCCCTCGCCTATCTCGACAATCAGCTCGCCGCCGCAGGGAAACTTCTCTTCGGCCAAAATCCCGGCCTGTTGCTGCAGGGAACGCTCCTGGTAATGCTGCCCGCCTACCTCACCCGCTTTCTGGCGGTCGGGTTCAACCCGGTGGAAAGCAGCATGCAGCGCATCACCCGCAGCCTCGACGAAGCCGCCCGCACCTTCGGCGTGACCGGGGTTGCGATGCTGCGCCGGGTCCACCTGCCGATGCTGCGCGGCGGGCTGTTCTCTGCCGCAGCCCTGGTGTTCGTCGACGTGATGAAGGAAATGCCCATCACGCTGATGACCCGCCCATTCGGCTGGGACACCCTGGCGGTGCGTATCTTCGAGATGACTTCGGAAGGCGAATGGGAGCGCGCCGCATTGCCCTCCATCGCCCTGGTAGCGGCGGGATTGCTGCCGATCGCGCTGCTGCTGAGACACACCGAAAAGTAGCTTCGCCCGCCCTCATGACAACCGTCCGGACCTTCCAGCCATGATGAACACTCACCCGCAATGCCATGCCCACCTTCCCGGCGCCACCATGCTTGAGTTGAACGGGCTGTCCCTGGCTTACGGCCGACAGCCGGTGGTGAACAGGCTCTCCTTCCGCCTTAAACAGGGCGATATCGGCTGTTTGCTGGGTCCTTCGGGCTGCGGGAAAACCACGGTTTTGCGGGCCATAGCCGGATTCGAGCCGGTCGCGGCGGGAGAAATCCTGATCGACGGCAATCCGGTCGCCGGTCCCGGCTTCTCCCTGCCGCCGGAAAACCGCCGCGTCGGCATGGTGTTCCAGGATTACGCCCTGTTTCCCCATCTCAGCGTGGCGCGCAACGTCGGTTTCGGCCTCAAGGGCTGGACGGTGCCGGAACAGGCGGAGCGGGTCCGGCAACTGCTGGAGATGGTCGGCCTGCCGGATACCGGGCAAAAATATCCCCACGAACTTTCCGGCGGACAGCAACAGCGAGTGGCGCTGGCGCGCGCCTTGGCTCCCTGCCCCTCCCTGCTGCTGCTGGACGAGCCCTTCTCCAGCCTGGATGTGGCATTGCGCGAACGCCTTGGCCAGGAAGTACGGGAAATTCTCAAGGCCCAAAATATCACCGCGCTGCTGGTGACCCACGACCAGTACGAAGCCTTCGCCATCGCCGACGAGATCGGGGTGATGCAAGGCGGCGAACTGCGGCAATGGGACAGCGCCTACAACCTCTACCACCGCCCCGCCAACCGCTTCGTGGCGGATTTCATCGGCGAGGGAGTGCTGCTGCCTGGCACGGTGCTGAGTGCGGGAGGGGTGGAAACAGAATTGGGGGTGCTGGCGGGCGGCATCCCGGAGGCATGCCGGGCGGGCAGCGTGGTAGA
Organism: Pseudomonadota bacterium; assembly: GCA_021801705.1. Taxonomy (GTDB): domain Bacteria; phylum Pseudomonadota; class Gammaproteobacteria; order Burkholderiales; family Sulfuricellaceae; genus Sulfuricella. The sequence goes on from JAJYXP010000073.1 coordinate 33,140, forward strand.
TGTCCTGCTGCGGCCTGACGACATCGTCCACGACGACGCCAGTCTGCTTCGGGCGAGAGTCGCGCACAAAGCATTCCGCGGCGCCGACATCCTCTATACCCTGCAGCTTCCCAGCGGCGCGAAGGCCTTCTCTCTCGTTCCCAGCCACCACGACCATGCCATCGGCGAACCTATCGGCATCTGCCTGTCGGCGAATCACGTGGTGACCTTTCCGCGCTAGCAGTCTGTCGGACTTAAAGAATCGAAGCGAAAAATGAGCTGGTCGAGGGCAGATTTTCACGATTTTCAAGCCAATAGTTATTCATATTGGCGCAGGAAAGCGGGGAAATATGCACCGGCCAGGTCATTTTGCAGCCGATTTCCTTTAAGTCCGACAGGCTGCTAGTAGTCAGTCACGGTGAAAAGCATGGATGAGTTGAACCGTCACACCGGCGAAAGCCGGTGTCCAGGTTGTTGATTTTTCTGGATTCCGGCTTTCGCCGGAATGACGAGATTGTCCACCGGTTTCAATATGACTGACTACTAGGGCGCCACGCTTGTTTTTTTCCGCGCCAGAGTATCTAATCATCCGAAACTCTGGCTTCTCTCCGATCAAGTCAAGCGCATACATGTTCGCCAATAACGTTAAATTCAGTCTCGGGGCCGGCTTTGCGCTGGTGCTGGCGCTCATGCTCGCCCTTGCACTGGTGGGCCTGCATCAGATGGCCGCCATCAACGAGCGGCTCGAAGGCATCGTCGGAAACAACAACGTCAAGACCGATCTCGCCACCATCATGCGCGACTCGCTGCGGGAACGCGCGGTCAGCATGCACACCATCGTGGTTTTAGAGGACGGGTTCGAGAAAGACAGCGAGCTGATGCACTTTTACGAATATGGCGGAAACTACGCTGTCGCACGGCAAAAACTTGAGCAGATGGTGTCCAGCGAACAGGAAAAACTGGTACTGGCTCAAATAAGCAACCTCACCCTGACGACCCAACCGGTTGTCCTCAAGACCATCGAGTTCGCCATGGAACACAATCCGGCAACGCTCGATCTGATGCAAAGCGAAACCATACCGGCTCAGAAAAGACTGTTGCGGGAACTGGATGATCTGCTCAAGTTGCAGCGCGAGGCGACACATGCAGCGGCCGAGGAAGCCGCGGCCGCCTACCGGGAAACACGTCTGCTGATGCTGATACTCGGCGCGGTGGCGGCGTTTCTAAGCATAGGCATTGCGATTTTTGTCACCCGACGGGCGGCGCATCACACGCTGGAAATTGAAAAGGCCGCCAGCATCAAATCGGAGTTCGTCGCCAACGTCAGCCATGAAATCCGCACACCGATGAACGGCATCCTCGGCATGACCGCGCTTCTGCTGGACACCAGCCTGACCCCGGAGCAGCGTGACCATGCCGAAACCGTGCGCATTTCCGCTGAATCGCTGCTCGCCATCATCAACGACATCCTCGATTTTTCCAAGATCGAGGCCGGCAAGCTGGAACTGGAATCGGTCGATTTCGAGTTATGCGAAACCGTGGCGGAAGTTGCCGAACTGCTGGCGGGCCAGGCGCAAGGCAAAGGGCTCGAACTGCTGTACGACGTACCGCCCGACCTGGACGGCCGCCTGCATGGAGCAGCCGGGCGCCTGCGTCAGATCCTCACCAACTTGACCGCCAACGCGGTGAAGTTTACCGACACCGGCGGGGTGCTGCTGCGCGTACTAAAGGAAACGGAGGAAAACGATACCGTAAGCCTGCGCTTCGAGATCCAGGATACCGGCATCGGCATCACCGGCGAAGATCACAAACGGCTGTTTCAGGCCTTCTCCCAGGGGGACGGTTCCGCTGCCCGCAAATATGGCGGCACCGGCCTAGGCCTGATCATTTCCAAGCAGCTCACTGCCATGATGGGCGGGGAGATCGGGGTGGAGAGCCGCCTCGGCCTGGGCAGCACTTTCTGGGTTCGCCTCAGGCTGGAAAAACAGACCGGCTTGACGGAAAGACAAAATCCCGCGTCATGCCTGGCGGGGCGCCGCACTCTCGTCGTCAGTGGAAATGGCGGCACCCGCATGGCCCTTAAACGCCACCTCGAGTATTGGCAGGTTGCCTGCAGCACGGCCGCCAACGGCCAACAGGCGCTGGAAGCGCTATATGCCGCCCACAAGCGCCAGGGACTTTTCGACCTGATCATCCTCGACATGCCCCTGCCCGACATCGAAGCGGATGCCCTGGCACGGCTGATCAAGGATCAGGATACATTCCGATCCATTCCTCTGATGTTGTTCGCCCCCGTCACCTTGGGCCAGCGTTACAAGGAGAAAATGATCCATGCCGGGATAGACGCGCTGCTCACCAAGCCTGTTCGCCTGAAAAAACTGGCGAAAACGCTCGCAGCCGCGCTGAATCCATCCTGTCTGGTGGCACTCCCGGCAGCGCCCTCCGTTGCCGGAACAATCCCGCCGCATGTCCGCATCCTGGTGGCCGAAGACAATCCGGTCAACCTCAAGGTAACGCTGTACATGCTGCAAAAGATCGGCTTGCAGGCCGCTATCGCGGCCAATGGACAGGAGGTGCTGGATACGCTCGACCGCGAACGCTACGACTTGGTACTGATGGACTGCCAGATGCCCAGAATGGACGGCTTCGAGGCCGCCGCAGAAATCCGCCGCAGGGAGCAAGCCGGCCATTTCCCCCGGATGCCGATTGTCGCCATGACTGCCAACGCCATGCGCGGCGACTGCGAGAAATGCCTGACCGCAGGCATGGACGACTACCTGATGAAGCCGCTGAAACTGGAAAACCTGGCAGCCACGCTGAAAAAATGGCTGCCACAAACGACCTTACACGGGCTTGAACCCGTAGAAAGTCGGAGTCCTTCAGGGCAAACGACCTTGCACGGGCTGCCCCTACACGTCCCTTCGGATCGCATACCCTCGGCCAAACCACCCGAGGACAAGGAGCAGGCGCCCGTCAACAACGCGCCCGCCGCCGGAATTCCGCCCATCGACCTCGAAAACCTGAACGCCACTTACAAGCAGGACCGGCAGATCGTGGCGGAACTGCTGGCGCTATATCTCGACACGACCCCCCCGCTGCTGGAGAAGCTGAATGCCTCGATCACGCTGAAAGACAGCGCGGGAACAAGGGCAGCCCATGAAATCAAGGGGGCGTCATCCTACATTTCCGCCGGGGAAATGGCGGCCTTGGCACGAAATATAGAAAAGGAAATCAGGGATGCGGCCTGGGAGCAAGCCGGGGAACATTTCGAGCAGATGGAAGCGGCATTTATCCGCGTTCTGGCTTTCGTCCATCAAAGGATGGAGCCGGTTTCTCAATAAGTGATGGTTTTCCAGCCGTCGTCCATCACCCGGGTCACGAAAGTGGCCGCGCCGGCGATGCCGCTGCATTCCGGTATCAGCTCCTCCCTGGTCGCATCGCAGGGCTCCATCGCCCCGCCGCAGGCAAGCAACTTCACGCCGTGATCGCAAGCGTCCTTCATGAAGCCGTATACTGACTTGGTGCGGTTGTCGCTGGGGTAGAGGTTCTCGGCAACACCCTTGACCAGCAGCCGCACCGAGCGGCTGGCGAAATAAATCTCGACATCCACGTCCATCGCCGCTGCCGCAGCCGCCTGGAAAAACGGCGTGCCGCATACATGCGGATGATCCGGATCGATTGTCAGCAGCATGATTGCGAGTTTGTCGGCCATAGCGTTGCGTAACGTACCCGATTTGGCGCAAGGCGTCAAACCGGGCCGGCTGTTGGAGGCCCGCCCTCGGGCCGGTTGAACCTAGAAACCGCAGTTGACCGCTTCATTAGATGTTTAATGTAATGATGATAATAAATTTCTTCATAAATTATGGGCTCACCCGTGTGGCGAGGTCGCTACGGGGTGAATTGCACAATTTTTGCGGCGCATGGCGGCAGCCCTCTCTCCAACTCTCCCCCAGAGGGGGAGAGGGCGATCGTCCCCTCTCCCTTTGGGAGAGGGTTAGGGTGAGGGTTGGCAACTCCTTGGAATGGAACGACCATTCCGCGTCGTTGCGCCTTGCCCTGCACCCCAAAAATCGCACACTCCACCCCGCTCAACTGCGGTTTCTAGGTTGAATCGCGGCGAGGGCGCCGCTCCCACAGAATCATCGGCCCTCACTGCCGGGACAAGAGCACGGCCAGCCTGGGCATCAAGGTTTCCAGCTCCATGTCGAGCTCGGACAGCACTTCTCGCGCCCCTGCCAGTTCCCCGCTGTGACCCAGTTTCTCCAACCGCAAAGCGAGCTCATGTCCATCGCGGGCGGCGAGGGTACCCAGCATGCCCTTCAAGGAATGGGCTGCATGCAGCAACGCCTTGCTGTCGGCAACGGCAATGGCTGAGGCGATCTCGTCCCGGTATTTTGGCAGCCCTGCAATAAACATCTCCACCAGTTGCGCCAGCAGTTCCATGTCCCCGCCAAGCCGTTCCATCAATTCCTCTTCGTCGATCTTGCCTTTTGCGGATTCCTCCGGCGGCCCTTGTGCAGGCTTGCCCCGCCTGGCCAGGACATTTTCTATTGCCGCCAGCAACGCCTCCCGGCGTAACGGCTTGGGCACGTAGCCATCCATGCCTGCCGCCAGGCAGCGCTCCCGGTCCCCTTTCATGGCGTTGGCGGTGAGCGCGATGATCGGGATGTGACCACCGCTGCGCCGCTCCTCCTCGCGGATGCGTGCCGTGGCTTCCAGCCCATCCATCTCGGGCATCTGCATATCCATCAGGATCAGGTCGAATGCTACGCCTTGCAGGGCGGCCAAGACCTCCATGCCGTTGGAAGCCACGGAAACCCCATGTCCCTGCTTTTCCAGAATCGTGACCGCCACGCGCTGGTTGACGTCGTTATCCTCGGCCAGCAGGATGCGCAACCCGGATACATTCCCTGCCGATGCAGCCGGGTCTGCCGACGACTCCGCGGCATATTCGGCCGCCTTGAAACTGGCGGTAAAGTGGAACACGCTGCCCTGACCGGCTTCGCTTTCCAGCCACATCCGCCCCTGCATCATCGCCGCCAGGCGGGCCGAAATCGACAACCCCAGGCCGGAGCCGCCGTACTTGCGGCTGATCGAAGCGTCCGCCTGGGAAAAGGCGGCGAAAACGAAAGCCTGCTTTGCCTCGGGAATGCCGATGCCGGTATCCCGCACCAGGAAATGCAGGCAAACCGTGTCGCCGGCCCGGCTTTCCGGCATGACCGACAGCGCGACCCGGCCCTGCTCGGTAAACTTGATCGCGTTGCCCAGCAGGTTAATGAGAATCTGGCGCAGGCGGGCAGGGTCGCCGCACAAGCCATCCGGAATTTCCGGCACGATCTCGTAAACCAGCTCCAGCCCTTTTTGCTGGGCGCGCAGGGAAACGGCCATAACAGTCTCGCTCACCACCTGGCCGAGGCTGAAATCGGTTTCATCCATGTGCAGCTTGCCGGCTTCGATCTTGGAAAAATCCAGAATGTCGTTGATAACGGTCAACAACGAATCGGCAGAAGATTTCACCATGCCGAGATATTCCCGTTGCTCCCCTGTGAGCGTTGTTTCCAGGGCGAGCTCGGTTAAGCCGATGATGCCGTTCATCGGGGTGCGGATTTCGTGGCTCATATTGGCCAGGAATTCGCTTTTCGCCCGGTTGGCGGCTTCGGCGGTCTCCTTGGCCGCCTGCAAGGCTTCCTGGGAACGCTTGCGCTCGGTGATGTCGTTCAGGGCGCCGGTAATGCCGGTGATGCCGTACTCCTTGTCCTTCACCAGTTGCGCGGACACCTCGAACCAGCGCGAATCGCCCGCCTGGGAGACGAAACGGATTTCGTCGCGCCAGAATTCCTGCTTGCGTTCCAGCAGGGGCAGCAGGCCGGCGAGCCCGCGTTCCCGGTCGGCGGTATGAATGAAGTTGAGAAAATTCTTGCCCAGCGTATCCGCCACGGAGCGCCCCGTAATCTCCGCCCACATCGGGTTGAGAAAAACGAACGCGCCCTGCCTGTCGGTCCGGAAGATCACCTCATAGAGGTTTTCCACCAGCGAGCGGTAGCTGTACTCGCTCTGCTGCAGGGCCTGTTCCTGGGCAAACAGGCGGGCCGACGCACTATTCAACGCAACGCCGAGCGCCTCGACTTCGACTGTTCCACAAGACACCGGCATCTGTTCGCCGCGCGCCTGATCCAGCCGGCCGGCAAATCGTGTCGCCGCCCGCAACGCACGCATCGGCGGCTGCAGCGACAGCGCCAACAGGAGAAGCGCTGCGCCGATCGCCAGCCCGGCAGCCGACAGGCTGGTCTGCCAGATATTGACGACGACCTCGTTCACGCTGTCCAGGCTGTAGGTCAGCCGGATCCACCCCAGCAGAGAGCCGCCCGACACCGGTTGCCAAACCGCCATTTTCCCGGGCTGTGTCAGGAAAGAATTCCATCCGGATGCAGCGCCGCCCCCCTTATCGTACTGGATCAGCGGTTTGGCGGCGGCGGGCAAACCGACCCTTGCGCTGCTGAAACGCGGCACCGCACGCCCCCCCTCGTTGACGATCTCGCTCAGTTGCCTGCCGCTTGCATCCACCACCAGTATGGAAAGAATGCCCGGAAAACTGGCAGACCGGGAGGCGACTTCCTCAATGCCGGCAAGATCTCCGGTCACCATAAAGTTGGCGCTGGTAGTCGCCAGATTCCGGGCCAGCGCCACCATTTGGCTGGTCATCGTCTCGCGCGCCATCACCGCTTGTTCGCGGGCGGTATACCCGCCGAATCCCAGGATCGTCACGACAAGGGATAAGGAGGTAAACACCATCAGTTGCCAATTCAAGCGGCGCGGCAGCCAGCGGCAATAAGGCGGCCTCCTGCCGCTCGCGCCCCCCGGCGCAAGCGTGCCGTCATCCACCCCGCGACTCCTTTTCCAGAACCTGGTATTTCTCGATATTCAGCCTTTCCAGGGGCCGGTAATCCCGCTCGTAGTCTGACTTCACCGGCTGGGGCATACGGATTTCCCTGAGCATATCCCGGCCAATGGCATCCCGCCGCAATGCCAGGAACGCCTCCACCACCGCTGTCCTGACGCGCTCCGGCACGCGCGGATGCGCGACCACGGGATGGGGCGCCACGCCGGGTGTCTGATAAAGCACGGCAAGTTGTTCCCGCACTTCCGGCGCCTCGCCGTTGAAAGAGACATTAACGCCGCCGCCTGCCGCCACATTCCCTTGGGCCACATGCCGGAACACGTTGGAGTGGGTATTGAGATAGCGGGGCTCGAAGCGGATTTTCGCCTCTTCGGCAAGCAGCGCGCGCAGATAAAGAGAGGCGCCGAACGCATTGGGCGCGGGGAAAGCGATGGTTTTGCCGTCCAGGTCACGCAAGGATTTGTAAGGGCTGTCCCGGCGCACCAGCAGGATGCCGGCCAGCGGCTTGCTGTCGCGCAGCAGCGGCAGATAAGCCTGCGCCCGTTTGGCCATGACCGCGTGATAAGGATTCATGTAGGCAAAATCGGGGGCGCCCTTCATGAAATCCGCCTCGAATTTTTGAATGGACGCGTTAATCTTGAGTTCCAGGGCAACCCCGGTTTCGCGCGAGACGCGATCGAGAACCGGCCACCACTCCCGGTGCAACTGCGCAGGGCTGAACTGCGGCACCACCGAGAAAGTGTAGATGTTAGGCGTCTGCGCACCCGCGCTGCCCACGCAAAACGTCATCTCCGCGAACAGGATGGGCGGAAGAAAAAACAGGCGGATGAATTCCATGATGGAAGGTCTTTCGATCTATCCGGAATTTTTCCGGGCATCATTTTTTCCGGCTATCTTGTCTATGGTAGACACCACTTTCCGGTAGACATCCCGCGGCATAAACGGCTTGACCACATAGCCGTCCACGCCCAGCCCCATGAAAGCCTCGATAATTTCCTGGTTGCTGTTTCTGCCGGATACCATGATGAACGGCACGCGCCTGAAATGGGGTCTTGCACGCATCCAGCGCAACAGGTCCTCCCCGCTTCCATCCGGCATGAGCCAGTCGCACACCACTGCGTCGTAGCGTTCCGCACCACCCAGCTTGACCATCGCCTCGCTGCCGCTGCTGGCCTCTTCCACAGCCATAAAAGGGTTGATGCGGCCAAGGCCCGAGACCAATAGGAAGCGGTGAACTGCCACGTCGTCTACCACCAGCAAACGCAGTTTGCGGGAAAAATCAATTTCCATCGTTTCTGTTTCCATGTTTTCCTCTTCTGTTACGGAAGATTATCCCGACAATATTGCCCGTGGAATGTCCTGCAACCCCATCACCCGATCGACCCCTCCCAGCTTGATCGCCTCCTTGGGCATGCCGAACACCACGCAGGTTTCCTCATCCTGGGCGATGGTGGGCGCGCCGGCTTCGCGCATCTCCTTGAGTCCCTTGGCGCCATCGTCGCCCATGCCAGTCATAATGATGCCAGTGGCGTTCTTGCCGGCGAATTTCGCCACCGAGCGGAACAGCACGTCCACCGAAGGGCGGTGGCGGTTGACCAGCGGCCCGTCCACCACTTCGACGTGATAGTAGGCGCCGTTGCGCTTGAGCAGCATATGCTTGCCGCCCGGCGCGATCAGCGCCCGGCCGGGAATGACGCGGTCGTTGTGCTGCGCCTCTCTCACCTCGATCTGGCACAACTCGTTGAGGCGCGCGGCAAACGAGGCAGTGAACTTCTCCGGCATGTGCTGCACGATAACCATGCCGGGGCAGACCCGCGGCAGGGCGGTGAGAACCGCTTCCAGCGCCTGGGTGCCGCCGGTGGAAGTGCCGATGGCGACGATGCGCTCGGTGGTCTGCGCCATGGCGTGGCTGCCGGCCGCGGCGAGAATGGCGTCGGCGTTGAGCTTGGGTGCCGTTTTCAAGACCATGACCGGGGCAGCTTTCAAACGCTTGACATTGGCCTGGGCCGCCGCGCGTACGGCCGACACCAGTTCGTGGGACGACTCCTCGAGGAAACGCTTGAGCCCGATCTGTGGCTTGGTGATGATCTCCACGGCGCCAGCCTCGAGCGCCTGCATGGTTGTCGCCGCGCCCTTTTCCGCCAGCGAGGAGCAGATCACCACCGGAGTGGGGTGTTCGCCCATGATTTTCTTGAGGAAGGTGATGCCGTCCATGCGCGGCATTTCGATGTCGAGCACGATCACGTCCGGCCATTGCCTGTTCATGCTCTCGATGGCGAAAATCGGATCGGAGGCCGCGCCGATCACCTGAATATCCGGCTCCCGGTCGAGCATGGCCTGCACCACTTGTCGCACCACGGCGGAATCGTCCACCACCATTACCTTGATTTTTTTCATAAACAGTAACCGGACATCTGAAAAAGTGTTTGCAGGCGCGGCGCCGGACCTCTCTCCAATTCTCTCCCGGAAGGGCGGGAGCCGGGCGCGATTTTATGCGCCAAAACGCGGCATGGTCGTGGTCGCCGCTCCTGCAGAATTGCAGTCCACCATATGCTTAAACTTGATTTTTTCATGCCTGACCCAAACATGTCCGTCGCGCAAATCGAAGATGACGCGGCGATGGCCGCAACCGCCGGCGTCTTCACTCTGGATGCGAAAACCGTTCGCCAACAGCAGGCTCCTGGCAGCCTCGACATTGCGCACGCCCACCTCCGAAGCTTTGTTGCCGGTTAATTGGGGAAACATGTTGCCGCCGCCGAACAACTTGGCCTGGTATTCGCCGGGCGGGGTGCCGAATTTACCGATCTCGCACAGGAACAACTCGATCGACTCGTCGCCGTAGCGGCCATCCGGCGTGCCCCTTCCCTTTTTCCCCCTGCTCGGCAGCATGAAATGACACATGCCGCCAATATGCAAATCCGGGTGCCACAGCGTGATTGAAACGCACGAGCCGAGCACTGTGTGAAGACGGCCGGTTTCATCGCCGAAATGGAAATCCCCCGGCTGGAGATAAATTTCGACGGGCACGGCGAGCTTGCTCATGGCTTGCGGTAGATCGCCGGGGAGACGGCCTGCAGGGTATCCACCACGCCGTTCAGGCTCTCCGAATGGCCGACCATGAAATGGCCTCCGGACTTGAGCAGCGGCAGCATGCGCTGCACGACCTGGCGCTTGGTTGCCATATCGAAGTAGATCATCACGTTGCGCAGAAAGATCACGTCGAACTCGCCCAGCGCCGGCAGCGGCTTGCTCAGGTTGGCGTGGATGAAATTCACCCGGCCGCGCAGTTTGCGTTCCACCAGCAGGGTGCCTTCCTGGGCACCGACCCCTTTCAGGCAGTAGCGAGTAAGGTGCTCCTTGGAAATGCCGCTCGTCCGTTCCAGGGAATAATGCCCGGCGCGAGCCTTCTCCAGCACCCTCGTGCTGATGTCTGTGGCCATTACCTCCCACGGACCTTCGCCAAGATGGTCGGCAAGCACCATGGCGATGCTGTAGGGTTCCTCGCCGCTGGAGCAGGCCGCGCTCCACACCCTGAAACTGCGGCCTGGCTTGTGGCCGGCAAGGATTTTGGTGCGCAGAAAATCGAAATGCTTGGGCTCGCGGAAGAAATAGGTTTCGTTGGTGGTGAGCAGGTCCACTGCCACCTGCAGCTCGTCCGTATTGTGGCCGCCGGTGAGCAGCTTGAAGTATTCCGCATAACTGCCGAGACGATACTGTTTCAGACGCTTCTCCAACCGCCCGCTCACCAGCGCTTTTTTCGCCGGTGACAGGTGGATGCCGGCCAACTGATGGATCAGCCCCTGAAACTGGCTGAATTCCTGATCGCTAATGATGATGGTAGACATCGCTTCCCCGCTTCCCGAGTGCTAATCCTTGATGCCGGAGCCCACTTCCAGCTCCGCAAAGCAGTTAATGAAGCGCTTCACATCCGCGCCGCGATAGATCGCTCCGTGCTGCGGGTACTGGTAGTCAGTCAACTTTAAACGACTGTACGTCCTTTGTAGGTGCGAATTCATTCGCACGTTTGGCCGAATGAATTCGGCCCTATTATTCAGCCATGTAGCCTCGATGCAGCGCAGCGTAATCGAGGCCCCCCGTGTTTCACTTCGTTTCATCCGGGCTGCAGGATTTATGCCGGCAAGGCCGTCATTTCCGGCTCGGCGCCGCCCACATGGCCCAGCAGCGCCATTTCGTCAATCGACAGCACGTGATTGACGTCGAGGATGACCACGAACTTGCCGGCAATCTTGCCCATGCCGCTGATGAAATCGGCGCGGATCCTGGCGCCGAACGAGGGCGCCTGTTCGATCTCGGTCTGGGGAATTTCCAGCACCTCGTTGACGGTATCCACCACCACGCCGACATCCTGTTTTTCGCCTTCGGACTCGATCTCGATGATCACGATGCAGGTGCGCCGGGTGACCTCGGTGGATTTCCGTCCGAAACGCACGGCCAGATCCACCACCGGCACCACGCTGCCGCGCAGGTTGATCACGCCGCGGATGAATTCCGGCATCATCGGCACCGTGGTCAGGCTGCCGTATTCGATGATCTCCTTGATATTGAGGATGGGAATGGCGAACATTTCCCCGCCCAGCAGGAAGGTCAGGTACTGGCTCGGCCCTTCCTCGCTGAGCGCCGCCCCTGTTTGCTGCTCAGACCGCACGATTGCACCCATAATTTGCGCTCCTAAAACTTGACGAATTCAAGCTCGCTCGGCGCCGCTTCGGCCGCTGGTTGCGACAGCGCGCCGGACCGGGAAACCGAAGATTCGCGCTTGCCGGCCGCTTTTCTCACAGCCTGCCGCCCGGTGGTAGCCGAGACGGCGCCGCCATCGAGCCTGAAGAACGCCATCAACTGCTGCAACTGCTCGGCCTGGCCGCTCATTTCCTCGGCGGTCGCCGCCAGCTCCTCCGAGGCGGAGGCGTTCTGCTGCGTGGTCTGGTTGAGCTGGTTCATGGCGGTATTGATCTGGCCCACGCCGGAAGACTGCTCTTCCGAAGCGGCGGTGATTTCCTGCACCAGGTCGGAGGTCTTGTTGATCGAGGGCACCATTTCGTCCAGCAGCTTGCCCGCCTTTTCCGCCAGTTGCACGCTGCTCGACGCCACTTCGCCGATCTCCTGCGCCGCCACCTGGCTGCGTTCGGCCAGCTTGCGCACTTCCGCCGCCACCACCGCGAAGCCTTTGCCGTGCTCGCCGGCACGGGCAGCTTCGATCGCGGCATTCAGCGCCAGCAGGTTGGTCTGGTAGGCGATGTCGTCGATGATGCCGATCTTGTTGGCGATCTGCTTCATCGCGGTGACCGTGGATTTCACCGCTTCGCCGCCCTCGGTGGCTTCCTTCGCTGCTTTGGAAGCCATGCCGTCGGTCACTTTGGCGTTCTCGGTGTTCTGGCTGATCGAGGCGCTCATCTGCTCGACCGAGGCGCTGGTTTCCTCCACGCTCGCCGCCTGTTCGCTGGATCCCTGGCTCAAACTCTGGGCGGTGGCGCTGACTTCCTCGGAGGCGCTGGAGAGACTGTCCGCCGCACTTCTCACCTCGGTGATGATCTGCGTCAGCTTCGCCACCATGTTCTTCATCGCCGAAAGAAGCTGCCCGGTCTCGTCATGGGAATTCACATCGATCTTGGCGTTGAGGTCGCCCTCGGCCAACTGGTTGGCCACGCCGACAGCCTCGTTCAGGGGGCGGGTGATGCTGCGCGTGACCCAAAAGGCGACGGCCAGGGCGAGAAGCATGGCGGCAATCGCCAGTGCGACCATCAGGTTGCGCGCTGTCTGGTAATCCTCACTGGATTTCTTGCCCGTCTCATCCATGAGCTGACCCTGGTACTCGATCAGCTTGTTCAAGGCGTCGAAGTAGGCCAGTTGCACCGGACGAATCTCGCCCAGCAGCAGGTCGCGCGCCTGGTCCGGCTTCGCTTCGGCGATAAGCTTGAGGAATTGATCCGTCGCGGGAATGTACTTGCTGCGCGCATCGGTCACACCCTTCAGCACCTCCTTGCCTTTTTCGCTGGTGATGCTCTTGTCCAGCTTGTCCAGGTTCTCCTTGATGACGCTTCTGGATTCGTTGATGCGGTCCAACTCTTTTTTGACATCTTCAGTCTTGTCCATGATTAACACATTGCGCACGGAGCGGGCGATGCGGTTGAGGTGCTTCAGCACATCGTTCGCCATGACAGTCTTGGGATAACGGTCATGGACCAGCTTCTCCATGTTTTGATTCATACCCCCAAGGTGGTTAATGCCGATGAAGGCGATAACGCCCATGAGGATCACCACCAGGCCGAAACCCAGTCCCAAGCGCATGCCGATTTTCATGTTTTTAAACATGGGGTACCCCTTTCACACAGATTGAATTACTTGACTGCTACAGCCCGATTTTCCTGTCTTACCGATTGCGTCTCAAGATTCACCGCGCGCTGGATCAGCGCCGGCACATCCAGGATCAGCGCCACTTCGCCGCTGCCGAGTATGGTCGAGCCGCTGACCCCCTTGAGATTGCCGAAAAGCTTGCCGAGCGGCTTGATCACGGTCTGGAATTCGCCCATCAGCTCGTCCACCACCAGCCCGGCTTTCTGCCCGGCATACTGCACCACCACGATGTTCTCGCGCCGCCCGGCCTTGCCCTGCTCGCGGAAGTAGTCGCGCAGGCGGATGAACGGCAGCACCGTGCCGCGCAGGTTGATGTAATTGCGTTCGCGGGTTTCCTGGCGCTCCGCTTCGTTCAGCTCGATGCATTCCATCACCATGTCGAGCGGCACGACATAGGAAGCGCCACCCACCCCCATGAGGAAACCGTCGATGATCGCCAGGGTCAGCGGCAGGCGGATTTTCATGGTAGTGCCGGCGCCCGGTTCGCTGTCGATCTCTATCATGCCGCGCAGCGCCTCGATGTTGCGCCGCACCACGTCCATGCCGACACCGCGCCCGGAAAGGTTGGTGACGGCTTCGGCGGTGGAAAAGCCGGCCTCGAAAATCAGGCTGTATATTTCCTTGTCGCTCAAGCTTTGGTTCGGCCCCACCAGCCCGCGCTCCAGCGCCTTGGCGAGTATCTTCTCGCGGTTCAGGCCGCCGCCGTCGTCGCCGACTTCGATCACGATGCTGCCCGATTCGTGGTAGGCATTGAGCCGCACCGTCCCCTTGGCCGGTTTGCCGCGCGCCTTCCGCACATCGGCCGGCTCTATGCCGTGATCCATGCTGTTGCGCACCAGGTGCATCAGCGGGTCGCCGATTTTTTCGATCACGGTCTTGTCCAGCTCGGTTTCCGCTCCGGTAATCACCAGTCCGATCTCCTTGCCTATTTCCTTGCTCATGTCGCGCACCACGCGGTGGAAGCGGTTGAAGGTCTCGCCGATCTGCACCATCCTGAGCTGCAAAGCGCCATCGCGGATCTCCTCCACCAGCCGCGACATGGTCGAGGTCGCTTCGAGCAGCGCCATGTCGCGCGAACGCTGCGACAGCAGCGCGGCCGAGGCGCTGGCGATGACCAGCTCCCCGACCAGGTTGATAAGATCGTCCAGCTTGTCGGCGTGGACGCGGATGAATTTGCTTTCCTGCGCCTTGTTATCCCGCGCCTGCTTCTGTTTCCCCAGCGCCGCGTCCACCAGTTCCTTCTGCACCATCCCTTCCTGAACCAGGATTTCACCGAGCGGCGGAACAGGAGGAGCATCCTCGCCGGGCGGCGCGCTTTCCGCGGCTACAGCGTGCAAGGTCTGGCAAATCAGCGTTTCATCCAGTTCCTTCTGCGTCACCGCGCCGCTGTTGATCAATATCTCGCCCAGACGCACCTTGTCCTCTGGCAACTCATTGATCAGATGGATGTATTCGTCAACCCGGCTGTACGGCGGCAGGATGCGCAGATTGCAGTCGTCGCGCACGAATTCGAACACGCCTTCGATCATGGATTTGTCGGCATCGCTCCTGAAATCTATCTCAAAGCCGAGATAGCAGCACTCCGGATCCATGCTTTCCACGGGTGGCATGGCATCGGGCATGGTGGTAATGCTGACGATCTCGCCGAGCGTGGCGAGATAGCGAATGAACGACAGGGGATCCATCCCGTTCTTCAGCACATCCCGGCCAAAGCGCAGAGAGATGTGCCAGGTATCACTGCCGACCAGTCCGCCACCACTGGGCTGCAGCGGCGTTTCGTGCTCCACCATCCCGCCGGGCTGCGCGGCAGGGGCGCCGTGCGGCGCAGCACCGAGGTAGACCTTCAATTTTTGCAGCAGCGCATCCCCCGTCGCGCGGGTGGCTTCGTCAGGCTCGACGCCCTGCGCCGCGACCTGCTCCACCAGCGCGCCGATATGGTCGCCCGCGGATAGCAGCAGGGCAATCAAATCGCCGTTGACCGGCACCTCGCCGTTGCGCACCTTGTCGAGCACGTTCTCCGCCACATGGGTAAAGGCGACGATCGTGTCCAGCCCGAACAGCCCGGCCGAACCCTTGATGGTGTGGGCGGCACGGAACACCGCGCCGATCGCCTCCTTGTCGTCCGGCTCGGATTCCAGGTTGAGCAGCGCCGCCTCCATCGCCTGGAGCAGCTCGCGGCTTTCGATCAGGAAGGTTTGCAGGGCTTGGTCCATGTTCATGCTGTTTTCCTTTCCCAATTCAAAATCGGGTCCACAAATGTAGTAGTCAGTCAACTTAAAACAACTGTACGTTCTTTGTAGGTGCGAATTCATTCGCACATTTGGCCGAATGAATTCGGCCCTACAAGAAAATCACGCAAATTCAACATGATTGAGTAAGTATCCCCCGGCAGAGCCGGGGGCTTTAGCTTGTGAGCCGCTCGAAGCGGCTATGAGGGGTCGCTAACGCGGCCCCAATTCTTTTGAGCCACCATGCAGGTGGCTAATCAGCGCCACAGATCCATCTGGTCC
>JAJYXP010000037.1:0-38603 GCA_021801705.1 Pseudomonadota bacterium
GTTCTGGGGTAAAATCAACAACAGGGCGAGTACCAGTAGGCATTTTTTACGAATCGGTTTTTAGAGAACTCCAATTATATCAAATGTTTACTGTGTTATTCGCCCTTTTTATGCAAAATTCAGGTTAGGAATGACGGCTATACTGATTTATCTGCTGGGCATGGCGGTGGTCATGGTGATCGTTGCCGGAATCGGCATATTCTGGGCGATCAAGAGCGGCCAGTTCGAAGACATGGAAGGGCCGGCGCAGCGCATTCTGATGGACGACGATGACCCCCGCATTCCGCGTTACTCCGATTCGCGCTCGAACAGATAGGTTGACGCAGCGGGTTGAATGGGAAAAGGGGTTGAACTAGAATTGCGCGTTTTGAAAATTTGCCATGCGCAGTATTTTTGTTGAGGAGAAAAGAAAATGGCGAAATTTGTGCTGCCGATCGTTGTAGCGTTGATGATCATGAGCTGGCTGAGTTTTTTCTCGGTGATCTTGGCCTGATCGACCGAAGAAAAAAATGGCGGGGCACCGGAAGGCGCCCCGCCATTTTTTATGTGTCGATTAGCTATCAGGCAGTTTCGGCAATGATGCGTGCCTTCATTTTTTGCAGCGCTTTTTGCTCGATCTGGCGGATGCGCTCGGCAGATACGCCGTACTCGGCAGCCAGTTGGTGCAGCGTGGCGCTGTCGTTTTCGGTCAGCCAGCGCGCTTCGATGATGTGGCGGCTGCGGTCGTCGAGCATGTTCAGGGCGCTGGTCAGGCCGTGCTCGCGGAGGCGATCGGATTGTGCCTGTTCCAGCAGGGTGGCTGGCTCGTGCGTGATGTCGGCAGCCAGATAAGCGATAGGGCCAGTGCCTTCGTCCTCATCCCCGCCATGGCTTTCCATTGAAATATCCTGACCGCCCATGCGGCTTTCCATTTCCACCACTTCTTCCGGCTTCACGCCCAAATCCTTGGCAATGCTGCTAACCTCATCCGGGCCGAGGTAGCCGAGACCTTTTTTCATGCTGCGCAGATTGAAGAACAGTTTGCGCTGCGCCTTGGTGGTGGCGACCTTGACCATACGCCAGTTGCGCAGGATGAATTCATGCATTTCTGCCCGGATCCAGTGGATGGCGAAAGAAACCAGGCGTACGCCGCGCTCCGGGTCAAAGCGGCGCACGGCTTTCATCAGGCCGACGTTGCCTTCCTGGATCAGGTCCGCCTGGGGCAGGCCATACCCCATATAGCCGCGTGCGATGTTTACTACCACCCGCAAGTGCGAGACCACCAGCATCCGTGCAGCGTCCACATCGTTGTCCCGCTTCAGCCGCTGCGCCAGTTCGGATTCCTCCTCGGCGCTTAGCACTGGCATCGCCCTGACTGCCTGGATGTAACTCTCCAGGCTGCCGGCGGTAGAAGGGATAGGGATGGCCAACAGAGCATTCGTCATAAATAATTCCTCCAGGAGCAAAATTCTAGCACTCAATGCATGAGAGTGCCAGAGCCGGGAAAGGTTCGTGTTTGAGGCGTATTTGCTTCGTTCCAATAAAGTCTTAAACAAAACAATAAAGCCTTGAATTGCGCTTGGTGCTCAAATAATTAATTCTTGAACTCAATATATTTAAACACGCGTGAGGTCAATTGGCAATAGTTGAGTAAATTTGTATGGAATGGGCAATCTGTCCGGTTTCATGCTGTGCAAGAAGGAGGCGCGGAATGAAACGGACGGAATCGCTCCACGCTCATGCCGCCGCCCACATTGCCGATAGCAACTCCGCCTGCGCCAGCACAGTTTTCGTCGCTTCCTCCTGCAAGTCCGGCGGGAAACCGTGTTTTTTCAGGATGCGCTTCACCATCACCTTGATTCTGGCCCTGGCACTTTCGCGGACGGACCAGTCGATGGTCACACTCTTGCGGACTTGGGTCACGAGTTCGGCGGCGATGACCTTCAGCTCGTCATTTCCCATGGCCTGCACCGCGCTTTCGTTGGCGGCAAGGGCGTCGTAGAAGGCGATCTCATCGTCGTTCAGGCCGAGGTCCTGGCCGCGCTTGGTAGCGGCGTCCATTTCCTTGGCCAGATTGATGAGCTCCTCGATCACTTCCTGCGTGGCGATGGCGCGGTTGTGGTAGGCGTTAAGCGTGCTCTTGAGCATCTCGCTGAACTGGCGACTTTGGACAAGGTTCCGCACTGAACGCAGCTTGATCTCGTCCTTGAGCAGCTTGGCCAGCAATTCGGCGGCAACGTTCTTGTGCTTCAGTCCGCGCACTTCGGCGAGGAACTGCTCCGAGAGAATCGATATATCCGGTTTCTTTAATCCTGCGGCGGTGAAGACGTCGATGATGCCTTCGTTGGCCATGATCGCCGTGGATACGAGCTGGCGTATTGCGGCGTCGATCTCTTCCGGTGAGGCCAAGGACGACATGCTTGTATTCCGCCGCGTCCATGTTGTTGCGGAGCTTGTCGGCAGCGAGCCAGAGTTTGGCCTCGAAGCCGAGGTTTGCAGCGCTATCGTTGTTCTTTGCGGCCTTCTTCGCCATCCGCTTTCCTATGGGTAGTGTCTGGTGATCAGACGTGCCGGAGTCCGGCATGGCCTGTCCGGCCACGTCCCAGGCTCCAAAATGCTTGTTATTGGGCCGCGCTTATAGATGCGTTAGTAGTCAGTCATGTTGAATTTGCGTGATTTTCTTGTAGGGCCGAATTCATTCGGCCAAATGTGCGAATGAATTCGCACCTACAAGAGCGTACAGCCGTTTCAAGTTGACTGACTACCAGACCCATCCCTTGTGTATGGCAATCATAGCACTACCTGCGCTAAAACCCCTTAACCTCATGCCCATCGTGGCAGGCGGCGCCCCCTTTGGTGTGGGAAAAGTGCCGCTCCCGCTGTGTGCCTTGGCGAGCCAAGACTGGGTGTGCAGCCTCCTGGGCAAATGCAGTTGCAGGCGAGGCCGCGCTGCCCTGCTTGTGATTTCGCATGGCAAATGCGCTACTGACGAACTAGACTGAAAGTCGCCATTTTACCAATGATGTGAAGGAGACCGATCATGCTGGATTCGCTGAGACAGGCTGGAAAAAATATTGGCCGCGAGATCAGCCGCACGTGGGAGAACCTGTCGGAAGGCTGGCGCGAATTGCTTAGCCGCAGCAACAACGCGCTTACTCATTTTGCCCGCAACAAGGACGAGGAGCAGACGGAGAACCGCGCGCTGGCCGCCTTCCCGCGCTGGAGCCTGCTGGCGGGAGAAGTGGAGGAAACGGAGAAAGAAATCGTGGTGAGAGTGGAGGTGCCCGGCATGGAAAAGGAGGACTGCCGCATCACGATCGAAGGCAACATGCTCTACCTCTCCGGGGAAAAGCGCTACGAGCGTGAAACCCACGACAGTACCTACCATGTCATGGAGCGCGCCTACGGGGCATTCCAGCGCAGCATTCCCTTGCCGCGCAATGTGGATATCGACAAGGCGGACGCAAGTTACAAAAATGGGGTGCTGACCGTGCGCCTGCCCAAGGCGGGGGGTGAAAATGCCAAGTCCATTCCTGTATCTTGAGGTAGCTGTTCATTGAATACATCGACTGCGGAAACGCCGTAATTGTGAACGTCAAGCTTCACTGCGATGCTCATCGGCCCATTATGCTGATTAGTAACCGGGGTAGGCGGCGTTTCCGCCGATCGCGCTCCCAATGACCGCGCCAATCGCAGTGGCGGCGATTCGGCCGTTGCCCCTGCCGACCTGGTTTCCAAGTGCGCCACCGGCAATCGCGCCAATAGCTTGGCCGATCAACCGGTTCGAGCCGCCGCCTGAATAAGGGGCTGACCGTTCATAGTAGCGTGGCTCGGCTTCATAATAGACGGGACGGTCGCGGTACACGATGCGTTCGCGATAAACGACCGGCGGCGCCTGGTAGATGACCTCCGGCTCCGCGTAGACGTGATGTACGACCACGTGTTCCACCCGGCGGTGATGACGATGCTCCCAGCGGTCGTCATCCCTGTCATCGTGCGCGAAGGCGTTGGCGCTGAAAACCGTCGTGGCAATCAGTGCAGGAATCAAAAGCCTGTTCATGGTTCTCTCCTTAATTATCAAGTGATGTGTGCGTTTGCTTGATTAACGCTCATCATCTGATTCCGTGCACCGGCAAATGTTAAGGATTTGTAAGAATGTATTGGTGCCACATGGTACAGGGGTGGTGGCCACAATATCGCGGGCACCCTGACCGAGTGCTACGTGTCGCCTTGATACCTTCATCGTCCCTCCTGCACCCGGATCGGCTGCCCAAAGAGACGCGGTCGCAGTCGTGTGCCCCGGATTTTATTGGCGGGGACGATATTTCTTGTCACGCGCGGGGTTCGATCTCGCGTAAATGCCGTCCTACAGCCAGAAATGCGCCGATCCAGCCGAGCAGGGAGGAGAACAGCAGCAGGGCCAGCATGTCGCCCGTGCCGGGCACCTGCAAATGGAAGCGGGAAGCATAGAGCCTTGCGAGTTCGTCAACGCCGATGTTGAGAAAGTGCAGGCACAGGACGACAATAAGCCATGCTGCCAGGCCGCCGCCCAAGCCTTGCAACGCGCCGTGGTAAAGGAAGGGGCGGCGGATGAAGGCATCCGTCGCGCCGATCAGCTTGCTGATTTCGATTTCGTCGCGTTGCGACAGGATTTGCAGCCGGATGGTATTGCTGGTGACTACAACCAGCGCAAAACCGAGCAGGGCGGCAAGCAGCAGTGCGATATCGCGGCCCAGGCGTAGCATGCCGTTGAGGCGTTTTGCCCAGACTGTGTCCAGCAGTACGCTATCCACTTTGGGAAGTTTCAGAAGACCATTGCGCAGGCTTTCGAGTTCAGCGGGATTGGTGCTTAGGGTTTCGATCACGAAAGCGTCCGGCAGCGGATTTTTGTCCAGTCCCGCCGCTACGTCGGCGAGCCCGGCACTTTGCAGCAGTTCCTGCATGGCCTGGTCGCGCGGGATGAAGCGGAATTGGCGTATGGCGTGTTTTTCCTTTAGTCGAGCCTCGATTTCCCGCGCGCTGCCGGCGCTCGCTCCCGGGGACAGGAACACTGTAATTTGCGGTTGTATCTTGACGTTGCCGGCCAGACTCCGGGTATTGTCAACCAGGGTATAAAGACCGAGCGGCAGGCTGAGCGCGACGCCGATGACCATCATGGCCAGCAGGCTGGAAAGCGGTGAGCGGGCGAAGCGGCGGAGGATAAGGCCGAGAGCGAGGCGGTGCTGCTCGAGCCAGTTCATGCCGGCAGCTCCCCCTGTTTCAGGTGCAGGGTTTTTCCGCTATGGCGCGTGATCAGGTGTTCGTCATGGGTAGCGATCAGGAGCGTGACGCCAACCTGGTTGAAGGATTTGAACATTTCCATAATCTCGTTGGCATAGTCGGCGTCGAGGTTGCCGGTCGGTTCGTCGGCGAGCACGATGGCGGGGCGGTTGACGATTGCCCGCGCCACGCACAGGCGTTGTTGTTCTCCGCCGGAGAGGGAGATCGGGTTCGCCTTTTCCAGTCCGAGTAGATTGACCTTGTCGAGCGCGGCGCGGGCGCGTTTCAGGGTCTCGGCGCGGGGGAACCCCGTGATGTGCAGCGGCAGCATGACATTTTCCAGCACGCTGCGGTCGTAGAGCAGTTTGTGATCCTGGAAGATCAGGCCGAGCTTGCGGCGCAGGTAGGGGATGGCTGCCTGGCGCAGCTTGCCGACGTTCTGTCCGCTTACCACTACGCTGCCGGTGGATGGCTTTACGATTGCTGCCACCAGCTTCAGTAAGGTGCTCTTGCCGGCTCCGGTCGGGCCGGTGATGAAAACCATTTCGCCACGCTCGACGGTGAAGTTGAGGTTTTTCAGCGCCTCGCGGCCGCCGGGATAACGCATGTGAACTTGGCTGAAACTGATCATTTCATTCTTTATCGTTGCCATGGCGCCTCATGGGCGGCGGCGGGCGACAGGGCTTGTTGTGATTCAGGATTACCGCGGCTCTTCGCTACGCCGGGAACGGCGGTCGGGTCTTATGGCCCGGTAATGCTGATTGAGGAATTGGCGTAAACAGATTCAATATTGAGTGCCCGGTAATGGGCGGGCTGTTAAGATTATAAATATGGAGTCGTAATAAGACAATAAATTAAATAAGCGCCAAAAAATATTTTGCGCCCGGTTGATTTCTGTGGAATTCCACGCCAACCGCATTGACTGGTTCGCACTGCCCCTCGATCTTCTTGATAAATGTCATTTTTATGACAACCATCAAAATAGGGTTTATGTCATGAAATCCTGTGATTAGAAAAAAAACTTCAAGAATTACCAGAGAGTAGTAATATAACGAATATGGCACATGTCGCCCTACAATTGATCCAAAGTTTGGAGACCTCGAATCTCCCTTCCTTGCCGCACGTGCTTTTGCGGGTGCTGGATGCGTGCAATCGCAATGAGACATCGCTTGAAAAAATCGCGGAAATCATCAACAAGGATACCGCACTCAGTTCCAAGGTCATCGGCGCGAGCAGCACCGCCCGGTTCGGCAGGCGAAACAATATAACGACATTCGAACAAAAGCTGATTATGCTAGGCCTTGATATGGTCAGGACCATTGCCATCAGCTCTTCGGTTTATCAGGTCTTCAGCAACATCAGCAGCAGCCCGGAATTTGACCTGAAGTCCTTTTGGGGCCGATCACTGACTTCTGCCACCCTGGCCAAACTCATCGCCCAGGAAACCGCCTATCCCCATCCGGAGGAAGCATATCTCGCCGGACTACTGCTCGACGTGGGCCAACTGGTGCTGTGGAACAATTTTCCCAAACAGTATGCCACGCTATCCGCCGATGCCGTGGATGATATCCAGCTCATGCAGCGGGAAGCGGAAGAAATCGGGAGCAATCACTGTGAAGTGGGGTCGTGGCTGACGGGTAGCTGGCACCTGAATTCCTTCATGGCTGACGCGGTGCTCTATCACCATGAGCCTGCGGCAAAGGTGGCCGATGCGCACCCGTTGATCAGAATTGCGCATGTGGCCAACAGCTTGAGTCTGGCCAACCCCGATGACGAAGAGAGGCTGGCGGACGGAACTGCGTTGCTGGGAATCGTACTGGAAGACTCCCGGCGGATAATGGACATGGCCAAGGTGCTGGTTACCGAGATTGCGCAGTCCCTTGAGATCGAGATTGACACGGGCTCCGGCCAGGCGGAAGAGGGTGGCATGCCTGAAAAGCCGGATCGGGACAAGTTCCGTCAGAAGAGGATGCAGCTTGCCCTGGAGGTGCGGGACATCGCCCTGGTCGATGGGATTGCGCTGGGTGTTGCCGCCGCCCCGCCCTCGCTGGAGGGTATCCTGTTGGCGATTCAGCGCTCATTGCACATCCTGTTCGGCTTTCAAAATGTCGTTTTTTTCCTCCGCGACCGGGAGTCCGGCATTCTTCATGGGAAGAGTCTGGCCTGGCAGCAAGAGCTGGTCAACGAAATGACCATTCCTCCGAAGAAGGGGAGCAGCATCGTCGCCGATGCGCTGCGTACCAAGTTGGCAGTCAATTCGTTTACTGCCGGGGAAAACGGTGCCTTGACTCTATTGGACGACCAAATTGCCCGGTTGATGCTGGCGGAAGGGTTTTACTGCCAGCCCCTGGTTGCCCAGGATTCCGTTGCCGGCGCCATGTTGTTCGGGCTTGCCAAGGTTCAACTGCCCCAGGTGGAAAAGCAGCGCAAGCTGATCTCGATGTTCGCCCAGCAATCGGCTCAGGCTCTGATTGCATGGCATGTGAGCAATGAGCGGGTGCAGCGTATCGAGTTCGAGGCATTGTCCGCCTCACGAGCCAAGGCCAGGCAGATTGTGCACGAAGCCAACAATCCGCTCGGCATCATCAAAAACTATATCAAGCTGTTGGGCATGAAGCTGCCGCAGGAGGATCCGGCGCAAGAGGATCTGGCGATCATCAGGGAAGAAATAGACCGCGTCACCCAAATCATCCGGCAGGTATCCGAGGCAGCCGAAGCCTATGCCAACCCGCTGGAGGAGTTGAGCGTCAACGGCGTGATTCAGGATCTGTACAAGCTGTTTCTTGAATCCCTGTTTGCGCAACATAAAATATCCGTGCAAACCCAGCTTGATCCATCGCTGCCAAACATTGTTGCCGACAGGGACAGGCTGAAGCAGGTGTTGATCAACCTGATGAAGAACGCTGCGGAAGCCATGCAGGAAGGGGGGCTGCTGATCATTTCCACGCGCGGCAAGATCATGCGCGACGGTAATGAATATATCGAAATTTCGCTTATGGACAACGGCCCCGGAATTCCCGAGCACATCATGGCGCGCCTGTTCAAGCCGGTCCCCAGCACCAAGGGGAAGGGGCATGCCGGCCTTGGTCTCTCGATTGTGAAAAATCTGGTCGACGAATTGAAAGGCAGGATTTTTTGCCAGAGCAATGAAATATCAGGTACCACTTTTCAGATACTTTTACCCGTAACGGCAACAGCGGTGATGACGAATCGGTGATTCGTCGCCTTTCGGCTCGTGCTGCATTGAAGTCGATCGTACACTGGCGAGGATGGCAAAATGACGGAGCTTCAACTATGAGTGTCGCATTGGCCGAGCAGCCACTGATATTGATTGTGGATGATGAGTTGCATCTGCGCAACAGCCTGGGTTCCCTGCTTGGCCTCCATGGTTTTGCTGCCATACCCGCGGATGGAGGACGCGCGGCCATCGAGCTTCTCCAAAGCCAGCAATTCGATCTTGTCTTGCTGGACCTTTTCATGCCGGATGTGGACGGGCATCAGGTCATGGATTTCATTATCGAGCGGAAGCTCGATATTTGCGTCATTGTCATCAGTGGCGATGTTTCCATAGATTCCGCCATTAGCGCCCTGCGTCGTGGCGCCTACGACTTTCTGAGGAAACCCTACGAACCGGAAGAGCTGCTTCTGAAGATGGAGAATGCCCTCATCAAGCGCCGTCTGGAAAAAGAAAACAAAGCCATGAATCTCCAGTTGGAGGAGTCGGAGCGCTGGTACCGCTACATGGTCAACAGTTCGCCGGACATCATCTATACGCTGGATGCCAATGGCCGCTTCACATTTCTTAATGACCGCGTGGAACCGTTGTTGGGCTATCGCAAGGAAAGCCTGATCGGTCAGCATTATTCGGCCCTCATCTATCTCGAAGACCTCGAGCAGGCCCGTTATATCCTGAACGAAAAAAGAGCGGGCGATCGTGCGTCCCGCAATATGGAACTCAGGGTTCGCCATAATATTGAATCAAAACTGCTTACCCTGGAGTTCAGTTCTTTCGGGATGTACGAGGAAAGCCAGGCGGACCGGTCCATAAGACATGTGGGTACATATGGTGTGGCGAAGGATGTCACCGAAAGAAAGAGGGCTGAACAGACTATCAATTATCAAGCCTACCATGATCTGCTTACCGGACTGGCCAACCGCATATTGTTCAAGGATCACCTTGATCTGGCGATTGCCCAGGCCAAACGTAACCAGCAAATGCTGGCCGTGATGTTTCTGGATATGGACCGTTTCAAGGTCGTCAACGACACGCTGGGCCACGTAATAGGCGACAGCCTATTAAAAAAAGTGGCGTCGCGGCTCAAGGGTTGCCTGCGCGAAGGCGACACGCTGGCCCGTCAGGGTGGGGACGAGTTTACTCTGCTCCTTCCCCAGGTCGATGATCGGGAAGATGCCATGCGAACAGCGGAGAAGATGATCAAATCATTCGATGCCCCGATCCAGGTCGATGAGCACGAACTCTACGTAACCATCAGCATTGGGATCGCGCTTTACCCTTTGGACGGTGAGTCCATGGACAGCCTCATCAAGAACGCCGACATCGCCATGTATGACAGCAAGGCGAAAGGTAGAAACCGTTACCAGCTCTATTCTTCCAGCATGAATGTGTCGTTTGCCGAAAGGCTTTCCATTGAAATGCAGATGCGAAAAGCCATCGACAGGCAGGAGTTCCAGGTCTTTTACCAGCCACAGATCAATGTAAGCACAGGCCGCATTTCCGGAGTGGAAGCCCTGGTGCGATGGGTATCACCCCTTCATGGCGGCATCACGCCGCTGGAGTTTATTCCGCTGGCAGAAGAAACCGGTTTGATTCTCTCCATCGGTGAATTCGTATTAAGGACTACATGCAAGCAGGCCATGCTGTGGAAACGCGCCGGCCTGCCTCCGTTGCGCATTGCCGTGAATATTTCGGCCCGGCAGATTGAACAGGACGGATTTTGCGATTACATCTCGCAGCTACTGCACGAATACCAGTTGGACGGCTCGATGCTTGAGCTGGAAATCACCGAAAGCACGCTGCTGAACGACGGCGAGCATATTATCGAAAAACTCCAAATGATAGCGAGCAGGGGAATAAAAATTGCGCTGGATGACTTCGGAACCGGCTATTCGTCCCTGAGCTACATCCAGAAATTCCCGATTGACACACTCAAGATTGATCAATCTTTTATGCGTGGCATCCCCGGCAACTTAAGTAATGCATCCATCGTATCCGCAGTTTGTGCAATGGCGCAGGGACTTAAGTTGAATCTGATCGCGGAAGGTGTGGAAACCCCCGGCCAACTCCAGTTCCTGCGCACTCTAAAGTGCAGCGAAGCGCAGGGGTTCCTATTCAGCAAACCCCTGCCCGGCGATGAAATTACCGGGCTATTGTTGAGGCCCGATCCTTTAGTGCCTGATATGTTCCAGTACAGAAATGAGTCGGAAGGAAGTGCAAGTAAATGGAATTAAAAAGAGCCGACCTTAGACAACCAAAACCGGGGCATTCCGACTTTTTTCATTCAAACAGCGCTTCAACAAATTCGCGGGCGACGAAGGGGCGCAGATCGTCGAGCTGCTCACCGACGCCGATGAAACGCACCGGGATCGGCCGGGTCTTGGCGATGGCTGCGATGACGCCGCCCTTGGCAGTGCCGTCGAGCTTGGTCAGCACCAGACCGGTCACTTGTAGCGCATCGTCGAAGGACTTGACCTGGGCGATGGCGTTCTGACCGGTATTGGAATCGAGCACCAGCATAGTTTCATGGGGGGCACCCGGTTCGGCCTTGGCAATGACGCGCTTGATCTTTTTCAGTTCTTCCATCAGGTGCAGTTGGGTGGGCAGCCGTCCGGCGGTGTCCGCCAGCACGATGTCGATGCCGCGCGAACGCGCCGCCTGAATGGCGTCGAAGATCACCGCGGCTGAGTCATGCCCTGCCTGGGTGATCACCGTAACGTTGTTGCGTTCGCCCCACACCTGCAGTTGTTCGCGCGCCGCGGCGCGGAAAGTGTCGCCGGCTGCGAGCAGCACCGATTTCCCCTGGGCCTGGAAATGCTTGGCCAGTTTGCCGATGGTGGTGGTCTTTCCTGCGCCGTTGACACCCACCATCATGATCACATAAGGTTTGTGGCCCGCGGTGTCCAACATCGCTTCCAGCGGGGTGAGCAACCCCTGCAGGGAGTCGCGCAGGGCGGCCCTGAGCTGTGCGGCGTCTTCCAGCTTCTCGCGCTTGACGCGGCGCTTCAGGTCGTCAAGCAGGTATTGGGTTGCGCTGACGCCAACGTCAGCGGAAAGAAGCGCGGTTTCCAGTTCCTCATACAGTTCTTCGTCAATTTTCGCGCCGGCGCCGAACAGGCCGGAAAGCTGTTTTCCGAGATTGTCGCGGGTCTTGGCCAGTCCGTGTTTGAGTCTGGCCGCCCAGCCGGGCGCTTGCTCCCTGTTTTCTTTTTCGTTGGACTTCTTGTCGGATTTGAAGAAACTTAGCATGGGGGTTGATGGTCTCAAGGTGAGCTATAATTCACAACTTGCTATTTTAGGCGATACGGAGGTTTTGTGCAGCGTAAAAAAATACTGATCGGCTGGCTGTGGCTTGCGGCTGCGATTTTGCCGTTCCAGGCCGGAGCGAATGTCAACGAATACAAGCTCGCCAATGGCATGAAAGTGATTGTCAAGGAGGATCACCGCGCGCCGGTGGCGGTGTCGCAGGTGTGGTACCAGGCCGGCAGCATGGATGAGTTGAACGGCACGACCGGCGTGGCGCATGTGCTGGAGCACATGATGTTCAAGGGCACGAAGGATGTGCCCGCCGGCGAGTTCTCGAAACAGATTGCGGTCGCGGGCGGGCGGGAAAACGCCTTCACCAGCCGCGATCACACCGCCTACTTCCAGCAGTTGCAAAAATCCAGGCTGGAGCTGTCAATGAAGCTGGAGGCGGACCGGATGCACAACCTGGTGCTGTCGCCCCGGGAGTTCGCCAAGGAAATCAGGGTGGTGATGGAGGAGCGCAGGCTGCGCACCGAAGACAAGCCCCAGGCGCTGGTTTATGAAACCCTGATGGCCGCGGCCTACGAGGCGCATCCCTATCACCACCCGATCATCGGCTGGATGAACGACCTGGAAAACATGTCGGTGGACGATGCCCGGAACTGGTACCGCCGCTGGTATGCGCCCAACAACGCGACGCTGGTGGTGGTGGGTGATGTCGAGCCCAAGGAAGTGCTGAAGCTGGCCCAGCGTTATTTCGGCAAAATCAGGCCGGTTGCGCTGCCGCAGCGCAAGCCGCAGTCGGAGCCGGCGCAGCGCGGCATCAGGCGCGTCACGGTGAAGGCGCCGGCCAAGCTGCCCTACCTCGCCATGGGCTACCATGCGCCTGCTTTGCGCGACCCCGTGAAAGACTGGGAGCCTTATGCGCTGGAAGTGCTGGCGGGGGTGCTGGACGGCAATGCTTCGGCGCGGCTCAACCAGGCGCTGGTGCGCCAGCAGCAAATCGCCAATTCGGTGGGGGCGGGGTATGACCTGATCTCCCGCGGCCCTTCCATGTTCATTCTGGATGGGGCGCCGGCCGAGGGCAAGACTGTGGCCGAGCTGGAGGCCGCTATCCGCCAGCAGATCGAGAAGATCAAGCAGGACGGGGTGACCGAAGAGGAATTGCAGCGCGTCAAGGCGCAGGTGATTGCGGCCCAAGTTTATCAGCGCGACTCGATGTTCTACCAGGCGATGCTGATCGGGGAACTGGAAACCGCCGGGCTGCCGCAGAATACTTTGGAAACCCGCCTGGCGAAGCTCAAAGACGTCAGCGCAGCCCAGGTCCAGGAGGTTGCGCGCAAATATCTGGTCGACGACCGCCTGACCGTGGCGGTGCTCGATCCGCAGCCGCTGGATGGCGTGAAGCAGGCAAAACCTGCGCTGGGAGGGCGTCATGCTAACTAATTCAAGAGCTACCACAGAGGCACAGAGGCACAGAGAAAATCCTGGTTTTCGCAACACTCTGTGCCTCTGTGCCTCTGTGGCGAAGAATTTGGTTTTTGCGGGTCTGTTGCTTGCTGCCACAGCGGCCCAGGCCGCCCTGCCGATCCAGCACTGGCAGATGGAGAACGGTACGCGGGTATACTTCGTCGAGAACCATGATTTGCCGCTCCTGGATATCAGCGTCGAGTTTCCTGCCGGCGGCGGCAGGGACCAAAAAGCCAAGCCAGGTCTGGCAAGCATGACGCATCATCTGCTCACGCTGGGCGCGGGCGGGTTGACGGAAGACGACATCTCCCGCCGGATGGCGGATGTCGGCGCCAGCTTGAGCGGCAGCTTCGACCAGGATCGTGCCGGACTGCGCTTGCGCACCCTGAGCAGCGAGCGTGAGCGTGGCCAGGCTTTGGAGGTCATGGCCAAGGCGCTGCAATCTCCCGATTTTCCGGAAGCCGTGCTGCAGCGGGAGAAGACCCGGTCCATCGCCGAACTCAAGGAAGCCATGACCCAGCCGGAGTTCATTGCCGATCGGACTTTCAACGCCATGCTCTACGGGGAACATCCCTACGCGCTGTCTTCTGCGGTTACACCGGAGGCTATCGATGCCTTGCGGCGCGAAGACCTGACCGGTTTCTATCGTGCCCATTACCGCGCCGACGATGCGGTCGTGGCCCTGATCGGCGATGTCACCCCCACCCAGGCGAGGGAGATCGTCGCGCGGCTGACCTCGGCCTTGCCGCGGGCCGAAGGCAAGCTGCCGCCCTTGCCAGCGGTGATCATGCCCCAGGGTGAAACCCGCAAAATCGCCCACCCCGCCACGCAAAGCCATATCCTGCTCGGCCAGCCGGGAATGACCCGCGGCGACCCCGACTATTTTCCGCTTTATGTCGGAAACTACATCCTCGGCGGAGGGGGCTTCGCCTCCCGCCTGATCGAGGAGGTCAGGCAGAAACGGGGTCTGGTTTACAGCGTGTACAGCTATTTCCTCCCACTGCAACAGCAGGGGCCTTTCCAGATCGGGCTGCAAACCAAGCGCGAACAGGCGGACGAGGCGCTGGCCGTAGTGCGCAAGACATTACAGGCGTTCGTCGCCAAGGGGCCGACCAAAGACGAGCTGAAGAAGGCAAAGCAGAACCTGGTGGGCGGTTTCCCGCTACGGATCGACAGCAACAAGAAAATCCTCGATTACCTCGCCGTGATTGGCTATTACCGGTTGCCGCTTTCCTACCTGGATGATTTTGCCGGCAAGGTGGAAAATGTGACGCTGGATCAGGTCAAAGACGCCTTTGCACGCCGCATCAAGCCGGAAAACATGGTGACTGTGGTGGTCGGCGCGGATTGAGCATGGCCCTAAAAAGCTGTTCAGCCACGGATTAACACGGATGTTCACGGATTATCAATCGGTTGTTTTGGGTTTTTGTTCTTCTGGAAATTGAGGATATGTTCGCAATAACCTGTTTTATCTGTGTTAATCCGTGTTAATCCGTGACTAATTACCGAATTTAGCATGGCGCAGCAGAACAAGGTACGTATTATCGGCGGTGACTGGCGCGGCCGCCTGATCGGTTTCCCCGAGGAGGAAGGGCTGCGCCCGACGCCGGACCGGGTGCGCGAGACGCTGTTCAACTGGCTGGGGCAGACGCTGGACGGAAAAGCCTGCCTCGACCTCTTCGCCGGCAGCGGTGCGCTGGGATTCGAGGCGCTTTCACGGGGGGCGCGGCGGGTGGTGATGGTGGAGCAAAGTCCGCCGGTTCTGCGTTTGTTGCGCGAAAATGCAAGCAAGCTGGGTGCGGACCGGCTGGATCTGGTTGCGGCGGACGCGATAAAATTCCTCTCCCGGGAAGAGAGGATGTTCGACGTGATTTTTCTCGACCCACCTTTCCACCGTGGAATTTTACCGCTATTATTGCCCCTTCTTCCTCACCGGCTCGCGCCCGAAGGCTACGTTTACACCGAAACCGAGGGGCCGCTGGAGCCGGGGGATGGATGGGATGTCTGGCGTAGCGGCCGGGCGGGCAATGTGCATTACTGTTTGCTGAAGCGAGAATAGGCTCTGAATGGCGCTCAAAGCGGTCTACCCCGGCACGTTCGACCCGATTACCCTCGGCCATGAGGATTTGGTGCGCCGCGCCATCCGTTTGTTCGACGGGGTAATCGTGGCGGTGGCCGACAGCCATGCCAAGAAGCCCTATTTCACCCTGGAAGAACGGGTGGAAATGGCCAGGGAGGTTCTGGCAGATCTGCCCAAAGTGACAGTGGTGGGGTTTTCCGGCTTGCTGATGAATTTTTTGCGCGAGCAGGACGCACGCGTCGTGTTGCGGGGCTTGCGCGCTGTTTCGGATTTTGAATACGAGTTTCAACTGGCGGGGATGAACAGGAGCCTGTATGCCGAGGTCGAAACAGTGTTCCTGACGCCATCGGATCAGTATATGTTCATTTCGGCCAGCATGGTCAGGGAAATTGCGCTATTGGGCGGGGATGTCAGCCAGTTTGTGCAACCTTCGATCAAGGCAAGGCTGCATGACAAGATTTTTTCATAATATTTCAGAAGGAAACTGCTATGGCTCTAATGATTACCGATGAGTGCATCAACTGCGATGTGTGCGAACCCGAGTGCCCCAATGGCGCGATTTCGCAGGGTGATGAAATCTATGTGATCGACCCCAACCTGTGCACCGAGTGCGTGGGGCATTACGACGAGCCTCAATGTATCAGCGTCTGCCCGGTGGACTGCATTCTCGTCAACCCCGATCATGTGGAGACCAAGGAAGAGCTTCAAGCCAAGTATGATGCGCTTCAGGCCAAGGGCTGAAGCGGGGCTGTTTTGGATAAAAAACGGCGGCATGGAATCCATGCCGCCGTTTTTTATTGAACTGCCGATCCTGGATGTTTATGCGGACGCTGCGATAGTCTGTTCGGTGTGCTCGAACGCGAGCGAGTTGGCGATATGCTGTTTGAGCAGGGTCAAGTCCTGCTGCTGCTTGAGGATGCTGTTTTCCATGTGTTTCAGCTCGGTGATCCGGTCTTCCAGGGTGTCGGTCGCTTTGTGAATGCGCTTGATACTTTCAAGGCGGCGGCGCAACTGCAATTGATGTTCGCGCACCTGGGTTTCCATGGGTGCCATGATTGCCTTGAGCCAGTTTTCCACATCGTGGTTGGCAATTTCATAAACCTGTACCACCCGGCTTGCCAGGGTCTCGAAAAACTTTGTGGTGATCGAGACTTTATCGTGGGTCAGCATGTTGAGCACGGTGTTGAAATGCTCGTTGTAAGCTTTCTCCAGGCGCGCGATCTCCTTGTGGTATTTGAGCGTGGAGAAGGGGGGGGGAATGGTTTGGCTTAAACCGTGCTCCTCATTGAATTTCTTGTACATTGCCGACATCATGCCCTTGATTTCCTCAACCTGCCTGGCGGAGTCCGCGATGTTGCGGTTGGCGTCCAGGAAAAACTTGTTCATGGCATCGCGGATACCCTTGGTGAATTTGGCTTCGACCATGGCTATCCGGGTGTTTTTGACTTCGGTTTTGAGCGCATCCATGCCGAGGTGGGCAAACAGGATGTTGGTCTGCTGGGAGAATACGCTGCGCAGGGCCTGGAAACGCTGCAACCCCTTTTCAAAATCATCCTTGTCGCGCTTGACCTTGGTCATCATGTGCTCGATCACGTCCTCGTTCTTGCCGCGCAGGCCGAGCAGCTCCTCCAGTTGTTCGCGCACGCCTGCCAGCCGGGCGTCGAGGATGGCGCTGATGCTGTCCTCCATGTTCTCGATTTCGCTCTGGGTGTTGTCCCGCACGATTTCCTGCTTGGATGGGATGAGTTCGTCGCTGAGGGACTTTTCCAGCGCAGGGAGGCGGCTTTTCGCCAGCAGCGTTTCGTCGTGGCTGATCTTGGCGAGCAGTCCTTTTTGCGCCGAAACCGGGAAGACGGAGGAGGTCTTTACATCGAGCAGGCTGGCGCTGTTGCGAACCTGTTTCTCGATTTCGCTTTCGATCGCTTCGCTGTTCTTGAGTTCGTCCCACAGGCCGTCGATCTTGTTCAGAACTATCAGGCGGCCTTTCTGCTGCCCCTGCTGGTTGCCGATATGCTTGCGCCAGACCTCGATGTCGGATTTGGTCACGCCGGTATCGGCGGCAAGGATGAACAGCACCGCATGGGCATTGGGCAGCAGGTTCAGGGTCAGCTCCGGCTCGGTGCCGATGGCATTGAGGCCGGGGGTGTCGAGAATGACCAGGCCCTGTTTCAGCAGCGGGTGCGGAAAATTGATGATGGCATGGCGCCAGCAGGGGATGTCCACCGTGCCGTCCTGGTGCACGGTGACGACGTTGTCTTCATCATTTTCATGGTACAGGCCGTAGCGCTTGGCTTCCTCGACGCTCACCCGCCTGGTTTGGCTCACCTGCTGGAAGGCTTCGGCCATGGCATCGCTTGATTCGATGTCGAGCGGAACGACCTTCCATTCTTCGAGGTAGCGTTTGTATTCCGTAGTGGTCGTGTCGGTGGCGCGGGTTTCAATCGGCAGCAACTGGATGCAGGGCTCCCGGCCTTCCTCGTACATCAGTTCCGTCGGGCACATGGTGGTGCGCCCCGCGCTTGAAGGCAGCAGCCGCTGGCCGTAATCGGCGAAGAAGATGGCGTTGATCAGCTCGGATTTGCCGCGCGAGAACTCGGCGACAAAAGCGACATTGAGCTTGTCGTCACGCAGCCGGTCCGTCAGGTGCTGGATGCGCAGGTCGGTCTGGGCGTCGTTCAGCTCCTGCTCGTTGAGCCAGTTGCGGAAGTCGCCGATGTTGTCCGACAGGCGGCCGCGCCAGGCGCTATAGGCTTCGAAATGCGCGACAAGATCACCGTTTGCCATGACTCCTCCGGCTGAGTTTATGATAATGTCACCAACTTTACCACAAATAACAGATTAATCAACGTGATCCGGACGTAATCCGGAAGTAATCCGGAAGGCTTGTGAGGCGCCGCATTTTGGAATGGGGTGCTCATGTCTGGCAGCCGGGGCAGTAGAAAGTGGAGCGCTGCCCCTGACGCAACTGGCGTACCGTCGCCCCGCAGTGCCGGCAGGGCTGGCCGGTGCGACCATAGACCCCATATTGCTGCTGGAAATAGCCGGGATTGCCGGCGCTGTTGACGAAATCGCGCAGGGTGCTGCCGCCCGCGGCGATGGCCCGGTTCAGGATGTCCTTCACTAGCGCCGCCAGCCTTGTGCAGCGCACTTTGCCTATCCTTCCTGCCGCGGTTTTCGGGCTGATTCCGGCGGCAAACAGCGCTTCGTTGGCGTAGATGTTGCCGACGCCCACCACGATGTGACTGTCCATCAGGAATTGCTTGATCGGGGTCCGGCGACCGCGCGACACCCGGTAGAGGAAATCGCTGTCGAATGCTGCCGTCAGAGGTTCGACGCCGAGGTTGGTCAGCAGTGGATGGCTCTCCGGCGGAGCCTTCGTCCACAGTATTGCCCCGAAACGACGCGGGTCGCGCAGCCGCATGCAGTGGCCGCTTGCCAGCACGAGATCGAAATGGTCGTGCTTTTCCGCCGGAGCGGCGGCAGGCAGGATGCGGAGGCTGCCCGACATGCCGAGATGCAGGATCAGCCAGCCTTTGCCGCAGTCCAGCAACAAATATTTGCCGCGCCGTTCGAGGCTGAGGATGGTCAAGCCTGGCAGCGCGTGCGGCAATTCGTTCGACACCGGATGACGCAGGCCGGCGTGGCGAATCACCACCGCCTTGATGCGCTGACCGACGAGGTGCGGCTCCAGGCCGCGGCGCGTGGTTTCTACTTCCGGCAGTTCGGGCATGGTTTACTTTCCGGGCTGAAGCAGCCGTTTCCCGACCTCGGCGGGGAAATGGTATTGCATTTTTTCATCCTCGCGCAGCAGCACCAGTTCCGGTTCGCGCCGCAGGATTTTGCAGGAAACCGAGCGGCCGTTGCGCAGGTGAAGGGTGAAGGCATCCCTGGCGGCCGTTCCGTCGTAGGGTTGGGTAACCAGACTGGAAGCTTGGCGCCATTCATCCGCCCAGCGGTTGAGTTCATCCTGGCTCCAGTCCGGGTTGTCCGGGGAGGCCGACCATCTGCCGTTGTCCATCTGGTTAAGTTTGAAGTCGGGAAACTCGAAGCCAACCGGGATTTCGTCTTCCGCCAGAAACGCCTTGGAAACGAAGTCGGCAGGCGTTTTCAGCGCATGGGCGAGATAGTAGGGCGCGACCAGATAAACGCCGCCACTGGTTGCGACATACACTTCGCCGCTGAGCGGGTTCTGCGTGCCGAAGCTGAATTCCTGATCATTGAGACTGAGGCGCAGCAGCGGTTTGTCGAGCTGGAAGCGGCCGAGATCCGCGACCGGGAAGCGTTGGCGACTGGTGGCGCTGAGTGTTTCGAGAAGATACCCGACAGTCTCGCCATCCGCGCGTGCCGTGAAAGGCGCGCTCAAGCGCCAGCCGTTCATGCTTTTCTGCAACACGATGGCTGGCTGTCCGGTCTTTTCGATGGCAATGCGAGTGATGCCGGCTGCGCTGAGGGTGGAAAGCCTGAATTCCGCCTGCGCCGCCGGCTTGGCCCCGAACCAGGCGGCCAGCGCCAGCGCAACAACCAGTCCGGCCAGCGCGAGATTGAGCAGGATTCTGGATTTCATTTGCGCCGGCGCCACCAGATTGTGATGCCGGCGGCGACAAAGGCCAGCGGCAGGGCGATCAGGAAGCCGATGGCGATCACCGCGGCAGCGGTTTTGCTTAAGTTAAGGCTGGTATCCTGAGCGGCTTTGGTTGGTATGGTGATGAGCTTGTCGTCTCCGGCCAGCCAGTTGAACAGATTGAGGCCGAGGTCGAGGTTGCCGCCGTTGCCGAGATAGGTATTGGAGAGAAAGCCGCCGTTACCGATCACCACGATGCGCTGGCTCTTGTCTTCCACACTGCGTTCGAGCGCGACGGCTATGGTTACCGGCCCTGGCACGTCGCGGTTTTTGTCGAAAACCATGGAATCGTCGATCTTGCCGGTTTCGACCCAGCCCTGCGGGGCGACTTCAACCAGCGGGGTCGCCCGCCAGGATTCCCCCTTGTGTCCTTCAGGGTGTTCCTCGATGCCGATTTGGCGTGCATAGGGGAAGGCGGTGACGAGGTTGAAGCCCCCGGTCGCAGGATGGCGCCCGTACACGGCGCCCAGGGCAATACTGGGGGCGGCGCTGAGCTGCTGCGCCGCAGGATCCACCACCGTGCCGGGCGTGAGCGCCAGTCCCAGCGATTCGGCCAGCGGCTGCAGGCCGTGCAGCGGTTCCTGGTCAATCAGCCAGAGCAGGTTGCCGCCTTTGTCCAGATAGCTTTTGAGTTTCTCCACTTCCCCCGGCAGCAGATCGACCTGGGGGCCGGCAATGAGCAGCAGGCTGGCATTATCGGGCACTTCCTGGGCCAGGGCGAGGTTAAGGGCGGCGGTTTTGAAACCTGTCGCGGTCAGTTTCCTGCCGAAGTCGCCGAGATCGTGGTTGGCCGCGCCGTCGAGCTTGCGTTCGCCATGGCCGTCGAGGTAGAACACCTGCCGTTTGCCGCTGCGGGCGAGCCGGGCCAGGAGCGAGGTGAGCGCCTGTTCGTTGAGGTTGGTGAGGTGCTCGCTGCGGCCCTGGTATTCCACCACCATTTCCCCGTTGGCCTGGATGCCGGCAGTCCGCGTTTGCTGGGGCTGTTCAGCCGGATCCACGAATCTGAGCGTGAGATCCGGCTTGGCGCGGCTGTAGAGCCCGACGAATTCGCGGATGATCTTGCGCACGTCTCCCAGCCTGGGATCCTGCAGGGTGGCATAGGCGGTGATGGAGATCGGGCCGGGCAGATTCTTGAGGGTGTCGAGGCTGGCCTGGCTCAGTGAATTCCGTCCGTTGCGGGTAAGGTCCCATTGCGCCGGGTGTTCGCGGGAAAGGTGGGCGAGCAGGCCGATGGCGGTGAGAAACAGGGCGAGAAAGATTACGCTGTGCAGGCGCAGGCGGGATCGCAGTTTGGAGGTGTTTTTCATAGGCGGTCGCGATCGAGCCGGCGCACCGCCAGCACCAGGAACAAAACGGTGAACAGTGTGAAATAGGCGGCATCCGCTGTGGCAATCACGCCGCGGTTGAACGACTCGAAATGCTTCAGCAGGGAAAGGTAGTGCAGCAGGCTGTCGGGGTCGCGCGCCGAAATGTCCACGACCCACAGGCCGAGGAAGGCGCCGAGAGTGCCGATGGCAGCGACGATCGGGTGTGCGGTGAGGCTGGATATGTACAGGCCGAGCGCGGCGAAGCTGGCCGCCAGCAGAACCAGCCCGAGGATGTTTCCTGCCAGCAGCCCCAGGTCGAGCGTTGCGCCGCCATAGAGCGAAAAGGACATGAGCGTAGTCAGGCCGATGAATAGGGCGAGAAAAGCCATCAGGCCGAGGAATTTTCCGAGGATGATTTCAGTGATCGAAACGGGCGCGCTCAGCAGCAGCGCCATGGTCTGATTGCGGCGCTCCTCGGCGATCAGGCGCATGCTCAGGGGCGGCACCACCATCAGCAGAATCATGGCGGCAATGCCGAACAGGGGCGTGACAATCAGCTCGGTGACCCCGGGCGGATTGGCCAAGGCGGCCAATTGTGGCTGGACAGCCAGAAAAGCATCGACCTGGCCGAGGAAAAACCAGGCGAGGAGGCATTGCAGCACGGCCAGGATAATCCACGCCAGCGGCGAGGCGAACAGGGTTTTCAGCTCCTTGGCGGCGATGGTGAAAATCATGCCTGTTCCTCCTGTTGCGTCAGATGGATGAACACTTCCTCCAGGCCGGCCTGTTCCGGGTGAGCCTGTTTCAGTTGGGCGAAATCGCCGCCGAACACCAGTTGACCCCGGTCCATGATCTGGATCCGGTCGCACACGCTCTCCACCTCAGTCAGGATGTGGGTGGACAGAATCACGCTGTGCTTGCCGCCCAGCTCACGGATCAGGGTGCGAATCTCGCGAATCTGGATCGGATCGAGGCCGACCGTGGGTTCATCCAGAATCACCACGCGCGGGTTGTGCACGATGGCCTGGGCGATGCCCACCCGCTGCTGGAAGCCTTTGGACAGGCTGCCGATCAGGCGTTTCCCGGTGTCGGCAAGGCCGCAGCGCCGCTTGGTCCGCTCCAGCGCGGCGGGTATGCCGGCCTTGGGAACATGGTGCAGCCGGGCGGCAAAGCGGAGGTATTCGTCCACCGTCAAATCGCGGTAGAGCGGCGGCGTTTCGGGCAGAAAACCGAGCAGCGCCTTGGCTTCGCGCGGGCGCTCCAGCAAATCGATGCCGCAAATTTCAATGCGGCCGGCACTGGGCGCAAGGCATCCTGCCAGCATTTGCAGGGTGGTGGTTTTGCCGGCGCCATTCGGCCCCAGCAGGCCCAGCACCTCGCCCTGGCGGAGCTCGAAGCCGATATCGTGCACGGCGGTGCGGGTGCCATAGCTGCGGGATAGGTCGCTGGTGGAAACCGTGATGTTTGTCATGCCCTCTTTGCTGTCCTGGCTGCTTTGAAAAAGCGCAAATATGTCCTAATATGGGGAACGCGTAAAGACCGCCGCTCTCTAAGACCGGATTGCCAACTGTTATTATATCCCTGTGATGAAATATAAATATCTTTTGCTTGCCCCTGCCGCGCTCGTTGCTGCCGGGTGTGCCCAGTTGCCCCCCAAGGCAGTTGTCCAGCCCGCTATGGTGCCGGAACGTGCGCCGCAAGGTGCGGAATTGCCCAAGATCGAGTTGACCGAGGCGCTCCTTTTTCAGTACCTGGTTTCAGAAGTCGCTGTACAGCGCGGCGATGCGGGATTGGCTGCCGAAGGCATACTGGATCTGGCCAAGTCTACGCGCGACCCGCGCCTGGCGAAGCGCGCTGTCGAGGTGGCGCTGCAAGCGAGGCGCGAAACCCAGGCGCTGGAAGCGGCAGCGCTATGGCAACAACTGGAACCGGACGAGGCCAGGGCGCAACAGGCCGTGGCGGCAATCATGCTGAACAGCGGCCGACTGGAAGAAGCGAAGCCCTACCTGGAGAAGCTGCTGGCGGCTGAGGGTCAAAATGTGGGTGGCGCGTTGCTGCATCTGAACCAGATGCTGTCGCGGCAGCAGGACAAATCAGCGGTTCTGGCTCTGGTGCAGGATCTGGCCGCGCCTTACCTGAATCGCGCCGAGGCGCATTTCGTTCTCGCCCATGCGGCATGGGGTGCGGGGAAGACCGAGCTGGCGCTGCGCGAAATTCGCGAGGCGGACAGGCTTCATCCCGGGTGGGAGGGGGCGGCCTTGCTCCAGGGGCAGTTGCTGCAGCGCGCCTCAGCGGCGGAGGCGTTGAATTTTTACCGCAACTTTCTTTCCGATTATCCCAAGTTGCAGGATGTGCGCCTGGCCTATGCGCGTCTGTTGGTGGGAGAGCGTCAGTATGCCGAGGCGCGCCGCCAGTTCGAAAAGCTGCTGGCCGACCTGCCCGGCAACCCCGAGGTAAGTGTTGCCGTCGGCCTGCTGGCGATCGAGCTCAAGGATTACGATGCGGCGGAGAAATACCTGAAACAGGCCTTGTCCGGTCAACCCCGCGATGAAGCCACGGTGCGGATGTATCTCGGCCAACTGTTTGAGCTGCGCGGGCGCTACGGCGAAGCGGCGAGCTGGTATGGTTCGGTCAGCCAGGGCGAACAGTACGTCACCGCGCAAATCCGCTACGCAGCGATGCTGTCCAAGCAGGACAGGCTGTCCGAAGCGCGCCAGCACCTCAGGCAGATCGAAGTGCAGAACAACCAGCAGCGGGTCCAGGTGATCGTGGCGGAGGCGCAGTTGCTGCGCGATGCAAAAGCCTACCGCGAGGCATTTGATCTTTTGAGCAAGGCGCTGGAGAAGCTGCCTAATTATCCCGACCTGCTCTATGATCATGCCATGGCGGCGGAAAAAGTGGGGAAGGTGGATGTGCTGGAGCAGGATCTGCGCAAGCTGATTCAGATCAAGCCCGATTATGCCCATGCCTACAACGCCTTGGGATACACCCTGGCGGATCGGTCGGAGCGGCTCGACGAGGCGCTGCATCTGATCGAGAAGGCACTCTCGCTGGCGCCGGACGATTATTTTGTTCTGGATAGCCTGGGCTGGGTGAATTACCGCATGGGGCGGCTCGAAAAGGCCGAAGACTACCTCAAGCGCGCCTATGCCAACCAGCGCGATGCGGAGATTGCGGCGCATCTCGGCGAGGTGCTGTGGGCGAGGGGCAAGCGCGAGGAGGCCGAAGAAATCTGGCGGTCCGCCCTGAAAGAAAACCCCCGGCACGAAACCTTGCTGAATGTTATCAAAAAATTTGTTCCCGCAAAGTAGTCAGAAGTTAATCCGGTTATTCGCTATATGCGCCTTTTTGGTGCTGCCGTGGGGCTGCGCCGGTTTGCCGGTGCCGCCGGAAGAGCCTGAAGCCGCGTCCCGCGCGCAGGCCGCCGTCGATGCCGGCGGCGCTTTCCGGCTAAGCGGGCGGATCGGTGTGTCGCACAATGGGGAAAGTTTTTCCGGCTCGTTGCGTTGGCGCCACAGTGCGGGGGATGACGAGATTTTCATTCTGTCTCCGCTCGGGCAGGGTGTTGCCCGAATCAGCCGCAACCTTGCCGGCGCGTCGCTGGAAACCGCCGAAGGCCGTGGCTACCGCGCCGCGGATGTGGAAAGCCTGACCGAGGAGGTGCTGGGCTGGCGGCTGCCGGCGAGCGGCCTGCAATATTGGGTGGCGGGCCGGCCCGCGCCGGAAGGGCCGGCGGAAGCTGAGCTGGACGACAATCTGCAGCTCCGTCGCCTGCACCAGGATGGCTGGCGCATCGACTACCTTGGCTACCGGCTGGTGCAGGGGACCTTGTTGCCGGCCAAGCTGGAAATGGCCATGGGTGACCATCTGCGGGTCAGGCTGGTGATCGATGACTGGGTGCTGCCTTGACCCTGGCGACTTTCCCCGCTCCGGCCAAATTGAACCTGTTCCTGCACGTGGTGGGCCGGCGGCCGGACGGCTATCATTTATTGCAAACCGTGTTCCGTTTCGTCGATTATGGCGACAGGCTGAGTTTTGCGGTGCGCGATGACGGTGTGATCCGGCGCCTGAATCCGGTATCCGGCCTGGGTCCGGAACAGGATCTGTGCGTGCGTGCCGCCCGCTTGCTGCAGAAGGAAACGGCTTGCAGCCTGGGTGTCGATATCGTGTTGGAGAAGCGCCTGCCGATGGGCGGCGGTTTGGGCGGCGGCAGCTCGGATGCCGCCACCACGCTGCTGGCGCTGAACCGTCTGTGGAACCTGAATTTAGACCGTCAAGCCTTACAGACACTGGGCTTGCGGCTTGGCGCGGACGTGCCGGTGTTCGTATTCGGCGAGAGCGCCTTTGCCGAGGGCGTGGGGGAAAAACTCCAGCCGGTGTCGCTGCCCGATGCCTGGTACGTGGTGCTTGTGCCCCCGGTGGCGGTAGCCACGGCTGAAATTTTTGCCAGCAGGGAATTGACAAGGGATACGAATCCCATCAAAATGTCGGACTTTTCAACGGGCTGCGGGCGGAACGATCTGGAGCCCGTAGTGTGTGAGAAATACCCGCAGGTGGCGGAAACCCTGGCTTGGCTCAAGGCCTTCGGCGACGCCCGTGTGACCGGATCGGGGGCGTGTGTTTTTGCCGCGTTTTCGAGTGAGGAAGAGGCGCGCGGGGTTTTTTCCCGGAAGCCGGAGAAGGTGTCCGGATTTGTGGCGAGGGGCCTGGACAGGCATCCTTTGCACGATTTTGCAGATTAATGGGGAGTCGCCAAGTGGTAAGGCACCGGATTTTGATTCCGGCATTCGTAGGTTCGATCCCTACCTCCCCAGCCAATTTTTGTAGGGTGTAAACCAACCGGTAGGGGCGGCGCATGCGACGTCCCTATGTTTGTTATAGGGCTTGCCTGTGAATAACTCACAGACAGGCTCAAAGGGCGCATCATGGCATATGGCAGCATGATGGTTTTCACCGGCAACGCGAATCCCCGGCTTGCCGGGGAGGTGGTGAAACATCTCAATCTTCGCCTCGGTCGCGCGGTCGTCGGCCGTTTCAGCGATGGCGAGATTATGGTCGAGATTCTCGAGAACGTGCGCGGCAAGGACGTGTTCGTGCTGCAGTCGACCTGCACGCCGACCAACGACACCCTGATGGAAGTTCTGGTGATGGTGGACGCGCTCAAGCGCTCGTCGGCCGGGCGCATTACCGCTGCCATCCCCTACCTGGGCTATGCGCGCCAGGATCGCAGGCCGCGCTCGGCGCGCGTCGCGATCACCGCCAAGGTGGTGGCGAACATGCTCACCGGCGCCGGCGTTGACCGTCTCTTGACCATGGATCTGCATGCCGACCAGATCCAGGGGTTTTTCGATATCCCGGTGGACAACGTTTATGCCGCCCCGATTCTGCTAGGCGACGTCTGGAAGCAACATTACGAGAACCTGATCGTGGTTTCGCCCGACGTCGGCGGCGTGGTGCGCGCCCGTGCGCTGGCGAAGCGGCTGGAAGTGGATCTCGCCATCATCGACAAGCGCCGTCCCAAGCCCAACGTGGCCAAGGTGATGCACATCATCGGCGACGTCAGGGGGCGCACCTGCGTGCTGATGGACGACCTGGTGGATACCGCCAACACCTTGTGCGAGGCGGCGGCAGCGCTGAAAGAGCACGGCGCGGAGAAGGTGGTGGCCTACTGTACCCACCCGGTATTGTCCGGACCGGCGGTGGAGCGCATCATGAATTCGAAGCTTGACCAGTTGACGGTGACCGACACCATCCCGCTGCACGACGAGGCTAAAAAATGCAGCCGCATTCGCCAGCTTTCCGTGGCGGAGTTGCTGGCGGAAACAATGAGAAGGATCAGCAACGAGGATTCGGTCAGTTCCTTGTTCATGGAATGATTTTTTGCGGGGCCGGCTTCGGCCTGTCTTGCGTAAACCGAGTGCGGCCTGGTCGCGGGCCGCATTTTAACTTTAGGAGCTTCACCATGAAAATCGAAATCAGCGCAACTCCGCGCACGATCCAGGGAACGGGTGCGAGCCGCCGCCTGCGTCGCGCGGGGCGCGTCCCATCAGTGGTCTATGGCGGCGGCAAGGATGCCGCGGCGATCGAACTGGACCACAAGGAAGTGTTTTACCAACTGAAGAATGAAGCCTTCCACGCTACGATTCTGTCGCTCAATCTCGACGGCAAGAAAGAACAAGTGCTGCTGCGCGATTACCAGATGCACCCGTTCCGGCCCGTGGTGATGCATGTGGATTTCCAGCGCGTCAACCCGAAAGAGAAGATACACATCAAGGTGCCGCTGCACTTCGTCAACGCCGACATCGCGCCGGGCGTGAAGATCTCCGCCGGCATCGTCAGCCATATTTTCACCGAAGTGGATGTGGCCTGCCTGCCGCAGGACCTGCCGGAGTTCATCGAGGTGGATCTGGCCAACCTGGCTGCGGGGCATTCGGTTCACCTGTCCGAGCTGAAACTGGCCAAGGGCATCGAGCTGATCCCGTTGACCAAGGGCGAGGATCTGGCGGTGGCGACGATCACCATTCCGCGCGGTGCGGTGGAAGCGGCGGCAGCGGCAGCAGAGGCAGAAACCAAGGCATAAGCGAATTTCGCAGCTGC
This sequence comes from Pseudomonadota bacterium, assembly GCA_021801705.1. GTDB lineage: Bacteria > Pseudomonadota > Gammaproteobacteria > Burkholderiales > Sulfuricellaceae > Sulfuricella. The sequence goes on from JAJYXP010000037.1 coordinate 27,795, forward strand.
TAGTAACGAGCCCGTCGAGACGACCTTTATGGGGTACGCTCGGCGGGCTTTTTTATCTAAAAGAGCAACACACACCACGAATAACACGAATTTTCACGAATGCACACGAATAGTTAGGGCATATCGCGCTTCGCCAAACGGGCCATTCGTGAACATTCGTGCCTTATTCGTGTAAATTCGTGGTTAATCGCTTTTTCTGGATTCATTGTGAGGCAGGATATGACGACAGGAATCCGCCTGATTGTGGGCTTGGGCAATCCGGGGCGGGAGTACGAGGCTACCCGGCATAATGCCGGCTTCTGGTGGGTGGATGCCGCGGCGGCGGGAAAATCCGCCAGCTTCAAGCCCGAAAAGAAGTTTCATGGCTTGGCCGCCCGGCTCGCCGTCAGCAATCGCGAGGTCTGGCTGCTCAAGCCGGAAACCTTCATGAATCTCAGCGGCCGGTCCGTAAGCGCACTGGCCGGTTTTTACAAGATCGCACCGGACGAGATACTGGTGGTGCACGATGAGCTCGATTTGCCGCCGGGCACGGTGCGGTTGAAAAAAGGCGGTGGCCACGGTGGACACAACGGACTGAAGGACATCATCGCCCAGCTCGGCACGCCGGAGTTCTGGCGCCTGCGCCTGGGGATCGGCCATCCCGGCAACCGCGATGCGGTGGTGAATTTCGTCCTCAATGCGCCGCAGCACGGAGAACTGGCGTTGATCGACGCCGCCGTCGAAACCAGCCTCGCCGCGCTGCCACAACTGCTGTCGGGAGATTTCCCCGCGGCGATGATCAAGCTGCACACCAAACTCAAGCCGGAAAGTGCTTGAGCCTATAAAAAGCGATTAACCACGAATTTGCACGAATGAAACACGAATGTTCGCTAATAATCAGTAGATTAGGCAGTATTTTTCAGCTCACATGTTTAGTGACACGATGTTCATTTCTATACTATTCGTGCTTATTCGTGAAAATTCGTGTCATTCGCGGTTAATCGTCGTCATTAAGTTGAACGCTTCTTGAGCAAGCTGACTTTAGACCTGATCCTCAAATCGCAGGGCTTCGGCACCCGCAAGTGGTGCCGTCAACTGGTCGGCGAGGGTGAAGTGTCCATCGCCGGCGAAACGGTTGCCGATCCTCGTGCCACCTTCGAAACGGCAGGCCTTGAGTTCACTCTTTTCGGCGAGGAGTGGACCTACCGCGAGCATGTCTATATCGCGCTGAACAAGCCCGCCGATTTTGAATGTTCCAGGAAGCCCAGCCATCACCCCGGCGTGCTGACCCTGTTGCCGGAGCAATTTGCCTGGCGCGACGTGCAGCCGGTGGGCCGCCTCGACCACGACACGACCGGCCTGTTGCTGATGTCGGATGACGGCGCCTTCATTCACGCCCGGTCGTCCCCCAAACGGCACATCCCCAAGGTCTATGCGGCCACCACGCATGACCCGGTGACGCCTGAATTGGTCGAGTTGTTGCTGGCCGGCGTGAAGCTGCACGATGAGCCCGCGCCGCTGGCAGCGGTGACCTGCCGCAAGCTCGACGCGCACCGGCTGGAGATCGTGCTGGAGCAGGGCAAGTACCATCAGGTCAAGCGCATGCTGGCTGCAGCCGGTAACCATTGCACCGCCTTGCGTCGCACGGCGATCGGCCAGTTGACCCTGGATGCGCTGGGGCTGAAAGAGGGCGAATGGTGTTACCTGGACGAAGCGCAGCGGGCATTGCTGGTAGGGTTATAATGGCGGTTTGGCTTGCTTGAAATAGAATTGACAATTAAAGGATTTTCATGAGTCTCAAATGCGGTATCGTCGGCCTGCCCAACGTGGGCAAGTCCACCCTGTTCAACGCCATCACCAGCGCCGGGATCGCGGCGGAAAACTATCCCTTCTGCACCATCGAGCCCAACGTCGGCATCGTCGAAGTGCCCGACCCGCGCATCGATGCGCTGTCGGCCATCGTCAAGCCGCAGAAGGTGCAGCATGCCGTGGTCGAGTTCGTCGACATCGCCGGCCTGGTGGCGGGCGCGTCCAAGGGCGAGGGCCTGGGCAACAAGTTCCTCGCCAATATCCGCGAGACCGACGCCATCGCCCACGTGGTGCGCTGCTTCATCAACGAAAACGTGGTGCACGTGGCGGGCAAAGTGGACCCGGTTTCCGACATCGAGGTGATCAACACCGAGCTGGCGCTGGCCGACCTGGAAACCGTCGAGAAGGCGTTCATGCGCTATAACAAGGCGGCCAAGACCGGCGACAAGGAAGCGATCCAGGTGGTGGCCCTGCTGGAAAGAGTGCGGGCGCACCTGGATCAGGGCCTGCCGGTACGCGCGCTGGCGCTTTCCGCCGAAGAGCGGGAGCTGCTCAAGCCGCTGTGCCTGATGACCGCCAAGCCCACCATGTACATTGCCAACGTGGACGAGAACGGCTTCGACAACAACCCGATGCTGGCCAAGGTGGAAGAATTCGCCCAGCGCGAGAATGCGCCAGTGGTCGCGATCTGCGCCGCAATGGAAGGCGAGATCGCCGACCTGGAAGAAGAGGACAAAAAAGCCTTCCTGGCCGACATGGGGCTGGACGAGCCGGGCCTGAACCGCGTCATCCGCGCCACCTACAAGCTGCTGGGCCTGGAAACCTATTTCACCGCCGGGGTCAAAGAGGTTCGGGCCTGGACCATCCATGCCGGCAACACCGCGCCGCAGGCCGCGGGCGTGATTCACACCGACTTCGAGCACGGCTTCATCCGCGCCGAAGTGATCAGCTTCGATGATTTTCTAGCCTGCAAGGGCGAGCAGGGAGCGAAAGAAGCCGGGAAAATGCGCCTCGAAGGCAAGGAATACGTGGTACACGACGGCGACGTGATGCATTTTCGCTTCAATGTTTGAGCCGGAGCAGGCGTGTTTTGCCGCGCGAGGCCAAGCCAAGTATACTCCCCAGTTTAATATCACCGAAAGGAACCCGCCCATGAAATCCATCCTGGCCCTGCTCGCGCTGGCCGCCTTTTCTTCCGCTGCTGTCGCCGCGCCGGCCGGCCATCCAGCCGTCGGCAACGACATGATGATGCCCAAGGGCGCGACCAGTGCCCCGTTGCCGCAGAAAGGCAAGGTGCTCAGTTCCATTGAAGCCAGCCCATACACTTACATCGAGGTGTCCCAGGGCAAGAAAACGATGTGGCTGGCCGCGTCCTCCGTGGCGTTGAAGAAGGGTAATGTGATCCGCTTCGACGACGGCATGGTGATGAGCAATTTCCACAGCAAAACCCTGAACCGCACCTTCCCCTCGATACTGTTTGTCAACCGTGTGGCCGTCACCAACGAAAAGGAGTGACGCTTTGCCTGCCGGCGCAGTTTGAAATTTCTGCGCCGGGCAGGCGCGGGTCCGGCTGATGTTTGACACGGCGGCGTCTGAATATTGACAAATAAGCGCAAAAAGGTAAAAATGCGCATCCTTCGGTTTTAGATGACGCTTTGGTGTTGTGCGTAGAGAAATGGCCATTATCCGTCGCTACGAACCACGAATAATTAAAGCAACACCGTAGGCTTTTGGTGATATAGCTCAGTTGGTTAGAGCACAGCACTCATAACGCTGGGGTCGGTGGTTCAAATCCACCTATCACCACCAAAAACACTGTAGAAAAAGGGCTTGTGCCGCTGCAAGCCCTTTTCGTTTTCGGTTTTTCCACTGCACACCTTTTGTCGAAGTTCTGCAGACTGGTGACAGGGCTGTTTTGCAATTGGGTATCTATCTCAAAAGCCATTGATCCTGTGTTCAAGCTGCTGATTCGTTATCACTTTGATTTTTGCAAGGCATCCGCGATGTTTGCTTCTCGGCGCAGCCTGTTTTGGCAGTACTTCAAGTTGTGTGCTACCGTGCATATATGTTGAAGAAACTTTTTTGCGTCGCCCTCTTGTCGTTCACGATAAACGCCCATGCCGGCAGGATCTTGCCGCAGAATGTGCAAGCCGGGCAGATCCGCGGACACGTCTACCCGGAAGTGAATATCGGCGGTAAGGTTTACCGGCTGGCGCCTGGCGTGCGCATTTACGATACCTTCAACCGCATCATTATTCCCACCTCGTTACCGCAGGGCGGCAGGGTGTTCTACCAACTCGATACCAGTGGAGCACTGATCCAGATGTGGCTGCCTACCACGGATGAAGAAGCGGGGATGAACCGTTAGGTTATAACTGCGTGGCAAAAAAGCTTTTCATCAAAACTTTTGGCTGCCAGATGAACGAGTACGACTCGGCGAAGATGGCGGACGTGCTCAATGCCGCTCAAGGCATGGAAATCACGCAGCACGCCGAGGAGGCGGATGTCATCCTGCTCAATACCTGCTCGGTGCGGGAAAGGGCGCAGGAGAAGGTATTTCACCAGTTGGGCCGGTGGCGGTCTCTGAAGCAGCATAATCCCGATCTGCTTATTGCCGTCGGCGGTTGCGTGGCAAGCCAGGAGGGCGGCGCCATCGTCAGCCGCGCGCCCTACGTGGATCTGGTGTTCGGCCCGCAAACCCTGCACCGCCTGCCGCAGATGATCGATGCCCGGCGCAATAGCGGCAAGTCCCAGGTGGATGTGTCTTTTCCTGAAATCGAAAAATTCGACCATCTGCCGGCGGCAAAGGTGGATGGCGCGACCGCATTTGTTTCTGTGACGGAGGGCTGCGGCAAATACTGTACCTACTGCATCGTGCCCTATACGCGGGGCGACGAAGTGTCCCGCCCGTTCGACGACGTCATCGCCGAGGTGGCGCACCTCGCCGGGCAGGGCGTGAAGGAAGTGACTTTGCTTGGGCAGAACGTCAATGCTTACCGCGGCGCCATGCACGACACCCCGGGGGCTGCAAGCGGAGAAACCGCCGATCTGGCTGAGCTGCTGCATTACCTGGCCGAGGTGCCCGGCATCGAGCGGCTGCGTTTCACTACCTCCCATCCGGTCGAATTTTCCCAGCGCATGATCGATGTTTATGCCGAAGTGCCCAAGCTCGCCAGCGGCCTTCACCTGCCGGTTCAGGCCGGTTCCGACCGGGTGCTGGCGGCGATGAAGCGCGGTTACACCGCCCTCGAATACAAGTCCCTGGTGCGTCGCTTGCGCGCGGTGCGTCCGGATATTTCGATTTCCTCGGATTTCATCGTCGGCTTCCCCGGTGAAACCGACGCCGATTTCGAGGCCACCATGAAACTGATCGAGGACGTCGGCTTCGATGCCGGCTACAGTTTCATTTACAGCCGGCGCCCCGGCACACCGGCGGCGGAACTGGCCGATGACACGCCGCTCGAAGTGAAGCAGGCGCGGCTGCGCCGGTTGCAGCAAAAAATCGATGAGCAGGAACAGGCCGTCAACCGGAAAATGGTCGGTTCGGTGCAGCGCATCCTGGTGGAAGGCGTTTCCAAAAAGGACAGCGGCGAATTGATGGGGCGCACCGACAACAACCGGGTGACCAATTTCAAGGCCAATCCGCGCCTCATCGGGCAGTTCGTCAACGTCACCATCACCGCTGTTTCGACCCATACTTTGCGCGGCGAGATCGTCGTGCTCGAATAAGGCCTGCCCCTTGAAATCGCAACCCATGGAAATCAGCTTCACGCCGGTGGACAACCTCCGCCTTGCCAACCTGTGCGGTGCGCTGGACGAAAATCTGAAACAGATTTCAATCGCTCTCGATGTGACTATTTCCCGCCGCGGCGAGCATTTTTCCGTACACGGGGCGTTGCTCCCCTCGCGCCTGGCCGTGGATGCCCTGAAGCATTTTTACGAGCGCGCCCGCACCCATCTTTCCGTCGATGATGTCCAGCTCGGCCTGATCGAGATCGCCAACAGCAGCCCCGAGACACGGGAAGGCGGCGCCATGCCGGTGCTGATGACGCGCAAGAGCGATCTGCATGGCCGCACCCCGCGCCAGAACGAGTATCTGTGCAAGATCCAGGAGCACGATATCACTTTCGGCATCGGCCCGGCCGGTACCGGCAAGACCTATCTCGCGGTGGCAAGCGCAGTGGATGCGCTGGAGCGGGACCTGGTCAAGCGCATCGTGCTGGTGCGCCCGGCGGTGGAGGCGGGCGAGCGGCTCGGTTTCCTGCCCGGCGATCTGGCGCAGAAGGTCGACCCTTACCTGCGGCCCTTGTACGACGCGCTCTACGATCTGATGGGTTTCGAGAAAGTGGGCAAGCTGTTCGAGCGCGGCGCGATAGAAATCGCGCCGCTTGCCTACATGCGTGGCCGCACCCTCAACCACTCTTTCATTATTCTGGATGAGGCGCAGAACACGACGCCCGAGCAGATGAAGATGTTCCTCACCCGTATCGGCTTTGGCGCCAAAGCCGTGATCACCGGCGACGTCACTCAGGTTGATCTTGCGCGCGGCCAGAAAAGCGGCCTGGTGGAGGCGCGCCAGGTGCTGGAAAAGGTGAGCGGCATCGCCTTTCTTTTCTTCCAGTCCGAGGATGTGGTGCGTCACCCGCTGGTGCAGAAAATCGTCAATGCCTATGAGCGGCATGAGAAACAGTCATGAGTTCAAAGTGCTGAGTCCTGAGTAAAAAACACCATGCCAAAAATGAATGCCTTTCAACCAGGAACTCAGGACTCAGGACTCAGGACTCGTAAACTGAGTCTTTCAGTGCAGTATGCCGTGAAACCCGAGGAGGCGCCGACCCGTGCCCGGTTCCGCAGATGGGTGGCGGCGGCGCTGCGCAAGGATGCGGAGATCACGCTGCGCCTGGTCGGTGAAGAGGAGGGGCGGACGCTCAACCGCGACTACCGCGGCAAGGACTACGCAACCAATGTGCTAACATTTGTGTACGACGACGATTTTCCCGGCGGGAACTTGCCGCTGACTGGCGATATCGTGATCTGCGCGCCCGTGGTCGCCCGCGAGGCTGCGCAGCAGGGAAAGAGCGTCGAAGCGCACTATGCGCACCTGACCGTGCACGGCGTGCTGCACCTGCAGGGCTACGATCACGAAGCCGACGAAGATGCGCGGATAATGGAAACGCTGGAAACTCAAATTGTCACAAAACTGGGCTACGCTGACCCGTACCGGTGTGACGCGTGATGAGCAATGGGTGATGGGTATGATCGACTACCCATCACCCATTTCCCATTACCCTTTACCAGAATCATGAATGACGAACCTGCGAAACCGAGTTGGCTTGAACGCCTGGGTATGCTCTTGCTGCGCGAGCCGGAAGACCGCGAACAGTTGATCGCCCTGCTGCATTCCGCTTACGAGCGCAACCTGCTGGATGCGGATGCGCTTGCCATGATCGAGGGCGTGTTCCAGGTTTCCGAAATGCAGGTGCGCGACGTCATGATCCCGCGTGCCCAGATGGACGTGGTGGACATCGGCGACCCGCCGGAAAAATTCATCCCCTTCGTGATCGAGACCGCCCACTCGCGCTTTCCCGTGATCGACAAGGACAAGGACAATGTCATCGGCATCCTGCTGGCGAAAGACCTGTTGCGCTACTATGCCGGCGAGGAGTTCAACGTGCGCGAGATGCTGCGTCCCGCGGTATTCATCCCGGAAGCGAAGCGGCTTAACGTGCTGCTCAAGGAATTCCGCAGCAACCGCAATCACATCGCCATCGTGGTGGACGAATACGGCGGTGTGGCCGGTATTGTGACCATCGAGGATGTGCTGGAGCAAATCGTCGGCGAGATCGAGGACGAATACGATTACGACGAGCAGGAAGACAATATCATCCGCGTGCCGGACGGACGTTTCCGCGTCAAGGCGCAGGCCGAGATCGCCGATTTCAACGAAGTGATGGGCACCCAATTCAGCGACGAGGATTACGATACCGTCGGCGGTTTGGTGGTCAGCAAATTCGGGCATATGCCAAAACGCGGCCAGCAGGTGACTTTCAACGGTCTCAAATTCAGCGTGCTGCGTGCCGACAGCCGCCGTCTTTATTCCATGATGGTGGAAAAAACGGCGGCAGGGGACGCTGTCTCCGAATAATAAATCCGGAAGGGGCGGTCTGTCAGGCCGGAGCCAGCGCCTTTTTTACCGTCTCGAGCAAGTCCGCAGGCCAGAGCGGCGCGAGCTTCAGCGCTTCTTCGTGTCCGCGTTCAGACATTTTTCTCCAGGTCTTGCGCACGATGCCGATCAGCTTCGGCTCGCTGTAGTGCGGGGCGAAGGGAACGAAATAATACCGCAGGAAAACCAGGCAGATCACGTCTTCCAGAACCTGCCCCTCATCCGGGATCAACTTGATGCGATCCTTCAGCAGCAAGGTTCTGACCCGTTCGATGGTCGCATCGTCGTAGCCGACTTCGCGCATGATTGCGGCAGTGGTGTCGCCGTGGAATTTCGCCAGGGTGATGCGCCACTGGTCGTAGCCTTTGCGGTCCATCGGATAACGCTCTCGCGGGATGGCCCAGCGGCGGATATGCTGGGCGTGCGCGGCGATCTTCAGCGCTTCGGAAGCGCTAGGGTCGTACTTGTCCAGCCAGGCTGTCATGCGCTGCGCATACAGTATTTCCTTGGCGTATTCCTTACCCTCGAACACCTCCTTGTTGGGATCTTCCGCGTTGGCGGCGTCGATACGGGCAATCGCATTGTTGAAGCGGTCGGTTACGGTCGTCATGGTGTCTCGCTAAAGTGAAAGTCAGGCCGGTTATGGTATACAGGGCGTTGATTTTTGTTAACAAGTAATTTTTATGCTGCAAATGGATCGGGACGAAAAAACTGCGGCCGACTTCCTTCAGCCTCAACAGGCTTCCAGGCGGGACGTTCATTCTTGACGGGGTGTGATCATGGATCATAGACTTGGCTAAATATATAAAGATCCCTTCTCGTCTCCTGATCGCCCAAGCCAGTGCGGAAGATATGCAGGCTGGTCAGCGCGGATCGGGCGTTTTCAGACTATCCGGCCAAGCTGGTTCCGGTAGCATAACCAGTGGGCAATGCCCGCCAATGACTGTCACAAGCCAAACGACATTTCAAGCCACAATTTCCGCATCCATTGCCGACGAAGCCGCACGTTGCGTCGCCTGCGGCCTGTGCCTGCCGCATTGCCCGACCTATCGCAAGACCTTGAGCGAGGCGGATTCGCCGCGCGGGCGCATTGCGCTGATGCAGGGCTGGCTTGCGCGGCGTATCCCGCTGAACGAGCGATTTCTCGGCCATATCGATTTGTGTCTCGCTTGCCGGGCCTGCGAGAATGTGTGTCCGAACAATGTGGCCTATGGCAGCTTGATCGCCGGGGTGCGCGGCGAAGTCGAGAGGTTGAGGCGGCGCAGCCTGTGGCAGCGGCTGGTGCGCAACGGTCTGGTGGATGGCGTAATCACCAAACCGGCGATGTTGCGCCTGGCGGGCGGCGCCGTGCGGATCTGGCAGATGTCCGGGTTGCAGGCGCTGGCGCGCAAGTCGAAATGGGCGAAACAGTCCGCCCCGGCGCGCGCGGCGGCGCATCTGCCGCAGCTCAAGCCCCAGCCGGCCTGGCGTACTGTCTATCCGGCAGAAGGCCTGGTGCGCGGCGAGGTGGGGCTGTTTCTCGGCTGCGTGGCCCGCGCGGCGGACAGCGAAACCCTGAGGGCCTCGATCTTCGTCCTCAACCGGCTAGGCTACTCGGTGCATGTGACGCCCCGGCAGGGCTGCTGCGGTGCGCTGCACACCGGGCTGGGCGAGCCGGAAAAGGCGCGCGGCTTCGAGCGCCAGAATATCGACGCTTTTTCCGGCGCGGAACTGGACGCCGTGATCTCGACCTCGGCGGGTTGCGGTGCGGCGCTGAAGGCTTATCCCCCGAATTTTGCCGGCAAGGTGAAGGACATCAGCGAATTCCTTTCCGCCGCTCAAGGCTGGGAAGCGACGAGAATCGCGCCGCTGCCGGAAAAGGTGGCGGTGCACGAACCCTGTCTGATGCGCAATGTCCTGCATTGCCAGGACGCGCCTTATGCGCTGCTGCGCCGCATCCCCGGCGCAACCGTCGAGCCCCTGGCGGGAAACGGTCAGTGCTGCGGCGCGGCGGGAACCTATTTTCTCACCCAGCCGGATATGGCGGGAGCCCTGCTTGCTGATAAAATGGAGGCAGTCAGGGCGAGCGGGGCAAAATATCTCGCCACCTCCAATATCGGCTGCGCGATTCACTTGGTCTCGGGTCTGCGCGAGTCGGGCGTGGTAATTGAAGCGCTGCATCCGGTCACATTGATCGCGCGCCAGATGGGATTTGATGATGACAAAATTAGATGAATGGATCGTGGAATTCGACAAGGGTTTGCGCACGCTGTTCGCGCCGGCGCGAACAACTCGCCCGCTGCCGGGCAGAAGCCTCGCCGAGGCGGAGATGGGCGCTGAGGAAAAGCGCCTGGCGGCGGCGCTGATGCGCGTGAACCACAGCGGCGAAGTCTGTGCGCAGGCTCTGTACCAGGGGCAGGCGCTGACGGCGCGCCAGCCGGAAATCCGCCATGCGCTGAAAGAAGCGTCCGACGAGGAAACCGAGCACCTGAACTGGTGCGAAAGCCGTATCAGCGAGCTGGATGGTCGGAAAAGCCTGCTCAACCCCGCCTGGTATGCCGGGTCTCTGGCGCTCGGCGCGCTGGCCGGCGCGATAGGAGATAAATGGAGCCTGGGCTTCCTGGCCGAAACCGAGCGCCAGGTGGTGCAGCATCTGGATGGCCACTTGCAGCGTCTGCCCGCCCAGGACGAAAAGAGCCGTGCGATCATCGGGCAGATGAAAGAGGATGAGGCCAAACATGCCACCACGGCGCTGGAGCAAGGCGCCGCGGAGCTGCCCGCGCCGGTGAAGCTGGCGATGAAGCTGTCCGCCAAGGTGATGACGCGGACGGCTTATTGGGTTTGAAAATTCCACCACAGAGACACAGAGGCACAGAGAA
>JAJYXP010000037.1:38703-48163 GCA_021801705.1 Pseudomonadota bacterium
CTGGAGCAAGGCGCCGCGGAGCTGCCCGCGCCGGTGAAGCTGGCGATGAAGCTGTCCGCCAAGGTGATGACGCGGACGGCTTATTGGGTTTGAAAATTCCACCACAGAGACACAGAGGCACAGAGAAGTTCAAAAGCGTTTCAACGCAAAGACGCAAAGTGCGCAAAGATAAAACCAGGAATTATCTTGGCGGACTTTGCGTCTTTGCGTTAAAGATTTTTGTTTTTCTCTGTGCCTCTGTGCCTCTGTGTCTCTGTGGTTGATGTTTTTTACTCTTCCACGATCTCGAAATCGTGCGTCATCTCGGCCGTCTTTCCCAGCATGATGGAAGCCGAGCAGTATTTTTCCGCCGACAGCTTGATTGCCTTTTCCACCTGCTCCGGTTTGACCCCTTTGCCGCGCACGATGAAATGGAAGTGCATCTTGGTGAATACCTTGGGCTCCTTGCCGGCGCGTTCCGCCTCGATGGAGACCTCGCAGCCGCTGACGGGCTGGCGGCTCTTTTTCAGGATGGCCACGACGTCGAAAGCAGTGCAGCCGCCGGCGCCGAGCAGCAGCATTTCCATCGGGCGTGGTCCAAGGTTGCGGCCCCCGGCATCAGGGGGGCCGTCCATCAGTACGGCATGGTTGCTATCGGTGATGCCGAGGAAGCTGGCGTCTTCCACCCATTTAATTCGTGTCCGCATCAGATCGCCTTTCTTTAAATGTGTATTTGAGCGAGACAAATTATAGCATTGCGGGGCAATTTTACGATTGACAGTGGAGATAGTCTTGGCATAAAATGCGCGTCTTTCTCTGATACAGCAACCGGAATTTCTGCATGAAAACCTTTTCTGCAAAATCGCATGAAGTAAAACGTGACTGGTTCGTGGTGGATGCCACGGATAAAGTTTTAGGCCGTCTCGCAAGCGAGATCGCATCCCGCCTGCGCGGCAAGCACAAGCCTGAGTATACGCCGCACGTCGATACCGGTGATTACATCGTGGTGATCAACGCCGACAAGATGCGCGTTACCGGCAACAAGGCCGAAGGCAAGATGTATCATCGCCATACCGGCTTCCCCGGCGGTATCTACAGCACCACCTTCGCCAAGTTGCACGCCCGCTTTCCGGGCCGTCCGCTGGAAAAAGCCGTCAAGGGCATGCTGCCGAAAGGCCCCCTGGGCTACGCCATGTTCCGCAAGCTGAAAGTTTACAAGGGCGCTCAGCACATGCATAGCGCGCAGCAACCCAAAGTACTGGAAATTTAAGGAATCAGCATGAACGGCAATTACTACTACGGCACGGGCCGTCGCAAGAGCTCTGTAGCGCGGGTGTTCCTGAAGCCGGGCAAGGGCGATATCGTCGTCAACGACAAGCCCGTGGACATCTATTTCTCACGCGAAACCGGCCGTATGGTCGTTCGCCAGCCGCTGGAATTGACCAGCCATCAAGCTACGTTCGATATTATGGTCAACGTGCATGGCGGCGGCGAATCCGGCCAGGCCGGTGCGGTTCGGCATGGCATTACGCGTGCGCTGATTGATTATGACGCCGCCCTGAAAAGTGCACTGAGCAATGCCGGTCTGGTTACGCGCGATGCGCGCGAAGTCGAACGGAAAAAGGTCGGCTTGCGCAAGGCGCGTCGCGCCAAGCAATTCTCCAAGCGTTAATTGCTTTGACATCTGCAAAAAAGCCGCCTCCGGGCGGCTTTTTTGTTGTCTAAAACGGACAGTGTTATTATCATCAAACGTTCGATTTCAGGAAACGGGTTGAAAATGATTAAAGTCGGAATCGTCGGCGGTACAGGCTATACCGGGGTGGAGCTGTTGCGTTTATTGGCACAGCATCCGGAAGTCGAATTGATGGCCATCACCTCGCGCAAGGAAGCGGGTATGGCGGTCAGCGACATGTTTCCCAACCTGCGCGGCAGGGTAGGGCTGAAGTTTGTCGATCCGGCCAATGCGCCGCTTAAATCCTGTGATGTGGTTTTTTTCGCTACTCCCAATGGTATCGCCATGCAGGAGGCGAGGGACCTGCTTGATGCCGGGGTGCGCGTGATTGATCTTGCCGCGGATTTCCGCATCAAGGACATCGCCCTGTGGGAAAAATGGTACGGCATGCAGCATGCCTGTCCCGATCTGATCGCCGAGGCGGTTTACGGCCTGCCGGAGGTAAACCGTGAGCAGATTAAAAAGGCGCGGCTGATTGCCAATCCCGGTTGCTACCCGACCGCGGCCCAGCTTGGTTTTTTTCCGCTGATCGAGGCGGGTGTGGCTGATCTTGGCCATCTGGTCGCGGACTGCAAGTCCGGGGTTTCCGGCGCGGGGCGCAAGGCAGAAGTGCACACCCTGTTCAGTGAGGCCACGGACAATTTCAAGGCCTACGCCGTCTCCGGCCATCGTCATCTGCCGGAAATCCGCCAGGGGCTTGAACTCGTGGCAGGCAAGCCCGTTCAACTGACCTTTGTGCCTCATCTGACGCCGCTGATCCGTGGCATACATGCGACTTTGTACGTTCGCCTGAAGGCGGATGTGGATTTGCAGGCGCTCTATGAGAAACGCTATGCGGATGAGTACTTCGTTGATGTTCTCCCCGCCGGGTCGCATCCCGAAACTCGCTCGGTACGAGGCGGGAACTTCTGCCGCATCGCGGTGCACCTCCCGCAGGGAGGCGATGTCGCCGTGGTGCTGTCGGTGATAGACAATTTGACCAAGGGCGCGGCGGGCCAGGCCGTGCAAAACATGAATATCTTGTTTGAATTACCGGAAACCATGGGCCTGGAGCAAATTCCTCTGCTGCCATGAGGGGGCTGCACCGCGCGCTGAAACGCCGTTTCAGCATCGCCGCTTCCCCTTTGGCGGTGAGACGGCACCTGGCCTGGTACTGGCGTTTCCCCATCATGTTGATTTTGTTGGCGGGCGGGATAACGCTGGCGTGGTTGTTTTATGATGCCGGGATGCGGTTTGCCGGCTTTGAGCGCGGCGAGACGGTGGGCGAACTGCAGCGGCTGCGGGAAAAAATGGGTACGTTGGTGCGGGAAAATGCGATTCTGCATTCGGCGGGCGCACAGAGCGAGCGCAAACTGCAAATCGAGCAGGCAACGCAGAACGACCTTGCCAAAACCGTCAAGTCGTTGCAGGATGAGAATGCGCAGTTGAAGGGGGATCTGGCTTTCTTCCGCAAGCTGATGTCCCCTGATAAGAATGATGGCAATCTCAGCATCTATCATTTCAGGGTTGAAAATAGCGGTTCTCCGGGCGAGTATCGCTACCGGCTGTTGCTGTTGCAGGGCGGACAAAGAGAGCAGGACTTTCAGGGCAGGGTGCAACTGCTGGTTAATTACGCGCAGAAGGGGAAAAAAATGGTAATGACAGTTCCTCCCCCGAAAGAAACGGATGCTCCAGCGTTCAAGGTGAATTTTAAATTTTACCAGCGCCTGGAGGGGACTTTTCGCATTGAGCCTGATGCGTTGGTGAAGAATGTCCAGGTGCGTGTATTCGAGAATGCTGCGGTGCAGCCGAAACTGATGCAAACCGCCAACGTATTTTGAGAGTGAGGATGGGATGTTTTTCGGGAATAACAAACGAAGCAGGCCGCAAAATCGTATTGATTCCTTGATCGGTTCGGATACGAAAATAGAGGGCAATATTATCTTCAGCGGGGGCTTGCGCGTAGACGGCAGCATCAAGGGAAACGTCAGCGAGATGGATGATCAGCCCAGCACCCTGGTGCTGAGCGAGCAAGCCAGGGTCGAAGGGGTGATCCGGGTGTCCCACGTGGTAATTAATGGCACCGTGGTGGGGCCCGTTCAGGCGCAGGAATATGTGGAACTGCAATTGAAATCCCGTGTCACAGGTGATGTGTTTTACAAGACCCTGGAAATGCATGTTGGGGCGATTGTGGAAGGAAAGCTGGTGCATCGGGAAGGGGCCACCGAAAAATTGGCCGAAGTCCAGCCGGTTCCCAGTAATTGACTAATTAACTCAACTATTGGATAATTACCAGCAGCATTATTTTTAAGGAGAAACAGAATGAATGCAGTGACCGATATGCCCAGCCCGCTGATTTTCACCGAAAGCGCGGCAGCCAAGGTGAAGCAGTTGATTGATGAGGAAAACACGCCTGGCTTGAAGCTGCGCGTGTTTGTGACCGGTGGCGGCTGTTCCGGTTTTCAGTACGGCTTCACCTTCGACGAAACCGTTAACGAAGACGATACCACGGTGGAAAAGAACGGGGTTTCCCTGCTGATCGATCCGATGAGCTTCCAGTATCTGGTGGGTGCCGAGATCGACTATCAGGAAGGCCTGCAGGGTTCGCAATTCGTGATCAAGAATCCGAATGCTCAGACCACCTGCGGCTGCGGGTCCTCCTTCTCCGCGTAATATTCTTTCGCGGTTAGGGCGGAAAAAAAGGGGCGCAAGCCCCTTTTCTTTTTTAACGTGAACGTCGCGGCAGCCATGTCCGTTAGGCTGTATAAATTGCGCCGAGAATACGCGCGCCCTTCGCGCCGGTGACTTCCGGCAGATTGCCGGGCTGTCCGTGCAGGGTTTGTCTGGCAAGCCAGGCAAATGCGAACGCTTCCACCCAGTCAGCGTCAACGCCCAATTCATCCGTCACAGAAATGATTCTGCCCGCCAGACGTTGTTTCAGTCCGCGGACGAGCGCGCTGTTGTGGGCGCCGCCCCCGCACAGGTAGATTTCGTCGGCCCCTTTGCAATGGTCCAGAATGGCGGAGGCAACCGCTTCCACACTCAGTTGCAATAGGGTCGCCTGAACGTCGGCAGGGGCCAGCCCAGGCGACAGAAAACGCCGCAGCCAAGGCAGGTTGAACTGGTCGCGGCCAGAGCTTTTGGGCGGTGACGCAGCAAAGAATGGTTCTGCAAGGAATTGCTGAAGTAGATTGGGAATGACTTTGCCGCTTTCCGCCCAGGCGCCATTTTTGTCGTAAGGTTGCCCCAGATGCTGGCTGGCCCAGGCATCCAGTAAAAGATTGCCGGGGCCGCAGTCGAAGCCGAGCACTTTCCCGCCGGGCGGCAGGTTTGTCAGGTTGCTGATGCCGCCAATATTGACGATGACGCGGTGCTGTCCGGAGTGACGGAATAGCGCAGCATGAAATGCCGGCGCTAGCGGGGCGCCCTGGCCGCCAGCGGCAATGTCGCGGTTCCTGAAATCGGCTACCACGGTGATGCCGGTAAGTTCGGCCAGCAAGGAAGGGTTGGCGAGCTGAATGGTAAAGCCGAGATCGGGCCGGTGGCGCACGGTCTGGCCGTGGCAGCCGATGGCCCTGACTTGCTTCGCCCCTATTCCGGATTGCCGCAGCAATTCCAGCACAGCCGTTGCGTAGGCGCGAGATAAGGCATTTGCTGCCAGCGCAGAACGTTCGAGCTCGTTTTCGCCGGCCTGGTTCAGTGCCAGCAGTTCGGCGCGCAGTGCTCCGTCAAAGGGCTGGAAATGGCTGCGCAGAAGCCTGCATGTGTTGTTTTCGAACGCGGCGAGAGCCGCATCAATACCGTCGAGACTGGTTCCGGACATCAATCCGACATAGTATTCTGGAGAATTCAAAGCTTAGGGCCTGTAAACAAATAACCAGAACATTCTGGCTGCCCTGGCGGGCGCGCTGCGGCGTTGCCGGTTGCTTGCCCTAAAGGACTCCGATCAGCTACGAACCATGAAACCGGTTCGTGCAGAATCGTATGCATGGAATGGCCATGCGGCGCGCCCGGCGTCTTGCATCGCATCCCGCCAGCACACCCATAATTGTCCAGGTTATTTATTTACAGGCCCTTAATCGAGCGATGCCAGGTTGGTGTTCCGCAACAGGTTAAGGCGCAACGCCAGGTTTTCGGCCACCTTGTTGAAATCGGCCTTGTATTGTGCGGCGATGGGGAAGGCGGTCGGCATGGCAATGGCCAAGGGGTTGCGCTGCACGCCCGCGATACGGAATTCATAGTGGAGATGGGGGCCGGTCGCGAGACCGGTCATGCCCACATAAGCAACAATATCTCCCTGGTTCACTTTGCTGCCTTTACGCAGGCCCTTGGCAAAGCCGGAAAGATGGCCGTAGGCGGTGCTGTACTGGCCCTGGTGCTGAAGCACGAGAAGATTGCCGTAGCCGCGCTGCTTGCCGATGAAGGCGACCGTGGCATCGGCTACCGCCTTCACGCGCGTACCGATGGGTGCGCCATAGTCGATGCCTTTATGGGCGCGCCATTCTTTCAGGACGGGATGGAAGCGAGCACGGGTGAAGCCCGATGTAATCCTGGAAAACTCCAATGGGGAACGCAGGAAGGCCTTGCGCAGATTTTTTCCTTCTGGCGTGTAATAGCCACCTCGGCCTTCCCGATCCTGAAAATAAACGGCACGATAGCTCTTCCCGTCATTGACGAACTCTGCCGCCAGCACGCGGCCGGTTTTGATCAATTCGCCCTTGTTATAGAACGATTCGTAAACCACGGTGAATTTGTCGCCTTTTTGCAGGTCACGGTGAAAATCGATATCTGAAGAGAAAATATCGACCAATTGCATGGCAATGTTATCAGGGATGTTGGCGGCATCGGTTGCGCCGAAGAGGGAGCTCGTGATTTCCGCTGATTTCATCAGGATGCGGCTATCGAGCGGTACCTGCACATCGCTGACCCTGAATTCGCCGGATTGCTTCTCCACATTGAGCATGGATTCGGTGCTGCTGATGTATTGCAGGGCAAGCAGATTTCCCGCTTCGTCGGTCTGGGCGCGAACAATGCGGCCGGGTATCAGAAGGCGCAGGGATTTCGAGTCTTTGGCGCTTTGCAGAAAACCGTTGATATCCGTGTCGTTGATATTTAGTCGATCCAGCAGAGCTGAAATCGTATCGCCGCGCTGAATGCGCTCTTCGTGCCAGAAGCTGCCAACGCTTCCGGTATCGGATTGAGCCTGGGGCAGTTCGAGGTTCTCGATGACGGTTTGTATCGGAATTTGGCGCGTGTCGGTTCCAGGCGCGACACCGAACGCGGCAACCATGCCGAGCAAAGGCAGGCTGGAAATCGCCACCAGCCAGCGCAGACTTAATTTTCGTTCTTGCGAAAACAGCTTTTGCGCTAAAATGCCGATCTTGTTGTTTTGCATGACTTCCCTGAGCTTTTTCTGTAGGCCGAAGTCTACCAGAAGATGGATGCCCGGTGAAGGTTGAATCTATTAAATTTTGTTTATGTGGGTGGTGCGGATGAGCCAGGTTAATGAGGCGTTACAGATTATAAAACGAGGATGTGACGAACTGCTGTTGGAGCGGGAGCTCATCGATAAATTGGCTAGCGGCAGACCCCTGCGCGTCAAGGCCGGGTTCGATCCCACCGCACCGGATCTGCATCTTGGGCACACCGTTTTACTTAACAAGTTGCGCCAGTTCCAGGAGTTGGGGCACGAGGCGATGTTCCTGATCGGTGATTTCACCGGCATGATCGGCGATCCAACGGGGAAGAATGTCACCCGCAAGGCGCTGACACGTGACGAAGTGATAGAGAACGCGCGCAGCTATGAGCAACAGATATTCAAGATACTCGACCCGGAAAAGACGCTGGTGATGTTCAATTCCAGTTGGATGGGCGAGATGTCGGCCGCCGACCTGATCGGGCTGGCCGCCAAGCACACGGTGGCGCGCATGCTGGAGCGGGACGACTTTCAGAAGCGCTACAGTTCCGGCCAGCCGATTGCAATCCATGAATTCCTCTATCCCCTGATCCAGGGTTACGACTCCGTCGCCATGAAGGCCGATGTCGAACTGGGCGGTACCGACCAGAAATTCAACCTGCTGGTCGGGCGCGAGTTGCAGAAGCATTATGGCCAGGCGCCGCAAGTCGTTTTGACCATGCCGATCCTGGAGGGCTTGGACGGCGTAAACAAAATGTCCAAGTCATTGGGTAACTATATAGGCATTCACGAGCCACCCTATGAAATGTTCGGGAAACTGATGTCTGTTTCAGATGAATTGATGTGGCGCTATATAGAATTGCTTTCGTTCCAGCCCATGAGCCAGGTGATGCAGTGGAAAAGGGAGGCGGGAGAAGGCCGCAATCCGCGCGACATCAAGGTGCTGTTTGCCCGGGAGATCGTGACGCGCTTTCACAGCAAGCTGGATGCGGAAGGCGCTCTGGCGGATTTTGAGGCGCGCTTCAAGCAGAACGCGATGCCGGATGAAATGCCCGAGGTTACGCTCGCCGGTGTAGCGGAGGGTCTTCCCATCGCGCAGGCACTCAAGCAGGCAGGCCTGACTGCGAGCACCTCCGAGGCGATGCGCATGATCGATCAGGGCGGGGTTAAGCTCGATGGCGAAAGGCTGAGCGACAAGGCGCTCAAACTGAAATCCGGGGAAATCGTTGTGGCGCAGGTGGGAAAACGCAAGTTTGCGCGCATCAAAGTGGCTTGATGTGCATCCGCAGTCCGATGATTTTTAAGGGCTTGTAAATTTCTTGTCACAAATCTGTCAAAAACCCTTGACCGGCGTATTTGGGTCTATATAATGCGCACCTTCTTGATGCCGCGCAAACAGCGCTGTGACTGGAAGGGCGAAAAAATAAGAGTTTGACGAACCATCAAAACTCTGTAGAATGCACCCCTCTCGATAGCGCAGCGAAACGCGGCAGCGGGATGGTGAGAAGCAAAAGAGTTGTTGAACATTTTCAAAAACTCTGTAGAATGCGCACCTCGCTTCGTGCTACGGAGCACTGTTCTTTAAAAAAATACAGCCGATAAGTGTGGGCGTTTGTTACGGGTTGGCATTGAATCCTTAGGGGTTTGATGGACTCAAGAGTAATGAATGCTCATATAGATGTACGTCTATTTTGAGTGGGATGTCACGCGAGTGATATCCAAAAAATGTTTTGCAGAGATTGAACTGAAGAGTTTGATCCTGGCTCAGATTGAACGCTGGCGGAATGCTTTACACATGCAAGTCGAACGGCAGCACGGGGGCAACCCTGGTGGCGAGTGGCGAACGGGTGAGTAATACGTAGGAACATATCCAGTAATGGGGGATAACGCAGCGAAAGCTGTGCTAATACCGCATACGTCCTGAGGGAGAAAGTGGGGGATCGCAAGACCTCACGTTATTGGAGTGGCCTACGCCTGATTAGCTAGTTGGTGAGGTAAAGGCTCACCAAGGCGACGATCAGTAGCTGGTCTGAGAGGATGATCAGCCACACTGGAACTGAGACACGGTCCAGACTCCTACGGGAGGCAGCAGTGGGGAATTTTGGACAATGGGCGCAAGCCTGATCCAGCCATTCCGCGTGAGTGAAGAAGGCCTTCGGGTTGTAAAGCTCTTTCAGGAGGGAAGAAACGGTTGCGGCTAATACCCGCGACTAATGACGGTACCTTCAGAAGAAGCACCGGCTAACTACGTGCCAGCAGCCGCGGTAATACGTAGGGTGCGAGCGTTAATCGGAATTACTGGGCGTAAAGCGTGCGCAGGCGGTTTTGCAAGTCAGATGTGAAAGCCCCGGGCT
>JAJYXP010000012.1 GCA_021801705.1 Pseudomonadota bacterium
TCGACGCTCTTTCTGCTTCCGGATAACATCAGGCCTTTCAGGTACCAGCGCGCCGGCTGGCTACGGTCCGCGTGCGACAGCGTTTTGACCAACTCCGCACAATAAGCTTCAAATCGCGATTCAAAACTCAGACTCATGCTGTATCCCTCGCACGTAACTTCGATCCTTGGCATTGTTGCATATTTTTTAACACAGTAGAAGTAGTCAGTCAACTTAAAGCGACTGTACCTTCTTTGTAGGTGCGAATTCATTCGCACATTTGGCCGAATGAATTCGGCCCTACAAAAAATCCCGAAAATTCAACGTGACTGGCCACTAGCCCCTTCAGCATAGCAGGGCTTGCAGGAAATCCGCCGCCTGCGCTATGCCATCGGGCTTGACCGGAGCCGTTGCCGGCAAGGCCCACAACGCTTCCAGCTCCGCGGCAATGGCGCCCTGCTCCAGCGCGGCGCGTTCCACTTCCCGGCAGCGGCCGTAGCGCTTCAGCCAGTCGACCAGATAAGGCGCTTCGGGCCAATCCTTGCGCTCCAGATACAGCACAGGCACGCCGTTGCATGCCGCTTCGGCGAAACTGCCGTAGCCCGGCTTGGTGAGCAACGCATCGCAGGAGGCCAGCACATCGGTGAAATCCATGCCCAGGGATTCCAGCTCCACCGCGTCGGGATGATGCACCCGCCAGGAAGACAACACCACCCAGCGTACGCCGGGAAGGCGCGGCCAGTTCTCCAGAGGCAGACGGAACGCCACCCCGCCCATGGCGATCAACACCAGACGGTCTGCCGGCGCAAGGCCGAGCCCGGCCGCAATTTCACCGCGGCGGTTGCGCCCGAGACGGGCAATCGGCGCAATCTCGCGGGTGTTATGCGTATCCGCCATTTCCATGCTGGGCTGCGGCCGGAGAAAGCATGCCGCGCTATTGTAGGCTGCCAGCATCTGGGCGTGAATTTCACCCGCTTCCGGCCGGTCATGGCAGTAATGATGGTAGATGTCCGCCCAGTTGAGGGAGCACAGGGCCACCGCCGGAATGTTTGCGCGGGCCGCCGCGGCAAGGCTGAGATAGGGCACGTTGGCAAGCAGCAGATCGGGCGCGAGTGCGGCCATTCTTTCCGCTTCCCCCGCCACCCTGTCCGCCCAGCCGCGGTGAAAATCGCGATAGGCTCTGGCACTCTCTTCCACCCGCACCGCCAACGCATCCGCCATCATCATGCCGAAATCGAGCGCGCGGGGAATCAGGCCAAACTCGCAGTGGAAACGCTGCGCCAGCAGTTCGTGCGGCGCACCGCTGCGCAGCGTCACGCGCAGGCCGGGCAGCCGCTCCACCAGCGCGTTGACCACCGGCGCCGTCTGGGCAATATGGCCGAAACCGTGAGAGGAAAGATCAACCAGGAGATGGGGCATCAGCCAGCCAGGCTCAGACTTCCAGTTGCAGCGCCTCGCGCAGCAGAGGCACGGTAATCGGGCGCTTGGTTTCGAGCGAATAGCGGTCGAGCGCGTCCAGCATCGCCAGCAGCGAGGGCAAATCGCGCCGCCAATGGCGCAGCAGGTATTCCGCCACACCCGCCCCGAGCCGGAAGCCGCGGCTCGTCGCGTGGGCGTGCAGCGCCTGCGCTTTCTCTTCATCGCTCAAGCCGTGCATCTGATACACCAACCCCCAGCCGAGGCGGGTCACCACGTCCGGACGCAAGCCGAGCTGTGCCGGGGCGCACGGCCCGCTCGCCAGCAGCCGCCCACGGCCTTCGCGCAGACGGTTGTAGAGGTTGAACAGCGCTATTTGCCCCTCGCCGCCCAGCCGTTCGACATTGTCCAGCGCCACCACGTCGTGGCCGGCCAGATCGCCGGGCAACTCCGCTTCACACGCCAGATAAACGGCACTCTGCCCGCCGCGCGACATGGCATCGGCAAAAGCCTTGAGCAAATGGGTTTTGCCGCTGCTGGTCGCTCCCCAGAGATATATAAAGCGTTCCGGTTGAGACCCGGCAACACTCTCGCGCAAGATGTGCAGCACCTCGGCATTGCGGCCGGGGACAAAATTGTCCAGCGAAGGAACAAAATCGGGAGAAATTTCGAGCAGGAGCTGTTTCATACAGGCTACATTCAATCCAGAATATCGAACAGTTTACCGGCAGTCTGAAAATCGGCGAAGCAAATGATCCCAGAAAAAGCTATTGAACCGCAAAGGACGCCAACCCTCTCTCCAACTCCCCCCAAAGGGGGAGAGGGCGATTGTCTCCCCTCCCGCTTGCGGGAGGGGATTAAGGGGAGGGCTGGACGCAAAGGAATTCAAATGCTTGGCGTGAAACGTACTCACATGGCAGGTGACGCAGCATGACCTGCCAATGTCTTGTTTTTTCCTCAGCGTCCTCAGCGTCCTTTGCGGTGAGCCGGCGTTTTCAGAATAATTCCATCAACCCGGCCAAGCCATCCAAATAAAGACTTGACTTGCTGAAACATAAGGCGTAAAAACGCTCTGGTGTTTGGATTCAAGTTTTTTGCACTATCGGTTTCGCCGTTTGCAGTCTTGGAATTCAGGCATTTTCGCGGGATTTCCCGTTTTTTTATTAGCAAGGGACTAAGCAATGGCAACTGGTACTGTAAAATGGTTTAACGATTCCAAGGGTTTCGGCTTCATCACTCCGGACGATGGCAGCGAAGATCTTTTCGCGCACTTCTCCGCGATTCAGATGGGCGGATTCAAAACCCTGAAGGAAGGTCAAAAGGTGCAGTTTGAAGTCACCCAAGGCCCTAAGGGTAAACAAGCTTCCAACATTCAAGCCGCCTAAGTATTAGCGCACGAATGCCAAGCCCCGGAGCCACGGCTCCGGGGCTTTTTTATTGCCGGCCCGCCCGGCGTCAAACCCGATACAACCCGCTCTCCAGGTATTTCTTCCGCAGCATCCTCAGCCCCACCAGCAGCGCCGCACTTGCCGGCAACGCCAGCAGCACGCCGAAGAAACCGAACAGCTGGCCGAACGCCAGCACCGCGAAAATCACCGCGACCGGATGCAGCCCGATGCGTTCGCCCACCAGCCAGGGCGTCACCGCCATGCCCTCCAGCGCCTGGCCTGCGCCGAACACGAGCCACACCGGAATCATCCCGTTAAGGCTCTGGAACTGCATCAAGCCCGCCAGCGTTGCCAGCGTCAGTCCGACTATCATGCCGAGGTAGGGCACAAACACCAGCATGCCGGCAACGATGCCGATCGGCAGCGCCAGTTCCAGACCGACCAGCCACAGGCCGAGCGAATAAAACAGGCTCATCAGCAGCATCACCGAAATCTGTCCGCGCAGAAAGCTGCCGAGCACATCGTCCACTTCCCGCGCCACCGCAGCGACCTGCCCGTGCCAGCTACGCGGGATGAATTCGTCGATGCGGCTGACGATCAGGTTCCAGTCGCGCAGCACGTAAAACAGCACCACCGGGACCAGCACCAGATTGGCGAAGAAAGCCACCACGGCCAGGCCGCCACTCTTCAGGGAAGGCAGGAATTGCGCGGCCAGGCCGCCGGCACCTTGCCAGTGTTCCGTCAGCGCCTGCTTCAAGTAGGCGCTGTCGATCTGCAACTCCAGGCCGAAATTTTCCTTCAGCCAGGGGGCGAGATACTGCCTGAGCCAGTCGAGATAGCCCGGCAGGCGTTCAAGGAACAGTGTCACCTGTTTCTCGAACAGCGGAATCATGATCAGCAGCAGGACGACAAACGCCCCGAACAGCAGCGACATGGCGAAAATCGTGCCCAGGGTGCGGGGAATTTTCAGCCTCTCCAAGCGCTCCACCAGCGGATTGCAGACATAGGCGAGAATGGCCGCGAACAGGAAGGGCGTGAGTATCGGGCCGAGCAGGTAGAGCAGCCAGCCGGCGGCAGCGGCAAGCAGCCCCCACATCAGGGTGCCGAGATTGAGTTCGTCAAGGCGTTTCATGGTCATTTCAGGTAAAATAGCACACAATCTATTTCACGCGGAAGCACAAATGAACCAGCCCGATTCGACCAAAAATTCCCTCAGCTACCGCGATGCCGGGGTGGACATAGACGCCGGCGACGCCCTGGTGGAAAACATCAAGCCCTTCGCCAGGCGGACGATGCGCCCCGAAGTGCTGGGCGGGCTGGGCGGCTTCGGCGCCCTGTTCGAAATCTCGAAAAAATACAAGAACCCGGTACTGGTCTCCGGCACCGACGGCGTCGGCACCAAACTCAAGCTTGCCTTCATGCTCGGCAAACACGATACCGTCGGCATCGACCTGGTGGCGATGAGCGTCAACGACATCCTGGTGCAGGGCGCGGAGCCGCTGTTCTTCCTCGACTACTTCGCCTGCGGCAAGCTCGATGTCGCCACCGCCACCGATGTCATCAAGGGCATTGCGGCGGGCTGCGAACAGGCGGGTTGCGCCCTGATAGGCGGAGAAACCGCAGAAATGCCGGGCATGTACCCGGCCGGCGAATACGACCTGGCGGGTTTCGCCGTCGGCGCGGTGGAAAAAGACAAGATCATCACCGGACAGACCATCGTTGCCGGCGACGCGGTACTGGGGCTCGCTTCCAGCGGCGCCCATTCCAACGGCTACTCCCTGATCCGCAAGATCATCGAGCGCACCGGCATCGACCTGAACGCCGACTTCCATGGCCGCCCCATGCGGGAAGTGGTGCTGGCGCCCACCCGCATCTACGTCAAGCCCTTGCTCGCGCTGATGGCGGCGCTGCCGGTCAAGGGCATGGCCCACATCACCGGCGGCGGCCTGCTGGAGAACATCCCGCGCGTGCTGCCGGAAAACATGACGGCGGTGATCCGGAAAAATAGCTGGGACATGCCGCCGCTGTTTTCCTGGATGCAACAGGAAGGCAACGTCGCGGAAAAAGAAATGCACCGCACCTTCAACTGCGGCATCGGCATGGCGGTGATCGTTGCCCGTGAGCATGCCGGCCAGGCCATGCAGTTGCTGCGCGACGCGGGCGAAACCGTATGGCAGATCGGCAGCGTCGAAGCACGCGCCGAAGGGCAGCCCCAGACCTTGGTGCAATGAAGTCCATTGTCATCCTCATCTCGGGACGCGGCAGCAACATGCAGGCGATCCTGGAGGCCGACCTGCCGGTCAGGGTCGCTGCGGTCATCAGCAACAAGCCCGATGCAGCCGGCCTTGAAATCGCCCGCCGGCATGGCGTCCCCACCCAGGTAGTGAACCATCGCGACTACGACGACCGCGAGGCGTTCGACAAGGCGCTGGCAGCGGGCATCGACACATTTTCCCCTGACCTGGTGGTGCTGGCCGGATTCATGCGCATACTCACGACCGGCTTTGTCCATGATTACAACGGACGCCTGATCAATATTCATCCCTCCCTGCTGCCCGCCTTCTCCGGCCTCAACACCCACGTCCGCGCCCTGGCGGAGGGGGTGAAAATCCACGGCTGCACCGCGCATTTCGTCACCCCCAGCCTCGACAAGGGGCCCATCATCTCCCAGGCGGCCGTTCCCGTGCTGCCCGGCGATACCGAAGACACCCTGGCGGAACGGGTGCTGGAGCAGGAACACATCATCTATCCCCAAGCCATCCGCTGGTTCGCCGAGGGGCGGCTGAGCATCACCCGGAACGGGAATGTCATCCTGCAAAACCAGAAGTCCGCGGAAATCGCCCTGCGCTCGCCGTGGGAAGCGCAATGAAACGCCTGATCGCCGCCCTGACCGGCCTGTGGGTCTGCGCAGCCCAGGCCGCCGCCCCGCAGCAGGCATACGACTCCGCACGAGACGGCATCATGGCTCGTAGCGGATCGGAGTCCTTTAGGGTTGCCGCCACCTACAGCCTCACCAAACAGGGCCAGCAAATAGGCACCGTCACGGAAATTTTCAAACAGGATGATGGCCGTTACCAACTGGAAAGCGTCACCGCCGCCACCGGTATTTACGCCCTGTTCATTAAGGGCAAAAGACGCTTTGTCAGCACCGGAGAAGTCGTTGCGCACGGCTTGCGCCCGCGGCATTTCGAAGATCGCCGCGACGCCGAACCGTCCAAAACCGTCCGGGCCGATTTCGACTGGGAGAAAATGCGCCTGTCTTCCAGCTTCGACGGCAAGACCGAAACCGCCCCGCTTGAACCCGGCGCCCAGGACCGGCTCAGCATGCTCTATCAGTTCATGTTCGCGCCGCCGGAACAGGGGAACATCCGGCTGTTCATGACCACCGGCAAGAAACTCAATCCGTACCTTTACAAGCTGGCGGGGGAGGAAAAAATCACCACCCCGGCAGGACAGTTCCAGGCGCTCCATCTGGTCAAGCAGCGCGCCCCGGATGAGGATGGCACTGAAATCTGGCTGGCGAAAAAACGCCACTACTTCCCGGTACGGATCGTGGTTGAGGAACACAATGGCGGCAAACTGGAACAGAACCTGACTTCCCTGACCTTCGAGGGGGAGTTGTAGGGTGGGCACGTTTTTGTGCCCACGCAGAATAGCATCCACTGACCGCGTGGGCACAAAAAACGTGCCCACCCTACCAGGCTCTTAGCCCTTGGGCGGTCGAAAGTCATGCCGGAGCGGATGAAAAAATTGCTTTGGGTGCTGGGCTTGTCCCTGGCACTGCACCTCGCCTTGCTGTTCGGCCCCCATGTTTCCTTGCCGCTAAGCATGTCCCCCGCTCCCGCACTGGAACTCAAGCTGAATATCCCGCCCCCCGCCGCCCTGGAAAAGCGGGTAACGCCCAAACCCGCGCAGCCCCATCCGCCGAAACCCAGGCCGCACCGCCTGCTGCCGAAAAAACCATCCCCGGTGCCCGCAAAACCGGCCTCCTTGCCGGCTGCCGAACCAGCCCCGGTGCAGGCAAAAGCAGCGCCTGAACCGGCGCCTCCTGAACCTGTGCCAGAGCCAGAGCCAGAGCCAGCGCCGATCGCCGACCAGGGGCCGGCCATGCCGCAGCGGGTAGTCATCCGCTTCACCCTGTTCAAGGGACTAAAAGGCCTGAGAGTGGGCCGCGCCGAACAGAACTGGATAGTCGACGGCGAACGCTACACGATTTCCAGCGTGGTGGAAGCGACGGGCCTGTTCTCGCTGTTTGCATCCGGCAAATACATCCAGCTCAGCCAGGGGGCGCTCGCCCCGGACGGACTGAAGCCCTTTGACTATCGGGCAGAAAGGGGACAGGCCGCGGACAAGACCGACACCGCCCGGTTCGACTGGAACACCATGACGCTGGCCCTTGCCAGCGGCGGCAACAAACAGACGCTCAAGCTGCCGGAAGGCACCCAGGATCTGTTAAGCTTCATGTACCAGCTCGCCTTTGCCCCGCCGCAGGGCAGCGTGGTGCGGATGACGGTCACCAACGGCAGAAAGCTCGACAGCTATGCCTACTGGGTGGTGGAAGAAGCCCTGGACACCCCGATGGGCAAACTGAATACGCTGCACCTCGGCAAGCAACGAGAAGAGGGCGAAAAAGACACGGAAGTATGGCTCGCCGCCGATTACCATTACCTGCCGGTGAAAATCAGCCAGATTGACCAGGATGGCGACGGGCTGGTGCTGCTGGCGAACGAGATCGCGATTACGCAATGAAAACAACAAATCATTAACCACGAATTTACACAAATGATCACAAATTAACACGAATAAAACGTCACATTGCATTCAATAATGCCGCACACAGCTCCCATGCAGGGTGTTTTTATTCGTGTTCATTCGTGCAAATTCGTGTCATTCGTGGTTAATTCCAAAACCAACCGGAACGACGAAACCATGCAACTCACCGAAACCCGCCTCGGCCATGCCGTTCACGCCCTGACCGAAATCCTGCCTCTCGCCTATCCGGCGGATGCGAGCTTGAGCCGCTATTTCCGCCTCAACCACGAGCTGGGCCAGAAAGACCGCGCCTTTGTCGCCGAAACGGTCTTTGCCGTATTGCGCCGCAAGCGCCTGCTGGAGCACCTCGCCGCCCCCGAAACCGGCCCGCGCCACCTCATCCTGGCCCATCTGGCCAGGCTCCAGGGCTTGAGCCTGCGCGAACTGGAGCCGGTGCTCAAGCCCGGCGAAGCGGATTGGCTGAAGCAGGTCAAGGCCGTCTCCTCCGACGGCCTGCCGCTGGCGATTCAGGCTGACTTTCCCGACTGGCTGGTGGAAAGCCTGGCGGCCCGCTGCTCCGCAGACGAAATCCTCACCCTGGCCCGCGGCATGCTGCAACCCGCGCCGCTGGATTTGCGCGTCAACACCGTGCTCGCCGGCCGCGAGGAAGTGCTGGCCATCCTGGCGCGCGACGGCATCGCAGCCTCCGCCACGCCCTACTCCCCGGTCGGCGTGCGGCTCAAGGAAAAACCGGCGATCAACCGCCACCCCCTGTTTCTCAGCGGGAAGATCGAAGTGCAGGACGAAGGCAGCCAGTTGCTCGGCTACCTGGTTGCACCCAGACGCGGAGAGATGGTGGCGGACTTCTGCGCCGGGGCGGGCGGGAAAACCCTGCTGCTGGGCGCCCTGATGCACTCCCAGGGGCGCCTCTACGCCTTCGACGTGTCGGAAAAACGCCTTGCCCAGCTCAAGCCGCGCCTGAAGCGCTCCGGCCTGTCCAACCTGCATCCCCAATTGATCGCCAACGAGAACGACATCAAGATCAAGCGCCTCGCCGGCAAACTCGACCGCGTGCTGGTGGACGCCCCGTGCAGCGGACTCGGCACCCTGCGCCGCAACCCCGACCTGAAATGGCGCCAGAAACCGCAGGATATCGAGGAACTGGCGCAAAAGCAGGCCGCCATCCTCACCGCCGCCGCACGTCTTGTCAAAACCGGCGGACGGCTGGTGTACGCCACCTGCAGCATCCTGGCGGAGGAAAACGAGCAAATCGTCGAAGCCTTCCTCGCCGCCCACCCCGAGTTCGAATTGCGCGCCGCCTCCGAGGTGCTGGCGCAGCAGCACATCCCGCTGGATACCGGGAAATATTTCAGGCTCGCGCCGCACCTGCACGGCACGGATGGGTTCTTTGCCGTGGTGATGGAAAGAAAGACAGGCTAAGCGCAATGCTCCCTGAGAGGCTAAAAACGGCCAATTCGAGACCTTCAGCGACCACTTCCATGAATCGCTTTTCATATTATCAATGTGGGGGTGACCGTTTGAACTGGAATCAGTGACTTTTTATCATTACTGATGGCGGATTCTTCTGAACACGCCATACCGATTGGATATTGACAAGTTAAGTCATCTTAGCCTATAGTTAACTTGCGTCTGGGATGAGTCGCCGAGCGCCTCGTCTTGGGGCTATAAGCCCTAATCCCCAGTCGCTTTTTTTTTGCTCATTCCCCGCCCAAGGGCGCTCCGAATTATGTATCTTTGTTACATTGACGAGTCGGGCACCTCAAGCGTTCCTGGCAATACTTCGCATTTTATTCTTGCTGGAATAGCAGTCCCAATTTGGCATTGGAACGACTGCGATCGTGAAGTCTCTGTAATTAAAAGACGCTACGATCTTCAGGGCGCCGAAATCCATACAGGTTGGATATTACGACCTTATTCTGAGCAAAAAAATATCGCAGATTTTGAGCATCTTCCTCATTCAAACCGTAGATCTGAAGTGGAGCGAATGAGACGAGCGGAAATTCTCCGCCTTCAAAAGACAGGCAACTCTAAGCATTACAAGCAAACAAAGAAGAATTACGAAAAAACAAAAGAATACATTCATCTTACGTTTTCTGAGAGAAATTCTTTTATCAAGGA
The DNA here is from genome assembly GCA_021801705.1 of Pseudomonadota bacterium. GTDB lineage: Bacteria > Pseudomonadota > Gammaproteobacteria > Burkholderiales > Sulfuricellaceae > Sulfuricella. The sequence continues at coordinate 9,675 of JAJYXP010000012.1, forward strand.
AATTGCACAATGTATCGCAAAATGGGGGTTTGCTAGGTTCTGTTGACGTATTGCCGCCTGTTTAGCGCAACCACAGCAGAGAGGCCGCAAACGTCAGCATCCCCATGAAATTGAGCATTTTTTTCTCAAATCGACTAAAAATTCGGCGATAGTGTTTG
>JAJYXP010000015.1 GCA_021801705.1 Pseudomonadota bacterium
CGCAGATAGTACAGCTTGGCGCGGCGCACGTCGCCGCGCCGCTTCAGTTCGACGCTGGCAATCAGCGGCGAGTAGGTCTGAAAGGTACGCTCCACGCCTTCGCCGTTGGAAATCTTGCGCACGATGAAGGAGGAGTTGAGCCCCCGGTTGCGCTTGGCGACCACCACGCCTTCGAAGGCCTGCACCCGCTTGCGGGTACCTTCCACGACGTTGACGCCGACGATCACCGTATCGCCGGGGGCGAAGTCGGGAATGGTTTTGCCCAGGCGGGCGATTTCTTCCTGTTCCAGTTGCTTGATGATATCCATTTAAACTCCTTAAGGTTTACTTATCGGCATCCTGTTCCTGCTGGCATTCCGCTTTAAAGGCGGCCAGCAGCCCGGATTCCTCTTTTGTCAACTGACGGGCGGCCAACAAGTCCGGCCGCCTCAGCCAGGTTCTTCCCAACGCCTGCTTCAACCGCCAGCGTTGAATTTCCGCATGGTGCCCGGAAAGCAGTTCTTCCGGCACCGCCTCGCCCTGATATACCTCGGGGCGGGTGTAGTGGGGGCAATCGAGCAAGCCATCCACAAACGAATCCTGTACCGCGGATTCGGCATCGCCGAGCACGCCAGGCAATTGCCTGACGATTGCATCTACCAGCACCATCGCCGCCAGCTCCCCGCCGGACAGCACGTAGTCGCCGATCGAGATTTCCTCATCCACCTGGCGCCGCAGCAATCGCTCATCGACACCTTCGTACCGGCTCGCCAGCAACACCAGCCCCGGCTCCCGGGTCAGCGCCATCACCCGCTGGTGGGAAAGCAGCTTGCCCTGGGGCGAAAGATGAATCACTTTGGGCTTTTCCACCCCGGCCTGCCGCTGCCGCTCTTTCGCGGCCAGGATCGCCTTTTCCAGAGGTTCGGCCAGCATCACCATGCCCGGCCCCCCTCCGTAGGGGCGGTCGTCCACCGTACGGTAATTATCTTCGGTGAAATCGCGCGGATTCCACAACTGCAACTGGTAGCGCTCCTGCTCCAGCGCCCGCCGCGTAATGCCGTACTTGGCCAGCGCGTCGAACATCGGCGGAAACAGCGTGATGACGTCGAAATTCAATAATCCGCGCCCCAGTCAACGCTCAGCCTGCGTGCCGACAGGTCCACCTCGAGAACGACCTGTTTGACGAAGGGGATCAGGCGTTCTCGCTCGCCTTCAACCACCAGCACGTCGTTGGCGCCGGTTCCCAGCATATCCGCCACCTTGCCCAAGGCGACGCCCTGGGTATTCACCACTTCCATTCCGATCAAATCGGACCAGTAATATTCGTTTTCAGCAGCTTGCGGCAAGGCCTCGCGCGGCACCGCGACTTCCAGCCCCTTCAGGGCCGCGGCCGCATCCCGGTCATTGCATCCCGGCAGCCGGGCAACCAGGGTCTTGCCCTGAACATGGGCCTCCGACACCTTGACCTCGCGCCACTGCGCGCCACGCCCCAGGTGCCAGACCGGAAAATCCAGCAAGCCATCGATTTCTTCGCTAAACGGCTGCACCTTGACCCAGCCGAACACACCGAACGGGGCGGCGATGCGCCCCATCACCACCAGTTGTTCAGGCAGCGGCACGCTTGACGAGTTTAGCCACGGTGTCGGACAGCAACGCGCCGTTGGACTGCCAGTAACCGATACGCTCGCTGTCGATGCGCAGCGCTTCCTGGCCTTCCGTCGCCACGGGATTGTAGAATCCCACGCGCTCGATGAACCGGCCGTCGCGGCGATTGCGGGAATCCGCAACGACGACATTAAAAAACGGGCGCTTCTTGGCACCACCTCGGGCAAGTCGAATCACTACCATTGTTTTACCCTCAAAAATTCGTTCTAAAAAACCGGTAATTTTACGCTACGTTATGAAAATAAAGCAAGAAAGATTTACTTAGCGCATCCCCGGCAGCATGCCCTTCATCCCGCGCATCATCTTTGCCATGCCGCCCTTGGAAACCATTTTCATCATTTTCTGCGTCTGTTCGAACTGGCTCAACAGACGGTTCACCTCCTGCACCTGCACCCCGGCACCGGCGGCGATGCGGCGCTTGCGCGACGCCTTGAGAATGGCAGGATTGCGGCGCTCGCCCGGGGTCATCGAGTTGATGATGCCCTCGATGCGGTTGATCGACTTGTCGTCTGCCGCACCTGCGGCAGCCTGTCCGAGTTGCGCCGGCAGCTTGTCCATCAGTGCGGCGACACCGCCCATTTTTTTCATCTGCTGCAATTGCGCCTTGAAATCTTCCAGATCGAAGCTCTTGCCGGACTTGATTTTCTTCGCCAGCCTGACCGCTTCTTCCTGGCCCACACCGCGCTGGGCCTCCTCGATCAGGGAGAGCACGTCGCCCATGCCGAGAATGCGCGAGGCCATGCGTTCGGGATGGAAGGCTTCGAGACCGCCGACTTTCTCGCCGACACCGGCGAACTTGATCGGCTTGCCGGTGACCTGGCGCACCGACAGCGCCGCGCCGCCGCGCGCATCGCCGTCGAGCTTGGTGAGCACCACCCCGGTCAGGGTCAGAGCCTCGTTAAAGGCCCTGGCGGTGTTGACCGCATCCTGGCCCTGCATGGCGTCGACCACGAACAGGGTTTCGATCGGCTCGAGCACTTCCTGCAGGCGCTTGATCTCGGCCATCATCGCTTCATCTATTGCCAGACGTCCGGCGGTATCGACGATCAGTACGTCATGGAAATGCCGGTCGGCGTAATCCCGCGCCGCCAGGGCAATCTGTTCCGGGCTCCGGCCTGCTTCGGCGGGAAAATAATCGGTGTCGAGCTGCTGCGCCAGCGTACGCAACTGCTCCATCGCCGCCGGCCGGTAGACGTCGCAACTCACCAGCAATACCTTCTTCTTCATCTGCTCGCGCAGGTACTTGGCCAGCTTCGCCGAAGTGGTGGTCTTGCCCGCGCCCTGCAGACCGGCCATCAAAATCACCGCAGGCGGCTGGGTGGCGAAGCTGAGCGCGGCATTCTGCCCGCCCATCAGCCCGGTCATTTCCTGGTGAACGATGCCGATCAGGGCTTGACCCGGACTCAGGCTGGAAAGCACCTCCTGGCCGAGCGCACGCTCCTTGACGTGCGCAATGAAATCTTTCACCACCGGCAGGGCAACATCCGCTTCCAGCAAGGCCATGCGCACTTCGCGCAGGGCATCCTGGATATTGGCTTCAGTCAGCCGCGCCTGACCGCGCAGGGTTTTGATCACGCCGGACAGGCGACTGGTAAGATTGTCGAACATAATGGCTAAAATTTCCTGCTGAATGTTTTTCCGGTTTCGGTATAGTGTAAACTTGTCTTTAGAGAAACAAATAGCCGACAAGTTTACATCACAATGAGCGGTTTACTCCACTTACTCACTTTCCTGCTGTATAGCGCGCTTGGCCTGCTCTTATGGCGTTCGGTCTGGCGCCCCGCCGGTCCGGAAATAGCGCAGCATCCTGCCGCAACGTCCGCTGTCGGACGCCTTGCCGTACTTGCGCCGCTCACGCTGCATGGCGGATTGCTTTATCTTTCCCTGTTTTCCGGCACGCATCTGAACCTTGGCGTCGGCAATGTGGTGTCGGCCATTGCCTGGCTCACTGTACTGATTTACTGGCTTGCCAGTTTTCGTTACAACATGGAAGGGCTGCAAACCCTGGTGCTGCCCGGTGCGGCGCTATGCCTGCTGCTGCCGCTGGCATTCCCGGAGGCGCACACCATCACCCATACCGAATCGCCCCTGTTCAAGTCTCACCTGCTGATCTCGCTGCTCGCCTACAGCCTGTTCACCATTGCGGCATTGCATGCGCTGCTCATGGCCCTGGCGGAGCGCCGCCTCCACGGCCACGCCCTGTCGCGCATCCTGGGCAAGCTGCCGCCTCTGCTGGCAATGGAATCGCTGCTGTTTCGCATTATCACGGTGGGATTCGTGCTGCTTACCCTGTCCATCCTGAGCGGCGTAATGTTCTCCGAGGAGCTGTTCGGCAAACCGCTGCAGTTCAGCCACAAATCGCTGTTCGCGCTGCTTTCCTGGTGCATTTACGCTGCCCTGCTGGGGGGACGGAAAATTTACGGCTGGCGCGGACGCACCGCCACCCGCTGGACACTCGCCGGATTCGCCATGCTGCTCCTGGCCTATATTGGCAGCAAGTTTGTGCTGGAAGTGATTCTGCAGCGCTGACTCACAAGTGATGGGTGATGGGTAATGGGGGATGAGAAAAGTCAAAAGCAACACCGTCGCCGATTTACCCATCACCCATTACCCATCACCCATCACGCTTTTTAAGGTTCTCGCTCTTGGATGACATCCCGTTAAGCATTCTGCTGGTTGTGCTTGCACTAATCCTGATCGTTTCCGGATTTTTCTCCATCTCCGAAACCAGCATGATGGCGCTCAACCGCTACCGCTTGAAGCATCTGGTCAAGCGCGGTCACCGCGGCGCGCAACTCACGTCCCATCTGCTCGAAAAGACCGACAAGCTGCTCGGCGTGATCCTGCTCGGCAACAACCTCCTCAATGCCGCCGCCGCCGCACTGGTTACCATAATCACGGTTCGTCTGCTGGGCGAGAGCGAATTCGCGCTTGCCGTCGGCACGCTGTCCGTCACCTTCTTCATTCTGGTATTCAGCGAGATCACCCCGAAAGTGCTGGGAGCCGCCTATCCGGAACGTATCGCCATTCCATCGAGCTATATCCTCGCTCCTTTGCTCAAGCTGTTCTATCCGGTGGTGTGGTTCGTCAACCTGTTCGTCAAACTGCTGCTGTGGCTGCTACGGCTCAAGCCGATCACGGCCGACACCCGCCTTACCATGGAAGAACTGCACACACTGGTGCTGGAAGCGGGCCATTACATTCAGCCCAAGCACCAAAGCATTTTCCTCAACCTGTTCGAACTTGAAAATATCAGCGTGGACGACATCATGATCCCGCGCAACCAAATCGAGGCCATCGATCTCGATGCCCCGACGGAGGTAATCCGCGAACAGATCTCCACCTGTCACCATACCAGACTGCCGTTGTACCGGGGCAGGCTGGACAATATCAGCGGCGTAATTCATATCCGCCATGTTCTGCACCAGGTGCGCAATAGGGAAATCGACGCCGAAATGCTGCAGGAAATTGCGCGCGAGCCGTATTTCATTCCCGCCGGAACCGCGCTTTTTTCCCAGCTTCAGCACTTTCAGGAAAACCGGCAGCATATCGGTCTGGTAGTGGACGAATACGGCGAATTGCTCGGACTGGTGAACATGGAGGATATCCTGGAGGAAATCGTAGGCGAATTCGCCTCGCGTCCCGCTACCCACGGCGGCATTTACCCGCAGGACGACGGCAGTTGGCTGGTGGACGGCGGCTGCTCGCTGCGCGACCTGAACCGCAAACTCAAGCTCGAACTTCCCCTGGATGGGCCGAAGACCCTGAACGGTCTGATCCTTGAACATTTTGGGGATATCCCGGAAGCCGGCACCAGCTTCAAAATTGCCGGGCATACTCTGGAAATCGTCCAGACCCATGGGCGTATCGTGAAGGTAGTGCGCATTTTTCCGCCCTTACCCGCATCAGTATAGAATTCCGCCGCCTTTACAAAAAAACTTGCCAAGTGCATTATTGGGCTGTTTTGAATCCGGACCTCCAACCGCTCACCTGAAAGATGGCAGCCACGACAATTCCAACCAAGTTTAGCGGACTCGCCCACGCGCTGGTGCAGAGCAGTCGCCTGCAGGAGGCCGATGCCGAAGCCATTCAGTCGCAAGCCAGCATCGATGGGTTAAGCTTTGTCACCAAGCTGGTGCAAAGCAAGAAAATGAGCGCGCTGGAGGTTGCGGAATTCGCCGCACACACTTTCGGTTTTCCGCTGCTGGACTTGGCCGCCATCGATGTGGACCACCTGCAGAAAGACCTGCTTGACGCCAAACTGACCCAGAGCCGACGCGTCCTGGCCCTGCAAAAGCGGGGCAACCGGCTGTTTATCGCCACCTCCGACCCCGCCAACCTGCATGCCCTGGATGATGTACGTTTCAAGACCAGTCTCACGGTCGAGCCGGTGGTGGTGGAAGACGACAAACTCGGCGCGCTGATCGAAAAAATAGCCGAAGCCACCGACACCTCGCTGCAGAACCTGGCAGGCGAGGACATAGACCTCGAGTTCACCGATGAGGACGCGGCGGCAAAAGGCGATGAGGGGATCAGCACAGAAATCGACGATGCGCCGGTCGTCCGCTTCCTCCAGAAAATCCTGCTGGACGCGATCAATACCGGCGTTTCCGACATCCATTTCGAACCTTACGAAAAGTACTACCGCATCCGCTACCGCCTCGACGGCGTACTCTCTGAAGTTGCCCAGCCGCCCCTGGCGATCAAGGACAAGCTTTCCTCCCGCATCAAGGTCATCTCCAAGCTCGACATCTCGGAAAAACGCATACCCCAGGATGGCCGCATGAAGCTGGTTCTTTCCAAGAACCGCGCCATCGATTTCCGCGTCAGCACCCTGCCCACCCTGTACGGCGAGAAGATCGTGATGCGGATTCTCGACCCAACCAGCGCAACGCTGGGCGTGGATGCCCTCGGTTACGAACCTGACCAGAAAGAATTCCTGCTCAACGCCATCCACCGCCCCTATGGCATGATCCTGGTAACCGGCCCGACCGGCAGCGGCAAGACCGTGTCGCTGTATACCTGCCTGAACATCCTCAACGAGCCCGGCGTCAACATCTCCACCGCGGAGGATCCGGCCGAAATCAACCTGCCCGGCGTCAACCAGGTCAACGTCAACGACAAGGCCGGCCTGACCTTCGCCGCAGCGCTCAAATCCTTCCTGCGCCAGGATCCGGACGTGATCATGGTGGGCGAGATCCGCGACCTGGAGACCGCCGATATCTCGATCAAGGCCGCACAAACCGGCCACATGGTGCTATCCACCCTGCATACCAACGATGCGCCGGCCACCCTCACGCGCCTGATGAACATGGGCGTCGCCCCCTTCAACATCGCTTCCTCGGTGATCCTGATCACCGCGCAGCGCCTTTGCCGGCGCCTGTGCAAATGCAAACAGCCCCTGGACATTCCGCGGGAAGCACTGCTGCGCGCCGGTTTCAAGGAAGAAGATCTCGACGGCAGTTGGCAGCCTTACGGCCATGTCGGTTGCGAGCTGTGTAAGGGTTCCGGCTACAAGGGGCGTGTCGGCATTTACCAGGTCATGCCGATCAGCGATGAAATGAGCCGGCTGATCATGAAGAACGGCACCGCGCATGACATCGCCGACCAGGCCAGGCGCGAGGGCGTACGCGACCTGCGCCAGTCCGGCCTGCTCAAGGTAAAAGCCGGGCTGACCTCGCTGGAAGAGATCGAAGCCGTCACCAACGAATAAAAGGATTCAGGCATGGCAGTCGAAAAAAAGAGCGCCACTAAAGAATTTGTTTTCCAGTGGGAAGGCACGGACAAAAAAGGAAAAAAGATCAAGGGGGACATGCGGGCTCCCGGTGAGGCGGTAGTCAAAACCACATTGCGCCGCCAGGGCGTCACCGTGCTTAAAGTCAAAAAACAAAGAACTTTCAGCGCCGGAAAGAAAGTCACCGACAAGGACATCACCCTGTTCACACGCCAACTGGCCACCATGATGAAAGCCGGCGTGCCGTTGCTGCAATCCTTCGACATCGTCGGCAAGGGCCACAGCAACCCGGCCGTATCCAAGTTGCTGAACGACATCAAGTCCGACATCGAAACCGGCAGCAGCATGAGCCAGGCGTTCCGCAAATACCCCTTGTATTTCGACTCGCTGTTCTGCAACCTCGTCAACGCCGGCGAGCAGGCCGGCATTATCGACACGGTGCTGGACCGCCTTGCCACCTACAAGGAAAAAATCCTCGCCATCAAGGGCAAGATCAAATCCGCGCTGTTCTACCCCATATCCATCGTCGTCGTGGCTTTCGTCATCACCGCCGTGATCATGATTTTCGTAGTGCCTGCATTCAAGGAACTCTTCACCAGTTTCGGCGCCGACCTGCCGGCACCCACATTATTCGTCATGGCCGTTTCGGACTTCTTCGTTGCCTACTGGTGGGCGATTTTCGCCGCAATCGGCGGAGGTTTATGGGCATTTTTCAATGCCTGGCGGCGGTCCAAGAAAATGCAGTACGTCATGGACCGGCTCTCCCTGCAGCTCCCTGTCTTTGGCCCGGTTATCGAAAAAGCCACCATCGCGCGCTGGACCCGCACCCTGTCCACCATGTTCGCCGCCGGCGTGCCGCTGGTCGAAGCGCTGGACTCGGTCGGCGGCGCTGCCGGAAATGCCTTGTTTGTCGATGCCACGAAAAAAATTCAGAGCGAAGTGAGCACGGGTACCAGCCTGACCGTGGCAATGCAGAACAGCACGCTGTTTCCCAACATGGTGCTGCAAATGGTTGCCATCGGCGAAGAATCCGGCGCCCTGGACGCCATGCTGTCCAAGGTGGCCGATTTTTATGAGGCGGAAGTGGACGATGCCGTGGAAGCGCTGTCCAGCCTGATGGAACCGATAATCATGGTAGTGCTGGGCACGCTGATCGGCGGCCTGGTCGTCGCCATGTACCTGCCGATCTTCAAAATGGGCCAGGTCGTTTAAAAACAGTCCTGAGTGCTGAGTGGACAGGACTCAGGACTCAGGACTCAGGACTCAGGACTCAGGACTCAGGACTCAGGACTCAAATGATCTTCGAATCCTTGCAATCTTCCCCGATGCTCTTCATCAGCGCGTCCACGATCCTGGGCCTGATGGTAGGGAGTTTTTTGAATGTCGTCATCCATCGGCTGCCCAGGATGATGGAACGCGAATGGCGCGAGCAATGCAGCGCCCTGTCCGCCGGTCACGGCGAGATGGGCGGGGAATGCGCCGCGCCCTATAATCTGGTTGTACCGCGCTCGGCCTGCCCGTCTTGCGGCCACACGATTTCTGCGCGTGAAAACGTCCCGGTCATTTCCTGGCTGATTTTGCGCGGGCGCTGTGCGCACTGCAAGGCCCCGATCAGCCCGCGCTATCCGGTTGTCGAAGCGCTGACCGGCCTGTTGAGCGGCTTTGTCGCCTGGCATTTCGGCTTCGGCCCGGCCGCCCTAACCGCCTTGCTGTTGACATGGTCGCTGATCGCGCTGACCTTCATCGACTTCGATACCCAACTGCTGCCCGACAGCATCACCCAGCCGCTGATCTGGCTCGGCCTGCTGTGCAACCTCAACGGTCTGTTCACCACGCTCGGCTCCGCCCTGATCGGGGCGGTAGCGGGCTACCTGACGCTCTGGAGCATTTACTGGCTGTTCAGGCTGGCGGCAAAGAAAGAAGGCATGGGCTACGGCGATTTCAAGCTGCTGGCGGCGATCGGCGCCTGGCTGGGCTGGCAGATGCTGCCGCTGGTTATCCTGCTCTCTTCGCTGGTCGGAGCGGCGGTCGGCATTTCGCTGATTCTGTTTGCCGGCCACGGCCGCCAGATTCCCATCCCCTTCGGACCCTACCTTGCCGGGGGCGGCCTGATTGCCCTGCTGTGGGGCAAGCAGATCACCCAGGCTTACCTGGGACTTTAAACCCCAAAAAAGCAGTTCAGCCACGGATTAACACAGATGTACACAGATTATCAATGAGTTACCTTTCCCATCTCAAGCACCTTTCCGGCAAATGGATTGTTGCCATAACACATTGTTTTATCGGTGTTCATCCGTGTTCATCTGTGGCTAATCATCGATGTTAGTTATCGGCCTCACCGGCGGCATTGGCTGCGGCAAAAGCAGCGCCGCCAGGATTTTCGCCGGGCTGGGCGCCGCCGTGATCGACACCGACGAGATCGCGCACCGCCTGACCGAAAGGAATACTCCGGCCCTTGCGGCCATCATCGCGGGGTTCGGCGCAGACCTTGTATTGCCGGACGGTAGCCTGGACCGCGCCAAACTGCGCAAACTTGTATTTTTCGACCCTGCGGCCAAGGAAAGGCTGGAAGCGATTCTTCACCCCCTGATCAGGCAGCAGGCACTCTCCGAAATGGCTGCGGCACAGGGGCCTTACCTGTTGCTCGTGGTTCCGCTATTGTTTGAAACCGGCACCTATCACGATCTGGTGGACCGCATACTGGTGGTGGACTGCGACGAAAGCCAGCAGATTTCCCGGGCCATGGCGCGCAGCGGCCTTTCCGCCGATGAAGTTCGCGCCATCATGGCGAACCAGATTTCCCGCGCGGAACGCATCAGACAAGCTGACGACATATTGCCCAACCGGGGCAGCCGCGAAAATTTCGAACAACATGTTAAGATACTGCATCAGCATTACCTGACGCTGACGCAGCGGCACTAGCCAAAAGCGCGGGCGCCGCACCGCGAAAACCCAAAATGATTCAAAGCATCATGTAATTAAGTTAATACAGACAAATGCCAAATCGCTTATAATTCTGCTGAATTGGATATTGCCGACCCCCGGGCTGACATTGATCATTTACGACTACCCCCTTAACGAACGGATTCGCACTCTCCTGCGATTGGAGGACTTGTATGCCAAGGCGCATTATTTCGCCTCCCAGTCGCATCAGATGGAGCACCATGCAGCCCTGCTGACCCTGTTCGAGATTCTGGAAGTCGCCTGCCGTGCCGACCTCAAATCCGAACTGCTGCAGGAACTCGAACGCCAGAAACAAACCCTGGAAGCGCTACGCAAGAACCCCGCCATTTCGGAAGAGGCACTGGACGAGGTGCTGCACGACATCGACAATGTCGCTGGCCGCTTGCGCAGCTTACCCGGGAAAATCGGCCAGCACCTGCGCGAAAACGAGTGGCTGATGAGCATCAAGCAGCGCACCACCATCCCCGGCGGCGTGTGCGAATTCGATCTGCCCTCCTACCATTTCTGGTTAAACCAGGATGAAGATCTGCGACGCCAGGACTTGCTGGCGTGGCTGGCACCGATGTTGCCGATCAGGGATGGCTTGAAAATCGTCCTGCGCATGCTGCGCGACAGCGGAAAATCCAGCCGCCACACTGCAAAACAAGGCGCGTTCCAGCAAATGCTCAGCGGCAAGGTGGCGCAGATGCTGCGCATTGGAATCCCGCACAATCTGCCCTGCTTCCCCGAGATCAGCGCCAACAAATACGCCCTCAACATCCGCTTCACTTCCCTCGGCAGCCCTCAAAAATCGCGAACGTGCGAAATCGATCTCGAATTCGACCTGACCCTGTGCAATCTGTAGACCTGGCATTTAACATGCTTGACGCACTAGTTGTCAGTCAACTTAAAACGACTGTACGTTCTTTGTAGGTGCGAATTCATTCGCACATTTGGCCGAATGAATTCGGCCCTACAAGAAAAAATCACGCAAATTCAACATGACTGACTACCCGCCATGAATTCCCGGAAAAAACCCTTGCCACCCACCGTGCCCTGCCCGATCTGCGGCAAGCCCGCCATTTTCAGCCCGGAAAACCGCTTCCGCCCATTTTGCTCGGAACGCTGCAAGTTGATAGATCTCGGGCAATGGGCAACGGAAGCTTACAGCATCCCGCTGGAGGAAGGCGAACCGGAAAATAATGAGGGGGAAAAACCGAATTAGCGCCTGGCGGCGGAGAAGGGGATTTTAAGCTTCGCGCCGTCCAGTTCCAGCGTCAGATCCCACGCACTTGTACCGCTGACGCATACCGGCAAAATGATCTTGCCGTGCCACACGCCATCTGCCGCACGCTGCAAGGAGTAATGGTTGGGCCCCATATCCATGCCCCGCATGGAAAAGTCGGCGGAGACGCGCTCCGCGCCCGGCGCCTTAACCGCCAGGTCGAAGGGCTGGAGGGGTAGCGGGGCAGGCGAAAACCTGATCTCCACCCTCCCGCTCCGGAACGGCACCAGGCAGCCCGCAACCGGATCCGCGCACTGCGCCATCGGCACCGGCCCGCCGGCATTACGGCCGATAAAGCGAGGCAAGCCGAGCGCCAGCATCAACGGCAAGAGCAACAACAGGAACGGCAGCAGTTTTTTTACGTTCATTGTTAAACTTCCTGCCAAACGCCGCGCAGCATGGCAATGCCGTGGGCACCGTAGCGCCATGCCTCATCCAAGTCGGCCCCGGAAATACCGCCCAAGGCATAGACCGGCATGGGCAGGCCTGCCACCAGTTGAGCGAACCCCTCCCAGCCCAGGGTAGTCGCGCCGGGGTGGCTCAAAGTCGGCTTGACGGGTGACAGCAGGGCAAAATCCAGCTCCATCCCGGCGGCCCGCTCCAGTTCCCGCCGGTCATGGCAGGAAGCGCCCACCAGCCCGATTTCCGGCCGTGCGCTCAGCGCAAACAATTGCGCCGAGCTCAACTGCACCCCGTCCGCACCCACTTCCCGGGCAAACTCCAAATCTCTGTTCACCACCACACGGGCGCCATGGGCATGCGCCCGCCGTACCACCTCGATCGCAAAACGCCGTAAATCTTCCATCCCCATTTCCTTTTCGCGCACCTGGATCAGCTTGATCCCTTTTTTCAGTGCCGCGTCCAGGCGCTCCAGAAACTGCTTCGGGCCGAATTCTGTGGCGTGGGTGATCGCATACACCGGGGGCAGGTTGAGCGCGCTCAGAATAGGCCCATTGGCCGGCAGCAGCGGCGTTACTGTCACCTTGTCGGGGTATTGCCAGGATAGGCGCTGGGTTTCCTTGCCATGAGGCTCGCCGTGCCAGCGCACCACGCGGAAGAAATGCAGCCGCACGGTGGCATGAGGATAGGCATAGATACGGGTCAGCCAGGGATGGGCAGTATCCACCTCTATGCCCAGTTCCTCGTGCAGCTCGCGCACCAGGGCGTACAGGGGCGATTCGCCCGCTTCGATTTTTCCGCCGGGGAACTCCCACCAGCCGGCATAAGGCTTCCCGGCCGGCCGCTCCGCCAGCAGAAATTCACCGCCGGGCTTCTGCACCACGGCGGCGGCGACTTCAAGGGGCGCGTTCATCCTGTGCCTTTCACGCCGTGGCGCCCGGCCCAGTCGCGCGCGAACTGCCACGCCACACGGCCGCTGCGCGAGCCACGCGCAAGCGCCCACTGCAGCGCCTCACGGCGCACCGCCTCGGGGTCGATGCATGGAGCCCGGAAAGCATCGAGCCAGTGCTGGGCGATGGCGAGATACTGGTCCTGGTCGAAGGGATAGAACGACAGCCACAGGCCGAAACGCTCGGACAGGGAGACTTTTTCCTCCGTCACCTCGGCAGGATGCAGTTCCCCGTCCTCATGGCGGGCATCAAGATTTTCCGCCATGTATTCCGGCATCAAGTGGCGCCGGTTGGAGGTGGCGTAAACCAGCACATTGTCCCCGGTGCCGCTCACCGTGCCGTCCAGCGCCACCTTGAGCGCCTTGTAGCCGGGCTCGTTGGCCTCGAAGGACAAGTCGTCGCAATAAAGGATGAAGCGCTCGGGGCGCGAGTAAAGCAGATCCGCGATATCGGGCAGATCGATGAGGTCGTGCTTGTCCACCTCGATCAGGCGCAAGCCCTTGGGGGCATACTTGTTGAGCAACGCCTTCACCAGGGAGGACTTCCCGGTGCCGCGCGCGCCGGTGAGAAGCACGTTGTTGGCCGGCCGCCCTTCAACGAACTGGCGCGTATTGCGGTCGATGAGTTTCTTCTGCTCCTCGATATCCCTCAGGTCCGACAGACGAATGCGGTGGATGTGGGCAACCGGCTGAAGATGGCCGAGCGTGCCGCGCTTGCGCCAGCGGAAGGCGCGCGCCGAACGCCAATCCGTGGCCGGCGGAACGGGCGGGAACACCCCTTCAAGCCGTGCCAGCAGGCCCTCGGCGCGGGCGATCAGGCTGACCAGTTCAGGAGCGATACTCGGCATTGATCTTCACGTAATCGTAGGAAAAATCGCAGGTCCATACGGTGGCCGCGGCCGCTCCGCGGCCGAGCACCACCCGCACGGCAATCTCGGATTCCCGCATCACCCGCTGGCCGTCCTGCTCCTGGTAACTAGCCGCCCGGCCGCCGTTCTCGGCCACCAGCACGTCTCCCAGATAGAGCTTGATCTTGTCCACATCCAGGTCGGCGATTCCGGCGTAGCCGATGGCAGCCAGAATCCGCCCCAGGTTGGGATCGGAGGCGAAGAAAGCGGTTTTAACCAAAGGGGAATGAGCGATGGCATAGGCTACCTGGCGGCATTCCGCCCCGCTTGCGCCCCCCTCCACCGCGATGGTCATGAACTTGGTCGCCCCTTCGCCATCCCGGACAATCGCCTGGGCCAGCATCTGCGCCACATCAACCACCGCATCGCGCAGGGCTGCGTATTCCCGGCTCGCGCCATCCGTGATTTCCGCCGCGCCCGCCTCGCCGGTGGCGATCAGCATGAAGGAATCGTTGGTGGAGGTATCGCCGTCCACCGTGATGCAGTTGAAGGAACGGTCGGCGGCATGGCGCACCATCGCCTCCAGCAGCGGCTGGCTGACCGCCGCGTCGGTAGCCACATAGCCGAGCATGGTCGCCATGTTGGGATGGATCATGCCGGAGCCCTTGGCGATGCCGGTGATCGTCACCAGCGCGCCCCCCAGGCTGATTTGCTTCGACGCCGCCTTGGGCACAATGTCGGTGGTCATGATTGCCTGGGCCGCATTGAACCAGTTATTTTCTTTCAGGTCGGCCACCGCCGCCGGCAGGCCGGCAATAATCTTCTCCACCGGCAGCGGCTCCAGAATCACGCCGGTGGAAAAAGGCAACACCTGCTCTTCCGCACAGCTCAGCAATTTCGCCGCTTCGCCGCAAGTGCGGCGGGCGCGATTCAAACCATCCTCGCCGGTGCCGGCATTGGCGTTGCCGGTGTTCACCACCAGTGCCCGGATGCCTTTTCCCGCACCAAGATGGGTTTTGCACAAGCTGACCGGCGCGGCACAAAAACGGTTCTGGGTGAACACGCCCGCCACGCGAGCCTTGTCGCCCAGACGCATCACCAGCAAATCCTTGCGATTGGCCTTCTTGATGCCGGCTTCGGCGACGCCGAGGGCAATGCCTTTGACCGGCAGCAATTGATCGGGGTTGGGTGGTGCGAGGTTGACGGGCATGGCAATCCTAATGCGAAAAAATGAGCAAATACCGCTATTTTACGGAATTATCCCATAAAAAGCAGTTGAACCGCCAAGACGCCAAGTACCCTACACTTGGCTTAAGCAAGTGCCATTTATGGAAGGCCGTTTTCCTTTGCATGCTCACTTGATTCGTTTGTGTTCGCTTGCGCGCATCAAAAGCTCGATTGTCGTCTCCATCCTTATCATGCGCTCAGTCAGATTCTCAATTTTGGCTTGCTGCGCTTTAATGACCTCACCTTGACGAACAACCCTGTCCTCCAGCTTGATCATTGACGTCAAGGCGCCCCATACACGTTCTGTAACACCCATCACGCAGCCTTCCTGCCCTTGTCAGCCTTGGCTTCCATCGCGGCGATTCGCTTGTTGCTCGCCTCCACAAACGCCAGCACATCGTCAATCGCATCTGATGCACGGTTTGCAGCCGCCATTGCCGCATCGGCAACGGCACCCAGCTCTTCGTCAGACTCCGCCGAATTGTAGGCAGTTGCACCCCGACGCATCAATTCAGACACCGGCAAGCCGAGCCTTTTTGCCTTGGCGCTAATCGCTTTCTTTTCCTGCGGCGTAGCCTGCACTACAATCCGTTCTATCGCTGCTGCAGCCATAATTTCCTCCAATCAAATAAACCATAATGTACATGGACAGTGCATGTACACATAATATACCAAACTTATCCAGGCCATCAAATTTCAGAAAGCGTCAGGCAGCGCAGATCGGCCATCCAGTCATCATTTTTCAAAGAAATAGGGGTCACAAAGAAATAGGGGTCACACAAAGAAATAGGGGTCAAGTCTTGACATATCATTTTATCTCTCTCCCTTGATGACCTTGCTCACCGTTGAATAGTGTACTCCGACATGACGAGCAATCGCAGCCATGCTATAGCCATAGCCCAGAAAGGCCTTTCTAATGGCCCCGTTGCGCAAGGATTTGTCGCCCTGGACTGTGTTCGTAAACAGGCTTTCCAAACTTGGCCGGTGCAACAAGCGCTGAGTGCGCGGAATTTCCTTCAAGTCGGAAGCGCATTCAAGAAGCGGGCGCATTTTTTCCACAAACGAAGAAATAGGGGTCAAGTCTTGACATATCATTTTATCTCTCTCCCTTGATGACCTTGCTCACCGTTGAATAGTGTACTCCGACATGACGAGCAATCGCAGCCATGCTATAGCCATAGCCCAGAAAGGCCTTTCTAATGGCCCCGTTGCGCAAGGATTTGTCGCCCTGGACTGTGTTCGTAAACAGGCTTTCCAAACTTGGCCGGTGCAACAAGCGCTGAGTGCGCGGAATTTCCTTCAAGTCGGAAGCGCATTCAAGAAGCGGGCGCATTTTTTCCACAAAGGCTTCTGATCCTAACAATGCCTGTCCTTTCACTGCTGACCATGGGGACAAAAGTCCCTGGCCTTCCGCCACAAATGCAGCATAGCGGTGCCTGGCTACGGCTCGCGTTTTAGCAAACTGGCTCAGTAGCCAGTCTGTTTCGAGCCAACTCGGGTATTTAGTCAGCCCCATGGTTGTCGGGTAGCTGCTCCAGGCATGGTCTTCAATTTGCGTCACCATGCCAGCGCGCACCGGATTGAGCACAACATAGCGGCACAATTCCAGCAAGTAACTGTCACGCTCCACAACAATCGCCTTGAATCGCCCCTGAAATACATGCCCCACTCGTCCGTGACGCCGGTTGAAGCGCTGCGTATAAACGCCATTCAATTGGCGCATGCCCAGCGACAGGTTGCCATCTGGTGTCTCAATGAGCAGGTGGTAGTGATTGTCCATCAGGCAGTAGGCGTGGCACAGCCAACCGAAGCGCTCTACCGCTTCACCGAGACTGGCGAGGAACAACGCACGATCTTCATCATCAAGAAAGATAGGATTCTGTGCGTTACCGCGCGATGTGACGTGATAGATTGCACCGGGAAATTCAAGTCGAAGTTGGCGAGCCATGGGAAAAGATTAGCTTGTCGATAACAGTTATGTCAAGACTTGACCCCTTATTCTGTGTGACCCCTTATTCTGTGCTGAGACGATTTCGAAGGGCAATTGTGGTTCGACAGGCTCACCACGAACGGCTAAAGTGAACAGCATTGGAGTTAGCCGAATCACACAATGGATGATCTGCAAGCATCCTGAAACGGCATGAATTTCTTGGCGAGCTTGGCGTCTTGGCGGTTTCAATAGCCGTTTTCAGGATGGTGCAAGCTGACCGGCTCTACCGCTCCCTTCCCGCCTCATGAAATGCCTTCTGCACCGGAGACAGCAGATACTCCATCACCGTGCGCCGTCCCTGATGAATTTCCGCAATGACCTGCATGCCCGGCGAAAGCCGGAGCTTCTCTCCTTCGATCTCAAGGGATTGCGCCCCTAAGCGGACGAGCGCCTTATAGGTGAGCTGCGGCGCGGCTTTCTGATCCTTCCCCTTGTCCGCTGCGGACGATGCGCCATCGCTGGCATCGGCGCCGACGTAGATCACCGTGCCTTCGATCATGCCGTATTTCTGGAACGGATAGGCGGCGAGCTTGATCCTGGTCTTCTGGTTCGGATAGACGAAGCCGACGTCTTCATTCTTAACCAATATCTCCGCCTGCAACGGTTCGTCATGGGGGACGAGGGTCATCATCACCGTCCCCGGCGAGACCACCGTGCCTCGGGTATGAGTCGCCAAATCCTTGATGATCCCGGCTTGTGGCGCCTTCAGTTCCAGCAGGTTGGACTTGTGTTCGATCTTGGCCCAGTCCTGCTGGAGCTTCTGGTGCTGGGACTCGGTGTCTACCCGCTCGTTCTGCAACTGGCTTTTGTAGTTGGAACTGATCTGCGCAAGCTTTTTCTCCGAGCCGGCGATGGTGGACTTGAGGCTCGCCACGTTGGACTCTTGCGCCTTCAGGTCCTGCTCCTTCTCGATCTTGTCGCGCACTTTTTCCTGTGCTGCCAGTTGGCTGACGAAATTATCCTTGGCCAGTTTTTCGTAGGCGGCAGCGCTTTTCTGGTAGACGGGAACAACCTGCCGCAGCTTGGAGAGCGTTTCCTCGGCGGACCTGAGATCGTGACGTGCCTTGTTGAGGGACTCGGTCTCCTGGCCAACGGCATCGAGATAGGCCTGGCGATGGGCGCGGTACTGGTTTTCAACCTGCCCGTAAAGCTCAGGCGGGTCTTCCTTGCGCCGCGTCATGGGGCGTCCGGCGAGTTCGGCATCGGCACGGCGCAGTATGAGCGATTTGAGCCTGAGCTCGTTCCGGATCGTTTTGGCGTCGGCTTCGGTGAACTTGGTATCCATGCGCATCAGCACCTGCCCGGCTTCGACCTCCTGGCCCTCCTGCACCAGGATATCCTGAACGATCCCGGCATCCGCCGGCTGGACGATCTTGACGTAGCTCTGGGGCACAAGCCGCCCCTCGGCGCTGGCGATGATGTCCAGCTTGCCGAAGATGGCCCAGGCCAGCATGATGAGGAAGAGCGCCAGGACGGTATACATCACCGTCCTCGGCAGCTTCGCCGGCGGGCTTTCCTGGATGGCGAGGAGGCCGGGGGCGAAATCCAGGGCGTCCGGGCTCAGCGCCGTGGGCGCGCGGGCCATATCATTCCTTTCATAATACGATTTGGTAGGCCAGCCTTCAGGCTGACTGTCAGGCTACACCCGCAAGGAGTGTCCCCGCCGCGAGCGGCAGCAAAGCTGCTCGCACGGGCGAGAAAGCCTGACCTACACTCTTTTGGCCGCCACAGTAATTACTGGCCACTTCCCGCCTGGAGCGCAACTGCCGGGTGGTTTTCAACGACAAAGCTTCCGTTCGATTGCGGCGTCAGCGCTTTGAAGGCCTTGCCGGCGAAGTTCGTTTTCTGAAGATCGATAATGATTTCGTCGGCGCCGCCAAAGGGTGCGACGACGTCGATCAGCCAAAGATGCTCGCCCGATTTCCACTCGTGGGGAGCAATTTTGGGAATGGATGCACTGAGGCGCTCGTCGACCTGGTCATTGACGAAAGCCCAGGTGCAGAACGCCCAGGGAATTTCGTCCTTCATGTAGAGCTTGCACTGGTCGAGGATAATGGGCGGCATGACCAGCCAGTCCTGGTCCGCGATGAAGGTGAATTTCTTGCGTTCGTCGCGTGCAAACAGCCACAATGCAGGGCCCAGAATGGGTAGTTTTTTCAGGGATGCCTTGGCTTCCTGGAGTTGTTGCGCGTTCATGTTCATGTGTCGCTCCTGATTCGATAACCTTTTCAAAAGAGATGCCCCAATCGCGCTGCGGCAGCGCGACCGGATCATGCATTTAACGCCCGATGGCGATCTCTGCGGTCAATCCCTGGAACGGTTTCAGCGTCTGCAAGCCGCCGAATCCGGGATCCTTGAGCGCCGTCTGCGCCGCCGAAATGCCGGCTTGGGCAAGCGAACCCGACTGGCCGTATTCGTAGGCGAATTCGCCGCCCAGCGCCGCATTGTCGCTACCGCCAAGGTGCGCGTCAAGCAAGCCGTTCATCAGGTTCCAGCGCGTCAACCCCGGATTTGCCGCACGGGCCTGGTCGAAGGAATCGGCCAGCTTCTGGAAGTCGAAGCGCTCCACCTTCTTGTCGTAGAGGGTATCGGCGCCGGTCTCTTCGATCATATGATGCGTAACGAAAGCGTGCTTGTACGGCAAGGCGTGGCGCCAATCATCCCAGTCATCGCTTTTTTCCTCGATCGTCTGCAGCGTGAAAAAGGTGCGATTATCCGGCGAGGCATACCAGTCTTTAAAGGTGATGGCGTCGTGATGGCGGGCATCGAGCACCAGGTCATTGCCCGAGCGCATGAAGCCGAGATCGCGAAACTCCAGGTCGCCACCCAGGGACAAGGCATTGCGGGCACCGGCGTATGCCAGGATGGTGTCACGGCCATCCTCGCGGTTGAAAGCCACGGTGTTGTTGCCGGCACCGGTGACGATTGTGTCGTCTCCGCGCCCGCCGGCAATAAAGTCGTTGCCGGCGCCGGCCAGAATCCGGTCATTGCCATTCCCGCCCAGAAGCAGGTTGTTTTCGTCGCCCGCGATTAGTATGTCCTTGCCTTCTCCGCCGGCCAGGACGTCGTACCCGCAGCCGCCGATCAGGGTGTCGGCGCCATTCCCGCCCAGCAGCGCATCGTTGCCGCCTTCCCCGTAGAGCGCATCCTTCCCCGCTGAGGCAAAAACGATATCGTTGCCGGTTCCGGCACGGATCGTTTCGCTGTTGGCGCTGCCGAGGATAATGTCGTCGTTGCGCCCGGTCACCACGGTGCGGTTTTTGGGGCTGACACTCGCCACCAGGGTGCCGCGCGGCAGGTCGTCCAAATGCAGCCGGGAGCCGTCGGTAAGGCGTATCTGTTTAAGCCGCGAATCGTTTTCCTCGTGCTTATCCTCGCCAAAGCCGGAATCGTGGCCGCCCTTCCCGGAAGGAATCCGGCCCCGGCCTTCGTTGCCGTGATGGCCGTCCTCGTCGTGGTCGGCTTCGCGGCCGGGGCGTACCAGGGTCACCACGGTTTTGATCAGCAGGTCGTCGAAGGTGAGCTGGGTGCCGTCGGCAAGACGGAACTGCTCGATCGGCGAAACATAACCGCCGTTGGCGTCCACCCCGACGGCAAAGTCGAAGCCCTGGCCATCCATCTCGCAGCCGCAATCGTCGAGGGCGCGCACATGGGCGGTATAGATGCCGTTCTCGCTGGTCACGCGCAGCGCCAGGTTGTCGAGGTTGAGCGCATCGCCGAACCGGACGGTATCGTTTCCGCCCATATCGGCAATCGTGTCGAGACCGTCGCCCTTGCGCCAGATATAGGTATCGTCGCCGACACCGCCGTAGAGGATATCGTTGTCCGTACCGCCATCGAGGACATCGTTTCCGGCGTTGCCGAACAGGCTGTCGTTGCCCGCATTGCCGATGAGACGGTTGTCCGCGCCGTTGCCGATGATGATGTTGTCGAGTTCGTTTCCGCTACCGTCGATGGTGTTGGTTCCAGTCAGGGTCAGGTTCTCGACGTTGCCGGCCAGCGCCCAGGAGACGCTGGAGTACACCGTGTCGATCCCCTCCCCGGCCAGCTCGACAGTCTGGTCACCGGCGTTGTCGACGATGTAGGTATCGTCGCCCGCGCCGCCGATCAGGGTGTCGGCCCCGGCAGCGCCGTCGAGGACATTGCTCGCCGCGTTGCCGACGATGATGTTGTCCAAACCGTTGCCGGTGCCATCAATGGCCGGAGCCTGTCCTGAGCTTGTCGAAGGGCCGGTCAGCGTCAGGTTCTCGACGTGCTGCGGCAGCACGTAGCTGATCGAGGAATAGACATGGTCGAGGCCCTCGTTGAATTGCTCAACAACGAGGTCGCCAGCGTTGTCGACGATGTAGGCATCATCGCCCAGTCCGCCCGCCATGCTGTCTGCCCCGGCATCGCCGTCGATGAGGTTGTTGCCGGCGTTGCCGAGGAGGATATTGTCAAGCTCGTTGCCGGTGCCGGAGAGGTTATCCATACCGGTAAGCGTGAGATTCTCGACATTGGCGCCAAGGGTGTAGTCGATGGAGGAATAGACCGTATCGATACCCTCGCTGGCCAGTTCCATGACCGCGTCGCCTTGAGCCTGTCCTGAGCCTGTCGAAGGATTGTCGACGATATAGGTGTCGTCGCCCGCACCGCCCGCCATGGCATCAGCCCCGGCGCCACCGTCAAGCAGATCATTGCCGCAGTTGCCGATGAGCGTGTCGTTGCCGGCTTCACCCAGGAGCTCGTTGTTGCCGGCGTTGCCGACGAGGACGTTGCCCAGACCGTTGCCAGTGCCGGAGAGATTTTCGGTGCCGGTGAGGGTGAGGTTCTCGACATTGGCCGAGAGGCTGTAGCTGACCGAGGACAGCACCGTGTCAACCCCTCCGCCGTACTGCTCCGTTACCGTGTCGCCTTGAGCCTGTCCTGAGCCTGTCGAAGGATTGTCGAC
Source organism: Pseudomonadota bacterium (assembly GCA_021801705.1). Classification (GTDB taxonomy): domain Bacteria; phylum Pseudomonadota; class Gammaproteobacteria; order Burkholderiales; family Sulfuricellaceae; genus Sulfuricella. Next base: position 21,950 of record JAJYXP010000015.1, read on the forward strand.
AATATAGGTGTCGTCACCCGCACCTCCGGCCATGGTATCGGCGCCGGCCCCACCGTCGAGGACGTTGTTGCCGCTGTTACCGGCGATCACGTTGTCGAGAGCGTTGCCGCTGCCATCGATATCCGCCGTGCCGGTCAGCGTCAGGTTCTCGACACTGGCGGACAGGGTGTAGCTCGCCGAAGCGAAGACACTGTCGTTGCCCTCTTTAAGCTGCTCGATCACCACGTCGGCGGTATTGTCCACGATATAGGTATCGTCGCCTGCGCCGCCGGCCATGGTATCCACGCCCAGGCCACCGTCGATGCGGTTGTTACCCGCATTGCCGGCGAGAACATTGTCCAGCCCGTTGCCGGTGCCGCTCAGGTCGGCCATCTCCGTGAGGGTAAGGTTCTCGATGTTGCCGTCCAGCGTCCAGGAGAGGCTGGAGACCACCGTATCGACGCCCTCGTTGGCCAGTTCGATAGTCAGGTCGCCGATGTCATCCACGACATAGGTGTCGTTGCCCCGGCCCCCAACCATGGTGTCCGCGCCGATCCCGCCGTCGAGGACGTTGTCGGCGATGTTGCCGGTAATTACGTTATCGAGTGCGTTGCCGGTAGCGTCAATGGCTGAGCGGCCGGTGAGCGCAAGATTCTCGACGTTATCGGTGAGGGCATAGCTCACGCTGCTGAGGATGGTGTCGGTGCCTTCATCGGGGCGTTCGAACACGATGTCGGCGGCATTGTCCACCACGTAGACGTCGTCGCCCGTGCCGCCGATCAGGGTGTCGGCACCCATGCCGCCGTCCAGAGTATCGTTGCCGGAGCCAGCCGTAAGCGTATTGTTGCCGGCATTGCCGATCAGCACATTGTCGGCGTCGTTGCCGGCGCCGGTCAGGTTTTCCGTGCCGGTGAGGGTGAGGTTCTCCAGATTGGCGCCCAGCGTATAACTGATTGAAGATCGTACCGTGTCGATGCCTTCGTCCGGGTTTTCCGTGACCACATCGCCTTGAGCCTGTCCTGAGCCTGTCGAAGCCTGTCCTGAGCCAAGTCGAAGGGGATTGTCCACCACGTAGATGTCGTCCCCCGCGCCGCCGATCATCTCATCCTCGTCCGCGCCGCCATCCAGCAGGTCGTTGCCGGTTCCGCCGTCCAGCCGGTCGTAGCCGTCCATGCCGGCCAGCTCGTCATTGCCCGCGCCGCCGAACACGGCATCGTTGCCGGAGCCGCCGTACACCTGGTCGTCGCCGGCATCGCCGGAGAGCACGTCGTTGCCGCTATCGCCCGAGACCAAGTCGTTGCCCTTGCCGCCGAAGATGACATCGTTGCCGCCCTCCCCGAACAGCGCGTCATGGCCGTCGCCGCCCAGCAGCATGTCGTTGGCCAGCCCGGCGAAGACAACATCGTCGCCTGCTCCGGCAATCACCAGGTCGTTGTCTGCGCCGGCGTAGATGGTGTCGTTACCCGCCCCGCCGTCGATGAAATCGTTGCCGCCGCCCTCCATCACCACGTCGTTGCCCGCCCCGGCATTAATGATGTTGTTGCCGGTCTTGCCGAGGATCAGGTCGTTGCCGTCCGTGCCGTTCAGCACCTCGCCCGAAGGCGAGAATGGCGGGCGGGTCACCACTTGGCTGGTGCCGTCCGGATTGTTGACCAGAATGTCGTTGGTGTAGCGGAGAGTAAAATCGGCTGCATCGAGGGTAGAGCCATCAGTCATGGTCACTTTTGCAACACCCTGTACCGTCGTCCCGTCAATTACCGAAAACTGGTTGTCGCTGGTCAGGTTGATCGAATCCACCCCCAGCGCGTCCAGGGACTTGAATTCGCCCGGATCGGTGACGCCGTTCTGGTTGGCATCCTGCCAAATACCAAACTTCGACCATTTCTCATCGCTTGCCGAAAAGATTCCGTCATTATTGCTGTCGAATGCGCGCATGCCTTCGAGGTCGGACTGTGCACCGGCCTTGTAAGCAGCAAAAGAGACCTCTGCACCGCTTTCGATCTTGCCGTTACCGTCCGCGTCGTAGGCAAGCAAGCCATCTCCGGGCGATACCCAGGACACTTTTTCCTTCCAGCCATCCCCATTGATGTCATAAAAGACATTCGAATCGTCAACGTTACTGAAGCCGAAGCCATTACGATCAAGGTCGATGGAAACCGGGCAGCAACCACCACCGCCGCCACCGCTTCCGAGGGCCGGATCGTAGGGTCCTGTGTGGGCAGAGTTGACCTGGATAGTGGCGCTTGCACCATGGGCATCGCTTACTTGGACGGCAAACGGATCTCGGAAAGGGGTACTGTCTTTAGAACCTCCAGGCCCCGTGCTGCCATAGACTGCATTGGGGTCAGTCGGCCCAAAATCTTTTCCTGACCGGGTGTTCGGACCAGACCAACTGAAGTAATGGAAACCGCCGTTTGCATCGACCTCTACATCACCAAATTGCGGCTGGGCAACTACCTGATAGGTGAATGGGCCGTTAAGGTCATCGATATCGGAAACCACTACGTTGCCGATATTCGGACCGTCGCTGTCCTGGTATCCGAATACCGTATTGTGGTACCCATAGTTATATGAGGAGTCGTAACCCCAATCGCTATACGGTGAGTAAGCGGGATCAACATTAGTGTAATCATTGCCTGCATACGGGGCATATTGTGGATCAGTCGGCGACGCAACAGTATAGGAATATTCCCCGTTATTGACCGTGCTAATACTCACAGAAGCATACCCATATAGCGGTTTGATATGCTGATCCACCGTCGCCGTCGGTGCATCGTTCACATTCAGCAGGTTGATATCCACCGTCGCCGTATCCGTCTGCCCCGTGGGCGCCTGGATGGTGTAGCTGAAGCTCGCCGGGCCGTAGTAGTTGGCGGCGGGGTTGTAGTGGACGAAACCATTGCCATCCAGCCAGCCGGTGCCGTGGGTGAAGTTGGATACCCCGGTCACGCTCAGGTTGCTGCCCGCGAACCCGCCCAGCATATCGTTCGCCATCAAGTCGGCGGTCGAGACGATGGCCTCGATATCCTCGTAGCTAGTGATCCCGTCCCGGTTGGCCTCGATCACCGTCCGGTCGTCGATGCGTGTGACCAGCAAGCTGGTATGGCCGCTGGTTGTTTCCACGACGATGCCCTCGGGCACCACGTGGGTGCGCGTGCCGGCGGTGTCCGCCGCGAGGTCGGGGGAGCTCATTTCCTTGAGCTGGCCGTTTTGCTCGAAGCGTCCCATGGCGTAGTCGAGCGCCGTGATGCCCAGGGCGGAGAGAGCTTGGGTCTCGCCCGCGTCCGCCACACCGTCGCCGTCGGCGTCCTGCCACACCTTGAGTTCGTTCCACACCGGGTCGGCATTGGTGAGCCTGCCGTCGTAGTTGGAGTCGATCCAGCGCATCCCGGCCAGGCCGCGCGCGCTCAAGTCCACGATGCTGTTGCTGAACAGTTCCCTGCCCGAGTCGATGCTGCCGTTGAGGTTGCGGTCGAGGAACAGGAAGCCGTCATTGTTGCTGAGCCAGGCGGTGTTTTTCATAAAACCCGAGTCGTCCACGTCGAAGGCCACGGTTTTGTTGGCACCGGTGGTCTGGACGCCATCGCCGTTGAGGTCGAGCGCCACTGCCCGGAACACTTGGCTCCCTCCCCCGCCCGCGGGGGAGGGCTGGGGAGAGGGTGCAAGCAGCCCGTTGCGCCCGGCGCGCTCTTCCTCGGTCAGGCCCGCCTGGGGGTCACCGTACTGGGTCTGGATGGCGGCGGTCTGGACTTCCCACATGGGGGCGACGGCGCCTCTTGCGAGGGCGACGCGGATGAAGCGTTCGCTTAAGGACTGGCTCGCCTGCTCCGATCCAGCCGGGGCATTGTAGGGGCGGCCGGTGAGGTCGTATTTGATTTCCGGGTTGCGCTGCACGCCGGTGATCGGGTCGATGTCGGTGAGCTGGAAGCCGGTGTAGTTGCGGTAGGTGAGCGACGGCAGGCGGTTGGCTATCACGCCGATGGCGGAGCCGGGGTTGACTGACTGCTCGTAGGCGGCGAGCGAATTCAACTGAGCGATGAACTGGTTCATGGTGCCCTGGGCGGCCTCATAACCACCATGTTCGCCTGCGGCATTGGCCACGACGCCGAACCCGGACCAGCCGGCCGCTGCACTGCCCCAGGGCTCGGGTGGCGGGTCTTCGTCGCCGAAGAGGCTGGAAATTATGCTGTATGCTGCGTAGGCCCAGCCGATATAAGGCACTGTGTATGCTGCGTACATTTCCGCAAGTACCATATCTGTTACAGCCACCGCTGCGCCGATTGCATCGCCATGGGCTATGGAGTTGACGAGGTTGAGGTAGGGCAATGCCTGGTTCAATTGCGAAATGGCACTGTCTGCACCGAATGCGGCTTGGAGGGCTTTTCCGCCATCCAAACCGGTCGCAAAATTCGCATAGGCTTGCGCGCCAAAACTAATCGCTTGCGCCCCTGCCGTAACCGCCGCCAGGGTATCGCCGCGCTGGAGGGCGTTCTCCAAACTCAAGATGCTCAGTATGCTGCCGCCAACACTGGCCGCGCCGCTGAGGTTGTAGTTGGGAAGGTCGGCAAGGTTGCTGATGTCGTTCGCCAGCCGCAGTCCGGAAACCGCTATCGGCAGGGGGTCACCGGATTGGATGGCTTTGATGATGGAAAGGGCGTCGATGAGGGTGCCGCCGTATTGGTTGATGGCGTTGGCGAGGGTTTGGAGGCCGGAGGGGTGATCAGGATTGGGCGTCCAGGTTTCATCGACTACTTGGCCATTTGCATCGAAAAACGTGGTCGCAGCTCCATTTGAGTCAGATACCACAGACCCCGATGTGCCGTCAGGATTTACCCAATCCATGCTGAGTTGCCCGGTAGCTGCATCGTAAGAGACGTCGCCTCCTGAGCCATCTGGTGAACTCCAGTTCCCCAGGTAGCTGCCATTCTTTTCCATGACCTGCGTGCCTGTACTGCCATCGGCATTCACCCAGTCAGTCATCGTCTGCTTGGTTGAAGCATCGTAGTAACTGGTCAGATTGGACCCGTCCGTATAACGGGTGAATGAAGAAATAGACCCATCTGCACCGTAAGCATAATCCGTGGTGTTGATAACGGTCAGACTGTCTCCGCTCCCGCTCGTTTGAATTGATGTTGCGGTTTTGCCGTCTGCTGAAAAAGTCGTGCTGGTAGTTGTGCCGTCGCTATTGATTTGTAGCGTAGAGACAGACTGCCCGCTCAGTGCGGAAGGAATGGAAAGCCAATTTCCCGCAGCGTCTGCGATCTGATAACCGCCGTTGCCATCTTTCGAAAGTGTGCCCAGCGTCTGATTGCTGGCCGGGTCTATCATTGTGATATTCCCACTGGCGTCGGTTTGCATCTGGATGGCCGCGATAGTCGAGCCGGTGGAGTCCCTTGCGGTCAGTGTGCCAGTCTGGTTATCGACATCGACCCAGATTCCTTTGTCGGCGATGTAGGTGCTGGTCAGATCGCCATTGGAATCGTAGTAATAGCCATTGCCGCCTTTGGCAACCGCATAGGACTGGTCGGGATTGATGGTAATGGATGTGCCATCGGCCAAAGTCTGCACAACTGGCTGACCGCTGGCCGATGCCTGTGCCATCCAGTCATTGATGCTGTCGATGCCGGTGGTGGTGAGTTTGCCTGCAGTGTAAGCAAATCCTACAGCAGCAACAATACCAGCGGCGATTGCAATTTCAGGAGCGAGAGCGATCCCCAAGAAACCAAGCGCTGTACCAGTAAGTGCCGTAGTAACCGATCCACCTGCCCAGCCAGCTGCTGTCCCGAACGAAACACCCGCAACCTCTTTGAAAAAACCAGCTGCCCCATCCTGCGCACCACCCTTTGCAATACCTGGGATACTCGTTCCGACGCCGACAGGAATATCTACACCAAGGCGATAGGCGCTTTCGGTGGTGGCAGCTACTTCACGGGTCAGCCCTTTGGCAGCCATAAAGCCAATACCGCCGGTATATACACCTGCAGCGGCACCAACATAGTCCCACGGATCGGGTTTTTTGAAAGCAGTTATGAATTTATCTGACCATATTTCCAGAAAAGAGGCGCCCTGCGATGCCGGAGTAGAATTGGCGCCTCCGATGATTAGGATTTCTGTAGTCATTTATTTTTCCCTCTTTGAAATTGATCGAGAATTTTGATAAACAGCCATAAAAGTTTTAATGAGCATCCATGCGATCAGCCACCAGAAAGCCGTTATGAGGGTGCCAGGGAGAATCCAGGCCGCTACATTAATTATTGGAGTAATCATGTCTGTTACATGGAACACAAACCAGCCATGAATGCCGTTGAGTAATGTCAGAACAAGATAACTTGCAAATAAAATGGTCGAGAGAAAAGCGGCTGCTATGACTAGTCCTAAGCCTAAAATTCCCCATTTTTCTCTTACTTTCTCCCATGCTCTTGTTTTATCAATTGTTTTAACGCCTCTGGTCGCATACCAGGCAATTGTTCTGATGTTATAAATCACTACCCCCCATACCCCGATACCCACTAGGTTGGCGTAGTAGCGCTCAGGCATTGGCCCGTCCATGAAGGGCTTGGTTACACCCAAACCAACGTAATGCAGACCATCCACCAGCGGCGTAATAACCTTGTCAGCCAATGCCAGAAGCTCTGGGCTTTCTGAGGCAATCAGTGAATAAATCACCAAGAGGCTAAGCGGCACCAGGAAGTAAGGTTTCTGGGAAAACCAAGTAGGCTCTTGCGTAAGTGGCTTGCTGTTCTGGCCAGATTCCATTTCAAGCTTTGTCATCACGCCGCCCTCCTCCACTCCCCGTCATTCCCCGCCAGTACTGTGTAATCGAACCCCGCCTCACTCCCCGCATAATTTGCCTCCGGCGTGAAATGCACAAAGCCGTTGGCATCCAAATAACCGCTGCCGTACCGGAAGTTGGAGACTCCGGTCACGCTCAGGTTGCTGCCCGCGAACCCGCCCAGCATATCGTTCGCCATCAAGTCGGCGGTCGAGACGATGGCCTCGATATCCTCGTAGCTAGTGATCCCGTCCCGGTTGGCCTCGATCACCGTCCGGTCGTCGATGCGTGTGACCAGCAAGCTGGTATGGCCGCTGGTTGTTTCCACGACGATGCCCTCGGGCACCACGTGGGTGCGCGTGCCGGCGGTGTCCGCCGCGAGGTCGGGGGAGCTCATTTCCTTGAGCTGGCCGTTTTGCTCGAAGCGTCCCATGGCGTAGTCGAGCGCCGTGATGCCCAGGGCGGAGAGAGCTTGGGTCTCGCCCGCGTCCGCCACACCGTCGCCGTCGGCGTCCTGCCACACCTTGAGTTCGTTCCACACCGGGTCGGCATTGGTGAGCCTGCCGTCGTAGTTGGAGTCGATCCAGCGCATCCCGGCCAGGCCGCGCGCGCTCAAGTCCACGATGCTGTTGCTGAACAGTTCCCTGCCCGAGTCGATGCTGCCGTTGAGGTTGCGGTCGAGGAACAGGAAGCCGTCATTGTTGCTGAGCCAGGCGGTGTTTTTCATAAAACCCGAGTCGTCCACGTCGAAGGCCACGGTTTTGTTGGCACCGGTGGTCTGGACGCCATCGCCGTTGAGGTCGAGCGCCACTGCCCGGAACACTTGGCTCCCTCCCCCGCCCGCGGGGGAGGGCTGGGGAGAGGGTGCAAGCAGCCCGTTGCGCCCGGCGCGCTCTTCCTCGGTCAGGCCCGCCTGGGGGTCACCGTACTGGGTCTGGATGGCGGCGGTCTGGACTTCCCACATGGGGGCGACGGCGCCTCTTGCGAGGGCGACGCGGATGAAGCGTTCGCTTAAGGACTGGCTCGCCTGCTCCGATCCAGCCGGGGCATTGTAGGGGCGGCCGGTGAGGTCGTATTTGATTTCCGGGTTGCGCTGCACGCCGGTGATCGGGTCGATGTCGGTGAGCTGGAAGCCGGTGTAGTTGCGGTAGGTGAGCGACGGCAGGCGGTTGGCTATCACGCCGATGGCGGAGCCGGGGTTGACTGACTGCTCGTAGGCGGCGAGCGAATTCAACTGAGCGATGAACTGGTTCATGGTGCCCTGGGCGGCCTCATAACCACCATGTTCGCCTGCGGCATTGGCCACGACGCCGAACCCGGACCAGCCGGCCGCTGCACTGCCCCAGGGCTCGGGTGGCGGGTCTTCGTCGCCGAAGAGGCTGGAAATTATGCTGTATGCTGCGTAGGCCCAGCCGATGTAAGGGACTGAGTACACGGCTGCATCCATGAGAACCATGTCGGTTACGGCTACTGCTACGCCGATTGCATCGCCATGGGCAATGGAGTTGACGAGGTTGAGGTAGGGCAATGCCTGGTTCAATTGCGAAATGGCGCTGTCTGCACCGAATGCGGCTTGGATGGCTTTCCCACCATCCAAACCGGTCGCAAAGTTCGCATAGGCTTGCGCGCCGAAACTAATCGCTTGCGCCCCTGCCGTAACCGCAGCCAGGGTGTCGCCGCGCTGCAATGCCTGCTCCAGGCTCAATATGCTCAGTATGCTGCTGCCAACACTGGCCGCGCCGCTGAGGTTGTAGTTGGGAAGGTCGGCAAGGTTGCTGATGTCGTTCGCCAGCCGCAGTCCGGATACGGCTATCGGCAGGGGGTCACCGGATTGGATGGCTTTGATGATGGAAAGGGCGTCGATGAGGGTGCCGCCGTATTGGTTGATGGCGTTTAGGAGGGTGGAGATGCCTGCATCGGGAGCCGCTGAACTGCTAGAGTCCGTCAGATCAACTGTTGCAGGCAGCCCTGTGTCCGGATCAGTAATTACAGCTTCTGCATTAAGAAGTATTTGCCCTGGGCCAGTTTCCAAAGTCAGCGTCCCATTCGGCCCTGTGGATGAGCTGGTTACAGACCCGTTAGTGTTGTACCTATCCGTGGTGACATATCCATTCTCGCTGTGAATGGCGGTGATGTTGCCTTGTCCATCCACCGAGAAAACACTGCCGATTGTTCCTGTCGTGGCGCTAAAGGCCGGAGAACTTTCGTCGATCAGCACTGTGTAAGCGCCGCTGGTTGTATATGTTTTTTGAGAAACGGCCAGTCCGCCATTGTCCAACCTGGTTTCTGAAAGCAGTCCAGAATCTGCCTTGGTGATAATGGACAATCCAACTGCGGTACCGTCTGTTCCGTATAGCTGTTTGAACTCCACCGAAAAACCGGACGGCACGGGGTAACCATCTGGGCCGACACCGATGGCGGGGGCGAGCAGTCCTTCCCAGAGGTACGTGCCAAAATCACTACCGGCCGTAGCGCCCAAGGCAGCCCCAATTGGAGCGCCCCATCCCCCTAAGAGCGCGCCTGCAGTGCCACCTACGGTACCGAATAAAATCCCACCAATCGCACTACTCACTTCTTTCCCGACATTGTAGAAGTTCCCGGAGTTGGCAGCGCCCATCACCTTGGCGATGTCATAGATGCTGCCCACCGCCCCCATCTTGACGGTCACAAAAACCCGCTCAAACGAGTACTTCGGCAAATTTTCGACCAACTGGACAATGGCCTGAGTGTAAGCGGCGTTGAGGGCCCCATATCCTTTGTCGAACAGGATCGGAGCCAGAGGCGTCTCCTGTGTATTGGCAGGTTGCTGGGTCTGGGTAGTGGTGTCAGTCATATCGTCTCCCCTTTATTTGATTGGTTGAAATACAGTGCAGGTATCCGGCGTATCCAGATGGTTAGTATGTAGATATAGAAAACCCAACCGCCTGCATAGGCAGACACTCCCACGAAACCGAGGCCAAGGCGGGAGTAACTCATGATTAGTTGAGATCGAGTAAGTGAATCCGAAGTAAACGAATATTTGAGCATGAAGATCAGGAGTCCAAGCATGGTCATGAGCGCAAATATTATGAAAAGCCTATGTTTTTTTTGTTTTTCATATAGCCTCATATCAGGTTTAATCAGCAACCACAATCCCAGCCACACTGGCGCAATTGTCCACATCACGGCATGAAAGAACAGGGTCACTTCCGGGAAGGCCGAGCGGGCTGCGGCACGGTTCATATAGGGAAAGATGTCGGCAAACCCTTCCGCATAATCCCGCAACAGAATCGATCGCGAGAGGATGTCATCCGGCGTAATCAACGCGATGATGATGCCCAGTACCCAAGGTCCCAGAGCGACAATGGGGGGGGCGAATTTATGCTCCAGCAACCGACGCAAGCCATTCAGCCATCTCATCATGCCACCCTCGCATAAAACGTGTCATTGGCCGCCAGCCCCCTGAGGCCGATATCCACGATGCTGTTGCTGAACAACTCCTTGCCGGAGTCGATGCTGCCGTTGAGGTTGCGGTCAAGGAACAGGAAGCCGTCGTTGTTGTTGAGCCAGGCGGTGTTTTTCATAAAACCCGAATCGTCCACGTCGAAAGCCACGGTTTTGTTGGCACCGGTGGTCTGGACGCCATCGCCGTTGAGGTCGAGCGCCACTGCCCGGAACACCTGAGTGCTGAGTCCTGAGTCCTGAGTGCTGAGTTGGCCGTTGCGCCCGGCGCGCTCTTCTTCGGTCAATCCCGCCTGGGGGTCGCCGTGTTGGGTCTGGATGGCGGCGGTTTGCACTTCCCACATCGGGGCGACCGCGCCTCGGGCCAGGGCGACGCGGATGAAGCGTTCAGACAGGGATTGGCTTGCCTGCTCCGATCCCGCCGGGGCGTTGTAGGGCCGGCCGGTGAGGTCGTATTTGATTTCCGGGTCGCGCTGGACGCCGGTGATCGGGTCGATGTCGGTGATGCCGAAGCCGGTGTAGTTGCGGTAGCTTAAGGAAGGCAGGCGGTTGGCGACGATGCCGATGGCGGAGCCGGGGTTGACTGACTGTTCGTAGGCGGCCAGTTGGTTGAGATAGGCGATGAACCCGTTGTAGGTTTCCGCCGCCGTGCCCTGCCCGCCGTCGCCGCCGTTGGAGTTGGTGACGGCAGAGAACCCGGACCAGCCGGCCCAGGCGTTGCCCCAGGGCTCGGGCGGGGGATCGTCGTCGCCGAAGAGGCTGGAGACGATGTTGAAGACGGCGTAGGCGATGGCGATGGCGTTTATGCCGGGTATCGCGTACAGGCCGGTCATGTTTGCAATTTGCGCGGCACCGATGGCAGCGCCAATCTCGTCGCCGTTGGCGATGCTGTTGACGAGGTTAAGGTAGGGCAATGCCTGGTTCAATTGCGAAATGGCGCTGTCTGCACCGAATGCGGCTTGGATGGCTTTCCCACCATCCAAACCGGTCGCAAAGTTCGCATAGGCTTGCGCACCGAAACTAATCGCCTGCGCCCCTGCCGTAACCGCAGCCAGGGTGTCGCCGCGCTGCAATGCCTGCTCCAGGCTCAATATGCTCAGTATGCTGCTGCCAACACTGGCCGCGCCGCTGAGGTTGTAGTTGGGAAGGTCGGCAAGGTTGCTGATGTCGTTCGCCAGCCGCAGGCCGGATACGGCTATCGGCAGGGGGTCACCGGATTGGATGGCTTTGATGATGGAAAGGGCGTCGATCAGGGTGCCGCCGTAGGTTTCGATTGCTTTAGAGAGAGTTTGGGCGCCATTGAGCGGAAGCACATGCCCAGTCGAATCAAACGACGTGCGCAAAGTCGTTCCATTTTCCAGCACTTCGCTGCAATTAAGTACATAATTGCCGTTAGCATCTTGACCGCAGGTGATTGAGTTCCCTTGCGTGTCTGTGAAAGTCTTGCCAGTCGGGTCGATGCCCAACTGTATGCGCTGTTGATCCAGAGATTTGGACTCTGCATGTATTTGTTCAACTAAAACACTGACAGTGTCTACTGCCGCGATTTTGGCTGCGAAGGCGACGTCCGCCAACACGGCATAAGTTTGCTCAGATGCAGAAAGGCTTCCCCAATCCAGTGCGGCAATATCTCGCCGCAATTGCAAATCGGCCTGCAAAATCCGTGTTGCTTCGTCTGGGAGGCCTTTGGCTTCGTAGTAAGCACGGTCATGTTTATAACATGCGGCATCGACGGGGCTTCTATATGTAGTTCCATCAGGCAAAACAATGAGCACTGGCAGCACAGACCAGTCCGGTTCTCCATCAGTACGCACTCCGCCAGACCAGCCAGGCCCGCCCCAGTTTCCAAATACCGGCACCCAAGTGCTTGGCGAGAATAGATCGAAACCTTCAATGCTAATGTTTGCGCCCATAATAAAATCCCCCTGTTCTGATTTTTAGAAACCCACTGCTGCAGTTACGGATTGATGAGGCGTGCCTCTACAGGCACGTGGATTTCTTCCCATCGGTCTGTCGCAAAATCCAGCAAAAAAATACCGCTGTAATCACTCGGGTTACGACTGCCGGTAACTACGGCCAAGTGACTACCATCTGGCGCCACTTCGCTGTATCGAGGCTGTAGGGTTAGGCCTCTGAATTGGCTTGACGACGAAAGAAATAAATAATTACGCAGCACTCCATCTTTCATAGATTGGTAATGACGCAATGTCCGTCCATCGCTGGCCATAAAATACAAGTTACCTTTGGCATCAACGACAGGATCCCCCGCATTAAACAACTGGCTAAACAAAGGTTCCAGTTCTTGCGAGCCGGACCTTGCATTGAATACATAGACTTGGCTGTTGTTATATTTTTTTTCAGCGTTGCGCCAATATGCTGGATTGTCGCCCCTCGCCACACCTGGAATCTTGCTCGGCCCATCTGCAAACACCACAAATTGCTCATCGCCGGGCAGATAACTGGGGCGTCCCATCTGGAAGAACCTAAAGTCCGTCAGTTGTTGGATATTGCCGCTCTCCAGATCAATCTCGTACGCATCCAGTCCTGCTGCGATGCTTTTTGAACCTGGTGCACGCATTTCACCCTGCGTAAATATGACTTTCTTCCCTGACCACGAGAAGTTGGGAGCCATTTTGTAGCCGCTAGTGTTGGTCAATAGACGAACATTGCGGCCATCGGCATCCATGATGGCGATCTGGGCGTTTCCCCAGTCTGGATAAAGTTGATTTTTATCTTCTTTGGGCAAGGTGCCAGGCACCCGCGGAGCCATGACAAACACTACCTGCTTGCCCGATGGCGAGAATTTAGCTGCGTACCAGCTCTGATTCACGGGTGACTGGTAGTAAGACAGCACCTTGGTTTTGAGGTCAAGGATATGGATATAAGAACGATCAGAGCGATTGGATTTGCTTCGATTAAACACCAACTTCTGGCTGTCTGGGGTGAAGCTGATCGCTGCATATGTGAACTTTGATGAGTCATCTGCACTACTATCTTGTTGAAACATAAATCCCCCAATGGTGAGCATCAAACCAGTAAAAAAAATAGAAATTGCGTTTTGAGTTCTACAGAATTTTGGGGATATCTTCATGCTGCAATCCTTTCGTAGAAGTGCATCGATTCGTTCACTGCTTCCACCCCGTCCCGGTTGGCCTCGATAACCGTCCGGTCGTCGATGCGCGTGACCAGCAAGCTGGTATGGCCGCTGGTTGTTTCCACGACGATGCCCTCTGGCACGACGTGGGTGCGGGTGCCTTGGATGTCGGCCGCGAGGTCGGGGGAGCTCATTTCCTTGAGCTGGCCGTTCTGCTCGAAGCGCCCCATGGCGTAGTCGAGGGCGGTGATGCCCAGGGCGGAGAGAGTTTGGGTCTCGCCCGCCTCCGCCTGCCCGTCGCCATTGGCGTCCTGCCATACCTTGAGTTCGTTCCACACCGGGTCGGCATTGGTCAGCTTGCCGTCGTAATTGGAGTCGATCCAGCGCATCCCGGCCAAGCCGCGCGCGCTCAAGTCCACGATGCTGTTGCTGAACAGTTCTTTGCCGGAATCGATGCTGCCGTTGAGGTTGCGGTCGAGGAACAAGAAGCCGTCGTTGTTGTTGAGCCAGGTGGTGTTCTTGAGGTAGCCCGAGTCGTCCACGTCGAAGGCCACGGTTTTGTTGGTACCGGTAGTCCGTACCCCATCGCCGTTAAGGTCGAGCGCCACTGCCCGGAACGCTTGGCTCCCTCCCCCGCTCGCGGGGGAGGGCTGGGGAGAGGGTGCCAACAGCCCGTTGCGTCCGGCGCGCTCTTCCTCGGTCAATCCCGCCTGGGGGTCGCCGTACTGGGTCTGGATGGCGGCGGTTTGGACTTCCCACATCGGGGCGACGGCGCCTCGGGCCAGGGCGACGCGGATGAAGCGTTCGGACAGGGATTGGCGCGCCTGGGCGCTTCCCGCCGGGGCGTTGTAAGGCCGGCCGGTGAGGTCGTATTTGATCTCCGGGTTGCGCTGCACGCCGGTGATCGGGTCGATGTCGGTGATGCCGAAACCCGTGTAGTTGCGGTAGCTCAAGCTGGGCAGACGGTTCGCTACCACGCCGATGGCGCTGCCGGGGTTGACCGATTGTTCATAGGCGGCGAGCTGGTTGAGATAGGAGATGAAGCCGTTGTAGGTGTCCGCCGCCGTGCCCTGCCCGCCGTCGCCGCCGTTGGAGTTGACCACGGCAGAAAACCCGGACCAGCCGGCCCAGGCGTTGCCCCAGGGCTCGGGCGGCGGGTCGTCGTCGCCGAAGAGGCTGGTTATCATGTTAAAAGCGTAGTAAGCCCAGGCGATTGGGGCGGCTGGGGTCATGGAAATGACTGCCATTGCCGCACCTACCGCGTCGCCGTGGGCGATGCTATTGACGAGGTTGAGATAGGGCATTGCCTTATCAAGACCGACAATGAGGCTGTTAGCACCAAACTCTGCTACCAAAGCCTGCGATCCAGTAAGCAGGTTGTTTTGCTGGGCAAGCAGGGCATAAGCCGTCGCCCCATAGGTCAACGTTTGCGCGCCAGCAGTCACGGCAGCCATAGTGTCGCCGCTCTTGAGGGCGGCATCAAGGCTCATCAGGCTCAAGATGGCGCTGCCCACATTAGATGCGCCAGCCAAGGAGTAATTGCCGGCAATCTGCTTACCATTTGCATCTGTTTGGGTACTGAGATTATTCGCCAGTCGCAGGCCGGAGGCGGCGATGGGCAAAGGATTGCCGCTTTGGATGGCTTTGAGCAGGCTCAGGGCGTCAATCAGGGTGGGGGCATAGGTGTTAATGGTATTGCCGACACCAGCAAGCGCGTTGGCGAGGGTTTGGGCGCCGGTGGGCTCGAGAAGAGAGCCAATCTCCTTGGTAAGGTTGTTGAACAGGGTTCCTGTGCCGGTCACCGTTCCATCCGTGAGATTAACCGTCTGCCCCACACCGTCAACAGGTTTTAGTAGCAATTTCCCATTTTCTTCCACAACCTCATACGTAGCTACAGGCTCACCTTTTGTGTTCCGAACAACTGCATACTGGTCACAATTAGGATCGAAGGCGAGCCAGACCTGCCCATTGTTCGCCGTGTACTGCTGGGTTACCTCCTCCCAGACACGGTACTGCAAAAGCATCGGGCGCACCTCTCGATTGACCTGATCGTTGTACTGGATATTTTGTGCAAGTTGCGCATTCAGGCTGGCTGCGGTCTCAGCGTCAGCCGGGACGGGAGGCGATCCATCCCCACTCGGCCTTTCCCAATTGCCCGTATCCTTGTTGTAGTTATACCCGTTTATACTGTCGGTGGGCTTGGGGGTAGCAATGGCCTCCAGCACTCGATCCATATAGTGCTGGCCAAGCGCCGAGTTGCCAAAAAGCAGCACGCCCAACGTGGGGTTGGCAAGGGACGCCATGATCGCGCCAAAGAACTTCAATCCCTCCAGGCTGTCGGGGGGATAATTTATCATGGTACCCATTTGCTTGCCCACGCCACTGACCAAATCAAGGCTCATACTGGTGTTGTTGATGCGGGTAAAGCTTTCGGCGGCGGCCGGCGGTTCCGTATTCCCACTCAACTCATTCTGCTCACTCAGCTTTTTCACATAAATATCATAGACGCCGGGTGCATTGTAGGTGAAGGCGCTGACAGTCTTATTAAACGCCGAAACGAGTTGCGCCAATGCGCCGCCCAGGCTGTGCCCGACAACTACGAGATTGGGTCCAAATTTTTCCTGGGTTAGTTTTAAGTATGCCTTGGCTTCATAGTATTGACCAGGCACGTCGTTTTGCAGCGCCAGTTGGACAAAGTTGTTGGAGGCGTCCCCGAACTCATCCGTCCCACGGTAGGAAATAACGATTTCGCCCGTGCTTTGGTTTTTGAAAGTGACTGCTGCAAAGCCTTTATCCGATGGCCCCATGCTCTCTGCACTCGTATCGACAATGCTCCACCCGGGCGGCACGGCGCCATTCTTGTATGCCGCGTTACTCAAGAGTCCATAAGTCAGGTTCTGCATCGGAGTGATCGTAGCCATTGTCGTAATTCCCCTTCAGATTTTATGAATATTTAGAAGCCGGTATCCTGCAATTGCATTCCTTCTTTACCGGGAATGGTGGTATAAACCTTGCCTTGTTCTTCCGCGTCCCGGCACCTGCGGGATATCCCATCCCAAACCTCTTTGGATACGTGTTTGCCTCTTCTGGTTGAATGAGCAAACTCCTCACCAATACACCAGTTCAACACCTTGATCAGTGCCGATTTCGCCAACATCGCCCTGTAGAGCGCTTCCGGCATGCGGACGTACCCCGCCCGCTCAGGATTCGGCCCGGGGTCGAAAGTGAGCTGGATATCACGGGTGTAATTTCCCATCTCATGGCTATAGTGGCTAATGATCCCGTAGGGGTTGTTCCCGAACAGCGACAGCCAGAGAATCCCTTTCTCGGCCTTCGGTGCGGCAAGCGAACAAGCACCATTGACGGAATGTGCGGGCAAGGAAAGATTCGCCAGCCCCGGCACCAGATTCGGGCGATATTCCAACATGCCGAGGCTTGAAAAGCGCCCATCAAGTGGCCTGTCAACAAAGATCATGGGGAGCGCTTTCGGGTACATCGGGGCCAGTTCCGACACACGGATCGCCTGTTCATCCTGCGCATCGAACGGCGCCAGCCGCCGGTAACTCGGGGAAACGCCTTGCGGATACACGGGCGGTGGTCTGGACCAGGGTCTCTCCGAGAGCGGCAGCTTAATTGAATTGTCGAAGTAAACGTCCAGGTGGCAGACATACTGTTCCGGATAGTTCGGGTTCAAGCTACTCCACTGGTTATGCTTGAATATCCAGACAACCATTGCATGGACCCCGCCCTTGAGTTCGGGGTCGGCCCCTTCGGGCGGAAACCCTTTGAAGCGCTTGGCGAAGGCTTCGCTGTAGACCCAGAATTCCCAGTACGGCTTATCACCCAGCACCGGGTCGGGCTTTTGCACCACCACCTGCTTCGGCCAGGCGGTTACATAATCGGGGATAGGCGGCAACTGCGGCGCCGGATAATAAGGGATGTGCGGCACCTGCTTCGGTCTGGTGGCAACGTCATCAGGGGCCGCCCAAGCCTGTGCTGCCGAACAGAGTGCGAGGAAAAGCAGAATTAGAGGGGGCAGCCTGATTTGCCCAGAATTCCACAGACGCTCAATCAGTGACCACTGCAGACCCGATTTACCCTTCATTTCTTTTTCCCCATAGCCGAAACACCCGCCAACTTATCCTGCTGGCCAGAATATTTCGCCGCCACGCTCTGCCCGTAGTCGCTCTTCGCCGTCACACGGTCATCCTGGGCGAACAGTTCGCAGGGCGCGCCGCCATTTTTTCGGCTGCATTGTTGCAACGCCAGGGCCGGGGCGCGGCAATCGCCTGCCCATACGGCCCAAGCGCCGGTTGGCGAAACAGCCAAGGCACGGGGCATGGGCTGGGTGAGGAAATCCTGGAAGGCTTTGCGCAGGGCGGGGTCGGACGGGAGGTTGTCGACCGCTTTGGCGTCGAGTTCCGGCAGGTCGGCGGGGACGAAGGCGGTGCTGCTGTCTTCCGTCAAGAAGGGGACGGCGCAGGCGTTCCAGCGCAGCCGTGAACCGGTGAGATAGGCGCGGCAGGGATACTTTTTGTCCGGGTTGCGGGCTTCACACTGCTTGAGAGCTGCCTGGTAGGGCTGCTCGTTTTCGCCGCTGGCGTACCCCGCCCAGCCGAAAGCACCGCTGGGGGAGAGGGCGAAATGCTTAGGGTTGCCGGTTTCGTCCTGGTATGCCTTGTAGGCAGCCATACCGGCGGCGTCCAGGTAGGGCGGCACGGTGGGCACTTCATTCAGGCGGTCGGCGCGGGCGTTCCACAATTTCGCCAATTGGGGCGATTCGGCTGCACCAAGTTCGCCGTTGGCGTAGATTTTTGCCAGGCGCTCCATGGCTGGGGCGTAGTAGTGCTCGGCGGCGGTCTGGAAGTAGCGGAGTGCTTTTTCGGGATGGCCGGTAATTTTGAATTCGCTCAGCCACGAATTGCCAGGGTCATGGGCCATCGCCATGAGATAGGCCGCTTCGCCGTCGCCTGCGTTGGCAAGCTGCGCGAATAGCACTTCCGCTTTTAGGATATCCCGGTTGGCACGCATGATGCCGGTTTCATCCACGAAGAATTTTTTAAAATAGAGGAAGCCAAGGGTGTTCTTGGCATTCAGGTCGCCCCGCTCCGCCGTTTTGGCGATTTCGGCGATGCGTTTTTCCATGGCGGTGTCGGCTTCGTCCGGCAGGATGTCGCGCACTAGGTTCTGAGCCGTCAGCTTTGCACCCTTGGCGTGGAGGAGGGGAAAATCTTGTGCGCTCTGGTCGCTTAACCAGGGTTTGAAATCCGCCTTGGAAAATGGAATGAGGAAGGCGAATACGGCAAAGGCGTAGCGTCCGCCCTCACGCAGGGCATCGGTGGCTGGAAGAATGTCAATATTGCCGACGTAGGAAATCTGCCCCGCCTTGACCCTAAATTTCCGCGAGAAAGGCTGTTCCGAGGGGTAAAAGGTGTCATTGCTGGTGGCTGAAGCGTCGTACCATTCGTAGGTGCCTTCAGGCAGTTGCAGGGCGGCAAAGCGGCCGGGGCGGTGCTGTTTGGCAAGCGCCTCGTCCAAAGTGGAAAAGAGGCCGCCCCCCACGCTAATGCGAATGCTGCCGGAGCTTTCCGCTCCCCCCACCGCGCGCCAGGAAAGGTTGGCCTGTTTCAATAGCCGAATGCCCCCCATGTTCGGGTTGGTGACGGTGGCGGAAAAAACGGCGACGCCCTTGCCGGGCTCCAGTTCAATGGGTTTGTCCAGGTCGATTTCGTTGGCCGCTGCCACTCCCATAAATAGCCCAAACCCGCATACCAGCAGCAGAATAGGTTTCCCACACGCAGCAACAAGGTGCCCCCAAATGGTCAGCTTCGATTTGTTTATTCTCTTGATCGCCATATTCATCCTCTCCTGTTCAGAATCCGAAATCTGTTTGCGTTTCTGTATCAATGGGTTGATTCAATTTTCCTGCCGGCATTCCCTGTCACTTCTGCGAAATGTAACTACAGGGGTCAGCTTGAGTTGCCCCTTTCGTTGTTCTGTGCTGCACCGATAAGGGAAGTGAGAAATTAGATCCGCAGCAGCCAAAGCCCATGTGCGCCATGAACTTGTTGAACCGCGCCATATCAATGCCTACGCTCATGTTGATCGAAAGTTCATTTACTTGGCGGTTCTCAGCCCAGCGCCGAAAAGCCACCAACAGCTTGACTGCCGCCGAGCTACCACGATATTCGGGCTTAACGTAAAACCACCTATCCTGCGCGACGGTTGCGTCGCTGAAAAAATAGTCGGTCACATAGCCGGCTAGCATGCCTGCAATCTCCCCATCTGTACGCTCGGCCAAGAGGAGGCAGGCTTTTCCGCTGTTGTTGATCATGGTGTCGATGGCGGCAACCAGTTTCTCTTCATTGACCCCATATCGATCAAAACGCGATTCGGCAAGCATGGCATGACCCATAGCCAAAACAATTGGGATATCCTCTTGTTGCGCGAATCTTATTTTCATATCCCTTACCTAGTGGATACGAAATGCCTTTTCATTCCGGCTTAGCCAGAGGCATTGCGTAATTTCCGCCTGTCAGTTGAAATCCTATTTTTTTAAGAAAGCGGTCTGTCCGTTCGATGTCTTCACCGCTTGTCACCCCCACCACAAGTTCCGCTGCCTTGCGGTTTTCAGCCCACTTCCTGAAGGCCATCATGAGTTTGATCGCCATAGAGCCCGAACGGTGACCAGGGTGCACCCAATACAAAATCAGTTGTGCAACCGGTTGGCTGGAGAAATAGTAGTAATCAATTTTTCCGGCTAGAACTCCGCATGGGCAATGCTCTTGGTCATCGGAGACGAAGAGACAGTGCGATCCTTGGGCTTCAATTAACATCTTCATGGTTGCGGAGAACCTTGCCTCATCGAATGGCAAATGCCCAAACCGCCCTTGCTCGTGCTCACGCCAGTAATTTGCCAATTTTGGAATGTCTTCTATCGTTGCGAACCGTATGGTCATAATCAGATACTCTTTTCCAAATACTCTCGATTTATCCAACGAATTAATACGAGCAGCGTCACTTAACTTTCTTGGTGAAAATCTTCTTCACACTTTCCGCCCAGGTTTCGATTCAAACATTCGTAACTTCAACATTTCCCTATTTTTCAGAATGTTCGTTCTTATCTTTGTCCCCACTCAGGACGGACAACTTCTCGCCTATCCTCACCGTCTTGTCCACTTGCAGGCTTTTAGGCAGGGCGTGAGTGATGAAAAGCATGGTCACTTTGCCTTTGAGCTGGTTGATGGTGCGGGCGAAGTGTTCTGCGGTGTGCGGGTCGAGGTTGCTGGTGGATTCGTCGAAGATCAGGATTTTCGGCCGCTTGAGCAGGGCGCGGGCGATGGCGAGGCGCTGCTTTTGCCCGCCCGAGAGGCCGACGCCGCGCTCGCCGATTTCGGTCTGGTAGCCTTGGGGGAGTTTTTCGATGGTGTCGTGGATTTCCGCCATGCGGCAGGCCTGCACGACCTGATCGAAGGTGGCGTGGGGGTTGGCCATCAGAAGGTTGTCGTAGATCGCGCCGGAAAACAGCACGGTTTCCTGCGGCACGACGCCGAAGTAGCTGCGCAGTTCGTTGGCGGAAAAATGGCGGATGTCGGTGCCGTCGATCTTGATCTGCCCGTCCGCCGGGGCGTAGAAGCCCAGCAGCAGCTTGGCGAGGGTACTTTTACCTGAACCGGACGGCCCCATGATAACGACGGTTTCGCCGGGGTTTACCTCCAGGCCGAAATCGCGGTAGAGGTAGGGCAGGTTTTCGTTGTAGCGGAAACTCAGTCCTTCGACTTCGATCTTGCCCTGGTTGCCGCCGACACGGGTGGGGATCAGGGAATAAGGTTCGGTCGGGGCGTTCATGATGTCGCCCAGGCGCTTGACCGACATGCTTGCCTGCTGGAACTGCTGCCACAGCCCCACCAGGCGCAGCATGGGCTGGGAGAGCCTGCCGGAGAACATCTGGAACGCCACCAGCATGCCGATGGTAAAGCCTGCCCCGGACCCCGATCCGGGGTCGGTGCCGTTCATCACGATGTAGGCGCCGACCACCAGGATCAGCAGGGTCATCATCTGTTCCAGGGTGTTGGCCGCGACGTTGTAGGTGTTGCCGATCTGCTTCATGCGGAAGCCGGCGTGCAGGTAGTCGGCAAGATAGTCGCCATAGCGGCTTTTCAACTGCGGCTCCATCTGCAGGCTCTTGACCGTTTCCAGGCCGGAGACGTATTCGGTGACGAAAGCCTGGTTGCGCGCGCCAAGCAGGAATTGCTCGCTCATCCGCGCCTGGAACAGCGGCGCCATCATCAGGCTCATGCCGATGATCACGCCCAGTATGGACAGGGCGATCAGCGTCAGCACTACGCTGTAGTAGAACATGATGGCGACGAAGATGAGCAGGAACGGCAGGTCGAGGATCAGCGTAACGGCGGCGCTCGCCACGAATTCGCGGATGCTTTCCACGCCATGCAAACGGGCGGAGATGACGCCGGTTGGGCGGTGCTCGAAGTAGCGCGTCGGCAGGGCGAAGAGATGTTCGAATACGGCGCTGCCAAGGACGGCATCGACACGGTTGCCGGTATGCAGTACGAGGTACTGGCGCACCCAGGTGAGCAGGGCGGAGAAGATCATGAACACCGCCAGGCCGACGGCAATGACGATCAGGGTGCTTTCGGTGCGATGCACCACGACTTTGTCGATAATGACCTGGGTGAACAGGGGCGTGGCAAGCGCCACCAGTTGAATGATCAGGGAGGCGAGCAACACGTCGCGCCAGATCGGCTTGTGCTTGAGCAGCTCGGGCACGAACCAGCGGAAGCCGAAGGCGGCCTGCTTGGCCGCATCGGGATCCTTGATGGCTTTGGGGCCGGGCTTGAGCAGAAAGAGCGTGCCGGCGAAGCGGGTGGCGAACTCGGCCGGGGTCATGATCTCGGGCGTATTATTGCCGGCCATGAAGATTACGACACGCTCAGCGGTGGCCTCGGAGATCAGCGCCAGGGTAACGGAGCCATCTTCCTTAGTGCCGTTGTCCTCTTGGGAAGCGCTGGTTTCTTCTACGGGCGCATGGACGGCTGCGAGGCAGGGCAGAGGCTGCCGACCGATGTCGGGGACGGAGCAGGCCTTGTTGTGGATCTTGAAGCCCAGGGCACGGGCGGCCTGGATCAGGGTTTCGAATGAGTAGGGAGGCGGAAACCGCTTGAGGAGCAATTCCGGGTCGAAGGGTATGCGGTTGAGGGCGCAGAAGCTGCCGAGCGCCCAGAGACAACCGCTCTGGCTCACCGCGTTGCGGAGAACGCCTGCGCTTTGCGCCTTCTTTTTGCGCAACCCTAATGAATGCGCAAGCGCCAACAACCGCCCTGAAAACCATTCATACAATGCAATGAATGAGACGGGCCCCAGCCGCTCTTCAGCCACAGATACCCCTTTAGATTCTTTATTATTATGTGCCCATGTTTTTATTTTGCAGCAGGCATCAGCCGGCCCGCGTCGCGTACTTGAATTCCGCGCCACGGATCAAGGCTGTTTTTTACGATCCCGTCAGCAATACCTGTTGACGTTAATCGATGCTGCCCTTGTTATTCCAATTCCAGATAAAAACGCCAGCAATCCCGTTCGTGGTGAGCCTGTCGAACCACATGCACCCTTCGACATCAGGGCGAACGGTTGGGGGAAACCCATTGTCGATGTTTCTATCCTGAATTGGAGCCAGCGCGTAGCCTACACTTTTTTCTCATCTTTTCCACCTGTCAAAAATGACAGGTATACAAAATCGAAAAAGTGTGGGCCGAATCCTGAGACGATTTGGAAAATTCCAATAGCCTGTTGTTTTAACTTAAAAAAGCAGCTTAACCGCCAAGGCGCCAGGCACGCCCGGCAATAGCTAAGAAAAGGCCGGGTTAACCGGATTACTGCTCAACCGGGAGCAGCCCGCGCAGTTTGCGCAGCTCGGCAAGGCAGAAATGAATGTACGCCAATCCGATGTAGACAGGCAGGAGGAGGTTGAGGAAAGGCACGAACTGGATCAGCCCCAGCAAGCCGCCCAGAATGTACATTTTACCGCCCGCCCGCTCCAGCAACTGCTGAAACTCTTCGCGCGAAGCGTGATCGGCGAGCGCATCGTAGCGAAACAGCCGCTGATTCAGATAGGCAGAAAGCAGGATAGGGATCACTACCGCAAACGGGCCGAACAGCCATAGCGGCAATGTGGCCAGCCACAACGCGGCGAAGACGGTAACAGCGGCCAACCCGTTCCAGATGGAGCCCAACACCGTGCCGCCGCGCTTCATCCCGATGTCGGGATAGTCCCTGCCAGCCACAAAACGCACCATGTACGGCATTGCGATCACAGCGGCGATCAAAAGGGCCGTCGCCACGCCCATCGGCACCAGCAGCAGAAAAGCCAGAGCAATAGCGGCTGTCCGCGCGACCCAGCCCAGTTCGTGCTTGCCCAGAAATTCCTGCACCGCGCTATGGCCGATCAGCCCTTGCAGGCCGGCCACCCAGTCCGACCAGAAGAAGAACGCCAGTCCACCCCAGAAGAGGGTCGCCAGAACGACCGGCCATAAGACCAACGCCAGCATCTTTGGATGCAACAGGCTTTTTAGCGCATTAAGCAACGCATTCAGGATGTCTTGCATGATAAACACCTTTGCCAGGCTGATTCGAAAACAGCCGTAATGCACGGCGCACCCAGGGATAACGCAGGTTAATTGTAGCAGCGATCCCTGCACCGTTTTATTTTATGGCCACCCGGAAAGCGTATCTGTTTTTGGATAATGGCCCTAGTAGCCAGTCATGCTGAATTTCGTAATTTTCTTGTAGGGCCGAATTCATTCGGCCAAATGTGCGAATGAATTCGCACCTACAAAGAACGTACAGTCGTTTTAAATTGACTGACAGTAAGTATTCCCCGGCAGAGCCGGGGGCTTTAGCTTGTGAGCCGCTCGAAGCGGCTATGAGGGGTCGCTAACGCGGCCCCAATTCTTTTGAGCCACCATGCAGGTGGCTAATCAGCGCCACAGATCCATCTGGTCC
>JAJYXP010000014.1:0-3230 GCA_021801705.1 Pseudomonadota bacterium
GCCAACGGCGACATGGTGACCCTGGCGCTGATCCAGGGCGTGGTCAACACCTTCGTGATGTTCCTGTCCCGCGTCATCGGCCATCTGGTGGACAAGGTCGTGTTCAAGACCGAACGCGGCACCGGCCCGGCGTTCTTCGTCACCATGATCATCGCCGAGATGGTGCTGGGCATTCTCGCCTCCATCATCGTCATGTGGTTCTCGCGCCGGCGGGAGTTCCGCGCCGACTCGGGTGGCGCAGCGCTTGCCGGACGCGGCGCCATGATCGCCGCGCTGGAGCGCCTCAAGGCCCAGCACGAACCGGCGCCGCTGCCGGACAAGATGGCTGCCTTCGGTATTTCCGGCGGGGTGGGTTCGGGCCTCAAGCGCCTGTTCATGACCCACCCGCCGCTGGACGAGCGCATCGCGGCGCTCAAGCAGGTGAACTGAGCGCATCCGCAGCCAAACGTGAGTTCGCCGCGCGTACCAATTTCTCATAGCCCGGATTCCGCTGCACTGCATTCGGGCTACTCGGTCCAAACAAGGAAACACCCATGAACAATATAGGCGAACCCTGGATGTGGGGCGCATTCATCGCTTTCATCCTGGCCATGCTGGCGCTGGACCTGTTCGTGTTCGGCGGCAGGAAGGCGCACAAGGTGAGCGTCAGGGAGGCGGCAGCCTGGTCGCTGGTCTGGGTGTCGATGGCGCTGGCCTTCAACGGCCTGTTGTGGTGGCATCTGAACGGCACGCTCGGGCCGGAGGTCGCCAATGCCAAGAGCGTGGAATTTCTCACCGGCTACGTCATCGAGAAGTCGCTCTCGGTGGACAACGTGTTCGTGTTCCTGATGATCTTCAGCGCCTTCCACGTCGCCCCCGAATATCAGCGCCGGGCGCTGGTCTACGGCGTGCTCGGCGCCATTGTCCTGCGCGCCGTCATGATACTGGCCGGGGCTTGGGTAGTGAGCGAGTTCCACTGGGTGCTGTATCTGTTCGGTGTTTTCCTGGTGATCACCGGCATGCGCATGCTGGTCATGGCGGAAAAGGAACCGGAGTTGGAAAAGAACCCGGTGCTGAAATTCGCTCGCCGGCATCTGCGCATCTCTGAGGGCCATCACGGCGAGAAATTCACCGTGATGAAGAACGGCGTGCGCTATTTCACGCCTCTGTTTCTGGTGCTGATCCTGATCGAGGTATCCGACCTGGTGTTCGCTGTGGACTCCATCCCGGCCATCTTCGCCATCACCACCGACCCGTTCATCGTCTTCACCTCCAACATCTTCGCCATCATGGGGCTGCGCGCGCTGTATTTCCTGCTGGTAGACATGGCGGATCGCTTCCACCTGCTGAAATACGGCCTCGCCATGGTGCTCACCTTCATCGGCGCCAAGATGCTGATTGCGCCGTGGTACCACGTGCCGACGCCGGCCTCGCTTGCGGTGGTGGCCATCCTCATCGCGACCTCAGCGGCGGCCAGCCTGATCGCCACGCGCAAACGCCGCTGACCGTCGCCATGCGTGAACTAACTTCCAATCCTTTGGCCCGGCGCGTATTGCTGGGGCTGTTTCTGGGTGCCCTTGGGCTCGGCGTGGCGACGGTGCTGGCGCCGTTCCTGATCCCGCTGGCCTGGGCCGGCATTCTCGGCTACGCCACCTGGCCGCTGTTCCTGCGCCTAGAAGCGGCGCTGGGCGGACGCGACACGCTGGCAGCGGCGATCATGACCGTTCTGGTGGCGCTGTCCCTGGTGCTGCCATTCCTCTGGCTGACCACGCTGCTCCGCGTCGAGAGCACCGGCCTGGCTGATGCGCTGATGGTGGCCTTGCGCGACGGCAGCCTTAAGGCGCCGGACTGGCTGGCAGACTTGCCCTTGATTGGGGCGGACATCGCGCGACATCTCGACGCGCTGGCCGTCGACCCGGCGCGCATCAAGACCGAACTGCTGGCCCTGGCCGGCCATCTGGACCAGGAGGGCATGGCGCTCTTGGGCGGCATCGGCCGCAACCTCGCCAAGCTGGCGTTCGCCCTATTCGCCCTGTTCTTCGTCTATCAGAGCGGACGCGCCTTCGCGGCACAAAGCCGGCACATCCTGGTGGCGCTGCTGGGCGGGCGCGCCAACGGATATCTCGATGCCGTAGCCGCCACCACGCGCGCGGTGGTGTACGGCATCGTCCTCACCGCACTGGTGCAGGGCGCCGTCGCCGGGATAGGATACTGGGTGGCAGGCCTGCCGGCGCCCGCCACCTTGGCAGCCATCACCGTGCTGCTGGCTCTGATTCCATTCGGCACGCCGGTGGTTTGGGGGGCGGCCGGACTCTGGCTGCTGTTTACCGGCCAGACCTGGGCCGGGGCGGGTCTCTTGCTATGGGGCGCGTTGGTGGTGTCCTGGGTGGACAACATCGTGCGCCCGCTGATTCTCGCCGGAGCGGCTAACATCCCCTTCATCCTTGCCCTGTTCGGCGTACTCGGCGGCCTCGCCGCCTTCGGCTTGGTGGGGCTGTTTCTCGGCCCGGTGATCCTGGCAGTGGCGCTGGCGGTGTGGCGCGAATGGCTGGAGGGGGAGGCAGGCGTTGCGGAATAGAATTTTCAAACGAAGGAGACGCGCATGTTTTCCGTCCACGGCGTAAGTGGCCAAACCTTCCACGGTACGCTGGAGCAACTTATCCAGGTACCCGGCGTGGTTGCCGCGCGCCACGCGCGCGGCCTCAATCGGGAAGGTGAAGAACCGGGCACGAAGATATCACCGCCCGCCCGGCGCGCAGACGAAGGCAGCGCGAATTACGAGACCCCCGCCAGCGTCTACCGGGAAATGCTGCATCAAGAGACCGAACGCGGCCCGCTCTACCATGCCTACCAGATCATGAGCCGGGAAGTGACGGCGGTGAGGGCGGAGTCGCGGATCGTTGAGGCCTGGCGCGCACTCGTGACGCTACGCTTGCGCCAGGCTCCGGTGCTGGATGGTGCGCATCGCCTGGTGGGCATCGTCTCCGAGCGCGACCTGCTCACCTCGCTCAATCTGGAAGGCGGCGCGGTGCGCGATACCCTGGCCCGCACTATAGCCGAGGTCATGGTCAGCCCCGTGGTGAGCGCCGATCCGGCGGCCGACATCCGCCGCGTGGCCCGCGTGCTGCTGGATACCGGCTTCACCGGCTTGCCGGTGGTGAACGAGACGGGAGAGATGGTGGGCTTCGTCTCTCGCGGCGACATCCTGCGCGCGGTCATCGCCGACCCGCCCCTGAGCTTGTGGGCGTGAC
>JAJYXP010000014.1:3330-45760 GCA_021801705.1 Pseudomonadota bacterium
ATTCAACTTAACCCGGAGAAAACACATGTCGATCAAGGCCATTCCCATTTGTCCGCCTACCGTTTGCCTTCGGCCCGAGGCCAAGCTGATGGAAGCGCTTAAACTCATGCTGGAGAAGCAGATCAACCATGTGCCCCTGTGCGACGGCAGCGGCAGTTTCGCCGGCGTCGTCAGCACCAACGCCGTGCTGCGGGCGCTGATCCCGGCCAGCGCGCGGGCGGAAGGCGGGCTGTCCGACCTCCGCTTCGCCGGCGACGCCGAGCGCATGCTGACCAGCCGGCTGCATGATCTGGAGCGCCTGACGGTGGGGGAATTCGCTACAAAGGATGTTCCGCTGCTGGACGAGGATTGCCCGCTGCTGGAGGCGGCGCTGCTGCTCACCAACAGCACCGCGCCGCTGCCGGTGGTGGGTGCGGACGGCAAGCTGCGCGGCATGTTGAGCCGCCGCGCGCTGCTCGCCTATCTCGCGCAACAGGCGGGACTGTGACATGCACGGCGCCGCTGCCACCGCTACGCAGGTATTGTTCGGCCTGAGCCCGCTGCTGGTCTCGCTCGCCATTTTTGTTCTCACCTACGCCATCATCGTCACCGAAAGAATCAACCGCGCCATCGTCGCCCTGCTCGGCGCGGGGCTGATGATCTTCTCCGGCGTGCTGCACCAGAGCGAGGCCTTCGCCGGCATCGACCTCAACACCATCGGGCTGTTGACCGGCATGATGGTGATCGTCGCCATCACCCAGAAAAGCGGCGTGTTCCAGTACGTGGCGGTGGTCGCCGCCAAGGCGGTCAAGGCCGATCCGTGGGGGCTGATGGTGATGCTGTCGGTGGTGACGGCGCTGTTTTCCGCGCTGCTCGACAACGTCACCACGGTGCTCCTGGTCGCTCCGGTAACGCTGCTCATCACCGACGCCCTCAAGCTCAAGCCCTATCCTTACCTGTTCGCCCTGATCTTCGCCTCCAACATCGGCGGCAGCGCCACCTTGATCGGCGACCCGCCCAACATCATGATCGGCTCCGCGACCGGGCTCGGCTTCAACGATTTCCTGTTCAACCTCGCGCCGCTGGCGCTGGTGGTTTTCATCCTGACGCTGATCCCTCTTTACCTGATCTGGGGCAGAAAACTCTACGCCGCGCCGGAAGACCGCGCCCAGGTGATGGCCTTCGACGCGGACAAGGCGATTACCGACCCGCGCCTGCTAAAACAATCCCTGGCGGTGATCGCGCTGGTCATCCTGGGCTTCATGCTGGCCCACGTTATCGGCCAGGAACCGGCCACCATCGCCATGTTCGGCGCGGCGCTGCTGTTGCTGCTGCGCGTCTGGGACCAGAATGGCGAAGATCAGTCCCACCAAGTGCAGCGCGGTTTCGCCGAGGTGGAATGGGTTACGATCTTCTTCTTTGTCGGCCTGTTCGTGGTGGTGGCGGGAGTGGAAAAGGCCGGCGCCCTCAAGATGCTGGCGCAACAATTGATGGAACTGACCGGCGGCGATTTCGCCGCCACCACCTTCATCATCCTGTGGGTATCGGCGACAGCCTCGGCGCTGGTGGACAACATCCCCTTCGTCGCTACCATGATCCCGGTGATCCACAGCATGGCGCCATCATTCGGCGCGGGAAACATCAATACCCTGTGGTGGTCACTGGCGCTGGGCGCCTGCCTGGGCGGCAACGGCAGCCTGGTGGGGGCGAGCGCCAACCTGGTGGTGGCCGGCTTCGCCGAGCGCGCTGGCCAGCCGATCCGCTTCCTGCCGTTCATGCTGATGGCCTTCCCGCTGATGCTGGGAAGCATAGCGGTGAGTAGCGTATATTTGTGGCTGCGCTATTTGTGAGGCGTGGTGTTTCGATCTGGAAAAGGCTCGAACCGCAAAGGACGCAAAGGTTCGCGAAGGGAAAACCGAACCCTCGGACATGCCAGCCTGATTGCTTTTCCTTTGCGTCGCTTGGCGTCCTTTGCGGTGAAAGATTTTTGCGGTTTATTGTTGGATTGAATACAAACTGGAATGAATCATGAGAAAAAATGCAGCAAGGTATCGTTTCTGGCTGTTAGCATTGGCGGGCTTGCTGATCCATGACGCTGCCCTGGCGGCACCGGATTGCTGGAAAGCCACCGCTCCCCAATGCCGTGGCACCGACCTGAAGTGGGCTGATTTGCGTGACGCCAAGCTCGACGGCGCCGACTTCGAAGGCGCCGATCTGGAACATGCCAACCTCCGGGGCGCTTCCCTCAAGGGGGCGAATTTCAAGGGCGCACGCATGAGCCATGCCAGCCTGCACCAGGCCGACCTGCGCGAAGTGAATCTCGATGGTGCCGATCTGGCCTATGCCCACCTTGAAACCGCCAATCTGGAGCGCGCCAGCCTCAAGGGCGCCCGGCTGCAAGGCCGATCTCAAGCTCGCCGACCTTGAGGGCGCCAACCTGGAAGGCGCCGGCCTGAAGAATGCCGATTTGTCCGGTGCCGATCTGGAAAACGCGCAACTGCAAAGCGCCGACCTGGAAGGAGCGCATCTCGGTATGGCGAATCTCAAGAAGGCCAATCTCGCCGGCGCAAAATTGAAAAATACCCTGTTCCACGGCGCGTTGCTCAAGGGCGCTGTCTGGACCGACGGGCGGACTTGCGGGATCGGCTCGATAGGGCACTGCAAGTAGCCCGAATTTCGCGCACCTTGGCGCAGCATATGAAACTCGGGTTAATGCGTGTTTCTTGAAAGGACTCATAAACCTTGAAGAAAATCACCAAAGCCATATTCCCGGTAACCGGCCTGGGCAGTCGTTTTTTACCCGCCACCAAGACCGATCCCAAGGAAATGCAAAAAACCGTCATATTCAGCGATCTGGACGGAACATTGCTTGATGCAAGGCATTATTCCTTTGATAACGCGCTGCCGGCCCTGAACCTGATTCAGGCACGGGCCATTCCGCTGGTTCTCTGTTCCAGCAAAACGCGCGCTGAAATCGAAGCTTGTCGCCAGCGCATGCACAACTTCCACCCTTTCATTACCGAAAACGGTGGCGGAATCTTCATTCCACAGGGCTACTTCTCCGCGCCGGTTGACCCAGCGGAGGGCTATCAGCGCATCACGCTCGGCACGCCCTACGCAGAGATCAGGCGCCACTTCGTTGCTCTCCGGGAACGGCTGGGGGCAAGCGTACGCGGCTTTGCCGACATGACGGCGGAGGAGGTCGCCGAGTTGACGGGCCTCTCTTGCGATGACGCGATCCTGTCCAAGCAGCGTGATTTCGACGAGCCTTTCGTCTTCGATGGCGCGCCTGACGCGCGTTTTCTGCAAGCCATAGAAGACGCCGGCCTGCACTGGACCCAGGGGCGGGTTTTCCACATCATGGGCAAACACGACAAGGGCCTTGCCGTGAAAACCCTGAAGGCGCTCTACGAGCGCGAGCATGGCGCTATTGCAAGCATCGGGCTGGGTGACAGTCTGAACGACCTGCCTCTGCTCCAGGCCGTGGACCGCCCGGTGCTGATCCGGCACGAGGACGGAAGTTTTGATTCCCGCATCGCCATCGCCGGTCTGATGAAGACGCAAAGCCCCGGCCCGCAGGGCTGGAACGAGGCGGTGCTGCAATTGCTCGCGGGGGATGCCGGAGAAGCAACGCCGTCATCGATTCTTACCCATATCTTCAGCGCCGCCCTTGCCGCAGTCGATCCCTACCGGGCCGTGCTCAACGCCGCAAAGCTTGAGAACGACTGCCTGACTGTTGCCGGCACCGCGCACCCGCTGGAAGACTTTAGCCGCATCGTCGTGGTCGGTGCGGGGAAGGCCACGGCGCGCATGGCATTGGCCATGGAAGCCTTGCTCGGTGAACGGATTTCCGCCGGGCTGATTGTCGTCAAAGAAGGCCACGCGGCAAGTCTGGGCAAGATTGGGCAGATAGAAGCTTCCCACCCCGTGCCCAATGAGGCCGGGGTGGCGGGCGCACGGCGAATATTGGACATGGTGCGGGTCGCTGACGAGAGGACGCTGGTGATCTGCCTGCTCTCGGGCGGTGCATCAGCACTGCTGGTCGCACCTGTCGCCGGGGTGACGCTGCAAGACAAGCAGGAAGTGACCTCCTTGCTGCTGAAAGCGGGCGCGGCCATCGGCGAACTGAACGCCGTACGCAAGCATCTTTCGGCGGTCAAAGGCGGCAGGCTGGCGCAGGCCGCCTACCCGGCCCGGATGGTGACGATGATACTTTCCGACGTGATCGGCGACTGGCTCGACGTCATCGCTTCCGGGCCGACCGCGCCGGACGGATCAAGCTTTGACTATGCCTGGTCGGTGATCGAGAAATACGGGCTGAAGGAAAAGATCCCCGTGCGCGTCTTGAATTATCTGCAACGGGGTGTCGCCGGACTGGAGCCGGAAACAGTAAAGGACGGCGAACCCTGCCTGCCCGGAACCCGGAACGTGATTGTCGGCGGGATCGGCCGGGCTCTGGCGGCGGCGCAGGAAAAGGCCCGGCAACTCGGGTTGGCCGCGGAGATCATCACCGCCGAACTCCAGGGGGAAGCGCGCGACGCCGCACGCTTCCTGGCGCTGACCGCACGCAAGACGCAAGCCGGTTTGAAAGCGGGCGAACGGCGCTGCCTGCTGTTCGGCGGCGAAACCACGGTCACCGTCAGGGGAACGGGGAAAGGGGGCAGAAACCAGGAGCTTGCCCTGGCCTTTGCCCTGGAGATCGCCGGGCAATCCGGGGTGACCCTGCTTTCCGCCGGCACCGATGGCGGCGACGGGCCGACGGATGCCGCCGGCGCACTGGTCGACGGCGACACGGCCGGACGGGCGCGCCGTCTAGGGATAGGCCCTGCCGCCTACCTTGACGACAACAACTCCTATGGATTCTTTCAACAACTCGATGCCTTGTCAGGGGAGCGCAGCCATTTCATGACCGGACCGACGGGGACGAACGTCATGGACCTCCAGATTATACTGGTGGAAAAAAAGGAGCCGATGCCAAACCATGAATGACATTACCTTAAGACCCGATGTGCATGAGCAGCTCGGGAAGATCGGGGATGCCGACATCATTGTCGGCATCCCGAGCTTCAATAACGCAAGAACCATCGGCCATGTCGTGCGTGCGGTGCAGGCCGGTCTGGCCAAGTACTTCCCCTCGCACCGCGCGGTGATCGTGAATTCCGACGGCGGCTCCAGCGACGGCACCACGGAGGTAGTGCAGAACGCATCGATCGAGGACTTCAGCGCCATCCTCCTGCATCACCGGGTGGAGCCGATTTCCAAGATCGCCTTCCCTTATTCAGGCATCCCCGGCAAGGGCAGCGCCTTTCGCAGCATTTTCGAAATTGCCCGGACGCTGGATGCGAAGGCCTGCGTGGTGGTCGATTCCGATCTCAGGAGCATCACGCCCGAGTGGATCGAACTGCTGGTGAAGCCGGTACTGATCGGCGGCTTTGACTATGTGGCCCCGCTCTACCACCGGCACAAGTTCGACGGGACCATCACCAACAGCATCGTCTACCCCCTCACCCGTGCGCTTTATGGCAAGCGGGTGCGGCAGCCGATAGGCGGGGATTTCGGTTTTTCCGGCCGGCTGGCGCAGTTCTACCTGACCAAGGACGTGTGGCAATCGGATGTCGCGCGCTTCGGCATCGACATCTGGATGACCACGACGGCGATCGCGAACGGCTTCAAGATCGCCCAGTCCTTTCTCGGCGCCAAAATACACGACGCCAAGGACCCCGGCGCCGACCTGAGCAGCATGCTCTACCAGGTCGTGAGCGCCGCCTTCGACCTGATGGAGGGCTACGCGAATACCTGGACGCCCATCCGCGGGTCCGAGCCGGTAACCACCTTCGGCTTCGAATACACCGTCGGGCTCGAACACGTCAACGTCAATACCGCCAGGATGTTGAACCTGTTCCGGGAAGGGCTGAAAAACCTGCGCGAGGTTTGGGTGGAAATCCTCGGCGCCGGTGATTTCAGGGAAGTGGAACGGCTGGGCGCCTTGGCCGACAGCGAGTTCAGCTTTCCCATCGGGCTGTGGACACGGGTCATCTACGATTACGCCATCGCTTTCCACCAGAAGAAACTGCCGGCAGAACACCTGATCAAGTCCCTGACCCCGCTTTATTTGGGAAAAACCGCATCCTTCATCCTGGCGGCGAAAGACATGGAAGGGCATGAAGCGGAAGCCGAGATCGAAAAACTTTGCATGGAGTTTGAAAACAACAAGGACTACCTCGTCACCAGCTGGAAACAATCTTAAGGAGATAAATCATGATGGAATTTCTGAACCTGATACTCGAACCCTTGCAAGAGGTATTTCTCAAGTTCAAGGTTTTTTTGCCCAACCTTCTGGCCATGCTGGTGATCATGGTGCTGGGCATCGTTCTGGCCCGGATCGTCAGGGTCATACTCATAAAATCCCTGACAGCCATCAACTTCGACAGTTGGTCCGACCGGATGGGCTTTACCACGCTGATGCGCAAGGGTGACCTGTGGGCCAAGCCATCCGCCACCCTCGGCTCGGTCATTTTCTGGTTGCTGGTCATCGTCACCCTGATGATCGGCCTGAGCGCCCTCAATATCCCGGCGATCGACAGCCTGGTCGAGCAGTTCTTCGGCTATGTGCCACGTGTTTTTTCCGCTGCGATGATCCTGATTATCGGCTATGTGCTTGCCGGGTTCATCAGCCAGGGGGTATTGATCGCTGCGGTAAACAGTGGTTATCACTACGCCAAGCTTCTTGCCAAGGCCATCCGCACCTTGTTGATGGTACTGATTCTGGCCATGGCCATGGAACAGCTCCAGATTGCGCCGAGCATCGTGCTCGCGGCCTTTTCAATCATTTTTGGCGGAATTGTGGTGGCGCTCTCCATCGCCTTTGGCGTCGGCGGCATCGATGCGGCGAGACGGATGATCGAACGGGAAACCCAGGAAAAGGGTGCGGCAGAAAAGAAGGATGACATCGAACACGTCTAACCGGTCATGGCGCTTGCGCCACCAAAGCATCATGAAAAAGGCAAGCGCCATGCCCGGTTCCCCTCACCCCTTGCCCTCTCCCGCCTGCGGGAGAGGGGGACGAAGTCTCGCTACGCGAGTTTCGCGTTAACGGAAGGAAAAGCCATGTCCGATTTTCACCAGACAGGCATCATCACGACCCTCCATCAGCTCGGCAAACCTTCGCTGGAGCGGCTCGAATCCGAGTTGTATGGCTTTTCGAAAACCAGGCCCGTGGCCCTGGTGCTACCGGCACTTTATTCGGAGTTCGAAGGGCCGGCCATGCCGGGAATCGTCCAGGAGCTCGCCAAGGTCAAGTATCTGAATGAAATCGTGCTGGTCCTCGACAAAGCCTCGGAGAAAGATTTCCAGCGCGTGCGCGAGTTCATGTCGCCGATATCGACGGAAGTCAAAATCATCCACAATGACGGCAAAAGAATCAGCGAAATCTATGAAACCTTCGTCCGCAACGGATTCAATGTGGGCGAGCGCGGCAAGGGGCGTTCGGCATGGCTTGCCTACGGGTATGTGCTTGCGCGCGGCCGGTCCGACGTCATTGCCCTGCACGATTGCGATATCGTCACTTACAGCCGCGAACTGCTGGCGAGATTGTGCTACCCCGTGGTCAATCCGAACCTGGACTACGTTTTCTGCAAAGGCTACTACAGCCGGGTATCCAGCAAACTGCACGGGCGCGTCACCCGGCTGCTGATGACGCCTCTGATCAGATCCCTCCAGCAACTCATCGGTCCGCATGATTTTCTCGCTTTCCTCGACAGCTTCCGCTATCCCCTCGCCGGAGAGTTCTGCATGATCACTGACCTGGCCCGGGTGAACAGAATCCCGTGGGACTGGGGGCTGGAGGTGGGCTCCCTGGCCGAGGTGCACCGGAACTTTTCGCCACGGCGGGTTTGCCAGGTGGATATCGCGGCGAACTACGAACACAAACATCAAGTGCTTTCAGCCGATGATGCGAGCAAAGGCTTGATGAAAATGACGGTGGATATCTGCAAATCCGTATTCAGGACTTTGGCATCGGAAGGAGTGGTGTTTTCGGACGGGCTATTCAAATCACTGCTCGTAGCCTACCTTCGGCAGGCCGAGGATACGATCATGAAATACGAAGCGGATGCGGCCATCAATGGCCTCAAGTTTGACCTGCACAAGGAGGCAATGGCAGTGGATGCTTTTACCAGAGCCATTGCCATGGCAACTCAGGTGTTTATGGAAAATCCGATGGCTACACCGCTTATCCCTAACTGGAACCGGGTGACATCAGCCATTCCGGATATTTTCAAGATGCTGAAAATGGCCGTGGATGCGGATAACCAGTGATGTCATGCGGGACAATGGCCACCCGGACACTGGCGGCGCGATGCGCAATTGCAAGGGTGAATCGAAGCCCCGCTTTTCATTGAGGCAGCCACTGTCAGGAGTTACTGGAAACTGGTCCAGAAAAATGAACGGAAGCTTGAATGCTTGAAACCCTGCAAACCTGGCTGCAGTTCGCCATCGTATCCGGCGTGATCGTGGTGGCAGGCTACCACCTCTCCCGCTACGGCGATGTGATCGCCGAGAAAACCGGGCTGTCCGGCTCGTGGGTCGGGCTGGCGCTGCTCGCCACCGTCACTTCCCTGCCGGAACTGGTGACGGGAATCAGCTCGGTGGCCGCTGCCCATGAAACGGACATCGCCGTGGGAGACGTGCTCGGCAGTTGCGTGTTCAACCTGCTGATCCTCGCCCTGCTCGACGCCGTTTACCGCAAGGGTTCGCTCTTTGCCGGGGGAAGGAAAGGCCATCTGCTGATTGCGGCTTACGGCATATTGCTCCTGGTCATGAGCGCGGCGGGCCTGCTCCTCGCCCAAGCCGGGCGGATGCCGGCGCTGGCCCACATCGGCCTGTACGCGCCGGCCATCGTGCTGGTTTATCTGGCGGCGATGCGCACGGCGTTCCGTTACGAGCGGGAGGATGTGGCGGAATTCGAGGCCACCGAGGCCGCCCGTTACCCCGGCATCACCCTGCGCCGGGCCGGAGCGCGCTACGCCGTGGCTGCTGTCGCCGTGGTGGCAGCGGGATCGGTGCTGCCTTTCATCGCCGCCGATCTCGCCGACCTGATGGGGTGGAGCCGCAGTTTCGTCGGCACGCAGTTCGTCGCCGCCGTCACCTCCCTGCCCGAGATCGCGGTGACTTTCGCGGCGCTGCGGATGGGTGCCATCGACATGGCCATCGCCAACCTGCTCGGCAGCAACCTGTTCAACATCGCCATTCTCGCCGTGGACGACGCCTTCTATCTGAACGGCCCATTGCTGGCCCACGTTTCCCCGGTCCACGCCGTCACCGCCCTGGCCGCCATCGCCATGAGCGCGGTGGTGGTGATCGGCCTGCTTACCCGGCCGCGCAAGCGCATCGGCGGCGCCATGAGCTGGCCGGGTCTGGCCCTGGTGGCGATTTATCTGCTCAACAGCTATGCCCT
The DNA here is from genome assembly GCA_021801705.1 of Pseudomonadota bacterium. Lineage (GTDB taxonomy): Bacteria > Pseudomonadota > Gammaproteobacteria > Burkholderiales > Sulfuricellaceae > Sulfuricella. Next base: position 12,764 of record JAJYXP010000014.1, read on the forward strand.
CTACTGAGACCCCCATGCAAGACACGAAACAACAACCGGCCTGGCCGGCTACAGGCGATGAAGCGCTGGTGCAGCTAGGCGCTTCCGTCCTCGGACTGCGACGTGCTGGTGGTGCGCCAGGGTGAACACGCCCATTAGCCGGCGCGTCGCACTGTTTTTCCTGGCGGCTGCCTTTCTCGCCCTGGCGGGTTTCGCGCCGGCGCGGCACTTGGAATCGGCCCGCGTTCTGGCGGATGTGGCTGCGGGCGAGGCGCCCTCCGCGCTCAAGGCCAGGACCCAAGCCCCGCTGCGTACGGCCGTTCATTACCGCATCCAGGGCCGCGCCCACACCGGCGACCTCTACCTGCCGGGCGAAGGCCGTCCCCTGGCCGGCATCGTCCTGATGCCCGGCGCGGTGCCCCAGGGCAAGGATGACCCTCGCCTCACCGCCTTTGCCACCGCGCTCGCCCGTGCCCGCTTCGTCGGCGGGATGAAGGGTGAGGAACGAGGGAACATGGGCGCGCTCACCACAGTGACCCGGCGATGGCGTATCGCCCTGCTGGTTCTGCTCACGGTGACGGCAGGCGTCCTCGCTGCCGCCCTGCTCGCGCTGCTCGTGGCAGGGCCGGCCGCAGTGCTCTACTGGGCAGCGACCGAGGCCATAGGCGCGGTAGATCTGCGCGCCTGCGGCCTGGTGCAGTTCACCCCCATGCTGCTCATACCGCTGCTGCTCTGGCTGATTCCGGGGCGTTATACCCGCGGCGGCCGCCTGGTCGCAGCCCTGGCGAGCTATGGGCTACTGCGCCATGTGCGGCTGCGCCGCCTGAAACGGTGCGAGGGTATCGTGCAATGATGAAAATATTTTTCCCATGCTGGCGGCGCTCATGGTGATTTTTGCAGCGGCTGCGGCGGGCGGGACAGAGTGTCACCGGGCCGGGCCGGCACTCTCTGGAGGCCGTGACGGACGACGATATCCGCCTGCAACTGGCCGCCGCGGCCCACGGCCAGGGATGAGCGCGGTGCCGGTGGGCGCTTACAGCGACACCCTGATTTTCCGCCTGCTGCGCCTGCCGGACGGCGAGACGCCTTTGCACCTTCCCCCCGTGCGCAGGAGCCCCCGCTCATGAGCGCAAGTCTCGATCCCGTCATCGCCGGCCTCGCCCGCTTTGGCCAGCGCCCCGCCATCCTTGCGCTTGGCCCCGAAGGCGCAGTTACCTGGAGCTACGCCGAACTCGCCACTCGCGTCGAGGCGCTGGCGGGCGGACTCACCCAGGCCGGTCTGCGGCGCGGCGAGGCCGTGTCCCTGTTCGCGCCCGACAGCCCGCCGTGGATCGCCGCGGCACTGGCGGTTATCCTCGCTGGCGGTGCCGTGCTGCCGGTGGACGCGCAACTTGGCGATGAAGTGCTGGCGCATGTGCTGGCCGACAGCGGCGCGCGCCTCGTCTTCACCACATCCGACTGTGTGGAGCGACTGGAACGGCTGGCGCCCGCGCTGAGGCTCGTCCTGCTGGATACATGCGACGACGATGCACGCGGCTGGCAGGCCCTGCGCGCGCCTGCGGCGGCCGTGTTGCCACGGTCGGACGCATCCGACCCGGCCGCCCTTTTTTACACCTCGGGCACCACCGGCCGCCCCAAGGGCGTGCCGCTCTCCCACGCCAATCTTGCCTTTCAGCTCGATGCCCTGGCCGCCACCGGCCTGCTCACCCCCTCCGACCGGGTCGCCCTGCCGCTGCCGCTGCACCACGTCTATCCCTTCGTGCTCGGGCTGCTGGCGCCGCTTGCCCTGGGGCTGCCGCTGATCCTGCCGCAAGCGCTCACCGGCCCCCAGGTGCTGCGGGCGCTGAAGGAGGGCGAGGCCACGGTCATGGTGGGTGTGCCGCGCCTGTACGCCGCCATGCTGGCCGGCATCGAGGCACGGGTGGCGGCGCGCGGCGGCATCGCCGCCGCTCTGATGCGCGGATTGATGGCCTGGTCGCTTTTTCTCAACCGCCTGGGGCTGGACGCCGGCCGCGTGCTGTTCGGCCACCTGCTGCACGCCAGGCTCGCCCCCAAACTGCGGCTGCTGGCCTGCGGCGGCGCGGCGCTGGAAGCGGAGCTGGCCGCCAGGCTCAGGGCCCTGGGGTGGCAGGTGGGGATCGGCTACGGTCTGACGGAAACCGCGCCGCTACTCACCCTCAACCCGCCCAGGGGTCGCCTGGGCAGCGTCGGCCGCCCGCTGCCGGGGTTGGAATTACGCATCGCAGCGGACGGCGAGATTCAGGCGCGTGGCCCCAATGTCTTCAAGGGCTACCGCAACCTGCCGGACAAGACACAAGAAGCCTTCACCGCCGACGGCTGGTTCCGCACCGGCGACCTGGGGCGACTGGACCCCGACGGCTATCTGTTCGTCACCGGCCGCGCCAAGGAACTCATCGTCACCGCCGGCGGCGAGAACGTGCAGCCCGAGGAAGTGGAGACGGCCTATCAGCGCCATCCCTACATCCGCGAATTCGCCCTGCTGGAAGACCGCGGCCGCCTGCTCGGCCTGGTGCTGCCCGATCCGGGCGCCATCCGCCGCGCCGGGCACACCGACATCGACGCCGCCGTGCGTGATGCGGTGGCGGAGGTGAACGCGGGGCTGCCCTCGTATCAGCGCGCCGCCGAAATCGCGCTCACCCGCGACCCCTTGCCGCGCACCCGTCTGGGCAAGCTGCGCCGTCATCTGCTGGCCGCGGCCTGGCAGGCCGCCGGCGAGACGCAGCCCGCGCGGGCCGAACCCCTGCCGCCGGACGCATGGCCGGAGGCCGACCGGGCACTGCTGGTCCAGCCCGCGGCGGATCAGACCTGGGACTGGCTGGCGCGCCGCTTTCCCGGCCGGCGGCTGACCCCCGACACCAGTCTGCGCCTGGATCTGGGGGTGGATTCGCTGGCCTGGCTGGATATTGCCCTCGATCTTGAACGGGTAGCCGGCGTGGAATTGACCGAGGCCGCCATCGCCCGCATCGAGACCGTGCGCGACCTGCTGCGCGAAATGGGCGAGGCAAAGGCCGGCGAGGTCTGCGCCGCCGCCTGGGATCAGCCCGAGCGGGTTCTGACCGCGGCCGACTTGCGCTGGCTGGCGCCGACCGGGGCGCTCGCGCGCGCCTCTGCCTGGGGCTTCGTACAGATGCTGCAACCGCTCGCCCGGCTGGCCTTTAAGCTTCGCGTGGAGGGCAGCGAACACCTGCCGACACGGGAGCAGGTCGTCTATGTCGCCAACCATGCCAGCTTCCTCGACCCCTTCCTCATGGCCGCCGCCATGGGGCCGGCGCGGGTGGGGCGCACCCGCTGGACGGGCTACACCGGCATGGCCTTCGCCAACCCGGTCACGCGCTTTCTGAGCCGCATCGCCCGCACCCTGCCGGTAGAGCCGGAGCGTGGTGCGACCGCCGCCCTGGCGCTCTCCGCCGCAGCCATCCGGCAGGGCGACAGCCTGGCCTGGTTCCCCGAGGGGCAGCGCGCCCCGGACGGGCGCCTGCACGACTTCCGTCCCGGCATCGGCCGTCTGCTGGCACGCTTTCCGCTGCGCGTCATCCCGGTGCACATCGCCGGCAGTTTCACCGCCATGCCGACCGGCAAACACTGGCCGCGCCTCGCCCCCATCTCCATCCGCATCGGCGCACCCATCGATCCGCGGGCACTGGTTTCAGACCTGACCGCCCCGGACGCCCCGGAACGCCTCGCCCTGGCACTGTACGAAGCGGTAGCCGGCCTGGAAACGCCGTGGCGAAAGCAGCCTGAGTCCGCCCCATGAGGCGCTTGCACACTCTGCTTACCCGTCCGCGCAGACGCATCGGTGGTATCATGAACCAGCCGGGGCTGGCGCTGGTGGCGATTTATCTGCTTGACAGCCATGCGCTCTACTAACCTTAAAAACGGCGATTAACCACGAATGACACGAATTTTCACGAATAAACACGAACAGTTAGAGACAAACATCTTGCCACCAAACAGGCGAACCATAGTGGTTGATCGCTTTTTATATGATTAAGCGAACATCCGTGCAGGACACGATACAACAACCAGTCTGGTCGGCTTCAGGCGATGAGGCGCTAACCCGCCTGTGCGCCTCCCTCCAGGGCTTAACCGAAGCCGAAGCGCGACAACGCCTGGAGCGCCACGGGCCCAACCGTCTGCGGGAAAAGCCGCCGCGCCCGGCCTGGATGAAGTTCCTCGACCAGTTCAAGGATCTGCTGGTCATCGTGCTGATCGGCGCAGCCGCGCTGGCGGGCGCCATCGGCGACATCAAGGACGCGGTGGTGATCCTGATCGTGGTGGTGTTCAATGCCGTCCTCGGTTTCTACCAGGAGCACCGCGCCGAGGCGACGCTGGCGGCGCTCAAGAAGATGCTGGCGCAGCACGCCCGGGTGCGGCGCGGCGGCGAAGTTTTGCAGATTCCCGCAGAAAATCTCGTTCCCGGCGATATCCTGCTGCTGGAGGCGGGCGACCGCATTCCAGCCGACGCCCGCGTGCTGGCGGCGCACAACGCCGAGGTGGCGGAAGCGGCCCTGACCGGTGAATCCCACGCCGTGGGCAAGCACGCCGAGGCGCTCCCCCCCGGCGAGCATCCCCTGGCAGAGCGCTTCAACATGGTGTTCATGAACACCGTCGTCACCCGCGGCCGGATCGAGACGCTGGTCGCCGCCACCGGCATGGAAACCGAGATGGGGCGCATCACCGGCCTGCTGGAAAGCGCAGAGGAAAGCCCCACCCCGCTCCAGGTGCAGCTCGACGGACTGGGCAAGCGCCTCGCCATCATCGCCGGCGTGGTGGTGACCCTGATTTTCGTGCTCGGCATCCTGCGCGGCGATCCGCTGGTGCAGTCCATCATGACTTCCATCGCCCTGGCCGTGGCCGCCATCCCCGAGGGGCTGCCGGCGGTGGTGACGGTGACGCTGGCGATCGGCATGCACCGCATGGCAAAAAACCGCGCCATCGTCAAGAAACTGTCGGCGGTGGAAACACTGGGGTCAACCTCGGTGATCTGCTCCGACAAAACCGGCACCCTGACCCTCAACCAGATGACCGCGCGCACCCTGTTCTACCGCGGACGGCGCTTTGCCGTCTCCGGCGAAGGCTATCGGGGTGAGGGCGCCATCACTGCGGAAGACGCCCTGCCCGCGCCGGATTACCAGCCCCTGCTCGTGCCCGCCGCCCTGTGCAACGAAAGCCGTATCCGCGCCGGCGAACTGATCGGCGACCCCACCGAGGGTGCGCTGCTGGCGCTGGCCATGAAGGGCGGCATCGAGCCGGACCGTCTGGCAGAACACAGCCCGCGCATCGCCGAAATCCCCTTCGATTCGGCGCACAAGTTCATGGCCACCTTCCATCACGACGGGGAAATGGTACGCATGTTCGTCAAGGGCGCGCCCGACGTGCTGCTGGCGCGCGCTGTCCGCCATCTCGATGCAGCCGCCGAGTCGCCGCTCGACGACACGGCCCGCGCCGCCTTCGAGGCCGAGAACGCCCGTCTCGCCGGCCAGGCCATGCGCGTGCTGGCGGTGGCCAGTCGCGATATTCCGGCGCACGATTTCGACCCCGCCGGCGCCCTGATGGCCTGGGCGCAGGATCTCACCCTGGCCGGCCTGGTCGGCATCATCGACCCGCCGCGCCCCGAGGCGCGCGACGCGATCCGTTTGTGCAAACAGGCCGGCATTCAGGTCAAGATGATCACCGGCGACCACGCCATCACCGCCGCCGCCATCGCCCGCGAGCTGGGCCTGGAAGGCGCGGTGCTGACCGGCGCCGAACTCGACCGGCTCGACGTCGCCGAGCTTTCCCGTCCCACCGTGGTCGCTGCGAAGCAGCGGGAACCCGGTGGGGACACTCCTTGCGGGTGCCACATCGAGGAAACCGCGGTGTTCGCCCGCGTCGCGCCGGAGCACAAGGTCAAGATCGTCCAGGCGCTGAAGGCGCGCGGCCATGTCGTCGCCATGACCGGTGACGGCGTCAACGATGCGCCGGCGCTGAAGAACGCCGACATCGGCGTGGCGATGGGCATCACCGGCACCGAGGTGACCAGGGAAGCCGCCACCATGGTGCTCACCGACGACAACTTCGCCACCATCGTCGGCGCCGTCAAGGAAGGCCGCACCATCTACGACAACATCGTCAAGTTCGTGCGCTTCCAGCTCTCCACCAACATCGGCGCCATCCTCACCGTGCTCGGCGCGCAACTGCTGGGCCTGCCGACTCCCTTCACCGCGATCCAGATCCTGTGGATCAACATCATCATGGACGGCCCGCCCGCCATGACCCTGGGGCTGGAGCCCGCGCGTCCCGGCATCATGAACGAAGCGCCGCGCAGCCCCGAGGCGCGCATCCTCACCCTGCCGCGTTTCTGGCGCCTGCTCGCCTACGGCACCATCATGGCGGCGGGTACCATCAGCGTGTTTTTCTACGGTCTGCAAACGGGTGAGAAAAATTACGCCCTGACACTGGCCTTCACCACGTTCGTGCTGTTCCAGTTCTTCAACGTGTTCAACGCCCGCGCCGAGCGCGGCACCGCTTTCAACCGTCAGTTCTTCGCCAATGGCAAGCTGTGGGCTGCGCTGATCGGGGTGGTGGGATTGCAGGTCGTGGTGGTGCACTGGGGCCCGGCGCAGGAAATTTTCCGCACCACGGATCTCTCCGCGGCGGACTGGGGCCTGACCATCGCCGTGGCGGCGAGCGTCCTGCTGCTGGAAGAGGCGCACAAGCTGCTCCTGAAACTGCGAGCTTGAGGCCAGCCGAGATGATCCGTCCAATAAAAAGCGATTAACCACGAATTAGCACAAATGAAACACGAATGCTCACGAATAATCAGAGCCACACACGGCCAGTCTGATTCACCTGTTTGGTGAAACGATACTTACCTGTATTTAACCATTCGTGTTCATTCGTGAAAATTCGTGTCATTCGTGGTGTGCCGTTTTAAGGGTGGGGGTTCGCGCGCGCAGCATCCGGAACACCTGATAAACAGCCAGTGCGGCCAGCAGATGCTTGACCGTGTGGCCGCTGACGATTTGCCCAAGAGCGAAGATCGGGTAGTCGAGCAGTTCGGCGCCAAGTGCGGCGCCGTAGAGGGCTGCTGCGCCGAACAGATACGCGCTGCGCGTATATCTGGGCGGGAAGAGAAGCACGAGCAACACGACAGCGAGGATCGCACCGGCCTGAAAGGCGAAATAGGGCAGCGCGTTTTCGCTGCCCAGTGCTTCACTCCGGCGCCACCACAGCACCGTGCCCGCACCCGCGGCAACGAGCGGCGCGAGCAGCCGGAGGCCGGCTTTGACGCTCCAGCGCTCCGCGATCACGGCGGCGAGGAGCGATGCGAAGCACACACTCATCGGCAGACGGTCCCAGAACAGGCGTGCATTGTCCGGGGCCAGGTGATAGTAGACCGATCCGATGCCGGTTGCCGCCAGCCCAAGGAAAAACAGGGCGTAAGGCAGCCGTTCAACCCTGACGGAAAACGCACCGAACCCGGACTGCTGCAGATAACCGAGCCCCAGCATCGCCACTACGAGGAAGGGAATGTTGGATACGGCGTTAAGGAAATTCGGCACCCCGAACAAGGCGCGCTGCTCGGCGAAGTGGTGGTAGGCCTGAGGCTGGGGAAATGGCGGCAGGGCGGCGACCATGGCCGCGACTGAAATTGCCAGCAACAGCAACAGCCCCAGCCGGATCTTGCGTGACAGTTTCATGGCTCTCTCCTTGCCCGGCCGCCCGGCGCGCAACAACAGGCAGCCTGGCATGGCTCGGGCGGGCAGTTCCTATAAACCTGAAAAAAGCGATTAACCACGAATTTACACGAATAATCAAAGAATTAACGAAATTCACCCGATTCACCTGTTGGATGAGGCGATATTTGTTGTTTACTATTTGTGTTCATTCGTGAACATTCGTGTCATTCGTGGTTAATTACGGTTTTAAGCAAGGATAAATGGCACGCAGGCTATTGTGCGATTTGTGCCGCACACCGCCAGCCCTTAGCGCTTTTTGCGGCTGCTGTTATCCAGCGACTTCAGATATTCGAGGCGCTCGGAAATTTTCCGCTCCAGGCCGTTGCCGGTGGGCGCGTAGAAGCTCACGTCCTTGAGCTCGGGCGGGAAATAGCATTCACCCGCAGCGTAGGCTTCGGCTTCTTCGTGCGCATAGCGATAGCCCTTGCCGTGCCCCAACTCCGACATCAGGCGCGTGGGCGCATTTCTCAGATGGAGCGGCACTTCCAGCGACCCATGCTCGCGCGCGCACGCCAATGCGGCATTGTAGGCCGAATAGGTGGCATTGCTCTTGGCCGTGACGGCAAGATAAACAATCGCCTGGGCGATCGACAACTCCCCTTCCGGGCTGCCGAGCCGTTCTTGCACGTCCCAGGCATTGAGGGCGATTTGAAGCGCTTTGGGATCCGCATTCCCGACATCCTCGCTGGCCATGCGCACCACGCGGCGGGCGATATACAGCGCATCGCAACCGCCATCGATCATCCGCGCGAACCAGTACAAAGCGGCATCGGGATCGGAGCCGCGAACCGATTTGTGGAGCGCGGAGATCTGGTCATAAAAGACATCCCCCCCCTTGTCGAAGCGGCGATGACGTCCTTGTATGACCTCTTTGACGCTTTCATCCGCCACGCAATAACGCCCGTCCGACAACTCGGCAAGATCCGACGCGATTTCCAGTAAATTCAAGGCGCGTCGCGCGTCGCCATCCGCCGCACCCGCAATCTGTGCCAGGGCGAAATCGGAGACTTGAAGGTTCCTTGCTTTAAGCCCGCGAACATCGCTTAAGGCGTGTTGCAGCAACGCCAGCAACGCGGATTCAGCAAGGGGCCGGAGCACATAAACGCGCACTCTGGACAGTAGTGCGCTATTGAGCTCAAACGACGGATTCTCGGTCGTTGCCCCGATAAACAGTATGGTTCCGTTTTCAATAAACGGAAGAAAAGCATCCTGCTGGCTCTTCGAAAACCGGTGGACCTCGTCGACAAAAAGTATCGTCTTCCTGGCTTGACCCCTTTTCAGCGACTCGGCGATTTCGATCGCGGCGCGTATCTCTTTTACGCCCGACATCACAGCCGAAATGCTTTCGAAATGGGCGGAGGATTTTTCTGCAATGATCCTGGCAAGTGTCGTCTTGCCGACGCCCGGAGGCCCCCAAAACACCATAGAATGGACGCTTCCGGACTCGATGGCGGCGCGCAGGGGCTTGCCGGCCCCGAGTATATGTTCCTGGCCGGCGAAATCGTCCAGGGATAGCGGGCGCAAACGCGCGGCCAGCGGCTCCCAGCTTTGTTCGGGAAACAGATCAGTCACCGATCACGTCCACGCCTGGCGGCGGCACGAACTTGAACGCATCGGCGGGAATCCTGGGGTTGCGTTCCAGGTCGGAAAAACGGATTGCCGTGGTCTGGCCGAAATGATCGCGCAATTCCATCACTTCCAGCCCCTTCCCGGAGAATCCCATGCGCACGCTTTCGAAAGAGCTCTCCTTGTCTTTCGGCGTTGCCTCCAGCCATTCGAGGGTGCCGCGCTTGCCGAGATCTTTCAGATTGAATTGTTTTTCTATCTCGTTGCTGCCCGCCAGCAGGGCCGCGGGACTGGCACCGATCGCCCGGTCCATCTGCTTCACCGTGACCTGCTTGAGATCGGCGTCGTACATCCACAGCTTGGCGCCATCGCCGACTATCAACTGTTCGTAGGGCTTGTCATACACCCAGCGGAATTTTCCGGGGCGGGAAAACAGCATGGTGCCGCTGGCTTCCTGGACGGTGGTCAATTTTCTGTCCAGAACGATCTGCTTGAACTGCGCCCTGGCGGATTTCACTTCGGTAAGGAAGGTCTTGAGGCTTTCCAGGGACGAAGCGCCCACCGGCATCGAAAACGAGCAGACCGCGGCGAGGCAGCCCCATAGAAATAGCGTGCGGAAAATTTTTTTCACAATGCCTCGAATGAGAGTTAGGGTTGGCCGGACAAGAGATCCGTGGAGAGCGAGGCTGTTCATTAACCATGAGTTGGCGGGTATTACAGGGATTGAACCTGTGGCCCCTGCCTTGCAAAGTCGGAAGCGGTCGTTTCCGGTTGGGACATGTTAGTCAAAACAGGCAACAGATTCAACCCATATTATCAGGATTCAGCGTCCTCCGCGGTGCAATTAAACTTGGTCGGCTCCCACTCCGGGTGATAGACTGAATCCAGAGAATTCCCCGCCCCCGCTATGCACTGCCACCTTCTGATCCCAGGCCTTTTTCCTCCTCCTCAATGGCTCGATGCGGGCCTGCTGCGCGGCATGCGCCTGACCGCGCTGGAAACCCTGCTCGCACGCGGCAAGGAATACCCGCCGCAGGATGAGGGCTTGGCGGCATGGCTGTGCCGCGCGTTCGGCGTCGAGAAACAGGACGATTGGCCGGTGGCGGCCTACACCCTGCTGGCGGACGGCGGCAGCCCCGGCAGCGATTTCTGGCTGCAGGCCGAGCCGGTGCACCTGCAATTGCAGCGCGAGCGGATGGTGTTGGTGGATGCCGCCAATCTGGCCATTTCCGGCGAGGAAGCCGCCGGCCTGACCACCGCCCTCAACAGCCATTTCGCCCAGGACGGACTGAGCTTCTTTCCCTCTCGCCCCGAGCGCTGGCACCTGCGCCTCGCCCACCCCGCCCGGCTGGAAACCCGGCCGCTGGAAGACGTGATCGGCCGGAACATCCGGAACTTCCTTCCCGGCGGCCCGGACGGCGGGAACTGGCGCCGCATAATCAACGAAATCCAGATGCTGCTATATACCCATCCGGTCAACCAAGCGCGCGAACAGCGCGGCGCGCCTATGGTCAACAGCGTCTGGCCCTGGGGGGGAGGCCTACTGGCCGGCAAGCCATCCGCACCCTACACCCGGATTTGGGCCGAAGACGCCCTGGCCTGCGGCCTTGCCGCTGCCGCCGAAATTCCTCGCGCCCGCGCCCCCGCAAGCGCGGCAGATTGGCTGCGGACGGCCGCGCCCGGGCAGCATCTGGTGATCCTCGACAAGCCGCACCAAGCCGTATTGCATGGCGACTTCCCGCGCTGGCGCGAAAATCTGCTGCACCTGGAAGCAGACTGGTTTACGCCGCTGCGGCAGGCGCTGGCGCGGGGTAAAATAACGCAATTGACGCTGCATGTTTTCAGTGACGCAAAGGCGCGAACCTTTTCCGTCGTCCGCGCCGACCTGTGGAAGATCTGGCGCCGCCGCAAACCGCTGAAAAATTACTAAAAAACTGCCATTAGCCACGGATGCACACGGATTAACACAGATAAAACAATGCGTTGTGGAAAATTTTACCATTCACCCGAAAGGTGCGCAGGACGAGAAAGGCAACTCATTGATAATCTGTGTAAATCCGTGTTAATCCGTGGCTGAACTGCTTTTTATAAGATTATACTTGAGAAGGATTTCACCATGAACTATCCGGGTTTCTTTGACGACGTCCCCAACATCATCCTGCAAGACCCGCTGGCCGAATTCCTCGGCGCAACGGAACATGGCATGATCGAATACAGCTACCTCGACGCGGTCAAGCTGGCCGGGCACTCCTGCCCCACTGTTGCGGGCGCCTACCTGATGACGCGCAAGGCGCTGGCCAGCCTGTATGGCGACGAACCGCCGGTGCGGGGTTCGATCAGGGTTGAATTCCGCGACGGCCAGGCCGACGGCGTGACCGGCGTAACCGCCAATGTCGTCGGCCTTCTTACCGGAGCCGCCCAATCCGGCGGCTTCAAGGGCATAGCCGGCAAGTTCGACCGTCGCGACCTGCTGCACTTCAACGCGGAAATCACGGGTGAAATCCGTTACACCCGTCTCGATAACGGCATGAATGTGACGGTGAGTTATCACCCGGAATCAGTGCCGCCCCTGCCGGCGATAAAGGAATTGATGCAAAAATTCGTGGCGGGCATAGCCAGCGCGGAAGAACGGATCGAATTCGGCCTGCTGTGGCAGGAGCGCGTCAAGCGCATCCTGATCGACAACGCCGACAATCCAGAATTGGTCATTGTCGCTGGAGGCTGAGCGCGTGGCCGTGGAAAACGAAATTGCCCTGCTCCTCACGCCGGAAACTGTCGAGGCACTATGCCGGGAAACCATCAAACAGGCGCGCAACGCCAGCCATGCCCTGGCAGCCCTGGTTTCCCTGCAATCCCTTATTTCCGCCACTGCCCGCCCATCCGACCGCCATACCAGTTCTTATGAGGCGGTCAAGGCGGTGGTGGATACGCATGCAGTCGAAATGCGCGCGCGTATCCTTGCCGAAAATGCCGAGGCACTGGCGCAGGCGATACGCCTGAGAAACCTTGCTGAGGTCGCCCGGAGTCATGCAGCGCTATCCCGCAACGGCTTCTGGCAGGCGGCTCAGCAGGCCATCCGGCGATTCGGGCCGGACGACCTCGATATCGCCGCCGCCTGGGCTAACGGCTGGTGCCGGGACGCCAAGGCCAGCGCCCAAGCTGCCAGCGGCTTCCCGGAAGCACTGGACTTCAGGAAAGCCGGAGTCTCGGCGACCGAATATGCCGCCATGTCGGAGGTCAGCCTCTATCTGTCGGAAGCCGCCCAGGGAAAATAAAGGGTACCCGATTTGACAGTTTGCTTATCCACATTAGCTGTGGATAACTCTGTTGGTAAACTGTAAAAACATGTTACAAGTCCATTACACACAAGGAAGAATGTCATTTTGACCAAATTCTAGCCATCCGTCTTTCGTGTTGAATATCAACAATATACAAATACACCCTGATTTATCATGGCGTTACGGCAAGCATTCTTCGCTACAGCCGGAATTGTGGATGAATCAGACATTCCACGTCCCTGTCAAGCGTTGGTTTCCAGGGTAATTCCAAGTTTTAAAGGCCAGTATTCGTAAAACCTGAGGCTACACGTCACAATACAGGCAAAACGACTTTCATCACGACGAACGGATGCCAACTATAATCAAAAAAACAGATTACCCCGCGAGCCCACTGTGAAATCCGGAACGGAACCCCTTGCCAGCACCGCTAGCCTGCGCCCGCATGGGGGCGACGCCCTGCTGCTGGTGGATGTGCAGAACGATTTCCTGCCCGGCGGCAGCCTGGCCGTGCCGGCCGGCGACGAAACCATACCTGCGCTCAACCGTTACATCGAACTTTTCCGGCGCAACGCCCTGCCCATCTACGCCAGCCGCGACTGGCATCCCGCCGACCATTGCTCGTTCCGGCCGCAAGGCGGCATCTGGCCGCCTCATTGCATTGCCGGGAGTGCCGGAGCGGCTTTCTCTCCTGAACTTTCACTGCCAAGCGCTGCCGTGGTGATCTCCAAGGCTGTACACCGGGACGCCGATGCCTATTCGGGCTTCGAAGGAACTGATCTCGATCAGCGCCTGCGCAGGGAGGGCGTCACCCGTTTGTTCATCGGCGGGCTGGCCACCGACTACTGCGTCCTCAACACCGTCAAGGACGCGCTAGCCAAAGGATTCGATGTGCTACTGCTGCTCGACGGCATCCGCGCCGTCAACCTCAAGCCCGATGACGGGCAGCGTGCCATCGAGGAAATGACTTCACTGGGCGCCCGTCCGGTCAACTGGGAGGAAATTGCCGCGTGAACCTTCAATCCAGCCCGCTGCTGACGGACCTTTACCAGCTCACCATGCTGCAGGCCTACTTCGACGAGGGCATGGAGGATACCGCCGTATTCGAGTTTTTCGTGCGCGACCTGCCTCCGCAACGGAATTTCCTGCTGACGGCGGGCCTCGAGCAGGTGTTGCAGTTCCTGGAAAACCTGCGTTTTACCCCCGATGAGTTGGACTGGCTCGCCGCTTGCGGCCGTTTCACCCGGGATTTCGTCCGCTTTCTTGAAACGTTCCGCTTCACCGGCGATGTCCACGCCATGCCGGAAGGCACCCCTTTCTTCCCCCACCAGCCCATCCTGCGCATCACCGCACCGATTGCCCAGGCGCAGTTGGTGGAAAGCCGCGTCATCAACCTGCTCCATTTCCAGACCCTCATCGCGTCGAAGGCCGTGCGCAGCGTGCTGGAAGCACCCGGAAAACTGCTGGTGGATTTTGGCCTGCGCCGTGCCCATGGCGCCGAGGCCGGGCTGCTGGCGGCGCGCGCCGCCTACCTGGCGGGCTACTCCGGCAGTGCCACGGTGCTGGCCGGAGCGCAGTTTGACGTGCCGCTCTACGGCACCATGGCGCATTCCTACATCCAGGCGCATGCCGACGAAACGGCAGCCTTCGAGCGCTTCGCCCATTCCCACCCGACCAATACAGTTTTTCTGATCGACACCTACGACACCGAAGCGGCCGCCGAAAAAGTGGTGAAACTGGCGCCCCGCCTCGAACAGCAAGGCATCCACATCAAGGCGGTGCGGCTGGACAGCGGCAATCTTTCCGAGCATGCGCACAAGGTCCGCCATATCCTCGACCAAGGCGGTTGCCGGAAAATCGGGATTTTCTGCAGCGGCAATCTCGACGAATACGCCATCCGCCAGCTCCTCGCGGACGGCGCACCGATCGACGGCTTCGGCGTCGGCACCCTGCTCGACACATCGGCCGACGCGCCCTATCTCGACTGCGCCTACAAGCTGGTGGAATACGCCGGCCAGCCCAGCCGCAAACGCTCGGAAGGCAAAGCCACCTGGCCTGGGCGCAAGCAGATTTACCGCCTCCATGCCGCCGACGGCACCCTGGAGCGGGATATCCTGACGCTGGAACACGACGCGCATCCCGGTGCGCCGCTGATCGAACCCTTCATGCAGGCGGGGAAACGCCTGTCAGCGGCGGAATCCCTGCAAAAAACGCGGCAGCGCACAGCAGATGAAGTGGCGCGACTGCCCAGGCATTTGCTGCAACTGGAAACCTCACCCCGGCCTTATACGGTCGAAATTTCTCCGGCATTGCGGAATTTGGCCGAAGCGGTCGACCGCACAGCTCATTGATCCTGGAATAAGCGATTCAGCAGGCTACGCAAAAAACGGGCGAAATTGACAAACCCGGAGGCTTCAGAGTAAAACCCCAAAACCCCGCGTCGCTTCGCTCCGGGTGCGTCCACTTTGCCTTGGAATGACGGTCCGCTTTGGCGTGGATTCAGTGTCCAGATTCGGCGGAATACGCAAATAGATACACCCCAAATCAGCAAGGGAGGATATGCCATGTTTCACAAGACACGCTCCACACGCCCGCTACTCGAGAAAGGCGAGAGCCGGAAAAATGGGAAAACAGTGACAACACCTTTTCACAGTTGGAAGTCAAAGCTGCTGTATTTGGCTCTCCAAAATCGCTCGGTAACTGTTTGATTTCATTGGTGCGCGACGCGGTATTTTGGCGTCTCGCACGAGTTATAAAAATAGCCATAACGTATTGATTGGAAAAGCAATGATTAAGGTTCTTTTCGTCTGCATGGGCAACATCTGCCGGTCGCCGACGGCCGAAGGCGTGTTCCGGCGCCAAGTCGTGGCAGCCGGGTTATCCGACATGATCGTCATCGACTCGGCGGGCACGCACGATTACCACATCGGAAAACCGCCGGACAGCAGGGCCCAGCAGGCCGCGTTGAAGCGTGGCTATGACTTGAGCGGGTTGCGGGGACGGCAGGTGGCGCCCATGGATTTTCAGGAATTCGATTATATATTGGCAATGGATGCCGACAATCTGTCGTATTTACGGAAAAACTGCCCGCAACAGCAGCAGCACAAGCTCAATTTGTTGATGGAATTCAGCGGGAATTTCAGCCAGCTCAAAGTGCCTGACCCCTATTATGGAGGAGCCCAGGGCTTTGAAAACGTTCTGGACATGGTGGAAGATGCCGCAACGGGGCTGCTGCAGAAAATTCTGTCGCGAAAATCTGTAGACGGGTGATGGGCGGGGTCTATCACCCAGTGCAACGCTTAGCCCATAATGCTTATAGTGCGTGTTCTACTGAAACTCGCCACTCGAAATCATCGCAAACCCGCCACCCATAATCATCCAAAGTCGGCCACCTGTTCCAATCCAAACCTGCCACCTGTAATGTTACGTTTCCGTTTTCCGGGCGACAGCGACGCCGGCAAGCGCGCCGCCAAGGCGAGGATATTCGGCGAGCTGAGGCAGGAGTTCGCCCGGATTTGGTATTGGAGCCATCTTGGCCTATAAATCAAATATGATGAGAGCTAAAATCAACCCAACCAGGAGGTGGTAAAATGACTGAGTTAATCGGAGGCGGGTCGCCCATAGAGGTGTATGAAAAGAAAGCCGGTTTGGTCTGCGTCAACCAAAAATCGGCATCGGGCGAGGAACAGACCATACTCATCGAACTGGAGCAAATGGAAAAACTCACCAACTGGTTATTGCAGTACGCACAGACAGTCAGGGAGACCCAGGTAGAGGAATAGGTCTGAGCCTGGCAGGGTGGGCAGCCAGGCTGCCCACGCGGAACCCGAAAAAAATGATCGATGGCACATTCGTAATAATAGGGGACACGATTTCTTTCTGCCACAGCCTCCCCATGAAGAAACTGTTACTTAAGATCCAGGCCGTCAGGCTGTATTTCTGATAACAAACCGGTGCTTGCCGGAAACAGTGCGTTTTATCTCGTCAACATAATTGACTTCCAAAACCATGTTTTCATCGACCTCTGTGCGGATTTTTCCGTCGAGTGCGCTGAGTATCCCTGAACTCAATCTGGACGACGAGACAAGGTTCAAAGTGATTTTGTCCGTTTCGTCCTGGATGAACTGATACTGCTTGATGCCGGTCAGTCCATCCAGCAGGTGGATGAAATACGAGGGGTAAACGCTCTTGCCGCTGCCGGTCCTGATGATGTCGTTGCTTCGGCAAAGCCCCATTTCCATCATCGGGAATGGTGAACCGCAAGCGCAGCCACCCTCCTTCAGCCTGCCCGAGTCGCCGATGTCATATCTGATGAAAGGCATGACCCGATTGGTTAACGAGGTGATGACGAGCCGGTCTTCATTGTTGAAGCTCAACGATTCAAGATAAACCATGTCGGTGAAGACGTGCTGGTTGCCGTGCCTGCATTCGCAGGCGATATTCGGTATCTCCCTGCTGCCGTATTGATTGAATACCTTGCAGCCAAAGGCCCGCTCCATTAGCTCCCTTTGCCAGCCATAGAGCACTTCGGCTGTTGAGAATACGCCCAGTACGGTTTCGGGCATGCGGATTCTGTTCTCGATGATATATCTGGCAAGTTCGGCCAGGATAGTGGCATAGCCTTGCAGCAGGACGGGCTTGTACGACCGGATGTACCCGGCCCAGTCATGCAGTTGCGTATCGGTGTATTCATACGCGCCTATGGTCTTTTCGGCGGCAATGTAATCGTTAACTTTTTTGCTGAAACTGCTGCCGCCCTTGAGGTCCTGCCTGGCGCCCCAGAAATTCAGTATCTTTTGGCCCGGCTTCCATCCGGACCACATGTAGCTTCTGCACATGCCCGCACGCATCAGTTCGCTTTTGTGATTGTCGTAATAAAAAGATACGGGTTTGCCCGTCGATCCGCCCGTATTCCCGGTTCTCAATGTGCGCCGGTCCAGATCCCGCGCGAGCATCTCATCCCTGTGCTGTATCACTTCGTCTTTGTGCAGGATGGGCAGCCTGCTTACAGCATGCTCATTCGCCCCATTTCCAAGTGCCGGCGCATACTTCTCATGGTAATAAGGCGTATTGTTGAACGCATGGTCGATGATTGCGGACAAATCCTTCTGCTGCTTGCCGAGAAGCTGCTCTCTGGTCAGGGTCTGGTTGTGCAGCAGCTCGTCCAGCAGGCCGAATCTTTCCCTGTGCCTGTTTCTATGCAGCGAATGTTTCAGAAGGTAGATCATCGGGGCTATCGTCAGGCGGAAAAGGCTTGCGAATGCTGCCCCGATCTTGCCAGCATCTCCGCCCAGGCTTTGCCGTCTTCCGCATAGCGGGTGATTGCTTCTATGATCCCGGCGTGGCGCTTTGCCTTGTTGGAAGGCGAATTCACCAGATCGTAAGCGTTGTCGCCGAAATTATGCGCGATGTTTTCCATGAAGCGGTTGAAGTTGTCGACGGCTTCGGTGTGTCCGGCTGATTTGTTCCACCAGTTTTTACGGTCGTGAACGATCGTTTTCAATAAGGCCAGTTTTTCCAGGATGACCCGGCGCTTCTTGTTGTATTGCTGCCGCATGGTTTCATGAGTTGACTCCAATGCCGCCACAATCAGCTCGTGGGCCGGAGTTAGCCCCGGATAGCCCATGCCGCTGAGTTTTTCGATGGTGAACAGCATCACGTCGCCATAAAACTGCCGTTCAAACTCCTCTGAAAGATCGATTGTGCTTATGGCAGCGGATATTCCGGGCCTGAATTCCGATTGGCCGGTCGTCCCCACGGTGCGCTTATGCAGCATGGGGAGGTTGGCCGATACGAAGCGATCCCCGATTTCCGACTTGATGAGCCGCCCCAGCACCGGCCCGGCCATACGCAGCTTCAGGGTTGCAAAAGGGATGAAGTGCTTCAGCCCTTCGGGTTTGAAGATGTAATTCCCGGTGTAGATGGTTCTGGCCGGACGGATGCCGGCAATAATGTCTTCATGGCGATAATAGGTTTTGCGGGTCGGATGTTCACCGTAGAAGAACCGGTTCAGCTTGCCTGAAAAATGGCTGAAACAGCGTGCATTGTCATGTTCGCCGCGGAGCGTGCAAGGATATTGATAGGATTCTTTCGAGGGCACGAAGCCAAAAAGCGCCGCCATGTCATGATAGGACGCTTCGTCCCTGTTCTGCTGTCTTGCCCCGTGGAACTGACATGGCCGGGATGGACCGGATTCGGCAAGCCGGTGTAAAAAACAAAGGACATCTTCAAGAAAATTGCCGGCCATCACGGCAGGAGAGACGGGCGGGTCGCCCACCACCTTGCCGGTGAGTATGCGGGCATCGGTTTCGGAAAAGATCCGGTCCAGATAATGAAAATAGTTGGTTGCATAAAGGTTTCTGTCCCCGGCCGGGGTGCTGACCTTTACCCTGAATTCCTGATCGCTGTCGATGAAATAAAAAAGCAGCTTCTCGTCGCCCCTGCTGATCTCGTTCAGTTTCAGGTAGGCGATATTGCGCGTGATCGAGGGGCCTTTATGGTAAAAGGCCGCCCTGTCCGTGTTGCCGAGGATGCGGGATAACGCGCTCTTGTCGGCTGCGCTCAGGGCATCCATCAGATCGAGCTGCTCGCTTGCGCCCAGGTAGAGGGTTTCAATTCCCTGCTCGCCGTAATGGCGTGCCATCTCCTTGTTCCTGATTATGTTGTCAGCGTCCCGGCTGTCATCAGCGACGATGACGGCAAGCTTCTGGTAGCGGTGATCGGCAAAGCCGCCGTAAGCAAACGAGCGGCACAGATGAAGCAGGCTGTCGAGGCAGCTCTTCAGGTGTTGCGGCCTGTCCGCAACGGGGATGACGACGATGAACTTGTGCCGGTTGTCCTTGCCCTTCAAAGCAATGAGATGCTCCATTTGCCGGAACGCGGCATGGTAGATCTCAAGCAGCGATTCGTTCGGTTCATGCGCCCACAGCGCTTTTTCAATTTCAGAAATAAAGAATAGGCACGCATCGATCAATTCATCCATGTTCTCGTGCGTATGCTCGGATATTTTTCCTTGCAGCCGGTTACGGACTGATTCCATGGCAGGACTGTTTTTGTGTACCTCGACAAAATCGTCCAGCGACTTGCAGGTTTTCGGTGCCATCGTGCGCAATGCCTTGTTCTACCTTCCCGACAGGTAATCGGGAAAGGCGTTTTTATCTATCATGATTTCTATCAGGTTGATGTCGCCTGTCAGGTCGCTGTCGGCGAACAGCTCATCGAGGTCGGATTCGGTCACGACTTTCTTGTGCTTGATGCCGAATGACAGCGCAAGATATTGATAGTCCGGATTGATAAAATCGCAATTGATGAATCTTTCACGGTAGAGCTGAAACTGGTTCTTTCGAATCAAGCCCATGGTGGAGTTGTTGAATACCACCACATTCAGCGGTATGCCGTAATTCACCGCCGTCATGAGCTCCATGCAGCACATCTGAAAGCCGCCGTCGCCAAGGATGGCGAAGGTCGGTTTCTTTTCCGAGAATCTTGCGCCTATCGCGGCCGGTATCGCATGTCCCAGGGAGGATATCCCGGAATTCGGGAAATACCGGTTTGCGCTGGATACATTGAAGAAGTTCTGCGCAAAAATAATATTGTCGTCAAAAATCAAGACATCTTCCGGAAAATGCGCCTCCAGCTTTGAAAAAAACCGCTCTACCAATGCAAACTTGGACGGCCGCACAGAGGCACCCTTGGCGGCGGGCTTCTTCTCTAATCCCTTGATATGGCCATGAAATTTATCAAGGTTCTTTCCTGCCGCCCCGCTCTCCCGGATGTTGCCCAACACTTCCGTCAATACCCCCTTGATATCGCCATGAATGGCGACATCCGCCCTGAATACCTTTTCCAGTTGTTCATGGTTGTTGTCGATTTGGGCCACTTTCTTGTTCTCGAGCAGCTTGGCGTCCCATAGATAGCTGGTCCGTTCGTTGAATCCCGCGCCCAGGAAAAGGACCAGGTCCGCATGATCGACGATGTATCTGTATGCATACCCGTTCGAGGTGACGCCCAGGCTGCCCAGAGAGAGCGCCGACCCATCGCCGATGACCCCCTTACCCTTCAGGCTGGTCGTCACCGGTATATTCATCAGTTCGCTCAATTGCGAAACGGCTTCCTGCGCCCCCGATTTAATGCAGCCATAGCCCGCGACGATTACCGGGCATTCCGCCCCGGCTATCAGTTCGGACAAGGCATCCACGGGATGCGATTGTTTGTGGCATGGATAGCCATTTCTGTGGGTGTTGATGCGATCCAGCATGCTTTCCTCGACCATCTCCTTCTGGACGTTGTATGGAAAACTCAGAAGCACGGGACCTGAGTTGCCGGACAGCAGTATTTTTGCCGCCTGATTCAGAACATGCACAAGATAGTCGGTTCTTTCCACGATCTTGTTGTATTTGGTAATACCCTTGAACAAGGCGGCCTGATCGATGCTTCCGCCTTCGCCGGAACTCTCTTGCAGCCCGCCCTTGCCGAAGATATAGGTCGAGGTTTCTCCGGTAATGACAAGAATGGGCTGTTTGTCCGCATAGGCATTGGCTATCCCCGTCACCAGGTTGGTAGCGCCGGGGCCCGCGGTTGTAATGCAGGCGGAAATTTTTCCCGAGGCCCTGGCATAACCTCCGGCCATGAAGGCCGCCCCTTGTTCGTGCTTGACCAATACGCTTTTGATGTTTGAGTCATACAAGCTGTCGTAGACAGGCAGGATGTGGGCGCCCGGCATACCGAAGATATATTCGATCCCCAAGCGTTCCAAATATCTTACGATTAATTCACTTACTGCTATTTTCATGTCATCCCATCGTTGTCTGAATGCTTTGGGTCGCCCCGTTGCTTCTGGATCTCGTGCCGGGCTGTAACGACTGCAGGATTCGGCGCCGGGAAATAAAGTTTAACCGAACCTTCCACCAATAATGAAACACAAAATTCCGCATCACTCAGCTCGCTATGGCGTAATCGGTTTCATCGTAAACCTGTGTGATCTGCACGCCGGTTTCCCGGCCTGAACCGTTGCGCACCGGTCCAGTCTTAACCTGATAGTGAGGAATGAGTGTCTTGCGTTGTATTGCGACGAGTACTTTTTTCAAAACGGTTTCTTCAAGTTATGGATAGTTTGCCGGTGCGGCGGTCTGTCCTGCATATCGGGCGGTAGACGAATTATAACAATGCCCGGCACCCTGCGTGCTGCCGGTTTATCTGCCCGGTTTATCTGCCCGGTTTTGCGATTTTGTAGGATACTGGATGTAATGACCAACAAACCAAGAGATAACGTGTCGAATCTTTCTTCTGTCCTCCAGCGTTCAGACGCTGTTGCAGCCACCCATTCGGGGTCCTTTCATGCCGATGATGTATTGGCGGCGGCTACGTTGCGCCTGGCAAATCCTTCCTTGCCCATTCTGCGCACGCGCGACCAGGAACAGTTGAACGCGGCGGATATCGTATTTGATGTGGGACGTGTTTTCGACCCTGCGACCTGCCGTTTCGACCATCATCAATTGGAGTACAAGGAAGTGCGCGACAACGGCATCCCTTACAGTTCATTTGGCCTGATATGGCGTGAATTGGGCGCGCAACTTTGCGAATCGGCGGCCGCGGCGGCCAGGATTGATCGCTGGTTGGTGCAAGGCGTGGATGCCATGGATTGCGGCATTACCTTAAGCAGGGAAACTCTGCCCGTAACGCTGATGTCCATTTCCACGGTCATAGGCGGTTTCAATCCAGGCTGGCAGGATGTCACATCCGCGGAGACCCGGAATGAGGCCTTCGAACGTGCCGTCAGCCTGGCCATAGCCGTTCTGCAAAACACGATCCGGGATGCGAACGGATTCGAAAAGGCGCGTGCCGCCGTGGCGCAAGGGGTATTGCTGGAAGCCGGACGATTGCTGGTGCTGGAGCACGACGTGCCGTGGAAGGAAGCCGTATTGGGGTCGCCTGAGTACGAGCGCGTACTCTATGTGATTTCCCCAGATGCCCAGGGGAGATGGCATGTGAGCACCGTTCCGGATCATGCGGGTAGCTTCGGCAACCGGAAACCCCTGCCTTCTGCCTGGGCAGGGCTGGACGGGGAAGAACTGGACGCCGTCATCGGCATGAAAGGCTGCGTGTTCTGTCATAGGGGGCGCTTTGTCGCAGGGCACAAGACAAAAGACGGAGCGATGGAAATGGCGCGATTGGCCATTGCCCAGCCGCCTGCGATATAAAACCCGGCCTCCCGGCACAAGCAGGAAACCAAGTGGTGCGTGCAGAAAACAGGTTAATGCAACAACCACGAGTTGTATTGCCGGTAGGCTATCCCTGTCGAAAAGTGGGATAATGCCGCCATGAATGAACCGCAATCAACCTCTCCTCGCCGACGCCTGCAAGAGCTTCTGGCGATCCCGGAAAGACAGCGAACCGAGGCCCAGTGGGATGAGCTCAACGAACTCGAGATTACGCTGACGCCCGTAAACCGGGAGCAAACGCCGGAGCAAGGCGTTCGCCGGCTCGCCGCTGCACCCGCCGGGAGTCCTAAACCCCGCCGTGGCGCACAGGGCAAGAAGCCGCTCAAGAGATTCCACAAGAGGCCACCCAAGGGGAGTGCACCTTGACGGTGCGCCATGGTAAGCTCCAGCAATGAATCTAACCCCCATGCTGGGCGTTAATGTTCATGAACTTGGCATGTCGGATGGTCGCTGACCGGTTACGAGCGGACGTTCAAGCGAACGTAGTTCGGTTTGACGCTGTTGCCTGGAGCGGCTGCTCTGAGTGACGCCCGCAACAGCTCACGGAAACAAGCCAAACGAATCCTGTTTTGCCATCTGTTTTGCCGTACCAACCACATGCTCGTTCAGGAACTCGCCCAAGGCCTGCACCCAGGATTCCCTCGCGAAAATAAACCCCTCGTTGTGGCCGCCACTAAGCTCGAGGAACCGCTTGGAGCCCTTCGTCGCCGCGTGCAACTCGCGTCCGTGCTGAAAGGGAGTGTAGTGCGTCATTCTGTGTGGAACTTAAGCCGCAGAGCACTGCAAGTGGATTTCCCTCACCCCCACCCCTCCCGGCTGTTACCCTGCTGTAAAAAACGCCATTTGTTGTTTAACCCAGCATCTCCTTGAACCGAAGCGCATTACGCAGCGCCGCTCCGGACGCGGTGTTGTCGAAATAAACATGCGCATTGCGCCCCCCGGCCAGCCATGCCCGCACCCTTTCAGCCCAGGCCGCAAGCTCAGGCTCGTTGTAAGTGGAAGCATAGGTGCGGGCATGGCCATGCAGCCGGACGTAAACCAGATCGGTGCTGACCGCGTCCCACAAAGGCCAGTCGGCGGCATCGGAGAGACAGTTGGCAATCCGGTGAGCGTTCAGGCAGACCAACACTTTCTCATCGAACCAGGAAGCGTGGCGGAACTCCAGCACATGGCGCACCTCCGGCCAGGCGGATAGCGCCTGGGCAAAACTTTCCAGACGCGCCATATCCTTGTGCAGGCTGCGCGGCGTCTGCCACAGCACCACGGCCAGCTTCCCCCCCATTCCCGAAGCGGCTTCCCGGCTCAGCAGCAGCGATTGTTCCGGCTCCTTCAATCGCTTCACATGGGTGACATAGCGGTGCCCCTTGATGGCGAAAACAAAGTTTGCCGGGGTGTGCTCTCGCCAATGTTCGAAAGTGCTTTTGCGCTGGTGGCGGTAAAAGGTGGCGTTGACCTCAACGGCATCGAAATGACGGGCATAGAAGCCGAGCCATTCCTTATGGGGAATACCGCCGTAGAAGGCGTCGCGCCATTCGGAATAGTTCCAGCCGCTGGTGCCGATGAAAGCGCGCCCGCTCATCCCTTGATGCAGGCCAGCGGGGTGAGCTTGGCGACCTTGCGCGCCAGCCCTGCCCGGTCGGAGGCATCCACCACCGCGCTCACATCCTTGTAGGCGCCCGGCGCTTCTTCCGCCACGCCGCGCAGCGAGGGGCTGCGGATCAGGATGCCCCGGCTTGCCAGATCGCGCACCAGATCGCTGCCGTGCCACTGCCGCATGGCCTGGTGGCGGCTCATGGCGCGCCCGGCGCCGTGGCAGGCCGAACCGAAGGAACGCTCCATGCCCTGTTCGGTGCCGACCAGAATGTAGGACGCCGTACCCATGCTGCCGCCGATCAGCACTGGCTGCCCGACATCCCTCAGGTCGCCGGGAAGCGCCGGGTGGCCGGGGCCGAAGGCGCGCGTCGCGCCCTTGCGATGCACGTACAGGCGGCGCGACTGGCCATCGACCGCATGCGATTCCTGCTTGCAGGTATTGTGGGAAACGTCGTACAGCAGGTCCAGGGGCGTGCCCGGCAGGATCTCGGCAAACACTTCGCGGGTGAGGTGGGTGATGACCTGGCGGTTGGCCAGGGCGCAATTGACCGCGGCGCGCATCGCCCCGAGATAGTCCTGGCCGAGCGGGGAAGAGATCGGCGCGCAGGCAAGTTCGCGGTCGGGCAACTGGATGCCGTAGCCAGGCGCTGCGATCACCATCTGCTTGAGGAATTCGGTGCCGATCTGGTGCCCCAGCCCGCGCGAGCCGCAATGGATGCTGACCACGATTTCACCCTGGCGCAGCCGGAAACGGTCGGCCACCTCGGAATCGTAGATTTCTGCGATCTCCTGCAATTCGAGATAGTGGTTGCCGGAACCCAGCGTGCCGACCTCGTCGCGCTGGCGGTGTTTGGCGTGCTCCGAAACCTTGTCGGGTTCTGCGCCTGCCATGCAGCCGTGCTCCTCGATGCGCTCCAGGTCAGCCGCGGTGCCGTAGCCACGCTTGACCGCCCACTGCGCCCCGCCCCGCAGCATCGCATCCATTTCCCCGGCATCCAGATGCAGCCGCCCGGTGCTGCCCATTCCAGCAGGAACTTTGGAGAACAGGCGGTCGGACAGCTTCTGCTTGACTGGAGCAACCTCTTCGGCCTTCAGGCCGGTATGCAGGGTGCGCACCCCGCAGGAGATGTCGAACCCCACCCCGCCGGCGGATATCACGCCGCCCTCGTCGGGATCGAAGGCTGCCACCCCGCCGATCGGAAAGCCGTAGCCCCAGTGCGCGTCGGGCATGGCATAGGCGGCCTTGACGATGCCCGGCAGCATGGCGACGTTGGTGATCTGCTCGTAAACCTTCTGGTCCATTTCGAGGATCAGCGCCTGGTCGGCATAGATCACCGCCGGCACGCGCATCCTGCCGAAGGGGGCGATGCGCCACTCATAATCCGATACGCGTACAAGCTGGGAGATATCCATGATGTTCTCACACGTCGACGATGCATTGGGCAAGCCACGCGCCTGCTTCGGTCCGGCTGACTTTAAGCTCGGTATAGGTGGCGCCCTTGATTTCAACCGCTGGCTGATGCTTGGCCACGTCCACATGCTCCCCCCACACGGTGGCATGCAGGCGATGCCCATCCAGGACGACCGCGAAGCGGCTGAACAGCATATGGCGAACCGCCATTTCGAGTATCAGGCGGTTCAGCCAATCCGCCAGCAGCAACTCGTCATCCGGCGCCTCGCAGTCAATTTCCAGCGATTCGCTCGGCGCCACCAGCCCCGGATCGGTCACCACCGCGGTCATGGCCAGTGCCGCCTGCTCGAAGGCCGCAGCCGGAGTCGGCCCAACGCCGCGCACGCCCATGTCGGCCTGGTGCGGGAAGTGCTCCCAATACAAGTCCTTCATTTGCTCCGCCCCGGATTCATTCGCTTCAAAATTAAAGGATAGAGGATGCGCAGGGATTTTCCACGGTGCGGAACATTCCCGGACAATTTCCTGTCGGCTCGGGTGAATTGCAGGGTAGCTTGCCAGTTGTGCAGGAAGCGCGTAGGCAATCGGTGTCAGTTGGCGCAAAGGCATGCGGCCCGCCGGGAACGGGCCCGATGATTTTCTTTACTAAAAACGGCTACCGAACCGCCAAGACACCAATATCCCAAAGAAATTCATGTCGTTACAGGATGATTGCAGATCACCAACAGGGTGATTCGGCTAACTTCGGCCTTTTCTTCACCATTACTTGGCATCCTTGGCGTCTTGGCGGTTCAACTGCTTTTTTTTGGGGTTTATTTGTATTTTCTGACCAGACCGACAACCACGCCGAAAATCTCCAGCGATCCTGTCGGGAGGATGACCGGATAAGCGGGATTGGCGGGGCGCAAGACAAACTGGCCTTTTTCGCGCTCCAGGTATTTGAGGGTGAATTCGTTGTCCACGATGGCGACCACGATATCGCCGACATTGGCGGCGGGCCTCTTTTCCACCGCCACGATGTCCCTGGGATGGATCCCGGCTTGGAATTCTTGAGCCGCCCGGTCACCCTGGAAATGGCGCCCGGCGTTCCTATGCCTACCGTTCCGGAATACCCGAGTTCGACTTCCGTCTGCCGCATCAAGTCCGCAATCGCCCGTAACGTACCGGGATAATCCTGCGGCGTGGACATGCGCCGGCGCAATAGCTCGCAGCCCCTTTCATACATCGCAATGATCTCGATTTTTGTGCCGCCAAGGTCAATACCCAGCCTCATCGCCTCCCCCTTCGATTCTATCCTGCAGGATCAATAAACATGGCGCTCTCAATGATATATGTAACATTTCAGCCTTCGTTAAGGATTTACCTTATATACAATTACTTATACTGCTTATTTTGGCCTGGCACCCTTCTCGGTAAACTGGCTGTGCATGTCGAATAAAATAATGCGGCATTTCGGAGCACCGGAAAACGTATGAAACTCAATCGTTGAACCGATATTGCCGGCGCCACCCTATTGATCCGAATGGATTATCTAAATAATAGAACCATACGAATCCAGAAAAAGGAAGGCAATCATGTATAGGCTAGCCGCTAACAAAGTTTATCAGGAAGAAGAGTGCGTTCTGGAAGAAGAATCTTCTCAGCAACCCGAAGAAGAATCCGAATCTCCATCCGAAAAGCAAATCGAGCATGTTGAATTTCAGGGAGACGTCACGCTCTCCTATCTCAACGAGATCGGCAGGAATGCCCTGTTGACGGCCGCTGAAGAGTACCGTCTCTCGTGCCTGGTGAGACAGGGAAATTTCGATGCGCGCCAGCGCATGATCGAGTGCAACCTCCGCCTGGTAGTCAGCATCGCCAAGCACTACATCAACCGCGGCTTGGCGCTGCTGGACCTGATCGAGGAAGGAAATCTGGGACTGATTCATGCGCTGGAAAAATTCGAGCCGGAGCGCGGATTCCGTTTTTCCACCTACGCGACCTGGTGGATACGGCAGAATATCGAGCGTGCCATCATGAACCAGTCGCGCACCATCCGCATCCCGGTGCATGTGATCAGGGAAATGAACACCTGCCTGCAGGCGTTCCGGCACCTTGAATCCCACATGGGCTGCGAGCCCAGCGCCGAAGAAGTTGCGCACCTTCTGGACAAGCCGGTGGACAGTGTACGCTATGTGTTAAACCTGAACGAGCGCATTGCATCACTCGATACGCCTTTGGACATTGACCCGTCGCTCACCTTGGGTGATGCGATTCCAGACGAGAATTACCAACTACCCGAGGATTGCCTGCACCATGACGAAATCGAGGTGCTGGTGCAAAGCTGGCTGGATGAACTGGGCGAGAAACAGCGTTGCGTAGTGGAGCGCCGTTTCGGTTTGAATGGTTACGAAATCCATACCCTGGAGAAGGTAGCCGATACGCTTGGCATTACCCGCGAACGGGTGCGGCAGATCCAGGTAGAGGCATTGCAGCTTCTGCACCGGCATCTCGAATACAAGGGAATCTCGAAAGAAGCATTGTTCTGAGCGCTACGTTTAACCTGAAAGTGGCTAATGAAACCACCAAGACGCCAAGTCTGTGGAATTCAATTTCCAAATTGCGGTACGCTCAACAGGTTTTTTTCTTTGATCCTAAATTCGGCAGTTGCAGGCCATTCATGGTTTTTAGGTTGATTCGACGGGTTCGAGCCCAAACAGCCTAAGCCCGCGGCTAATGGCCACAGGCCCCCTGCATGCCGGGGTTTTTTGTTTCCGGAGAGCGCCCTCGCGACTCTCAGGATGGCCAGATTGTTGCCTTCGGTGGCGTCACTGGCGTGCCGGTGCCGAAGTAGGGATAGCCCGGATCAGTCATGCGGATTCAGGAGCGCCCGCCCGGATGACCGAGAGTCAGGATTCGCCCCGCCATCTCGCCGAGCCGGTAAATTCGCAGTTCACCCGGCTCAAAAAGCATCCAGCTTCCGTTTCCGTGCAATGGCTCCGTGGCAATCATGGTGCTGTCGGCCGGAGTGCCGTCCGGGTTAGCCGTACCGTTTTGTTCCAGGTAATGAAGCCGGTCATGGCCGTAAGCGATCAAATACTCACCATCCGACATGAGGAAATTGAACTTGCCGTGCGAGGCGATCAGTTCGCTGGCCATCGCCAGGCTTGCAAACGAGGCGGCAGTATTGCCCGCAGGAGAGCGATGGAAATGCTGGGCAATATGGCTCAGGAGGTGGCAAAAGGCATATTCAGAATCGGTCTCTCCCGTGGGCAGGCAGATCGGGCTGTCGTTCGCCTGTTCCATCTCCACGATATCGGGCACCAACCCATTGTGGGCGAACACCCACCTCCTTCCGCAGCATGCGCGCTGGAAAGGATGCGTATTGTTCAGGGTGTTGACGGGCGGAAACTTCGCCTTGCGCACGTGCGCGATGATCAGGTTCGAGCGCGTGGTTTCGCACAGGTTTGCAAACAGCGCACTCTGGTGTGCCGGCAGCGGCTCCTTGTCAAGATGAAATACACCGTTTTCCCACCGGGCAAGTCCCCATCCGTCCGGATTATCCGCCGTCAGGCCGCCGCGCAGGCGGAATTCACGGAGCATTCCCTTTGCGGTGACGGGACGGCTGGAAGAAATTCCAAAAAGCTCGCACATCCTCAGAAAGCTCCGGTTAAGCCTTGGCGTTTCTTCAGATGCTCATCCGAGCGCCTGTTCCAGGTCGGCGATCAGGTCGGCGGCGTCTTCCAGGCCGACGGAGAGCCGCACCATGGTATCGGTGATGCCGCGCCGCGCCCGCTCCTCCGGCGACAGGCCGTGATGGGTGGTGGTCACCGGCATGGTGGCGAGGCTCTCCACCCCACCCAGGCTGGGCGCGATGGCAAAGAGCCGGAACTTGTCCACCGCCCGCACCGCGTCCTCATAGCAGCCTTTCAGATCCAGCGTCAGCATGCCTCCAAACCCTTTCATCTGGGACTTGGCCACGCCGTGGCCGGCAAAGGCGGGCAGCCCCGGATAAAACACCCGAGCCACCTTCGGATGTTTTGCCATCGCTTCGGCCACGGCCTGCGCCGTGGCATTTTGCCGTTCCACCCGCACGGTCAGGGTGCGGATGCTGCGCGCGAGCAGCGAAGCCGTATCCGGTGCGATCATGGTGCCCAGGTTCTTGCGCCAGTTCCACACCGGTGCCAGCAGATGCCTGGCGCCCATCAGGGCCCCGGCCGTGATGTCGCTGTGGCCCCCCAGATATTTGGTGGCGCTGTGGATGACGAAGTCCGCGCCGAGCGCGAGCGGGTTCTGGTTCACCGGCGAAGCGAAGGTGCTGTCCACCGCCACCAGGGCGCCGTATCCATGCGCAATGCCGCTGATTTTGCGGATATCCAGCACTTCCAGGGTGGGGTTGGTCGGCGTCTCGAAAAATACCAGGCTCGCCCCGGCTTCCAGAAATGCCCTCAACCCGTCCAGCTCGCTGCCGAGAAGAAAATAAGTGGGGATGCCGAGTTCCGGCAATTGACTGGAAAGGAGCTCCATGGTGCCGCCGTAGGCGTCGCCGATGCAGACGATGCCCTTGCGGCCGTGGGCGAGAAACAGCGCCGCCTCGGCGGCCATGCCCGAGCTGAATGCCCAGGCCGCCTCCGCCTCTTCCAGCGCGGCCAGCTTTTCTTCCAGGCTGAAGACGGTGGGGTTGAGGCCATAGCGCGTGTACAGGCTGCCCGACTTGCGTCCTTCCACCACGTCGAGCAGATCGGCAGTGGAATCGAACTTGAAGGTGGTGGTGGTGTAGATCGGCGTGTGCGGCGAGCCGTGGGCGTCCTTCAGCTCCCCGGCATGGACGCAGCGGGTGGAAAGGCCGTTGTTCTTGTCGTTCATTCAACCTCCTCGAGAAAACGTTCCAGAATGGCTTCCAGCCGCGAGGCCAGGTCCGGTGCGGCGCTCAAATCCAGCCCGGCGCCCGCCAGTCCGGCACAAATGTCCTCCGGCGACAGGATCACGCCGTCACCAGGCAACAGCGCAACCCCCTTCACCCGCAGGGAGGGGAAGCCCTCACCGTGCGCGTCGCGACAATCGGTGTGGACGACCCGCATTGCCAACCCAAGACAGGATGATATCTCTTCGGCGTAACGGGCGTAAAGTGTACAACGTCCGCCGGGCGGATGCTGGGACAAAATTTCGATCGGTTCAGACATGGCACTCCTTTCGTTGAGGTTAAAGAAAAACCGAGTCATCACGTATTCTCTCGCGTGGACTCAGTAGCCCGACATTCCACGCATCTTCTCAGATCACGCTTTTGATCATGATGTAGGTGGCGACGAATACCAGAAATATCCCGAACCATTTCTTCAGTGCTTCCTGTGAAAAACGGTGCGCTATCCGGGTGCCTGCAAAACTGCCAATCACTGTTACCGTGGTGAAGGACAGCATGATTGTCCAGTCGATTGGGACTGCCCCCATGTATCCCGCGAAGCCGGAGTAGGACTTGGCGGCGACGATGGCCAGGGAGGTGCCGATCGCTATTTTCATGGGAATACCCGATAGCAGCACCAGCGCCGGCACGATCAGGAAGCCGCCGCCCACGCCGACCAAGCCTGTCAGCACGCCCACACCAATACCGT
The DNA here is from genome assembly GCA_021801705.1 of Pseudomonadota bacterium. Lineage (GTDB taxonomy): Bacteria > Pseudomonadota > Gammaproteobacteria > Burkholderiales > Sulfuricellaceae > Sulfuricella. The sequence goes on from JAJYXP010000014.1 coordinate 44,135, forward strand.
GGACAGCGATGTGCCCCATATGCGCGGAAATCGCCTCATCCTCTGCATCAACATTTGGTCCGCCCGCCCCCGCAAATTGGGCCGGCACAGGCTTGACCTGCGTCTTCAGCAGCATCTTCCAGGCGGCGGCATACATGATCAAGGCGAACAGCGTCAATTGCACTACAACTGGCGTCAAAACACCCAGCCGCGCCCCGCCATAGGTGCCGATCACACCAAACAGGCCGAACACCGCAGAAATCTTCACGTTCACGTTGCCCCGCCGCCAGTTGTCATAGGCAGAAACTGTCGCGGTAACCGCCACTATGCCCAGGCTCATGGCAATTGCCGATTTCGCTTCCACATGAAGCAGATACATGAGCGCTGGCATGGCGATGATGGAACCGCCGCTGCCGAACAGACCCAACACGATGCCGGTGATGGCTCCGGCGAATAGGGCAATAAAAATCATGGCTTGGATCCTTCTAATGCTGACTGACAAAATACCTGTAACAGCGGGGGGAGAAATTGCATGGAGTTGTCGCGAATACCATAGCGGCACTCATTATACCTATTATAACAATATTCAAACGAATCTTTGAATATTGTTATAGGAAATCACCCGAAAAATTGTCAACAGGATTTTTCTGGGGGAGTTTAACGGCCTAGAGCTGGATGTGTATTCAACCCAGATTATCCATTAAGCCGGCGAAGCCGGAACCAGCACAAATTGTAGGGCCGAATTCATTCGGCCAGGCCATCAGGCCGAATGAATTCGGCCCTACATGACACGTTTGAAAGGGAATTTTGAGTTACTGATCAACTGGAAGGTGGTCAACCTTCCATTCCGGGAAGCCGTCTTCCAGCCGGCGGGCACGGTAGCCGTGCTGACGCAACTGTTCCACCGCTTCAAAGGCCAGCATGCAATAGGGACCACGGCAGTAGGCGACAATCTCCTGGTCGTGAGGCAATTTGCTCAACCTCTCCGGCAGGGATTCAAGGGGGATATTGACCGCCCCTTCGATATGGCCCGCATCAAATTCAGCGGGGGGGCGAACATCAATCACCATCGCCTCCCCGGACCTCACTAATCCCAGGAGCTCATCGCGCCGGACGGGAGTAAGATTGTCCCGGCTCTCAAAGTTTTCACGGACGATGCGCTCCACTTCCGCCAAGTGCCGTTCTGCCACATATCGGATATTCGATAACAGTGCGGGCACCTTTTCATCCGTCAGGCTATAGATGACCTGGGTCCCTTCCTTGCGCGACTGAGCCAGTCCTCCTTCACGCAGGATTTGAAGATGGTGTGAAGTATTGGCCACCGACATGCCGCTTGCCTGTGCCAGCCCATCCACGCTGCGCTCGCCCTGCGCAAGCGCTTCCAGCAATTCAAGCCGATTGGCGCTTGCAAGTGCTTTTGCAACACGAGCGAAGTTCTCGAAAAGCTTTTTTTTAGGGGAAACAGTATCCATCGATCACTATAGGGCGGTATGCGTGAGCTTGGAAATTCACATTAACCTTTTGATTTTATTTGGTGCGAAAGGGGGGACTCGAACCCCCACGCCTTGCGGCGCTGGAACCTAAATCCAGTGCGTCTACCAATTCCGCCACTTTCGCAGTAATAAAATCAATCCGTGCTTCCTTTTG